>JBBIUA010000015.1:0-50929 GCA_037440445.1 Ignavibacteria bacterium
ATATGGATGGCTGGTTAGCGATGCTTTCGCCAGATGGTAGTACTCGAAAATGGGGAACTTACTACGGTGGAAATGACTACGACTATGTCTATTATGGTTGTGTTAGTATCGATGGACAAGGAAATCCTTTCATAGGTGGCTTTACATATTCATCTGTTAACATTGCTTCTTCCAATGGGCATCAAACAAGTATTGGTGGTTCTTATGATGCATATCTTGTTAAATTTCAGGGTGATATAAAACAAAATGATGCTGGAATTGTTAATATTACAAGTCCTATAGATAAATTCGACTCCTATCAGCCACAGGAAGTTAGAGTTGTTTTGAAAAACTTCGGTCAATTCTTCCCATTAACAAGTGTAACTATCAATTGGTCAGTTGATGGAGTTACTCAGACTCCCTATTATTGGACTGGAAATCTTGATACAGGTCAAACCGTAGAAGTCGTTATTGCTCCCTCTTTCCAATTTACACCTGCTCCACCTTGGCAACCTTTTACAATAAGAGCGTGGACAAGCAATCCTCGTGGTACCGACCCCGTTGCAAATACACTTCCTGATAAAGACCCGACAAACGATGCATTTACAAAGAATGTATCTCCAATTCTCAATGATGCTGGGTTTTTGAATGCCGATGGAATGCTTCCAATTGAACCGGGTGTTAATGTTGTCAAATTGCGAATAAAGAACTACGCTCCAAAACCATTAACAAGTGTGACTATCAATTGGTGGGTAAATGGAGTTGCCCAGACCCCATATTATTGGACTGGATATCTTGCCGCTCAGGATTCTATTGATGTTGAGGTTGGTACTTATGATTTTGGAACTGCTAATTTGCCTTTCTATATTAAAGCTGCAACTCAAAATCCAAATGGGTATCCTGATGACGTTCCCGAAAACGATGAAAGAACTGTTGTAGTATTTAAAGCTTTGGCAGGTGGAACTTATACCATTGGGGGAAGAAATCCCGACTTTAATACATTGATTGACTTTACAAGTTATATTGCTTACTGGGGTATTGCTGGGCCTGTTACGTTGAAAATTCGACCTGGAACTTATGAGGGCGGTATATTATTACAACCTGTAGGTTATCGTCGCTTTCCAATTACCTTTGAATCGTTTAGTGGCCGAAATGACGATGTTATTATTGAATATACACCGAACGGGCCGAATGACAATTTTGTATTTTGGATTAACCGCCTTGGTGGGATTACATTCCGAAACCTTACAATTAAGAACAACAGTTGTTCTTTTGGTAATGTAATTAAACTTACTGGTAACATTGATGGATTAACCTTAGAAAACTGCGTATTGATTGGTTGCCAGAATTCCCCCAAGGATCCAGGCTTTGCCTTAATTTTGTCTAATTTAAGTTCTATTAATAATTTCACTTTAACCAATACCACTTTAAGATATGGTTCAACTGGAATTTACTTAGTCTCTCCGAGGGGATTTACATCAAACAATATTCAAATAGGGAACAATATATTTGTCGGACAAAATTGGTATGGTGCGTATTTAGATGGTGTAAATAACTTCTATATCAATGACAATACTATTTCTGGAATCAATCTTCTTTATGGAATTTATCTTAATGGAGGACCCGTAGTTTTACTAAGTGCTAAAGATGTTGAGACAAATTCACCTTTGGTAACTACTAATACAATAAGTGGAAATAGGTTAAGTGGCGTTGGACCAGCATCAACTATTGATATTTATAATCCAAATGCAGGAATATCTCTTTCAAATTTCGGTGTTCCAGTGGAAGTTGTGGGTAACACTGTAATGGGAATAAATACAAATGGTATTTTTGCTCAGAGTGTAAATTACTTAAATGTGAATAACAATCAATTTACTCAAAGCTCGACAGGTTCTTATGCCAAAGGTTCTATTGTGATAATTAATTCTGGTTCTTCCGATAATTACATAATGCTACAAAAGAATTTCGCCAGCAACACAAACACAAGAGCCTTCCACCTTGAAAACGTGAACTTTGCAAAAATTTATAAGAACAATGTACGATTGAGTGGTGGAAGCTATGGTTTGTGGCTTGCAAATTCAGGAGACATTATTATTGCGAATAATATTATCAGCACTTTGAATTCTGGTGCAATCAATTTTGCTGGGATTCAAAATACCAAGATGTATTATAATTCCTTTGTGGGTACAACAAGTGGGTCTATAGCATATATTGATTCAAGGAGCTTTGGTCCTGGGAATGTATTTAAGCGAAATATGATTTACAACAAAGGCACCGGGACAGTTATTCAACTTCTTGGTCCCCAAATGTCCTTACCCACTAGCGATGAAAATAATCTTTATACAGCGGGTAGTATTTTTGCTAACACTTTTTTAGGTAATCTTTTCAATCTCCAAGATTGGCAACAAGTAACTGGTCTTGATCTGAACTCCTCGTCTGTTCCTGTTGTATTTCTTGCGGACGATAATCCTCGGGTAGCAAAGATTGATAATAAGTTATACTTCAAATACCCACTAATAGAACTTGGCCCCCTCGCTGATGAAATAGAAAAATATGATATTGATGGCAATCCTCGCCATAAGGCATATTACATTGGTGTAAACAATTTGAATCCAGTAATCAGAATTACTTCACAACCAAATGATGTAATCAATTGTGTTGGTTCAACTGATAATTACTTCTCGGTTGTAGCCGAAATTGATTTTGGTGGCACATTAAATTATCAATGGTATTTGTATGATCAAGAAATTCCTGGAGCTAACGAAGCAATTTATATGTTACCACCGCTAACTAATGAAATGGCTGGTGTTTATAGATGCAAGATTTCTGGCAATGGAGAGGCAGACGATGTTTGGACAGAACCTGTTCTACTTTATGCTGTAGAGCCTACACAAATTACCCGACAACCTCGCGTGGTCTATGGTGATTTAGGTTCAATTGCAACTTTTGAAATCGACGTACATATCTCTTCCCAAGATAATCCATTATTGCAACCAAAAATACAGTGGTATAGAGGTAATGTTGCTTTGCAAAATAGCGACAGAATTGCGGGAGTTAATTCATCGATTATGACTATTCGTGACTTAAAACCTGCTGATTTTGGTACAAATTACTACGTTGTTGTCGAAGGGCTTTGTGGAGTTGATACCTCAGACTTTATTGTTTTGAGTCAAAAACCGAGAATTATTGCTCAACCACTACAAGACCAACAAGCTTGCGAAGGCGATAATGTTTCGTTTACAGTTAATGCAAGTTCTACTGTTGTTGGTTATACATTGCAATATCAATGGCGTTTCAACGGTGTAGAGCTTCAAGAAGGTAGTAAATACAGCGGCGTAAATACATCGACCTTGACAATAAACAACGTTGAACCTGCTGATGCTGGTACTTATGATGTTATTGTAACTATTGAAGATTTCGACCAAACTATTGTCGGACCTGCTCAATTAGCAATCCTTGCAAAACCTGTTATTACCTCTGACTTACCGGAAACATATCAAGTTAATACAGGCGAACCAATTATTTTGACTATTGGGGCCTCAGGGGATGATTTAAGTTACCAATGGTTCAAAGACGACCAAGAGATAGGAGTTACTGAACCTACTCTTGAAATCATGAGTGCACAAACCACCGACGCAGGAACTTATAAAGTTCGTGTTTATAATCAATGCGGGGAAGTTTATAGTAAAGAATGTGTTGTAACTGTAACTTTTAAAACTATTCTTGGTGTTCCTGTAGAAGAAGATGGTGTTCAATTGCTGCAAAACCAGCCAAATCCGTTCGATGTTAAATCATTTATTCAATTTAACTTGCCCAAAGCTTCGAACATAAGATTAACTTTGAACGATTTGCTTGGCGAACGTGAAATTATTCTAGCCCAAGGAAATTACTCCGCAGGATTGCATTCAATCGAGATCAATTCAGAAGATTTACAACTTCAAAGTGGTGTTTATATTTACACTTTGGTTGTTGATGGGGTAAGAATCTCGAAATATCTTGTAATTACTCGCTAACAATTATTTCATTGGTCTATTTAGGGGCACACTCAGTGCCCCTTTTTTTGTTTCTTTTAAAATTTTCCATTTTTGTTTAATATTAATTAATTTTATTTATCGAAAAAAGATAATCAAATAAAAAATTTAGATAAAATAAAATTATTTTATTTTCGACTTTATTTTTTAAATTAGGTTTACCTATGAATAGAAGAAATTTTATTTTCGGTTCAGTTAGCTCTCTTAGTTTGATCTCTTTGAATGGTTTAAAAAATAATTCTAATAATTTGTTTAACAAAACAAAGGAGTTAAAGATGAACGGTAAATTTCAATTGCCCCAATTAAATTATCCATATGATGCATTAGAACCCTACATTGACAAATGGACAATGGAATTACATCATACGAAACATCATCAAGCTTACGTAAACAATCTTAACAAAGCGATCGAAAACACTGAACTTGCAACGAAATCGCTTGAGGAATTAATTCAAAATGCCTCGAAGGTTCCAGTTGCCGTTCGAAATAATGGTGGAGGTCATTGGAATCATACTTTTTTCTGGAATATTATGAAGCCTAGTGGCAGTGGACTTCCAACTGGGGAACTTTTGGATGCCTTAAATTCAACTTTTGGTTCGTTCGAAAATTTTAAAAAAGCATTTACAGATTCTGCTTTAGGACGCTTTGGTTCAGGATGGGCTTGGTTAGTCATGTCCAATGGAAAACTTGTTGTAACCTCAACTCCAAATCAGGACAATCCGCTTATGGATGTTGCTGAAGTTCGAGGAATCCCAATTCTTGGAATTGACGTATGGGAACATGCTTACTATTTAAAATACCAAAACCGAAGAAATGAATATGTTGAAAATTGGTGGAACGTTGTAAATTGGGATGAAGTATCACGAATCTTTAAAGAGAACAAATAATAAGGGTGTATATTAGGTTTTAATAAAAGAGAGGTAATATTATACCTCTCTTTTTGTTTTTATCCCTTTTCTATAAATTTTGTAATTGACTAAAAGGACCGAAATAAAAATGGAAAGTAAGAGAGAGAAAAGTGTAAGAAGCTTTCTATTTGGTGAAAATGGTTTTGTAGGAATAATAGGTGTATCAAGAATATCGACACCTGGAATTTCGGTTTGTTCTTGAATAGCTTCAGTATATTTTTGAGTTTCAAGAAAAATTGTTACCTGCTCAAGGACTTTTTGTTCACGAAGTAGAGCCATATACCGCCTAATAAGATTGGGTACATTTTCCAATGGAATGGAAAAGGCGTCTGCCCCAGTTAACCCACCACTTTGGACTTTTAGGTATTGTTCTCGTAACTTTTGAATCTTTTCTTTTATTGCTTGAATAACAGGGGATGTTGTTTCATATTCTGTTTGATAAAGAGAAAGTTCAATTTCGGACTTTGCCAATTCACTACCAATATTTATTGCAGTTGAAAGAATAGCTCGGCTTTGCTCATCGAGGGAAATGATTTTATTTTTGGACTGGAAAGCTTCGATTTCTTTTTCTAATGAATCAAGTTGTGGCTTTTTTTGAGCTAGCAAATTATCGATAAGAGTAATTTTTCTTTTGGATCGGGTCGAAATTCGGGTTCTAACAAGAGTATCAAGCGATTGAATAGCCAATTTAACAATTGTTGCAGATGCTTGTGCTGCTTCTTGTTTTTCTTTTGCTGTAGGAAAAAAGCCTGTCGAAGCATTTGCAGAAATGGTAAATAAACCAGATTGTTTCAAATCAATATCTAATGACTTGTATATCGTTCTAATAAGTTTTGTTGAATCTAAGTTACTAAAAATTGTAAAGTTTTTGATTTCGGGTTTTGCAGAAATATAGCGTGCAATTTCTTTACTTTTTAACATTTCATAATATAATTGAATTTTAGTTCTTTGAGTCCCTCCGAAAGTTGTAGGGAGATTTGAAAACGATCTCAAAAATTCTGAAAGAGACCCAGGTGCTGCTTCTTCGGGAGGTAGTAAAGTCGCTTGGCATTCAAATTTATGTGGTAGAATATAGGTGATAAGATATACGATTATAGAAGTGGATAAAGTAAAAAGGAGAATAAACTTATAATGTTTGAATGACGATTTAACAATTTCAAGAAAGTAAAAATTAATTTTTTGATTATTTTGTTCTGTCATTTTTTACCTTAATCTAACAATTGCTAAAACCACACCAGCGATAGTCAAAATCTGAGAGGCAATAGTTAGCGATGTTGTAAATACCTCGAAAAAAGTAACTTCTTCTTCAGGTGGAACGAGAATATTATCTCCAGGTTCAATAGTATAATTAAAATCCTTGGCGCGGAATTGCTCACCTTTTGATTTGACCACCAGAGTTGCATTTTCGTCCGCACGAAATCCGAAACCTCCTGCAAGTTGTATGTAATCAAGATAATTATAACCTGGCTTATATGCCACTAATCCAGGGTTATTGACTCGACCTTGAATATTTACAAATTCATTTTTCTTAGGGACAAATATGGAGTCTTTATCTTGTAATATTATATTATCATCACTATTGGGATTTTGAATTATTCTTTGAAAGTTAATTGACATCAATCCTTTACGTTCATTAACTCGTGAAAGGAAATACCTGTATTCGTTTTTTGACATTTCCGATGGTGGAATTCTTGATAATCTTTCCATTTCTGGATCAATTATATCAAGAAAAGATTGCCTTATAAAACGAATTTTCTCAATATCAGCATTTTTTGTGAAGCCTCCGCATCTTTCAAGTAAATCTGAAATTCTAAAATTTTCTTCATCCACTGGATATTTTCCTGGGTATACAACTTCTCCTTCTATAGTAACAGATTTTGGTTTTTTCCATTCAGGTTTTTTTCGAATATAAACTCTATCGCCGATTTTGAGAGGAAAATCACCGGGAAGCTTAGCCGATGGCTCGTTAACAAGGCTTTTCCAACTACTTAAGTCTAATATCCTTGTTTCAAATCTATCACCTTGGATAATTCTTGCGAATTCAACAGAATCGAGCTGAGAAACTTCTGTGAAACCTAAAGCAAATCGTATTAAACTTGACAAAGAATCTCCATCGGAAAATTCATATTTACCAGGTCTTCGTACCTCGCCCTGTATTTCGATATATTCATTTTCAGATGCAAAGGGCACAATAATATGATCCCCTCCTGTTACAATTGGATTTGCTTCTCTGTTGCCAAGAAAGAAGAACTTAAACAAATCAACTTTTAATTTTTCTTTTCCCTCGTTTCGATAAAGAATAATATTTCGCAAAGAAGCATTTTCTTTGAAACCCCCGGCTTTATCAATTATTTCAGATACTCTATCGGTACTTGTCGCGGAAACTATAGCAGGTTTTTGGACTGCCCCAGAAACCGTGACCTTGAACTTTCTAATGCTTTTTAATAAAACATTTACTTCGCTTGCTTTTAGAATGTTTTTAACCTTGTTCGCTATTAACTCTCTTGCTTGACTTAATGTTTTTCCTTTTACATCCACAATTCCAATTTCGGGGATAGCGATTTTACCTTCGGGTGATATTTCAACTTCAATTTCTCGAGGTCGAATTGATACCACAGAAATTAGGATTTGATCTTGAGGACCAAGTAAATAACTTTCAGGGTCAATTTCTTTTTCAATAAGACCTTCTGTTTCTTTAATTATCCTTTGGCCAGTTTGATAAGCGAGGGTATCGAGTTCTTTCCCTTTAATTCCTGTAATAACATAGTTTTGTAAGGGGTCATCTTTTGGTGCTCTTTGGCCGAACACAAAAGCGTTAAAAAAAAGAGAGGAGATTAGCAAAAAACAAAACTTTCTCATATTAATTGAATAAAAAAGCAAAATTAATAATTTTCAGTAAAAGTATTTAGTTAAGATGGGGAAATTTATTTGGTAATTCAATAGCAAAAGTTGTTCCCTTACCGATTGATGTTTCCTTAATGTAAATTTTACTTTTGTGATAGTCCTCAATAATTCTTTTGCAAAAAGTAAGCCCAATCCCCCAACCACGAGTTTTCGTTGTGAAACCCGGTAAAAAGGCAGAGCGTTTTTGTTTTGCGGTCATACCGCGTCCATTGTCTGAAATTAATATAAGAATGCGTTTTTTTGTTTGATTTATTGAGATTACAACTTTGCCTTCTTTGTTATCAATTGCTTCGAAAGCATTTTTTAAAAGGTTTTCGATTGCCCAGGAAAATAATGTTGGATTAATATCGGCAAAGATAATACTAGATGGAAAATTTTTAACAATTTCAATTTTTTTACCAAGGTGCGGAATTCTTCTGGAAAAGTAATTGATTACGTTATCAAGTAATTCGACCAGGTTAGTACGTTTCCTTTCGGTAGGTGAGCCAATTTTGGAAAATCTTTCAGAAATTATTTGTAACCGTTGTAAGTCTTGCTTCATTTCTTCAATAATTTCACTGGGGGGGATTGGTGGAATTTCTTTTGAACTTAAAATTTCTAACCAAGCAAGAAGCGAAGACAATGGTGTTCCTAATTGATGAGCTGCTTCTTTTGCCATTCCTACCCATAGTTTAGATTCTTCGCTTTTCTTGATATTTTTAAAAGCAAGATAAGCAAATAGTAGAAAAACAAAAGCAATAATAAATTCAATGTATGGAAAGTATTTTAGTCTATCGATTAAAGTAGAATGTGAATAAAAGAATTTAGCGAAAACTTCTCCATTTTCATTGTGAATAATTATTGGTTGATAGTTGGCCTTAATTTTCTGAATTAGTTTTTTCAAATGTTGCCTTTTTTGTTCTGTTGTCCAATTGGGTTCAAAGTTAATGTTTAAAGTATAAGATTCAAATGGATAAATTGGATTATCATTTTCATCGGTCATTATCATAGGGAATTTGATGAGGTTAGACAGCTTCGAGACTAAAAAATCGAGGTCTTCAGGGTTGGTATTTGGGCTTGTATATCTTCGATACACATCAGCGAATAGTTCAATCGACTCTCGTTCTCTTTGATTGAGCTCATTTACTAATTGATTTGTAAACAGCATAACCAAAAAGACAATAATAGAGGCAACGACAATAAGGATTAACTTTATTTGCCATTTGTTCGTGGATGAAACTTTAAAAATCGCCATTTTGGTTAAAAATATTTAAAAGAAGATTCATACCTTTAAAGATTTCCAAATTTTTTTGTTCGCCCGTTTCCATTTTTTTGATTGTAATTGAATTGTTATTTATTTCTTCCTCACCAATGATAATAACATATTTGATATTAAGTTTGTTAGCCTCTTTCAACTGAGCCTTTAATGATTTTTTTTGCAAGTCGAAAAGTGTTGGTATATTTTGTTTACGTAGCCATTGGGCAATTTCGAATACTTTCGAATAATATTCAGATTTGTTTACAGCAATATAAACAAATGGATTCTCATTTTGGAATTTATTGTCTATTGAGGAAAGGATGAGGATAATTCGTTCGATACCAAGAGCAAACCCTGTTGCTGGAATTTCCTTCTTATAACCAAATTCAGAAAATAAATCATTATATCTACCACCACCACCAAATGAATCTTGGGCACCCAGCAATGGGCTTTGAAACTCGAAAACAGTATGGGTATAGTAATCGAGTCCCCGAACAAGAAATGGGGATTCTTCGAAGTGTACATTGTTCGCTAAAAGAAGTTCTTTTACTTTTTTATAATGGTTGATACTTTCTTCGTCTAAAAAATCATAAATTTTAGGGCAATTATTAATTATTTCTCTGTCTTTTTCATCTTTTGAGTCAAGGATTCTCAAAGGATTCTTTTTCAATCTTTCCTGACTTTCAGGAGAAAGTTTATTAGAGAAGGCTTCGAAATATCTTATCAATTCTTTACGATATTTTTGACGGGAATTCTTATTCCCAATAGAGTTAAACAAGAGAGTATATTCCTTAATACCTATTTGTTCAATTATTTCTTTAGCAAGAAGTATTATTTCGACATCTGCTTCGGGTTCCCCTGAACCAACCAATTCAGCACCATATTGGTGAAATTGACGAAGCCTACCTTTTTGTGGTCTTTCGTATCGAAACAAAGGTCCGTAATACCAAAGACGTAAGATAGGACTATCATTTAAAAGATTATTTTGAATAATTGCTCTTACAACAGAAGCCGTCATTTCGGGACGAAGGGTGATGGAATCCCCGCCTCGATCTAAAAATGTGTACATCTCTTTGTTTACAATATCTGTATCTATTCCAACCGAGCGTGAAAAAACTTCAGTCTTTTCAAAAATTGGTAATCTGATTTCCTTGAAGCAAAAAGTTGAGGAGACCTCGCGTAAAGTTTTTTCAACACGATACCATATTGGTATTTCATCTGGGAGTATATCTTTTGTTCCTCTTACAGCATTTATCATCTCTTACTACCGAAATTTAAAAAATCATTTAATAACGCTAATTTTTTTTGAATATTTTATCTTGTCGAATAAAATATTTAATTGGTAAATTCCATTCGGTAGAACAGATATTGGAATAACTACCTCAGGTTCCAAAGTATAAATTTCACTTGCAATCAAATTGCCAAGTAAATCATAGAAATTAATAACGAAATACCTTTCTTTGTTTGAACTAAATTCAAATCTAATTTTTAAGTTTTCAGAATTGATTAAATCAGGAACAGAAAAATTCACCCAGTCATTTTCAAAATCAATTAATGATATATCCGAAACACAAATTCCAAGTAATTGTAAAGTTCCGTTTTCTAGGGAAAATGTAACCCCAGGTATTTCAGAATCAATATTATCCAATGTGATAACTGTTGTATCTTGTTCGGCTAAGAGTAACTTTCCAATTAAATAAGTAATAACTTTTGTTGATGAATCGATCAAACAATTATTAATATTTAAAGTTAAGATTTGGAATGTATTATTAAAAGTATTATCTATTATTGTTGCATTAGTTACACTATCGATAAAAAATACTTTGGAATTTGTACACACTGAAAAATTGAAATCTAAATTGATTAATTCAGAAAGTTCTGCATCTCCTTTAAAATAAATTGGAATAGTAAAGTTATTAGTTCCAACGAATTCGGAAGTATCTTTAATAAAAAGTGAATTTTTAATAAAGGAAGTACCTTCGATTGGTATTAGATATATAAAATCGAACGGTTCAATAAAATAAATTAATAAAGTATCGAAAAACTTAGAAATTCTGTCGGGTTGAAAATTCAAAGTAATAAATATTGCTTCATTTGGATTTAAAGAGACAGGTAAATTAGGATTAGATGAAAATGAAAAAACCCCAAGTCCATTATTTAGAAATGAAATGCTTTGTATCAGGTATGTAGAGGTTCCAGCGTTTTCAACATAAATTGTTTTGCTTTTGATATCACCCAACTTCACGAAGTTAAAACGAATTGATTCATTAGATTGTAAAGGACTTTCATAAACTTTGTCCAAATTTATTTTAATGCAGGGAAAATAGTTTGCAAAAGTAAGATTGTTGAATAAAAAGGATAAAGTGGTAAACAAATAAAAGAAAATTCTTTTCATTGCATTAATTGAAGAATTTTAATAAAAGTTTGAGTCGCTGTTTTAAGTATAATAAAATAAGGACCGTTTGGTAAATTCGAAACATCAAAAGAAAATTGGTATTTTCCAGGTTGAAGTTTTTGATTTAGCAAGGTTTTTTGAGGCACCCCAGTATAATCGAATATCTCAATATTAGTATTTCCAACTTCAGCAATTTCGAAATCCAAAAAGACTAATCCATTGCTGGGATTTGGTTGAATTGAATTGAATGATATTTTGCCCTCTGGCTCAAAAAGCCTAATTCCTCCTTGATTACACAATCCGGAAAGTTTTAAACTTCCAGATTCTTCTTTAATGACAATTTTGCCTTTTCCAAGAGGGTAGCTGTTTGAAAGAATTAAAGGTGTTATGGAATCGTTTCCTAACCCAACTTTGAATGATAAAGTAATAAGGATTGAATCCAGAATATTTTCTGAATATGCTAAAACCTTTACTGTTCTATTGTTATCGGTAATAACCGATTTGAACTGAGTATCTAAAGGTTGGAGAATTGTTTTATTGAATGTAAAGTCGAAAGCAAACCCTTTGTATTCAGAGGATTTATTAATGAAATATTTGTTTCGGATGAAAATTGGAATATTTATTATTTCACCAGGATTTGCTTGAAAATTTCCAACTGCAATGGTGAGAGAATCATAAGTTGGAAATATCCCATCCCCAATAATCTGAAGATATGCATTCGGTGGGTCTGTATTTGATGAAACTTGAATAATTGTATTTCTTTGACCAATTGTATCGGGAGTGAAACGAATTGTCAATGGATGGGAAGCCAGAGGTTTGAGAGTATCGGGATCGCCACCATCAATTATTGCAAAATTCAATGAATCAGGCCCAATATTCTTAATTGAATTGATGATTACTGGTTTTCCTGAAATGTTTTTTATGGAGTAAGAAAGCAGAGTGTCCTTGTATTCACCTAAAACTACTTCTCCTATATCAACATAATTTGAGTTTATAATCAGTGGCGGAATGAAACCAAAACCAATTATTTTTGCTTCTTCTAAATTTCCATTGAAATAAATTTTAATATTTGCGACTCTTGACCCTGTGTCCGATGGTGTGAAATTAATTAATGCTTGGATAGTGTCGCCAGGTAAGATTAAATCTTGTGTTGTTATTCCTAAAATTTTAAAATCTATGGAACTTGGCCCATAAACTTCAATATCTCGAATACTAATTGGAAAGCTTGATTTATTTACAAAAATAGGTTTTAAAAGCGTGTCTAATGATTTGCCTAATGCGACTTTCCCAAGATTATGGTCGAAGGAAATAACATTTGGAGAGGTAATTGAGAAAGGGCAATCAGTAGTATCTATTTGAAGTCCAAGTTTGGTTCTATTGAAAATTTTAACTGTGCTATCCCAACTTGAAGTAAGCAACATTGCATCGTCGAAGCTGAACATTGCAGTAGTTATCGAATTAGCGTGCTCACCAATTGCAATTGAGTCAATAAGTTCACCAGTTGTTGGGTTCCATCGTAGAACTCTTGAATCACTTCCTGAAGTTATTAACCACATCCCATTAGAGTTGAAATAAGCCGTATTTATTGCTGGGTAACTATTAGTATCGTGCGCAAGGATGTAAAGAGGGTTAATTTTTAAGTTGACTGTATCGGAAATATCATAATCCCAAATAAAAATTAAACCCAAGTGCGAGGCCGCAGCAAGTAAATTTCCGGAAGGGTGAAGAGAAAAATGATGGATATGGTTATTTGCAAACTTTGTTGAAAAAGTTTTAATTATTTTTTGTTTCTCGATATCATATATGTAAATGTTTCCATCATAAGAAGCATAGGCAACCAAATTTGAATCATTAAGAAAACTGGCAAAATAGATTGGATTGATTCCAGTTGATTGTGTTTGAATAATACTTTTAGTTGTTAAGTTCCAAATAAATAATTTTCCGTCGATGCCTGATGTCACGATATAGTTTCCATCGGGGCTGAAATTTGCAGAAGTAACTTTCCCATTGTGCCCAGTGAATGTAAACAGAGAATCAGCAGTTTTAACATCCCAAAGAATTGCAGTAGAATCATCAGAAGCAGTAAGTATATAACGGTCTTGATTATCGAAGCATGCCCAGTTCACCTGTTTACGATGTCCAATTAGGGAGAACATTTTTTTTCCAGTTCCGGGATTCCACACTGAAGCAAATTCATTTGGGTGATTCGTTGCAGTTACAATAAGTGAGGCATCACGGTTGAAATTGGCAGAATTCACAGAACTTGTATGTCGAAATTCTATTGTTTCTCCGGCGTTGTTTGGCCAAATTTGAATGATGCGGATTAAACAACTATCGCTTTGATAAAATTTAGCAGGGTTCAACCACCAACGATATTCTAAACCTAAAACATTATAAGCAAGAGTATCCCAAGTTTCACCGTTGTTAGTAGAATATTGAAGTTGAACAACATCAGCAGGAAGTAACCCTTCCCATCTTATTGCTATCGTATCGCCAACGAAATAATAGTCGTTGCATCTGGGTGTGAGTAATTTTAAAGTTCTTTCTCTTGGTTTTTTGTTCGGGAATCCACCTGTAATGTTTATTTTTCGAATACTACAAGCATTAGAAAAAATAATAAGGCTATCAAAAACAATCGAAGAATCGGTTGGGGTAAATCGTATTGTTAGTTTGTAACCAGAATCCTTCGGTAGAACAATTGGTGAACTTAAGTTCCCTTGTACTATTTGAAAATGTGGGTTATTAAGTTTGAAACTATCTATTTTAACATCCATATTTCTTGCTATGATGTAAATATCTAGGTCTCGGGAAAAGCCTGGGACAACAGAACTAAATCTTAGGTAGGGTGGAGAGGAAGTCAATTGAGGGAAGATATAACTCGCTAGTTCAATGTTGAATGAGGCAGTGTCTAAGTTTTTGTATGTTATATCAATATTTCTTAGAGGTGTGCACAATGGCAGGTTCTCCCAACTCAAAGTTGGTGTCTTACCATTCCTTATGATAAATTCAAAGGTTTTCATAAGTTTAATAGTATCCGAAGACTTTTGAAGTTCAAAATAGGTTCCATTAGTTCTGCGAGTTAAAGATTTAAGTTCTTGGGATATTGTATTATTAATCATTAAGACAAAGATTTTAATTTGTTTATTAAATGCTATTTGAGCAATTCTTTCTAAGTCCAGGTTTCTATTTTTATCTACAACCAATATAATATTTTTATTGAATTTAGAATTGGAAATAAAATTCAAAGCACCCAAGTTCGAAGCCAAGAATGCTGTATCAAAATTTGAACCCTCTTTTGTTTGCAAATATGTAAGCGATGAAATAAGCTTACTCTTATTATTTGTAAAGTTGGATAGCAAAAAATTTTCAGAGTTAAATCCAATTAATGCTTTTTCGGCGTTAGGGAAAAAGTTGCAAAAGGAAAGAATAAAATTTTTAGCGATGCTTTGGTTGATTTCTGTTCCACTTATGTTCCCAATAGATAAATCTACTAAAAAAAGGATGGATTGATTGTCGTTCGAAGTTGGAAGCATTGGAGTGAAAGAGAAATTGCTTATAGAAATTGAATTTTCATTAATCTGAAAGTTGTTATTTTGAAGATCCTCTTGTAAATTATTCAAAGAATCGAAAACCAAGAAATTTACACTTGTTCTGCCTGCTTGCGAAACCCAATCCAAAATATGGATTTTGGCTAAAGATGAATCGAATAATAAAATATGCAATATAAATAGGCAAGGAAAAAGTCTTTGCACCACTCCCCCCGATAATTTTTGGCTACAAAAAACTAAATTAAAATATTTTGAATCAAGAAAACTCATAATTATTTTTCACGAGAATTTTGAATTTCTTGAATAAGTTTCATTTCTTTTTCAGTAAGATTTTCAGGAATTTTAGCGATAAGTTTTAAGTACAGATCTCCACGCTCATTTGGGTTATTATATTTTGGCATTCCTTGCCCTTTTAATTTTAATATAGTTCCATTTTGAGATTTTGGTGGGATTTTAAATTTTATCAAGCCTCCGAAGGTTTTGATTTTCGATTCGCCCCCAAGTATGAGTTTGAAAATATCTATCGGAACATCTACGTATAAGTCATCCCCTTTGCGTTCAACTTTTTTATGAGGAAGCACTTTTACTGTAATTAGTAAATCCCCATTGTAATTGTTTCCTAGAACGCTTTTTAAAGGAATTTTCAGCATCTGACCATCGATAATTCCAGGTTTAATCTTGACCTCAATTTTTTTATTGTGAATTTCGATTATTTTGGTTGTTCCCTTAAAAGCTTCTTCGAGATTTATTTGAATCTCGTAATGGATATCTTTTGAAGTTTTTGTTTGATAACTTTGCGATTTAGGAGCTGTTTTGTAACCGAAATCGAAGCCAAATATTTTTTCAAAAAAGTCCGAAAAAGTTCCCCCTGAACCCAGAATTTCGTCGAGATAAGAAAAACCGGTGCGACGGGATTTCTTCGTTCCCACTGGTTCATAGGCAAACCAATCAGACCAATTAAATTGGTCGGCTCTGCCTCCTTGTTGTTGAAAATTGAACCAGGAAGTTCCAAGATTGTCATATTTCCGACGCTTTTCTGGGTCGGATAAAACTTCGTGAGCCTCATTAATTTCTTTAAATTTCTCTTCAGCTTCTTTATTCCCAGGATTGCGGTCGGGGTGGTACTTTTGTGCTAATTTTCGGTATGCTTTTTTTATTTCTTCAATGGATGCATTACGCTCGACCCCAAGGATTTTGTAATAATCTTTAAACTCCATGTTTGATTTATTGTATATTTATCAATAAAATAAAACGAAAATTAACTAAATTTCTTTAATTTTTCTATTTTTGAATTTTATTTAATTTTTATTTATGGAAGGTAGTGGCAAAAAGATTGGAATTTTTGACTCGGGAGTTGGTGGATTAAGTGTCTTGAAGCAATTTTTAAAGTATCTCCCATTTGAAAAATATATTTACTTAGGGGATACTGCGCGTGTTCCATATGGTAACAAGTCTGCAGACATTATCAAACGTTATGCAAAAGAGTGTACTGAATTTCTTTTATCAAAAGATGTAAAATTAATTGTTGTTGCTTGTCATTCTGTTTCTTCTGTAGCACTTGATGTCGTTGAAAAATTTTCAAATGTTCCAGTAGTTGGTATGATTAAACCAGCAACAAAATCAGCATTGCTTTTAAGCAAAAATAAAAGAATTGGGGTAATTGGTACTCGGGCAACCATTGGTAGTAATTCATATCAAATTTCTCTTCGAAATGGCTCTGCTAATAGTCCAGTTGAAGTGTTTGCTCGGGCTTGTCCACTTTTTGTTCATTTGGTTGAAGAGGGTTTTGCCAATCATCCTGCAACTAAGTTGATTGCAAAAGAATATTTAAATGATTTCAATGACCTTAATATTGATACTCTAATATTGGGATGTACGCATTATCCATTGCTTGCGAAAGTAATTTCAGAGATTTTACCTTCTGTAGAACTAATTGACTCTGGTGAACAAGCTGCTATTTACTCTCTTCGGCTTCTTGCAGAAAGGAATTTACTAGTACGGGAAAATGGCATTTATGCTAAAGACCCTGAAGTAGATTTCTACTTAACGGATTATTCTGTTAATTTTAATGAGATAGTACAGTCCTTCCTCGGTTTTAATATTGAAAATGTAAACATTGTTTCATTGTCAACTTAATTGTATGGAAGATAACCAATTGAAAAACAATAACAACGATGATATTCAAAAGGATTTAGAAAGTTTAAATTTCCAACTTAAAACAAAACAGGAAAAGATAGAGGAACTCGAAGCTATCTTGGACGCAGTTTCGACGCGATATGCAAGTAGTATATTTCAATTCATTGAAATACTGAGTTCGATTGTTGCCTTTCAAGAAAAATTTTACGAAGGTTCACATTCTCGTTTCGTGTCCACTCGTGCAGTGAAAGTTGCACAAGCGCTTAAAATGACAGAAGAGGAAATTTGGGAAATTAAAGTTGCTGGTTTACTGCACGATATTGGTAAGGTTGGATTTAAAGATAGCATTCTTGTTAAATTCCCCCAAGAATTGAGTGAAAAGGAAACTATTTATTATCAAACACATTGTGAATTAGGGCGTGATATTTTGAAAAAGTTTTCCGAGTTTAATTTGGTTGCCGATATTGTTTATCAGCATCATGAATATTTGGATGGTTCGGGATTCCCTAAAGGGTTACAAGGAAAGCAAATTCATCCAGCAGCACAGATTATTGCTATTGTAAATACTTTTCATAATATGGTCTATAAAAATAGGAAAGAAAACGACCCAAGAACATCCAGTCTGACGACTCAAACTACTCTTCCTCCAAGTAAAGTTGATGTTGGAGGCAACCGTTTTCTCTCTGCAATTAGTTACCTCCATCAGCGAGCCGGGGTTCTTTTCGAAAAAAGATTTGTTGAAGTATTTATTCAAATAATGGAAGAGGAGCGCAAAGCAATGGGACAAAAAATCATTCTGCGGGTACCTGTTCATAAGTTAGAACCAGGAATGATTATTTATCAAAATTATTATACTGCTTCAGGTCTACTTGTTGCCTCCAGTGGGGAAGTAATAAATGATGATTCGAAACGAGCACTGATAAGACTCGCTGATTTTGGTGCAATTCCAGCAAATATTTTAGTTTTAAAATAAATTTTTTATTAATTATGGAAGAAAATAAAAAATTTCTTGTATTGATTGTTGATGATGATGACCTTTTCAGGCAATACGCTAAGTTTATTTTAGAAAAGCAATTGAAAATTGAGGTAGTAGGTTTAAAAACCCCTAATGAGGCTTTCGATTTCTTAGAGAATAGAATTCCAGACCTTTTAATTCTTGATATGGAAATGCCAGTAATGGATGGTTATACTTTTTTACGTAAAATTAGAATGGACAATAGGTTTGAGAAATTGCATGTTATTCCCTGTACAGCGCTTGCATCGAGAGACCTTTTTGCTTCTCTTCTTCGGCTTGGAATTGATGATTATATTTTGAAACCACCAACAGATAAAGTTTTGGTTTCAAAAGTTTCCAAAGTTTTAGATTTTTTACAAAAACAACGACAAAGCGAAAGCAATCAAAGCAATACCAACGATAGAACTTCTTAATAGTCTTTACCTATGAACACAACTTTGAAAGATTTATTGTCTAAGAAAGAGTTACCAAATGTTATAACTTTTTTTGGCGAGGAGCAATTTTTAGTATATGATGCTTACAAAAAAACATACGAAAAACTTTTGAACAAAGAAACATCGAAAGTTACAATTTTCGACCCGGATGATAATTCAAACAATATATCCTTTTTGGACCTTTTGTTGGAGTTTAATTCTCCGGATTTTTTTGGAGGCAATAAAATTTTTATTTTAAAAAAACCTGAAAAGATTTTTGCCCAAAAAGTGAAGAAATTCAAACCTGGCTCAACAGAGGAACTTTTTAGAAGAATCGTTTTGTCCCCACCTTTCAATGGCTTTTTACTTGTTATTTCCTTTGATGCAAATTTGTTTGGTCTCACAAGAAAAGTTATGAACGACAAAGAAGCCTTGCAAAATTTAAGGTTCCCATTCAATGTACTTCTTTCTAATCACTTTTGGATTGAATTTCCTAAAATGACTGCTGGGCAAATTAAGAATTGGATATCCAATAAATTTCTTGAAGAAGGTATTAAATGTGAAGATGGCGTTGTTGAATATTTATTTGATGTTCTTAATTTAGATTTGTGGGAAATTGATTCAGAAATACAAAAAATAATAACTTTTTTGGGACAGAAAAAATATTTAACTTTATCTGAAATATCTCAAATTTCTTCAGGGAACAAGGGCTTAAATGTTTTCGATATTGCATCTTTGCTTGCGAGAAGGGACTTTGAAAAAACGTTTATTTTTGTGGAAAATTTTCTTAAAACATCCAAGCAAGGTATACTTTTGAATAGCATCATTTTAAAGTTTTTCAAAAATCTTTTAATATTAACTGAAGAGATTAAAAAAACTAAAGACAAGTTTTTACTTGCAAAATCAATTGGTGTAAATCTATATTTTTTCGAAGATTATTATCTTGGTTTGAAAAATTATTCAAAAGATGATATAATTGAAATAATTAGGGAATTAGTTAATTTGGAGTTGCAATTAAAATCTACTTCCAAAGATGAAGTATACCTTTTTGAAACCATTTTGTTAAGAATTTTCAAAAAACAAGATTTCCCGAATTTTGTTTAATTTTGCTTTTATTTTAATTGGTTGGCTCGTTGATTCGAAAGATAATTGTGTTATTTATTTTTCTTTCTGGGTATTATATACTTATTGCACAGAACCAATCAGGGTACAACCTTGACAGTCTTAACGAAGTTTATTATAGTAAACCCAAAATTGGTTTCTTTGTTGGGTTCAATCCTGTTTTACATTTTACAAGTTTTAATCAATTTCCTACAGTTCCTTGTTGTTCACCAAAAATTAATTTCGGTTTTGGTTGGGGGTGGAATTCTGGAATCTTGGCAGATTTCTTTATTTATGATGATCTGTTCTTTTCTGCAAGGGTAACTTTCCAGGAATACAAATCGAAATTTTATAAAGATGAAAAAACAACAGTTATTGTAGATGGTGTAGCAACTGATGGAGTCTTCGAACATCAACTGAAAACACTTTTCCGGCATTTTGAAATTGAGTTTAATGCTAATTATTCAACTGGTTTTTTTATATGGTATTTTGGTGGTTTAGGATTATCCGCATTAACCGAAGCTTGGTTTTCTCAAAAAGAAGTCATTCTTGAACCTTCTGATAGGGGAACTTTCAACAATGGTCTTCGTTCAAGAAATGAATATGCAGGTGATATACCTGATACAAGAACTTTAGTTCCTTTTATTGATTTGGGAGTGAGTGCGGAACTTCCAGCCCATAAACGAGGATTATTTTTTCTTTATCCAGAAATAAGTGTTAGATATTATTTTATTAATCAAATCAAGGGATTATTTTGGAACTCATTATTTTTTCGCACAGGTATTTCTTTAAGATTTCGAGAGCCATTACCCCCTCCTCCGCCACCTCCGCCCCCGATAACTCCACCACTTTTACCTTTGCCTGTACCAATTGAACCGCCTTCAATATCAGTTAGTTTGTCATATAAGTTTCTCGACTCAAGTGGAGTTGAGCGAAAGAATGTGCCATTGCGCATCGAAGATTTTATTTCTTTGAATATGAAACCTCTTTTGAATTATATCTTTTTCGACCACAATTCCTACGAAATTCCAAAACGGTATAAAAAACTTACTCCACAGGAAACCAAAAACTTCAGTCTTCAAATATTATCTTCTTTGGATGTCATCCAGACTTACTATCATATTTTAAATATTATTGGTAAAAAGCTTAGAGAATCTCCTGAGTCAAAGATTAAGTTAGTTGGAACAAATTCAGGTAAAGGAGAAGAGAAAAATAATCTTGATTTATCATATAAGCGTGCTATTTCTGTTAAGCAATATCTAGTAGAAGTTTGGGGAATTGACCCAAATCGAATTGAAGTTGAAGCAAGAAACTTACCTAAAGAACCTTCTAATCCAGAAGAGCCCCAAGGAGATGAAGAAAATAGGCGTGTTGAAATAATCACTGATGATTTACGAATAATTGAACCAGTGCTTTCTGTCGATACCCTTCGAAGAGTTGAAAAGGGTAAAATTTTGTTTTACCCCGAACAGAAGACAACAGTTGGTATAAAGAATTGGACTATCTCGGTTTTGCAGAACAATGAAGTTGTCAAAAAAATTAGTGGAAGAGGAAATCCTCCAAAAGAAATTGAGTGGAACATTGATGACAATTCTTTTGAAAAAATTGTTTTTGGAGGGAAGCTCTTCTTAGAGTATTATGTTGTTGACTCACTCGAACAGATTGGGAGAGCACAAGCAGAACCACTAACAATTAATAAAATCACTGTCGACAAAAAGCGTATGGAAGGAATTACTGATAGGGAATTCGAATATTATAGTTTAATCTTATTCGATTTTGGTAAATCTAAATTGGAACACCAACATAAAAATGTTCTTGATTTTATTACACGTCGGGTTACTCCTCTTTCTCAGGTCACTATTGAAGGATTTACAGACAACATTGGTGATGAAAAAGTAAATAAGAAAATATCAGAGAAACGAGCTCGCGAAGTGGCTCGTTGGCTTGGGATACAGAATGCAAATACTGTTGGAGTAGGAGAGGACTTTTTGCTGTATGATAACTCGCTTCCCGAAGGTCGTTTTTATTGTCGAACTGTAAGAATAACAATTGAAACACCAATAAATACAAATCAAAAATAATATCCGATTAAAATAATCGGAATTCTCTTTCGTTTTTTAATTTTGATTTTTTGTAAAGGTAAATGATAAGATTTTCAAAAAAAATAGAGTATGCGTTGGGGACTTTACAATTTTTAGGTATGTTTAGAGGTGTTTCTTTTTCTGCCCGAGAACTTTCAGAAAATCTTAATCTTCCTTATGAGTTTCTTTCCAAAACTCTTGCACAACTTGCAAAGTCGAATATCCTTGTCTCCAATTTTGGGACAAAAGGTGGATATCAACTTGCAAAAGAACCAAAAGACATTAAAATTTCTGAGGTTTTGGTAGCTTTGAATGAACCTTTATCCGTTGTTGAATGTGCTACAGGTGAAGAAGATGGATGCGAAAGAAGTACTATTTGTTTAATTAAAACTCCAATGTTTGAATTGCAGGAAAAAATTACAAATTTGATTGGTTCGATAACTTTAGAGGATTTGATTAACTTTTCAGAATCTCGAGATATTTCAAAAAAGAATGTTAAACAAAAAATTGGTTAATTATGGTAGAACAAGATTTTTTAAAGGAAATAACTGAGGGAGAATATAAGTATGGCTTTGTTGCACAAATAGAGCAAGAATTTGCCCCCAAAGGTTTAAACGAAGATATAATAAAGTTTATATGGGAAAAGAAAAACGAACCTCCGTTTATGTTGGAGTGGCGATTAAAAGCTTTTCGTTACTGGAAAACAATGAAAGAACCTCATTGGGCAAAAGTTTATTATCCACCCATCGACTATCAAGATATATATTACTATGCTGCTCCAAAGAAAATGAAAGAAAAACCGAAGTCACTCGATGAACTTGACCCTGAAATTCTACGAACATTCGAAAAACTGGGGATACCTTTGCGCGAGCAAGAAAGACTTGCAGGTGTTGCTGTCGATGCTGTTCTGGATAGTGTTTCCGTCGCTACAACTTTTAAAGAAAAACTTGAAGAACTTGGAATAATTTTCTGTTCGATAAATGAAGCAATAAGAAACTATCCCGACTTAGTCCAAAAATATTTAGGAAGTGTTGTTCCATATACGGACAATTTCTTTGCAGCTTTGAATTCTGCTGTTTTCAGCGATGGTTCCTTTGTTTATATTCCTAAAGATGTGCGGTGCCCAATGGAACTATCAACTTATTTCAGAATAAATGCTTCCGAAACAGGTCAATTCGAAAGGACATTAATAATTGCCGATGAGGGGAGTTATGTAAGTTACTTGGAAGGTTGTACTGCTCCAATCCGCGATGAAAATCAACTTCACGCTGCAGTTGTCGAACTTATTGCTTTGAAAGATGCCGAGATTAAGTATTCTACGGTTCAGAACTGGTATCCAGGCGATAAAGAAGGAAGAGGTGGTATTTATAACTTTGTTACGAAGCGAGGAATTTGTCTGGGGGAAAACTCTAAAATTTCTTGGACCCAGGTTGAGACTGGTTCTGCGATAACTTGGAAGTATCCATCATGTATTTTAAAGGGAGATAACTCGGTTGGTGAATTTTATTCTATTGCAATTACAAATAATCTACAACAAGCTGATACTGGAACAAAAATGATTCATCTTGGGAAAAATACTCGAAGCAGAATTGTTTCTAAAGGTATTGCGGCAGGAAAAAGTAGTAACAGCTATCGAGGTCTTGTACAAATTTCAAAGAAAGCAACTGGAGCTCGAAATTACTCCCAATGCGACTCACTTTTGATTGGTGATAAATGTGCAGCAAATACTTTTCCTTATATCGATGTGAACAACAATAATTCAATTGTTGAGCATGAAGCAACTACCTCAAAAATTAGTGATGAAATTCTTTTTTATTGTAAGCAACGAGGAATTTCACAAGAAGATGCTATTGGTTTGATTGTGAACGGATTTTCTCGAGAAGTGCTTAATCAACTTCCTATGGAGTTCGCTGTTGAAGCACAGAAACTTCTTTCTGTTAGTTTAGAAGGTAGTGTTGGTTGATTTATTTGAGGAATAAAATGGAAATTTTAAAAATTAAAAACTTACGAGTTGGAGTTGAAGGGAAAGAAATAATTAAAGGACTGAACTTGACCCTAAATATGGGCGAGGTTCATGCAATTATGGGACCAAATGGTACTGGTAAAAGCACACTTGCTAATGTTCTCGCTGGTAAACCCGGATATGAAGTTCTCGAGGGTGAAATTTATTTCTTAGGTAAAAATTTACTTGAACTTGAACCTGAAGAAAGAGCACACGAAGGTATTTTCCTTGCTTTTCAATATCCTGTGGAGATTCCAGGAGTAACTAATGCAAACTTTATGAAGACTGCTGTGAACGAAATAAGAAAATATCGTCAGTTAGAACCATTGGATGCTTTTGATTTTCTTCAATTGATGAAAGAACGAGCACAACTAGTTGGACTCGACTCAAGTTATTTGCAAAGAAATGTAAATGAAGGATTTTCTGGGGGTGAAAAAAAGAGGAATGAAATTTTTCAATTGGCTATGCTTGAACCAAAACTTGCAATTCTCGACGAAACGGACTCTGGATTGGACATAGATGCTTTGAAAATTGTTGCAAATGGGGTAAATTCACTTCGTAGTCCAGAACGTTCTTTTCTCGTTATCACACATTACCAAAGGCTGTTGAATTACCTGACACCAGATTTTGTCCATGTGATGTTCGATGGAAAAATTGTGCTTTCTGGGGACAAAAACCTTGCAGTGGAGTTGGAAACAAAGGGTTACGATTGGCTTAGAAATGGTAATAATGGGTCTAAATAATTCAATTTATGGGTGTTGAAATGGGGTTTTTAGAAAATGTAAAAAATTTATTTGAAAGTAAAATATCAATCGAAAATTCTAACTTAAATTTAGCAAATTTTCGAAAGGCATTCTTTGAGAAATTTGCTCAATTAGGAATACCGACACCAAAAAACGAAGAATGGAAATATACAAATCTATCCTTTTTAAATGATATTAATTTTGATGTTTCGTTCTACTTCAAGGATAGAGGATATTATCAAAACTTGGATCAGAAAATCCTATCTCCCCCACAATTATTGAATGGAGAAAACTTTATTTTCCCAATAATCAACGGACATCCGAACTTTGAGTACTTTAAAAATACCTACTCCTCCGAAGTTTCTTATGAAAACATAAGTCAAAATGAAAATATCATTTACAATTCTTTAGAAAAGTTCAAACCATTTTTCGATGATTCAAACTCGTTTTTATTTTTAAATATTGCATTATTTGATGGTGGGGTTAGTTTAAAAGTACAACCAAACACCTTTATTGAAAGACCAATAGTTTTATTTTTTAACTATTTATCAGATATTGACTATTTTTCTAATTCTCTTAATTTTATTGAGATTGGTGAAAACTCCAAAGTTAATTTTATTTTGCTTTTTTCTAATCAGTCGTCTCAAAAAATCATTGGCAATGAGATTGTGAATATTTTTCAAAAAGAAGGCTCAGAAATTGAACTTAACGTTGTTCAATATGATTTAAAAAATTTGATTTTGATTAATAATATTAATGTAATAATAGAGAGAAATTCGAATTTTAAAAGTAACACTTTCAGTTTAAGTACCAAGTTTGTTCGAAATAATCTTAATGTTTCATTTCAAGGTCAATTTTCTTCCGCTTTATTAAACGGGATTTATTTCTCAGATACTGATAACTTTGTTGATGACCATACTCTAATTATGCATAATGTTCCGAATTGTCAGAGCGATGAGAATTTCCGTGGAATTCTTGATGGTAAAGGTAGAGCTGTATTCAATGGAAAGATATTCGTTGCTCGAGATGCGCAAAAAACAACTGCTTATCAATCCAACAAGAATTTAATACTTTCGAATGAAGCACGAATTAACACTAAACCCCAACTTGAAATTTATGCCGATGATGTAAAGTGTACCCATGGTGCTACTGTTGGATTTCTTGATGAAGAAATGCTCTTTTACATTATTTCTCGTGGAATAAGTAAGAATAAGGCAAAATCTATGCTTTTGAACTCTTTTGTTTCTGTTAATCTTGAAAAAATTGAAATTCCTTCACTTCGAGATTATCTAAAGGAATTGATTGCAAAGAAACTTCACTTAGAAGAAATATTTTTCTGTGGTACTCTTAGCAATACTGGTGAATTAGTTAAAGCACAAGAATAGATGGAAACAAAAACGGAATCTTTAAAATTTGATATCAAAAAGAAAAAGGATTTCGATGTACAATCTATTCGAAAAGATTTTCCGATTTTAGAACGTTTAGTAAGAGATAAACCTTTAATATATTTTGACAATGCTGCAACAACACAAAAACCAAGGCAAGTTATTGATACGATTTATAATTACTATTTATATTTAAATAGTAATATCCACCGAGGTGTCCACTATTTGAGCCAAGCGGCTACAACTGAATTCGAATGTTCAAGAAATATTGTAAAGTCATTTATTAATGCAAAATTTGATGAGGAAATTATTTTTACTCGAGGAGCCACAGAAGCAATCAATCTTGTTGCCTTTTCATACGGAGAAACTTATTTGAGTGAAGGCGATGAGGTTTTGATTTCCCATATGGAACACCATTCCAATATTGTTCCTTGGCAAATTGTTTGTTCAAAAACTGGAGCAAAGTTAAAAGTAATTCCTATTGATGACAATGGTGAATTAATCCTTGATGAGTTTGAAAAACTTTTAACCCCCAAGACAAAAATTGTTTCAATTGTTCACATCTCGAATTCACTTGGAACAATAAATCCAATTGAACACATAATTGAAAGGGCACATAACGTTGGTGCTGTGGTATTAATTGATGGGTCTCAATCTATCCAGCATTTGCCTATTGATGTTCAAAGTCTCAATTGTGATTTTTTCGTTTTCTCTGGACACAAAATCTATGGTCCAACTGGAATAGGAGTTTTGTATGGGAAAAAAGACCTATTGGAGTCTATGCCACCTTACCAAGGTGGTGGAGATATGATATTATCTGTAAGTTTTGAAAAAACTATCTATAATATACTTCCGCATAAATTTGAAGCTGGAACTCCACATATCGAGGGTGCAATCGGTTTAGCTTCTGCAATACGATATGTTCAAAATATTGGTTTAGATGTTATCTTTGATTACGAAACCCAATTATTACAATACGCTACCGAAAGGATTCAAGAAATTTCTGAGGTCAGAATAATAGGAACCGCGAAAAACAAGGCAAGCCTTATATCATTTATTATTGATAATGTTCATCCTCATGATGTAGGTACTTTACTTGACCGTGACGGTATTGCAATTAGAACAGGGCATCATTGCACTGAACCTGTTATGAGGCGTTTTGGAGTACCTGCTACTTCTCGTGCCTCGTTTGCTTTTTATAACACTTTTGAAGAAATAGATGTGTTTGTAAGTTCTTTAAAGAAAATCATTAATAAGTTTAAATAGATTTCAAATGGACGAATTTGATTCACTTTATCAGGAAGTTATTTTAGACCATAATAAGAATCCTCGTAATTTTGGTGAATTAGAATCTGCAACCCATAAAGCAGTTGGACATAATCCTTTGTGTGGCGACTACATAGAAATTTTTCTTAAAGTTAACAACAATGTCGTTGAAGATGTTAAGTTCAAAGGAGTTGGATGTGCAATTTCAAAAGCATCAGCTTCGATTATGACAACTGTTCTTAAGAGTAAGACAGTCAATGAAATAAAGGAATTATTTGAAAGGTATCATAAAATTCTGACGTCTAAACCCGATGACCCAGTTGATACAAATGAATTAGGCAAACTCTCGGTGTTTGTTGGAGTTAGGGAGTTTCCTGTTCGTGTAAAATGTGCCACACTTGCTTGGCACACCCTTATGGAAGCACTTGAGAAAAAAGATTCTTTGTATACAATGGAGTAATTATGGAACAGCAAGATAAAAATTTTCAAAATGCCACTATTAATGCAACTCAAAGCAATGAACTATACGACAAAGTGGTAAAAGCTATTAAAACTGTTTACGACCCTGAAATACCAATTGATATTTGGGAACTCGGTTTAATATACGATATTCAAATTACAAAAGACAGTGAAGTGGTGGTTCTAATGACTTTAACTGCACCTAATTGCCCAGAGGCTAGTGGTTTGCCATTCGAGGTAGAACAAGCTATAAAGAGTATTCCTGAGGTTAAAAACGCAAAGGTTTTGTTGACTTTTGATCCTCCTTGGGATCGTTCTCGGATGAGTGATATTGCTCGGTTTGAGTTAGGTTTATTTTAAAAAAAAATTATGGATAATTACACATTCCCACAAACAAAATCAGAAATCGTAAAGAATATGGCAAACAAAAAACCTGTCACAGTTAAACTTTATGGTGAAATACATAATATCGAAGTTGAAGAGGATGAAAACATACTTCAAGCAATGTTTCGTAATAACCTGGACCCGCCTTTTAGTTGTCAGGTAGGTATTTGTGGTTCCTGTATGGCTAAATTAGAAAGTGGCAATGTGCGAATGGATGAACCAGAAGCATTAACCGAAGAGGATATTAACAATGGATTTATTTTGACTTGTCAGGCTCATCCTGAAAGTGATGATTGTTTTGTTAACTTTGATTATTAATTTTGTAAATTTAAAAGGAGTTTTTATGAATCAAGAACAAGAAATTGAAATTACAGTCGAAAGAATTTCAACAGGAATTGAAGGAGCAACAGAAAACGACGATATTTTTATTTCCACCCGTGCGTTGGAAATGATAGATTCTATTCGTGAGCAAAATAATGTTCCTGATAACTATTTCCTTCGAATGGGGGTGCAAGGTGGTGGTTGTAGCGGGTTTAATTATGCTTTAGGTTTCGATACAGATTTCGACGAATTGAACGATCGGGAATTCTTTGTTGGAAATCACCGGATTGTAATAGATAGGCGGAGTTTATTTTATCTTATGGGTGTTACATTGGATTATATAGATACTCCCCAAGGAAGGGGATTTGTTTTCTCAAATCCTAACAATTTACCGACTTGCGGCTGCCAAGATTAATTTATAAATTGATTGGAGGGAAAATGCCTTTTCAACTTCCAGACCTTCCTTTTCCAAAAGATTCCTTGAAGCCTTATATGTCCGAAGAAACATTGGAATATCATCATGGAAAGCACCACCAAACCTATGTTAACAATTTGATTAATTTAATCGCTGGGACAGAATTTGAGAATATGAGCCTCGAAGAAATTATTGTTAAATCTTCAGGTCCGATTTTTAACAATTCATCTCAAACTTGGAATCATACTTTCTTTTGGAACTGTTTGTCCCCTAAAGGTGGTGGTGTGCCAAAAGGGGAGTTGCTTAAAGAGATTGAAAAAAATTTCGGTAGTTTCGAAGAATTTAAGAAGCAATTTTCAAACGCAGCTGTTTCCTTATTTGGCTCTGGTTGGGTATGGCTTGTAAAAAAAGCAGAAGGAAATCTTGACATAATCCAAACCAGTAATGCAGGAAATCCTTTAACTCTTGGGTTTAAACCTTTACTAGTTATTGATGTTTGGGAACACGCCTATTATATTGATTATAGGAATGCTCGACCAAAGTTTGTGGAGGCTTTTTGGGAAATTGTAAATTGGGATTTTGTTTTGCAGAATTTTCAATCATAGTTCAATTAAGCAGTTGAGTTTTAAACAGAGAAAAATTATTCTATCTGTTTCCAGAAGGACTGATATCGCTGCTTTTTTTGGTGATTGGTTCCAAAGTGTACTTAAATTAAACTTTGTTGATGTAAAAAATCCTTTCAATCAAGAGATAGAAAGAATTAGTTTACATCCAGAAAATGTTTTTGGCTTTGTTTTTTGGAGTCGTTATCCTATTTCACTTTTAAAAATATTAGATTATATTGATAGTAAATATAATAAGAACCACTATATAAATTTTACTATCAATGGTTATCCGAGCGAATTAGAACCCAGAGTACCAAAGCTATCCAAAGTCCTATCAATTGTTGACTATCTTTTCGATAGATATGGTGAAAACTATATTAGATGGCGTTTTGACCCAATTATTATTTCCAACTTGACGACTAAAGATTTTATTTTCGATAAATTCCTTTTTCTTTGCAATAATTTGAAAGGTAAAGTTAAGACTTGTATTACAAGTTTTGTCGATTTATATCCAAAAGTTAGAAAAAGATTAAATAAAAAAAAATTTATCAAGGTGAGGAATTTGGATTTTGAAGAACAAGTAGAAATTATTTCAACAATCAATAAAATTGCAAAAGAATATGGGATAGAACTTTTCTTATGTTGCGAAGAAGAAATATCAAAAAAATTGAAAATAAAAGATGCTAGTTGTGTTAATCCACTTTATTTTAAGAATTTAAATTCTAATGAATTAGAATTTAAACTGAAACCTAGTAGAAAAGGGTGCACTTGCATTGAAAGTAAGGATATTGGTTTTTATAATTCTTGTCTCTTTGATTGCATTTATTGTTATAGCAACCAAAGTTATGGTAATTCCCTTAAAAATTTTCGAGTAATTAAATCAAGTTTAAAAAATTCAACTGATTTTTATCAAACGAGCGGCAAAGGCTCCATCGATAAAATGTTTGAAGGGTAATGTCTTCAAAAATCCGTTTTCACAAACGTTCTCGGGCAGATAATTTTCTGCTTTGTCGAGTTGAAAATTAGGGAAATTCCTCAAAAACCATTCAACATTTTGTTCGTTTTCTTCGGGTTCGGTAGTGCAAGTTGAGTAAATAATAGCACCACCAACTTTAACGAGTTTAGTTGCATTAGAAAGTATTTTCTTTTGAATTTCTGAAAGTTTATAAATATCTTCCCTTTCTCTTTTCCACTTTATGTCTGGATTTTTGGAAATAGTTCCTAACCCTGTGCAAGGAACGTCAAGAAAAACAACGTCGGCGGGGGAATCAAAATCTATCGTCATAGCATCACCACTACGCACTTCAATATTGTTCAAGCCAAGTCGCTGGGCCCCTTCTTCAATAAATCTTAATTTCGAGGCGTATTTATCAACAGCGATTACTTTCCCAGTGTTTTGCATTTTTTCGGCGAAAACAAAACTTTTCCCTCCCGGAGCAGCGCAAAGGTCATAAATTAATAAATCTGGTTGAGGATTTGCAAGCAATGCGGCAAGTGTGGCGCTTGTATCTTGAATTGTTACGTATCCTTGCAAGAATAATTCTGTTGTTAAAATATTAAATTTAGGGTTTCTTATGACTATAGAATCAGGGTAATATGGAGAGATAAAAAAAGGAACATTCATTTTCTTAAGTTCCGTAGCAACAAATTGGGTTGTGGTTTTATATGTATTTATTCTAACAGTTACGTACGGCTTACGATTGCTTGTAAAAAGCATTTTCTCGGCGTCAACGTCACCAAAAATTTCAATCCACCTTTTAACAATCCAGCGAGGATAAGAGTACATGACAGCTAAATGATAAACTAAATCTTCTTCTTTTTCAGGATAACGGATATTATCAATGTTACGAGCTATGTTTCTAAGAACAGCATTAACAATTCCAGCAGTTTTTACTCCTTGTATTCTTTTTACATATTCTACCGATTCGTTTACTGCTGCATAAAGTGGAATTCTATCAAGGAACATTATTTGATAAAGAGCAATCCGCATTGCATTTTTTACAACATTCAAACACTTTAAATAATCTCCGAAATAAAAACCAACGAGTACATAGTCTAACTTTGCTTTCCAACGAATGACTCCATATACAAGTTCGGTAAGTAAAGCTCTATCTAATTCATTGAAATTTCTTTCCTTGATAGTTTTATCCAATAATTTTTCCAAATATGAATCACTCCGTTCAAAACGATTAAGTATTTTGATTGCCGTAGCTCTAACACTATTCATAAATTCATCGAAAATATCTTCTTCGTTGATTTTATATTCTTCTTTGCTTTTTGTAACTTCTTTTTGGTTATAAGTTTTATTTTCTTCCATAAATTTGTATTGATAAAAATTAGGAACAATATAAAATGTCTAAAATAATTATTTTTTTTAGTTTGATTATCTTTTCATTTAAATGCTTTGCCCAAGTTGAAAGCACTCCTTCGCCCCTTGGTCCTGCACGTGCCCCTTTACAGACTGAATTAGGTTTGGTATTTGGATTAGGACCTTCCTGGCATACAGGCAAACTTTTTGCTTCTTGCGATTGTCCAGCATTCGATAATGGTAATGGCTCGATAATTTTTTTAGGAGTTGATTTCCGAAGAGATTTATTTAATCCAATCCAATGGGGGACCTTATTGGGGTTAACCTTAATAGGAAATAATGCTTCATTTCAACAACGCGAACTCCTTACTTTTAGAGCTTCTAATAATGAAATTTTTAAAGATGTACCAGTCCTTTTTCGTCAAAAAGCCAAATTAAGTTTTTCACAAATTAATTTGATTCCCTATTTTTCTATTATGCCTTGGGAATTCCTTTATCTTCGTATTGGTTTAAATCTTGATTTTCGGTTAAATTCTTCAATCAAACATACCAAAGAACTTTTGCAAAAAACCGTTCGGTTGGAAAATGGAGAATTAATTGAACTTTCTTTGGAAAATTCCGACCAAGTAACTATTGAAGAAGGCACATTACCGCAGACCTCCTCTCTTCTGTATGGTTTATATTCTGGTTTAGGTTTTTCTTTTCGTCTTGGAATTAATATTTTTGGCGATGTCTCTTTTTGTTATAACTTACCTTTTAATAATGTTTCAAAAAGAGGAGATAACTTTAAATTAAATTATTGGATATTAATGTTTAACATTAAGTATGCTTTGAAATTAAGGCATATTTATTAAGGCTTACAGGTAAGAAGGTATATTTTGTTGTTGATTTCTCCGAGTGCTTCATACCTTTGGGTTTCCCAGTTGTAAATTGGTTTTGTTGTTTTATTTACCATCATTCCTGAATAAAGTATATTTGTGAAATAATCCAAAATTACCAAAGTTGAATTATTTGTATATGCAATAGTCGATGTTTGGGGTTTTCTTGCTAAATCCTTTTGACAGGAAATTCCACTTGACAATGAATGCCTATTCCCATCCACATAGAGATAACATTCAATATTGCAATAACAATAGTAAATCTCTGAACCATCGTATGAAAATTTTAAAAAACTTTCGAAGTTTCCTAATGAATATTCCACATTTCCATAAACTACAAAAGAATTATCTCCTTTTTTTGCAATGAAAACTGTAATTGGTTCTGTGGGGTGTATTTCTAAGTTATAAATATTATCGTAGCTTCTCGAATAATATGGTTCGTAATAAGTTTCGGAAATGATAACAACTGCTTTTTCGCTAAGGTTTCTAGATACAACAAAAGCAGCAACGGTTCCATTCCAGTTGATCTCCATTTCTGAAATTTCTAAGAATTCTTCAGTTAAAGGTGTTTGATTTTTGAATATTTGCCAGAAATTACCATGCTTGCCAGCATAAATGAAATCATCATCATACCAAAATCCAACTGGGAATATTTCATCAAAATTTTCGGATTTGAACCTTCCTGGAATTATGAGTGTTTTGGTGTTTCCTTTGGTTAGAACAAAAGCAATTAGGTTGCCGTTGAAATTTGAAAAAATTTTACTATTAAAGTTGATAATATATGCTTGTTTATTATTATAGAATACACTTGTTTGTAAACCATTTCTACAAGCAAAGAAAAGTCCTTCCGAATTTTTACTGAAACCAATTTGAATCACTTCCTCGCAAAATAAAGGAATAATTGTATCCGACGTTACCAAATTCCAGCCTGTGTTATCGCGTCCAAAAAAAGCCCATCGATTTCCATCAGGGGAAAAAGTCAAATCTTTTATTTCTTTATATGTGCTAGTTCTTCTATTTGGTAAAGTTAATCGATACTCATCTGAATAAGGTTGGGTTAAAATCCACCAATTTCCAGTTGTATCGATATCAAAAGAAATAACATTTTCTGAACCATCAAATAATAAAAAATCATTGCATTTTTGACTTTGAACAGATGTAATATTTATAATGCAAAACGCTAATGTCAGTAGGAAAAAATTAATATTAAAGCACATAAGTTTTTTGTAGTGTTAAATATTACAATTTAATATTTTGTTTTTTGACATAAAAATAGTATTTCAATTTATTTTATTTCAAATTGTATTATTCTAATTTTGAAATGTGTAAAAGTAACTTTTAGGGGAAACAATTTGTTATTATATAGTTTACAAATTAGGAGGAAAAAATGAAAGCAAAATTGTTAGTAGTTTTATTTTTTATGCTTGGATTTGCAAATAATTTATATTCGCAGTCATTTAATTTGTATTCAATCGATACAAGTAACTTTCCAAATATGCGTGCCTTATTTTATGCGAGGACACCCATGGGGGCAGATTATCCAAATATTGTTCCTGCGGATTTCGACTTTTATGAAAATGGTGTAAATCTAAATTCTACCCTTGGTGTTGATTGTAAAAAAGTTGATTTCTACCCACAACTTGCTGTTGTTTTGGTTCTCGATGTATCAACATCTATGAGTGCTGATGCCGGGAATGGCGAAAAAAGAATAGATTGGGTTAAGCAAGGTGCCTTTGCGTTTCTTGATTCTATCAAACTTGATCCACCATCTGTCATTGGTTTCGTCCTTTTTGCAGGAGATGTTTATAAAACTAGTCCTCTTTACGACACCAAACCACCACTTTATGACTGGCTTAATGTTAATTTGACAATCAATGCAGGTTCGACAGACTTTTATCCACCTTTCGTTAAAAATTATCCTCCACTGGGAGCATTACCACTTCTCGAAACCGCCCCCAAGGACTTAAGGCGTGTTGTTATTTTTTTGACTGATGGTGAACCCGAAAGACCATTCCAAAATTGGAAGGTTGATACAGTTATTAGTTATGCTAAAAGAATTAAGACCCAAGTTTATTCAATTTTTATAACAAGTCCATTAAATACACAAATTGATTGGATTTGCCAGAATACTGGAGGCAAAAGTTTTTCTGTTTATACTAAATCTGCTTTAATTAGTGCCTTTCGGCAGATTGTTGGGGATATTCAAAGCCGAAATGTATGCTATCTAACCTGGGTTTCCCCTTATGGGTGCGATGAGCAAAGTAGAGCAAGAAATATTAAAGCAATCTTCAAAAGAATTCCAGATTCTGTAACAACAGATTATTTTGCACCAACATCAAGTATTGCTAAATTAAGTGTTTCTGAAAATCAACTTCTGTTTGGTTTACCCGGAATTGGTATAACAACTCGACAATTAACTTTGAAAGCTGAAAACAGTGATTTTACGATTTCTAATTATACACTTTCGACTACTGGAAAGTTTGCGATTGATTTGAAAGGGAAAACCCTTCCATTTACATTATTGAAAGGCCAAAACCATACTATTGAAATTTCTTATATTGAAACTCCTCCTGGGTCTTCTACCGAGACAATTTTTCAGATTATCTCTTCTCCTTGCAATCCTGAACCTTTATCGCTTATTGCACCTTGTGGGGGTGAAACAATTAAGGAAGTTAATTTTGGTAAAGTTGTAGTTAGTTCAGCAAAAAATTTACCTCAATCTTGTGCTTTTCGGAATACGACTGTAGCTCCAATAGACGTTACTTTAAGTATTGAAGGTTCCGACTCCAATCAATTCAAGGTAATTGGAGGGACAGGACCTTTTCACCTACAGCCTAATGAATGTTTGGATGTAATTGTTCAATTTTCCCCTTCTTCAGTTGGTTTGAAATCTGCCAGTCTTAAATATAACATACCAACTTTTTGTGGGGAACATTTTACTAATTTACTCGGAGAAGGAATTCCATCCAGCTTACCAATTGGACCCGTTGACTTCGGCGTCAAAAGAATTTTTACAATAAATGATACTTCTATTTCTATTATTAATTCTACACCTACACCAATAATTATTGAAAAAATAAGCCTTTCTAATACTAATGATAATAATTTTACATTGTTGAACTTGCCTTCGTTCCCGATTACTCTGAATGAAAATGATACACTTAATTTTAATATTAGGTATAATCCATTGGTTGAAGGATATTTGGAAAATCCTCTTCAAATTGAAGTTAAAGATTTCCCAGAATCTGTTGTAGTACCTGTGTTTGGTATTGGTGGTTTGCCAAAAATTGATGCTCCTGATGTTGATTGTGGTAAAACAAAAGTAGGGAACACAATTACTGGACAAATTGTAATTACTAACAAAAGTAACAGTATGGATTTGACTATTAAAGAGGTAACACTTTCCTCCACAACTGAATTTAAATTTGGGACGGGTGCAGTTACACAAAATATTGTTGTTCCGAAAAATAATGGTACATTTACAATCCCAATTGATTTTACACCAATTTCCACTGGAAAAAGAAGTTGCTTTGCATTAATTAAGTCCGATGCAGCTCCAGGACCGAATCCAAACCCAATTGTAAACGATACATTAGAAATATTCGGCTACGGCGAAGGTCTGATTGCAACACCTGACCCAATGGATTTTGGTGAAATTTCAACTTGTGCCCAAAAAGAAGTTGTTCTTGAAATTGATAATACTATGTTCCCTATTGAAATGATGATCAATAGCATCAATATTAGTGGAACAGATAGAAATAATTTTCAGGTTGTAAGTTTTCCAAATAGAATTCAAGCAAATAGTAAAGGAAATGTTTTAGTGCGTTTTATTCCCACATCTGGCAAAACACAATTCAGAGCATTACTTGATATAGAATCGTCAAATGGAAATAAAAGTATTGAATTAATAGGAAAAGCATTTGTCGAAAATGTTAAAGTAGATTATAAACTAAATCAAAATAAGTTTGAGATTAACAAAGACTTAAATCTTTCATTTGAAGCAAATATCACAAAAAATCATAATTTACCAATTAACCAAGTTCTATTTGAATTCAAAGTGCCAAGAAAAAATTTCAATTTAAAGCAATTTAACTCTGATTTAGTTGATTATAGTTGGAAAATAGATTCCACAATTGATGGTTATGTTGTAACAGGGAATGGTTCGTCTATAAATACCCCTGTTAAGATTATTTGCGATGCTATTTTTGAAACATATCTTTCTAATGTCTCCACTCATGAAATTAATGTTTTACCAAAATTCCCAGAATTAGATAAATGTTTAATCCCCACGGACAATCCTATAAAGATAAACCTTGTGACTTGCTTTACTGAAGGTCGTTTAGTGGAAGTTTCTAATAAATTTTATAAATTGGCTCAGATTTCGCCAAATCCCGTTGTGAACGACTTTGATATCAATATTGAAATTGGATTTGATGATTTAGTTGAATTATCAATTTGTAATTATTTAGGTGAAAAAGTATTAGATGTGTTCAATGGTAATTTAAAGGCTGGAAATTACTTTTTTTATATAAAATCAAATGATTTTTCCAATGGAATTTACTTTGTTAGAATTCGTACCAATAGTTATTCAGCAATTGAGCCATTTGTTATTTTGAAATAATATTAAAATGTTATGATGTTTTTAATTAATTTCGTGTTTTTCGTAGTCGTATGCAGTACATATACTTTTTACTGTTTTCATTAATTGCTTTTGCGTGTACTAAAGAAGATGCAAATTTAGTTAATCCTCCACCGCCTTACCAATCTATTAGGGTAAGACTTCTTAATATTGTTAATTCGGATGGTGTAATTTCTTGGGGTTACAATAGTAAAGAATTTTCCGATAAAGTAGCATATCTCGATATTTCAAAACCTATAATGCCCCCGCCTCTCGATTCTTTTTTCGTAGAACTTTATCAAAATGGCTCTTTGAAATATAAAACGCAAAGAAAGCAGAGGTTTATACGAGAAACCCGCTACCTTTTTATTGCAGGAGAAAGTTTCAAATCGAATGGAATTGTTGATAGTTTATTGATATTGTCGACAACTTATGGTTTGCCAAAGAAATTAGGCAAGACTTATTTAAAATTTGTCAACCTTGTTAAAGATTCCTCATCCCGTTTCAGTTTAGTTGAAGGCTGTCCAAATGGTCGAGCCATTGTTGGTAGGGTTCCATATTTTTCTTTTCCAATTCTTCAAACTCTGCAGTTTGGGACTTATGTTGTTTCTTTAATTCGTGAGTATGGTTTAGAGCGTTCCTTTGTAAACATTTATCAGGTTACTTTCGAAGAGGATAAAGAATATACTGTGTTTGTTGCAAATAAAAAGGATGGTTCAATTGGATTATTTTTGTATGATGATTATGATACAACTGGTAATGCTATTCGTGAACTTGATCCTATTCAAGAACGAGCATCTTTTGTTAGAATTCTAAATCTTTCAAATAAAAATGCATCCTTTCGAAAATTCCCCAATATTATTATTGACAATGATATTAAGCCATTTTATGTTTCTAAATATTATTCAATTCCAGCCTGTGAAAGTAATATCCCCGACAGTTTAATTTGTGAGAAAAATTCTGGTTCTTTTGGAATTAGTTATTCTTTCGAAATATTCAAAAAATACTCCTTATTGGTTTTAACTCATAGAAACGAAGATAGTTTATTTATTATACCACCGGCAAAAAAAACTTTGAGTTATTCCAACAAGTCATTAATTAGAATTTTTAATGCTGTTGATACCGATTTTGCTTTTACTTTATCACTTGGTGCACGTTTTGCTGAAAATTCTCGTGGATTTATTTCTGGAACAGTTCTTGCTACTAATCTTGGTTTTGGAAAAATTTCTGACCCAGTTGAAATTGACCCTGGAGGTATGCCTTTAACTTTGTTTTCTTCTACTGAACCAGCCATTCTTTTGAAAACTTTTTTTGCCGATGTCGAACCTAACAATTCATATTTATTGGTTATTTACTATAATTTACAAAATGGAATATCTATCTCACTAATTCCTGATGAACAAGATGATTTCGAAATTTCGGAAATTTCAAACGGTTATTTTTTTCAAATTATTAATAGTAATCCAGATTTACCAACTCTGGAAATCGAAGTTCCCAACTTATTTAAGCAAGCAAAACTATTATACAAAGAATCGCTTGCTTCAGTGATTCCATTCGAAACAAATGAAGTTAAAATTAACAAACAGAGTTTTCCAATAAATATAGATGCAAAAAACCTTGGGTTATATGTTGTTTCTGGGGATGATAACACAATTGATTTTTTTGATTTATCGGGGCCATCAATGGGTAAAGATTTTAATACCTATCGAAGAAGATTTTTTAATTCTTCCAAAGATATTCCTTATATTTCCATAAATTATGATAGTGCCAAAGGTAAAAACATTATCTCCGAGTTAGAATATGGCCAACAAAGTATTGTAGAAAAAATTAATTTTGAAAGGAAATTTTCACTTGTCGTGCTAAACAGTCAGAACAACCAGGTTTTGGGACAATTTAATGATATTTTGTTAACCTTGGGGAAAAATTATACTTTAATTTTTTCTGGGAAAAAAGAAAAAGGCTTTTCCTTTATTGTATTACAAGAATATTAAAAAGGTATATGTAAGTTTATAAGGAGGTTTTATGAATAGAATTTTGATTACAACAATATTTATTTCCTCTATTTTTTCGAATTTATTTGGCGCTTACTATCGATTAGGTAATTCTGCTGGAAGCAGTTTTCATAGACTTGAACCAAAGATAGAGTATTTTATTGAAACAGTAAACCCAAACTCTAATGGAGTAATTTCAGTTCAGCCTATTTACAGGGTTTCTGATGAATTTGTTTTGAAAAATGTAATACATATTAAAACCAAAAATATAATATCTACAGATAATATTTTTAATCGAATTCATTTGAGTAGTATATCTGCTGTTTTAGAGAAATATAATATTTTAAAAATTCGAACACCTTTTCTTAGGGAAAATGGGACGATTCCTTTATCGAAAAATACTTTTGGAATTGAGCGAATAATAGAAGTTTATTTTGAAACCGAGATTGACCCATATGAAGTTTGCAAAGAACTGATGCAATCTCCAGATATAGAATATGCTGTCCCCGTATATAAACGATTTTTATACGATTTTACCCCGAATGATCCCAATCTATCTTCTCAATGGTTTATTAATAATATTCAGCTTCCTAAAGCTTGGGACATTACAAAAGGTGATAAAAGTATTGTTATTGCAATTGTTGATAGCGGTGTTGATTGGGAGCATATTGATTTGAGTGCAAATATCTGGACAAACCCAAATGAAATTCCAAACAATGGAGTTGATGACGATGGGAATGGTAAAGTCGATGATTATCGTGGTTGGGATTTTGTTGGGAATGTGACAATTCAAGAATTATTAAGTGGAATTTTTCGGGAAGACAACGACCCCAAAAATATTCAGGGGTTTCACGGGACACATGTTGCAGGACTTTCATCGGCTGTTACAAATAATGGGGTAGGTATTGCCTCCGCTGGCTTTAGTTGTTCAATATTGCCTATTAAGTGTTCTCCTGACGATGGTGGTATGCGTATTTTTCGTGGATATGAAGGTATCGTTTATGCTTCAGATTTAGGTGCTAAAATAATAAATTGTAGTTGGGGTGGGCCTGGGTATAGCCCAGCTGAACAGGATATTATTAATTATGCAACAAATAAAGGGAGTCTTGTCGTTGTTGCTTCTGGAAATGAAGGACGTTTAATAGATTATGGTGGAGATTATCCTGCTGGTTATAACAACGTCCTATGTGTTGGTGCTACAAATACTTCAAACGCAGTTGCAAGTTTTTCCAACGTAGGAATTAAGGTTAGTGTTTATTGCCCTGGACAAAGAATTTATTCGACAATGCCTAATAATACCTATTCAAATCAAGATGGAACTTCCATGGCAACTCCAATTGTTGCTGGTGTTGCTGGCTTGGTAGCATCTTTGCACAAGGATTGGTCCCCGAAACAAATTCTCCACCAGATTCGTTCTACTTCCGACAATGTTTTAGTTTCAAATCCAAATGATAGACCTTATTTCTATGGTAAGGTTAATGCCTATAATGCGGTTTACTTCAATTCTCCTTCAAGGCCATCTGTTCCTGGATTAGAAATTATTGACTATTCTTTGGCTCGAAACTCTGCTTTAGGTGATTTTTCTCCAAATGGACTTACCCTTAAGGTAAAAAACTTTCTAGGACCCGCAGCAAATGCGAGCCTAAGACTTATTCCAATGAGTAATTTTATTTCACTTTCTCAAGATTACTTTACTTTGGGAAATATATCATCAGGTAGCGAAACGATTGTGAATCTTTCTGTAACTTTACTTGAAAATAATCCCTGGTACTTAGGTAATGCTTATCTTCTATGCACTTTTGAATCTGGTAGTTATACAGATTACCAAATTATTAATCTGCCAGTTAAAGTTAATTCCACCACAAAATTGACTCAATTGGTTTCATTGCCAGATGCGTATAAACCAGAATGGTTTGGAGCTTCATCGCCACAATTCAACTGCCTTTGGGCAGTCGGGCAAGGGGGGATGTTCGATACATATAGCGGATTTTTACTTTTACGCTCTGGAACATCTTATGCTAATTACATTTCTTCGCAACCAATTTATTGTATTGTTGGATTGAGTTCCACTACGGCACTTGCTGGAAGTGGATCTCAAAATCAAACTACTGCATATATTTATAAAACTACAAATGCTGGTCAAAGTTGGACATCAATTAATGTTTCTGGAATTACAGGATTCGTTAATGCAATCTACTTTTTCGACAATAACAATGGAATTTTCCTTGGGGATCCGAAGAATAACAATTGGGGAATTGGAGTTACCAGCGACGGAGGTTCGACCTGGCAACCAGTGTTAGGATTGCCCTTACCAAATGGAAGCGAAACCGGGTTGGTTAACTCAACCGCGCGATGGAAGGACTACTTGTGGTTTGGCACCACAACTGGAAGGGTATTTTATTCAAGTAATCGTGGCCGCAATTGGTATTTTGCTAATATCCCCAATGCTGTAATGGTTGTGGGTTTAACCTTCCAGGATAGTTTAAAGGGGATGGCAGTTTATACTGAATCTAATTCCGTAAATGCAACTCAATATCTTGCCATAACCACCGATGGTGGGAAAAGCTGGTTGCCTCGTCGTTACAATTTTACTCAAAATGGTTATTTTCCCGTCTATCTATTCACCCCCGATAATTCTAATTTGATGTATGTTCTTTGTGCTGGTGGTGAGATTTTTGGAACTTCAAACCTTGGAGACACCTGGGTTCCCGTTTTAAATGAATATACAGGAAAAATCGACATAGGAGCAAGCATTTTGGTCAATAATTCAATTATTCGACTTTGGCAAGTCGGCTTAGGTGTTAGTTTTCTTGATTTCGCATTAGTTCCTGCCCAAGTCCGCAAGGAAATCCAGTTGACTTCTGAGTCCATTTTAAATTATGATACTGTTAATGTCGGTTCAAATAAACTAAAATTTGTTTCAATCAAAAATGTTGGGAATGTTCCTGTTGCTATTAGTGCAAAAATTGATACTACTGCTGGTTCATTTTCTGATGAATTTAAATTCTTTGGTTCTATTGTTGATTCACTTGCGCCATTAGAAGAAATCGCTATAAAAATTCGTTTCTTACCAAAAACTAAAGGTGAAAGAAAAGCAAAATTGGTCATTGAAAGCGATGCTCAACCTTCGAAAATAGAAGTTGATCTAATAGGTGTCGGGAGGATAGTTGGGGAGGTTCAGGATAATTATTCTACTGATAAAGTTATACTTTTAACTGATCCTAATAGTCAACTTCTTGAAGTTGTATTTTCTGAGCCAATTTCAAGTTTTGCAAAAATGATATTTTTTGATATTCTTGGTAGAAAAGTTAAGGAATATGTTTTAGATAATTCTCTTATCCAAAGTAATAATATTTTAATAAACATATCAGATTTACCCAAAGGAATTTATTTTATAAACATTGTTTTTGATAAGTACGAAAAGGTTTTCAAATACATTAAATTGAATTAAAATGGAAGCTTTAATAACTGGTGGCACCGGCTTCGTCGGAAGTTGGGTAGCAGAATATTTTGCAAAAAAAAATTATTATGTAAGATGTACAGTACGCAAGTCAAGCAATTTACGATGGGTAGCAAATAAAGGTTATCGTTTAATTGTTTCAGATTTTGAAACTCCTGATGGCTTAAAAGAAGCAATTGAAGGGGTCGATATTGTTGTTCATGTTGCTGGTACAATTGCAGCAAAAGATTATAATGGCTATCTTAAAGGTAATCGGGACTCTACTTTTAATTTGTTAAAAGCTTGTGAATTGTTTAATCCAAATATTAAGAAGTTCTTGTATGTTAGTAGTTTGACAGCAGTTGGTCCTGCTAAATCTTTGAGCGAGCCAGTTGATGAAAATACTGAATGTTCACCTATTACTCAATATGGACAAAGCAAACTTGAGGGTGAGAAAGAGGTTTTAAACTATAAAGACATTTTTCCTGTTACAATAGTTCGCCTTCCTGCAGTTTATGGTCCACGAGATACAGCATTGGTAGATATTTTCAAGATTGTTTATAAAGGTATAGCTCCAATCATCGGCTTTAATGAGAAATATCTAAGTCTTCTTCATTCAGATGATGCAGCAGAAGGTATTTTCTTGGCTGCAACATCAAGTAATTCCTCTGGAGAAATCTTTTTCATTTCATCAGAGGAATTCTACTCTTGGGAGAGTTTGATTGATTGTATGAAAAAAATAATTGGGAAAAAAGCAATAAAAGTTAGAATACCTGAAATGTTTGTTTACCTTTCAGGTTTTCTAAGTGAATTTTTGGGAAATTTAACTGGAAAAACACCTGTCTTTAATTTAGAAAAGGCTAAAGATTTCGTGCAAAAATTTTGGATTTGCTCTCCGAAGAAGGCAATAGATATGCTTGGTTTCAGACAAAAGGTTAAACCAGAAGTTGGATTTAAACAAACTTTTGAATGGTACATTCAAAATGGCTGGATAAAATAATTAATATTTTGGAATGTTACGACAAAATAATATTAGTTTATCAATTTTATTTCTGGTTGGAATATCTTTGTTACTAATTTTTTCTTTTTTTGTTATTAACTTAGTAAACATCTCGGTTATCGAGGAATCGTATCATGGAAATTCTGATTATGTTTCAAAAGAAGTAAAAATATATAAAAATCAATATGGGATTCCACACATTGTTGCACCAGTACTTGAGGATGCAATTTTTGGAGTGGGTTTTGCACAGGCTTCTGACCGTTTGTGGCAAATGGATTATCTGAGAAGGGTTGCCTATGGCAAATTGTCAGAAATTTTAGGTCCACAAGCAATAAAATTTGACCAATATTTTCGAGCCCTTGGATTTAGGGAAATTTCCGAAAGAGTTTTTTCGAACTTGGACTTTAAAAGTAAACAAATTCTTGTTGCATTTTCGAAGGGAGTTAATTATTATCTTGAAGTTTATTCAAACAAACTTCCTATTGAATTTCAAACATTGGATTATAAGCCCGAACCTTGGCGTCCACAGGACTGTTTAGCAATTGGTCGTCTGATGGCATATTCGATGAGTTTTTCCTTTTGGCTTGATTTAACATTCTTCGACATAGCAAATTCAATTGGGTATGAAAAAGCGGAAATTTTAGTTCCTCGTAGGTTTGAAAACTATGATGAGTTCTTCTCTGATTCTATTAACATGGCAAAAAAATTAGCATCTAATAATCTTGTTAGCAAAAAAAATTTCATAACTCCTTTTTCATTTATTCGAGAAGAAATAGAAAAATTTTATCCTATCGGGACATTTAATTTTGGGAGCAATACTTGGGCAGTAAGTGTAATTGAGAATGATAAAAAAAGAAGTATTTTAGCATCGGATCCACATTTAAAATTGTCTTTACCACCTATTTGGTATCAAGTTCATATTACCTCTGATGAACTTAATGTTGTTGGTTTAATAATCCCTGGAACCCCTTTGCCTTTAATTGGTAGAAATGATTACATTGCCTGGGGAATTACTAATGGTATGATTGATGACTGTGACTTTTTTGTGCATCAAACGGACACTTCCGGTAAATTTATTGTTGATTCAACAAAAAAAGTTCGTATTAGTTATATAACTGACACGATTTTTGTTAAAAATTCACCAAATTTTATTTATTATCAGAGATTTATAGGAAAAGATATTATTTTCTCCGATTTTCTTCTTATCAAAGATTCATTGGTCTCGAAAGATTTTTATGGTATCGAAAATTCTCCCGAAATAAATAAAAATATTTGCTTAACCTTTAAATGGACCGGACAACAAGTAAGCGACGAAATTAAAACACTTTATTTGATTTGTAAGTCACGAAATTGGAAAGAATTCTCAAGTGCCAAAATTTACTGGGGGATACCTGTGCTAAATTTTTCTTATGCTGATAGGTTTGGAAATGTTGGAATAATGCTTGCCGGACTTATTCCAGAAAGATTAGGCGAGGACTGTGTTTTCCCAAACCTTTTAAACTCCAAAAAAAGTCTTTGGATTGGATATAAAAGTCTTGAAAATGATTTTAATCTCTATAATCCATCCGAAGGTTATGTTCTGAACGCAAATAACAAAACATTCAGAAGCGATATATTGCTTGGCCACTATTGGAGCGACCCTTCCCGTGCTTTTCGAATTTTACAATTGTTTAAAACATTGAAGCCCGAAGATATTTATGGCATTCAGTTGATGCAAAAAGACCAAACTAGCGAGCAATCAAGATTTGTTCTGTCTATTGTTTTGCCAATTTTGAATGCAAAAAGAATATTTCTGGACTCTATTGAAAATCATGCTCTCGATATTTTAAGTTCTTGGGATAACACTTTTAATATTAATTCAGTTGCATCTTCAATCTATCAGATGTTTGTATTTAAGTTTTTGGAAAATACTTTGAAAGATGAACTGGGCGAACCTATTTTTCGACAGTATCTTTATTTAGATTTTATTGCATCAAGAAAATTTCTTGAATTGATTTCTGATTCTTCCAATGTTTTTTTTGATAATGTTCGAACGGTAAATTTGGAACAAAAAGAGGATATCATACTTTTGTCTTTCAAGGATGCAATAAAAAATTTGCGAAATTTATTTGGAACGGACAATATTTTTGAATATAAGTATGGCAAATGGCATAAATTGGTATTAGAACATCCTTTTTCGAGAATAAATTTTCTTACTCCAACATTTTCAGTGGGAGAGGTCTCTATTGGTGGAAATAATTCAACTGTAAATTATGCTGGAAGCAAATTTTTTGAACTAAGCAAGGTAGAAGTTGGACCATCAGCGAGATTCATTGCTGATATGTCCGACACTTTGGTTTGGTGGATTTTACCAGGGGGTAATTCGGGTCAAGCAATGAACAAAAATTATAGTGACCAATTCCACTTGTGGCTTTCAGGTGGATATATTTCAATTTCAATTGGTAAGACTCCCGATCCCAGATTCAAATTGTTTGCAGTTATTTCTGGAAAATCGAAAAATTAATCCTTTTCTGAAATGTCTATTTTTATACTTACTTTACGTAAAATAAGATAGTCTTCATCAACATCGTTTGCAATTCCACCTCCAATGATTTCCCATTTCAGAAATCTTTCGAGAGATTGACTGCTGTATTTTTTCATAAGCAATTCGAAGATAAATTTACCAGTAAAATATGCACGTAATTTTGAAAGAAGGTAATTGTCCATTGTTGAACCGCGGTCGACAAAGGTGTTGAATCTATCATCGGCTATGGTTTCTTCGAAATATTTTGCTTTGGGCGAAATAGGTCTTGGGTCTGAAAAACCAGTTATTTGAATTTTGAGCGCCTTCCTTGTGTCGATGCATCCTTTTTCAAATAAGTCGAGATAATTGGATATCTTTTCGACGATGTTATTAATAGATTCTTCAATATACTGGGGAAGATTATCATATTTATTCAAGGGATTTTCAATGAAATTTGTGGAGTCGTCCAAACCAATTAATTTGTATTCAAAAAGAGTTTTTAGTTGTTTTAAGGTAGTGTTTGTAACAGGTCTATAATAACCACCTACAAAAAAAGGAAGATTGATTTCTTCGGTTAGGTTGTTTGAAATATTCAAAGTAACTTTGTATTTTACAATTGTTGTGTCGATGCAAGGAGTTTCTATGGTTTTTTGGAAAAATGTTTGTGATGAACATTCATTAAAGATTTGAATGTTGTATCGATGCTTAGGGGAAAGATTAATTGTTAAAGTGTTGTTTGCGCCAAGATATCTTTCGTCAATAATTTTTTGCAATTCATCGAGAATAATGATTTTGTTGTACGATGAAAAAATATTCGAACTAACGTTAAAATTTACTTCCAGGAGTATAGGCAAGCAAAGATTAACTTCATAGATATCAAAACCTCCGAATCCTTTTTGTCTATCAGAAGAAAAGTAAAGTTTTCCATCTTCAACTACTGGAGCTATTTCATTGTATTCAGTATTTATTGGATATGGAAGTTTTCTTGGAATATCCCAGTTCCATTGCGAAATTTTGTTAGCTTTATAAATATTATAGTTTGTTGAATCGAAACGAGAAAAGTATAGATTTCCCTCGCTATCGATGAAAGGTGTGATTTCATTAAAGTTTGAATTTATTTTGTCAACCTTTTTAGGAAATGACCATCCACTGTCAGTTTTGAATGAAATTGCAATATCGGTTCCGTTCTCTGTTCCAAATCTGTCGGTAGAAAATAATAGAATGGAACCATCTTTGGGGGAAAAAGGGTGAGATTCGAAATCACTGGAATTATTGGGAAATGGGGAAAAACGAATTTTCCCAGATTTGACATCTTGTTCAACTATGAAAATGTCTGAGTCATATCTCTTCCTTTTACTTTTGCTTGCAAAAAAATATGTAATTGAATTGGAATCTTCAATTTTTGAAATAAAACTCGCATTTGTTTTTTCAATAAATTTTGGCAAATTGATAGTGTTCTTTGAAATAGGATTATTAATATCAATGCTGTAAACTCTTATTTTGTCATCTTGTGATTTTTGTATAAAAATCAGGTGATTATTTTCAATGAAGGCAGGGAAATCATCATCACTTGAATTTACCTGATTTTGTAAATGTTTAATTTCAAATGAAAAAAGGGAGGAATAAAATAATAAAACAAGCAAAGAATAAACTATTGTAAATTTTAGTTTCATAATTTCATTTTATAAAAACTCAAAATTAATGAATAAATCAAGTAAATTATTATTTTGCTAATTTTGGTTTTTGTCAAAATGGTTTTGTTTATGAAAAAATCTTATTTGTTATTTCTTTTGAGTATTTTACCAATTGCTCAATTATTAAGCCAGAGTAAATTCCAACCTCCAACTACCAAACAAATTCCTGTAGTAGACACAATTTTTGGGTATTTAATTACCGACCCGTACAGATGGTTGGAAGATAAATCCAACCCAGAAGTTAAAGAATGGACAAATAAACAAGATCAATACGCAAGAAAGTGGATTTATGAAAATACCAAAACCATTGCTGGTCTTTCAGAGGAAATTCGGAGATATATTGAAAGAGACTATCGTTCGGCTCCTTTTTTCAAATCTTACAGAGAATTTTTTTATGCCAGAAAAAAGGGGGAACAGCAAAACAAAATTTATACAAGGATAAATGGAAAAGAAAAAATCATATTTGACCCTCTTAAAATAGATTCTTCCGGTAAAACTGCAATTGTTTCTTTTGTTTTGAACAAAACTGCTGATAAAGCAGCAGCAATAGGCGTTCAAGCTAAGGGTAACGAAATTGCAAAATACTATTTTATTGATACAAAAACTGGGAAAGAGATTTTTCCACCAATAGAAAATGTATATTCCTTAAATTGGTGCAGAGACAATCGCTATGTTTATATCACTTATCGTTCTATGGAGGATATAATTCAACAAAAACCCTTGAAAACTTACCTTCATAAATTAGGAGAAAGCATTCAAAATGACCGATTGATTTTAGTAACAAAAGATGCTAAAGATTTCGCATCGATTTGGGACGATGAGAATTCAGAACTAACATTCATTTCTGAAGGAGATTTTTATTCCAACACACTTAAACTAATTAACCAAAAATTTCCTAAAGACACAATAACAATTTTTAGTAGCAAAGAATTTCAGGCAAGCCCAGTATATGTCAAGGACAATAAGATTTATTTCCAAACAAATTATAATGCCCCTAACAAAAAAATTATGATTGCTAATGTCGATAATCCTACATTCGAAAACTGGATTGAATTAATTCCGGAAAGCCAAAACCCAAAAGAAGATTTTGTTGTTACGAACTTTAACATAATTGTTCGCGAAAAAAGAGATGTCCTTTCACATATTATGTTGTATAGCATTGATGGTAAGTTCATTAGAGAAATTGAATTGCCAGAATTTGCTAATGTTGTTGGTTTGAGTTATAACAAAGAAATGGGTTCAATATTTGTTTCCCTGATGAGTTTCACGATCCCTTTAAAACTTTATCGCATTGATGAAAGAACCTTAAAATTCGAGTTAATTTACGAAGATAAACCACCAATAGAAACTTCCGGTATAGTATCTAAACAGGTCTTCTATTCTTCCAAAGATGGAACTCGTATTCCAATGTTTATTGTTTACAGAGATGATATTAAACTCGACGGGAAAAATCCTACTTTACTCTATGGATATGGTGGATTTAATATTAGTATGTTGCCTCATTATATTGGCGTTGTTGCTTCTTTTGTTAAGAGAGGTGGGATTTATGCTGTGGCTTGTCTTCGGGGAGGAAATGAATACGGGGAAAACTGGCACAAGCAAGGTATGTTAAAAAACAAACAGAATGTTTTCGACGATTTTATTGCTGCTGCAGAATATTTAATTCAAGAAGGTTATACTTCAACGCAAAAATTAGCTATCAAAGGAGGCAGCAATGGTGGCTTGCTAATTGGTGCAGTAGTGACACAACGGCCCGACCTTTTCAAGGCTGCCATTTGTTCTGTACCATTGCTAGATATGATTAGATATCATAAATTCTTGATTGCAAGATATTGGATACCCGAATATGGCGACCCTGATAGAGAGGATGATTTTAAGTACTTAATTAGATACTCGCCATACCACAATGTTAAGGTTGGCATTAGCCTGCCCTCTATGTTAATTCGAACTGGCGAAAACGATACTCGAGTTGACCCCTTGCACGCGAAGAAGTTCACTGCTCTTTTGCAAAATTCTCCTTGGCAAATGAATCCAGTCTTGTTGCTTGTAGATTTTGAAAGCGGGCATGGAACCGGTCAGTCTATCGACCAACAAGTAAAAAATATTGAGATTGAATATCAATGGCTTATGAATGTGTTAGGTGTTGTTCAATAACCATATGGACACTGTTTTTGACATAAAAAAATTAATCGAATCGTTCAAAAGCGAAACAGAGGTGTATAAGAAAATTTCTAAACTTAGAGAAATAATCAATATTTGCGATCATAACTATTATGTTAGAGATGAGAGCTTGATTTCCGACTATGAATACGACCAACTTTTTGCTGAATTAATCCGACTTGAAAAAGAATTTCCCGACTTTGTTACTCCCGATTCTCCTACACAAAAGGTTGGAGGGGAACCATTAAAAGAATTTAGAAGTGTTCCACATAAAAAGCCAATGCTTTCTCTTTCGAACACCTATTCTTACGAGGAAATCAGAGATTTTCACCGTAGGGTTCTTGAATTGCTCGATAATGAACCAGTAGAGTATTTTACCGAATTGAAGTTTGACGGTGTTGCAATAAGCATTTTTTATGAAAACAATACATATTCACTTGCTGTAACCCGAGGTGATGGCATTGTTGGTGATGATGTAACTTTGAATATCAAAACGATCAAGAATTTACCTTTGCGAACTATAGAAGTTATATTCGAAGGTAAACCAATTAAAAATTTTGAAATTCGTGGTGAAGTATACTTAAATGTCTCGGATTTTCTTAGAATAAACGAAGAACGAGTTGTCAACGGAGAAAAACCTTTTGCAAATCCTCGGAATCTTGCATCCGGCACTTTAAAATTGCTTGATCCGCGTCAAGTAGCTAAGCGACCTCTTCGTCTTGTAGCTTATTATCTTGATACAGACGATGTCCGATTAGTTTCACACAGTAAAAATATTGATTTAATGAAGGAGATGGGTTTGCCAGTTTCAAAGTATTCAAGATTATGTTTTAATCTTGACGAAGTTTTCCAGTTTATTGAAGAATGGAAAGAAAAAAGGCACACCCTTCCGTTTCAAATCGATGGTATTGTAATCAAGGTAAATTCTTTGGAACAACAAGCAAGGCTTGGTACAATTGCTCGTTCCCCGCGTTGGGCAATTGCATATAAATACGAAGCCGGAAAAGCGA
>JBBIUA010000016.1:0-48672 GCA_037440445.1 Ignavibacteria bacterium
CATTTGTTCTACTTGTCGTCGGATATGAATTGGCCCCAACAAATGTGCATTGGTTGAAGTTAACGCCTGATGAACCAAACCCAGCGTTATGACCAAGTGCAACATTATAACTGCCAGTTGAATTGTAAATAAGGGAACTAGCACCAGAAGCTGTATTATAAGACCCAGTTGAATTATAAGCAAGGGAACTAGCACCAGAAGCTGTATTACTATGACCATATGTGTTGAAAACAAGTGAACTAGCGCCAATTGCAGTATTGTTATTGGCATTTATGTTGGAATTTAGAGCAAAATTACCAATAGCAGTGTTGTTATATCCAGTTGTGTTGTAATAAAGTGACTTAAATCCAATTGAGGTGTTTAAATTCCCAGTAGTGTTGGAATAAAGTGCATAATTGCCAACTGCAGTGTTTTGAATACCATTTGAAGTATTTGTGGGTTGATTCGAGTAAAGTGCCTTATAACCAACTGCAACATTATCGCTGTTCCAAGTACTTCCACCATTATTGTATGATTGAGTGTATAATGCTTGTTGCCCTATTGCAATATTTCTACATCCTGTGGTATTTGAATAAAGAGCATAATGACCAAATGCATCATTTTGATATCCAACTGTGTTGCTATAAAGAGCCCAAGTTCCAAGAGCAACGTTATCAAAGCCTTCTGTGTTGCTATAAAGAGCATAAGCACCAAGTCCGGTATTATTGGTTCCTGTAGTAGTGTAATAAAGAGAATAATAACCAATTGCAGTATTATAAATGCCACCTGTATTTGATCTAAGAGCAACATACCCGCAAGCAGTGTTATAACCCCCTGTTGTGTTGGAATATCCAGCTTCGTAACCTACGAAAACGTTATACCTATTCATATCATTGTTTTGATATGCTCCTGCACGTTCGCCAAGAAAGACACTTTGAGCAGAGTTCAATACTTCGATTTGTCCTTTTGTTGTAAATCTGAAGCGCTCGGTGTTATTAGTAATAAATCTTACTGGCTGATCGTTTGTCGAACCAAACTTCTCTGTTCCAGAAAGACTGTTCCCCGAAAGCGACCAGCGATTATTGAAACTTGTCCAATCGATTGAACTTAAGTATCCATTACTCGAACCACTTGCCTGTGGCAGCGATATTGTATTCCCTGCTCTGCTTAATGGTGAATTGAATGTCAATACATTCTCCTTATTATTGAATGTCGTCCAATCTGTGTTTGTCAACAAACCCGTTTGTGTTCCATTTGCTGTGGCTACATCGATTGTCGTCCCACTGCCAAGAACCGCGTTGCTTCCACCCGTAATTGTCACTCCATTCGTTGTTGTTGTTAAAGCTCCTGTCGATGTTGGCACATACTTCGTCCCATTAAATCTTAAAATCTGATTACTTGTGGAACCAGTTGCATCAATCCACGAGGAATACAAAGGGTCCGTCTCAGTAAAGGTTATCGTTGTCCACTGCGGTGGATTTCCCGTTCCCTGCGATGTCAATACCTGTCCGCTTGTTCCTGCACTGCCATTAGGCATTAATGCACCACTGAATCACAAATTGCCAGAAACGTCCAACGCCTCCTGTGGATTGTTTGTTCCTATACCTACATACCCATTTTCTGTTATTCTTGCTCGCTCCGCGTTGTTCGTTATAAAGATTAATGGCTGGTTGTTGATTGAGCCAAACTTCTCCCCATTGCTTAAATTATTTCCATTGGTTAACCACGCTGGGAAACCTGAATTTTGATGGTATTCAAAATAATCTGTCATTACTGTGCTGATATCAATCCACTGCTGAGTGCCACTATTGTCCAGTGTTAGAATTTTTCCATAAGGCGAAGATGGAATCTGTGCGTAAAGAGAAAATGCACATAAAAATACTAAAAGAGCACAAACTCTGTTACGCATTTTTAACTCCAAAAATGTTAAACAAATCTACAATGTTGACTTTTTTAACCCAGTTGGTTATAAGTAAATCAACATTGCAAATTCAAAATAAAATCTAATAATAGAACAAAAAAATCCTAAATAATTCCGACTTATTGGTTTCGAATAAAGGAAAAATAAGGGTTTTTTGAATATAATAGTTTGAGAAGAAAAAAAATTCAAAAATGTATCAAAAATGTTGTTTTTACATTTTTTTTAAAGAAATAATTTGAGAATAAGTTATTTCTATCATTTTTATCATAAATTGGGTTTGTAATGAAAAAACCAAAAAGTAATTTTCTATAATGAAAATAAATTAATTTCAACACGAACAAGCAAGAGCAATAGACATTAATTTACTACGTTCGGAATCTGCGCGTGAAGTTAAAACAATCGGAACCATAGCGCCGAGAATGATTGCTGCAACAACTCCTTTAGCAAAATAAGTAAAGCTTTTATAAAGTGCATTACCTGTTTCAATTTCTGGAGCGACAAGCAAGTCAGCATCGCCAGAGACTGGACTTTCAAGTCCCTTATGTTCTGCTGCTTCTTTTGAAATTGCAACATCAAAGGCAAGAGGTCCATCAATAATACATCCTTGAATTTGCTTTCTTTTATACATCATAGTAATCAAAGAGGCATCTATGGTCGACTGCATCTTGGGATTAACAGTTTCAACAGCACTTAGCAGGGCAACTTTGGGGTTTTCTATCCCTATACGGTGCAACAACCCAACGCTATTCTGAATTATATGAATTTTCTCCTCAAGTGTCGGTGCTATATTCTGTGCTGCATCTGTCAATGCAATTAGTTTATGATAAGCAGGAATCTCAAAAAGTCCAATATGGCTAAGCAAGTTGTCGGTTCTCAAACCATTTATTTTATCTAAAATTGCGCGCAAATAATCAGCAGTTCCAACCAATCCCTTCATAATAATTTGTGCTTTGCCTTCTCGAACAATTTGAACTGCAATTCTGGCTGATTTTGCTGGTTCTGTTTCCTCTAAAAATTCAAATGAGTCGATATTGAAAGAAATTTCACTTGCAATTTTTTTCGCTTTTTCTTTATTTCCAACCAAAATTGGTTCAATTATACCTAACTCAACAGCTTGTTTCAATGCAAGTAAAACCTGGTCATCTTCTGCAGCTGCAACAACAAGTTTCTTTTTTGGCTTATTCAAAACAATTTTTACCAAATCTTCTAATGTTTTCAAAATCATATACTTCACCTCAATCTAATGGACCAATTTCTTTTTCAACTTCGTTTAAAATTTCACAACTTTTAACGAGCTCTTTCATTTTGTTGTGCTCAATGTACAATGGTCGGTCTTGGTCAAGGAAATCAACGTACCGACGAATAACTTTTCGAGCCACATCAACCCCTTTCCCAACTTTGAAACCACGGATATCAAGAGCCTGGGCTGCAGCCATAAATTCAATACCAAGTACTCCATAAGCATTATCAAGAATTTGTTCATTTTTGAGGGCAGTATTCATTCCCATAGAAACAAAATCCTCTTGGTCGGCAGCAGCCGGAATTGATTGAATTGAAGCCGGGTTCGATAAAATTCTTTGTTCAACGATAAGCATATCTGCAGTATATTGGCTCAACATCATTCCAGAATAAAAACCTGGATTTGTAGTCAAAAATGCAGGCAAACCCTGACTCAAAGCAGGGTTTAGAAGGCGGTTCAATCTACGTTCGGAAAGTACGCAAACCATAGTTACACTTGCACCGACAAAATCCATTGGCAAAGATATTGGAGTTCCTTGAAAGTTGGCACCTGTTAAGGTCAAATTGTCCTCTACAACAAAAATTGGATTATCACCCACTCCGTTTAGTTCAATTTCAACCTGATTCCAAGCATATTTAACCACATCACGAGCAGAACCAATAACTTGTGGTGTTGATCGCATTGAATATGCATCTTGAACTTTGGTTTTTACCTTGCCAGATAATAAATCGCTACCTTCAATACACTTCATAATTGCCTTTGAAGAACGGATAGCCCCTTCGAATCCACGCAATTTATGAACTCTTTCGTCATAAGGCTTCAAATTAGCAAGTAAAGCTTCAAGAGTCATTGCTGCTGCAATTTCCGCTTGTTTAATCCATCGTGAAATGTCCCACAATTGCAAAGCACTTATTGCAGTAATAAAATTAGAACCATTGATTACGGCAAGGCCATCTCGCGCTTGCAAACCTGGAATTTCTATCCCAGCTCTTTCAAATGCGACTCTCCCTGGAAGTCGCTCTCCATTATAAAATGCTTCACCTTCCCCCATCATAAGTAGGGCAATCTGGGACATTGGTGCTAAATCGCCACAAGCGCCAACCGACCCTTGGCGACAAACTACTGGTATTACATTCTTATTTAACATTTCAACAAGTGTAAGAGTTATTTCGGGACGGCAAGCCGAATAACCTTTTGCATGTACATTTATTCGACTGGCTATTGCACCCCGGACATACTCAATAGGCATTGGTTCACCAATCCCAGCAGAATGATTATAAACAAGAAATTTTTGGAATTGACGAACTTCTTCATCCGAAAGAACAATTTCCGAAAATTCACCAATACCAGTGTTTGTTCCATACATAATTTCTTTTGCAGCAAGTTTCCTTTCAAGCATAGCTCGGCAAGCTTTAATTCTTTCAAGCGATTCTGGAGAAAGTTCTACTTTCTCGCCATAACGAGCAACTCGAACCAGTTTCTCAATAGTTAAACTTTGACCATCAAGTAAAATTGCCATTTCCAATACTTTAAAAAAACAAAATTAGTAAATTTGAAGTTGCTGATTAGTAAATGATGCTGTTTATATATTAAAATTGTTTATTTGAAATATCAACTCTAACTGGAAACTATTAATCTAAATAATTATGGTAATTAAAAAAACACCAAAAAGATTACAGCCGTTTCTCAGTAAATTCTTTAAGAATAGCAAGTGCATTACTTGTTCCAATCCGAGAAGCCCCAATTTCGATAAATTTTTCAACTTGTTCCAAAGTTCTTATTCCACCAGAGGCTTTTATCTTCGTAGTTCCGCTTAAATTTTCTTTTATTATTTCAATGTCTTCATAGGTTGCCCCACGCGAAACAATCCCAGTTGATGTTTTGATATAATCAACATTATAAGTACAAAGTATTCTTGTTACTGTTTCAATATCTTCTGGTAGAAGTATCCCAGTTTCAATAATAATTTTGATTTTGACATTATGACTATGGCAAATTTCCGTGGCTAATTCAATATCTTTTTCAAATACATCGAATCTTTTGTTAATAAAAGCGGGAATATTCATAACCAAATCTAACTCGTCGACTGGCAATTTAACTAACTCTTCTACTTGATTAATTCTAACTCTTGTTAATCCTGTTCCGTAAGGAAAATCTGCAACAGTTACAACTTTAACGTCACTTGATTTCACAAAAGAAATTACATCATCAAGAAAAAATGATTGAATACAAACTGCAAAGAAACCTAAATCGATAGCTTCTTTGCAAAATTGTTTAATTTCATCAAATGTTAAGTTGTTTCTAAGATTTGTGTGGTCAATATACTTTCGAATATCTACATTTTTATTCATACTCAAATTCTTCTCCTAAAATTTCTGGTAATTCAAATTGATGAGACTTAAATATAGAAAAAAGTTGGTCAGAAGTAATAATTATTTCGGCGAACTTCTTCTTATCAAAATTAAAAGCAAAGTCTATTCTAATAATACCAAGTTTTCCACTTGTTTTATCGTTATGAATTCTTATACCAAAACCAGCCGAATTATACCAGCGACTTTTCAACAATTCCTGTTTTTGATTCCAAACTGTACCGCCATCATAGAACAAAACACCAGAAAAATAAAATATCCAAAAACGAAAATTAGGAAAATAACGAAGTTCAATGTTAGTTACAAGTCTATTATCACCATTAAGTTGATTCAAAGTATAGCCTCGAAGAAAATGTTTATCATCTAAGAGTAATTGCCTAATACCACGCCAGTTCCAAACAGTTTGCTGTTTTATTTGGCTTCCAATCAAAAAATTATGATTTAAACGGTAAAACATCAATCCGTGAAATTCCTGATAAGTGTTAAATCCGATAGAATGGGCAAAAGCACTTCCACCAGCGAGCCTCCCAAACAAATAAAGCCTGGAATCATCGCTAAGAAAGGATTTTTCTCCAACCCCAGCAAGATAAAAGGCATCGGTTCCAGACGAGTCAATTTTAAAAGTTTTACCAAGTATTGCCGAACCCCATCCTCCTATTGTTACATCTTCGGTCAAAAAGGTATTTAGTTTAGAACTTTTATAAAAATTTTCAGAAATTGAAGAAAATGCAATAAAAAAACGAGCTGAGTTGTCAAACGCTCTTTGAAATTCAGGTCGACCCCGAATGACTTTTCTCACATCTGCTAATCCGGTAATAAAAAGTCTATCACCATTTGTCCAACTATGAGAATACCAGATTTTACCACCCTTTTCGAAAAAATTCATTTCTAAATAACCCTTGCTTCCAAGAAAATAAAGATCGTTACCAAAATTATTTACCAATTGTATTCCGTAGGAATTTTCAGTAGAACGAGAAAAAAATGGAACATAAAAATCAAGAAAGTGTAAAGTTCTAAACCTATTAATAAAAAAGTTGTATTTAAAAGAAAAATTGGAGCGAAAAAGCCTTTTTTGATAAAATTTAAATCGGAACTGCGAACGTGTATCGTTTTCACTTCGATATAAAAATTCGGGGACAATTGTTGTAGCCGTACCAAGAAAATTTAATTCTTCAATTCGAAAACCTATTCGATATGATTCGCCACCAGTGCCAAAAAGCAAAGAAGGATTGGTAGACCAGCGGTCTTTTGTTAAAATGTAAACATCGTAGTTAAGCGGTTCTAAGGAGTCCAACGAAATTTCAACTTTAGAAAATAAATTCATTGCTCGAAGATTTTTTTCTGTTTCAATCAAGATGTCTGTTTCGATCCAATCTCCTTTATTAAAAAGTAGTTCGTCTTTGATTACATATTCTCGTGTCAAAAAATGCAATCCATTTGCTAACTTTGCTGCAAAAAACCAATCCCCACTTGTGGTATCAAAAACATCTAATCGCTGAATAAAAATATTATTTACTCTAAACTCGCAATACAAATGTAAATGAAAAATTACAAAAAATAAAAGTAAACTCCTAAAAGGAACGTTCATACAGTTTAGAAATAAGTAATTCCAACATCTTAGAACCATTGTTTTGCGGAAGTTCGAATAGTACTTCCTTTGCCCTATTAAGATATTTATTAATAGTTTCTTTCACTTCTTCAAAAACATCCAATCTTTCAAAAAGACTAATGTAGTCAGGGATTAGTTCTGGAGATATCCTTTCATCAGAAAAAATTTTACTTACTAATTCAGAATCATTTTTGGATTTTGCACGGTCTCGTGCAAGAATAGCAATTAATGTTTTCTTTTTTTCAAGTATATCATTACCAATTCTCTTCCCTAACTTTGTAAAATCGGCAACTAAGTCAAGTAAATCATCTTGCAATTGGAATGCAATTCCTAAGTTTAGACCCAGTTCTTTCAAAATTTCAATATCCTTTTCGGCAGCGGTTCCACAAAGTCCCCCTAAAACTAAACTTGTTTGGATAACAGCGGATGTCTTCTTTTGAATCATAAGAAAATATTCATCAACAGTAACATCATACTTACTATTGAAAAGCATATCAAGAGCTTGACCTTCGCAAACTTCAATATAGCCATAAGTAAAATTTTCAATCATTTTACCAAAATTTACATAATTTGAATAGTTCGACAAAATTTGCAGGGCTAATCCAATCATAGCATCGCCCGAAAGAATTGCGGTAGGCAAATCCCATTTCATGTGAATTGTTGTTTTGCCACGACGCAACGGAGAATTATCCATTATATCGTCGTGAACCAAAGTAAAATTATGCATAATTTCAATTGCAACTCCAGCATCAATTGCTTCGTAAGGGTCTCCTCCAGCAGTTTCACAGGCAAACATACACATCAAAGGTCTTATTCTTTTCCCACCATGGGATAGAATATACTCGATAGGTAAATATAAATTTCCAGGTTCTTTGCCTTTTACAGAATTGATTAATTTTTCGTTGATTAAACTGATATAATGTTTAAATTTAGATTCATAATCTTCCATTTTAGGCCCTAATATAATATTTTCCAGGTAATTGCTTTATAATCCCTTTAAATTCAAAGTTCAACAAACGATATAACAACTCAGAAATATCTAAGTTTAATTCATCTGCAAGAATATCAATATGTTTTGGTTCTGAGGTTAATTTGCTGAAAATTAGGCTATCTACCTCATCTTCGAAACTAATTTCATTGACTCGATCAAAATCCAACTGATCCTTAATTAAGCCAAGTTCAATAAGAATATCTTCCGCAGATAAAGCTAATTTTGCATAATCATTTTTTATTAAATAATTTGTACCCCTACTTTTCTGTGAATTAATATTCCCAGGTACAGCAAAAACTTCACGATTTTGATCAAATGCAAAACGAGCTGTAATCATTCCTCCACCACGCACATCGCTTTCAACTACTACAGTCGCAATGGAAATTCCACTTATTATTCTGTTCCTTTGCGGAAAATATGATGGCAAGGCTTTGGTCCCAAATTTATACTCAGAAATAACTGCTCCATCGTGTTCAACAATCTTTTCAATTAGTTGCCTACTAACACTCGATGTAACACAATCCAATCCACAAGCCAGAACTCCATATGTTCTTCCATTGTTCTCAATAGCAGCCAAGTGTGAATATGTATCAATTCCATATGCAAGTCCACTAGTTACTACAACTCCATGTTCCACAAATTTTTGTGCAAAACTTTCTGCTATTAATTTCCCATATGTTGTACATTTGCGAGTTCCAACCATTGAAATAGAGGTAGCATTAGGGACTAAATTCCCCTTTAAGAAAAGAATGAGCGGTGGATATTGAATATGTTTCAGCAATTCAGGATAGTCATTATCCCAAAAAGAAATAATTTTGGAACCAAAATTTTCAGCCTTAAAAATTTGACTTTCTGCCTCATTTCTAGCAAAAATTAACTTTTCGTATGTCCCAACAAATTCAGGAAGATGTTGGGAGCGCTCATTTTCAACGATAAAAGTAAGAAAATGCTCAAAATTTTGAAATTCTGCAATAATACTTTTCAACTTAGGCTGTGGTGCAATTTTTGAAATCACCAAAGCCAAAATTTCATCAGTTGGCCACATTGCTTATCCTTCCCTGTCGTTTTATTTCGTTAAAGAAAATTCCCGAAGAAACTGCTACATTCAAGGAATCAACTTCTGGTGAAATTGGTATTTGAACAATAATGTCGGAAATTTCAAGAATTTCCTTAGAAATTCCCTTCGCTTCGTTGCCAAATATTAAACAAAACTTATCAGGAAATTTATAACTATATAAGTCGATAGAATAACTTGTTACTTCACTTGAAATAATAGTAAAACCTCTCGAACGAAGTAAGGACAAATCTTGTAACAAATCAAAGCAATGACGAACTTTCAAATAAAAAACATTTCCCATTGAAACTCTAACAGCCCTACGGAGGTAAGGACTTGTGGAATACTTATCTACCAAAACTGATTCGAATCCAAATGCTCTACAGTTTCTCATTATTAAACCAACATTTTCAGAATTATTAATTTGGTTTAACACGATTACCTGGTTTGAAACTTCGTCCAATTTTGCATCCTCTGGTTGAAAACCTATTGCCATTATCCCAGAATGAAGATGAAAACCAACTATTTGTTCCATTATTTCTTTCGAGGCAAAAAACTTATGGTCATCAGGTATCCACTTTGCTTCAATCTCTTTTCGATATTTATGGTAAAAATCTAATGTTGCAAAAATAGATTGAACTTCTAAATTACTTAACAAAAGCCGAAGAACAACTTTTTCCCCCTCGGCAATAAATACCCTCGATTTAATATGCAAAGGCGGTGTATAACGAAGACTCTTATAAAATACAATCTTGGGGTCGTCTAAATCTTTAATTTCTACCATCAAATAATTTTCATTTGGACAATTTACGAATTGTCATTTCGATTTTTTCAGTAGGACTACTGAGTTCCTCACTGTAAGGTTGTTTTTCCACAGGAGTTTTTTCGACTTTGTCCAACACATCAAATCCATCAATCACTTCACCGAAAATTGTGTATTTACCATCAAGCCAAGGAGCCTCCTTGAAACAAATAAAAAATTGAGATGTAGCGCTATTAGGGTCATTTGTTCTTGCAGCAGAAATAGTTCCTCGTTTGTGTTTTAAACTACTAAATTCTGCTTTAACTTTCGTTTGCGAGGGGTCGCCCATTCCCCAAGTTGACTTTGGTTTTGACTTTGAATTTGGGTCTCCACCCTGCATCATAAAACCTTTCACAACACGATGGAATGCTGTTCCATCGTAAAATCCAATTGAAACAAGGCTGTCGAAATTTCGACAATGAAGCGGAGCAACATCTGGAAAAAGTTTAATTTTAATATCCCCAAGATGCTCTTCCCCTTGTTTTAGAGAAATTAAGTAAATGTAATCATCCATTTTATTATTTTTTTGTGAAAACAAAAAGTCTACATTGAATATTAACGAGAAAAATACAATTAACCACAGCATACTCTTCATAATTAACCCATTTTTTTGAAAAATACAAATTTAAATGTTTTAAATTAATTCCAAAGGTTCAATTTCAAAAAATTTCGTAATTTTGTAAGCCTGCGGATGTGGCGGAATTGGCAGACGCGCTAGACTTAGGATCTAGTGGGGTAACCCGTGGGAGTTCGAGTCTCCCCATCCGCACTTTTTATTTTTTTTGGAGTAAGGATGAAGTTTAAAATCAATGAAATCGATGGGGCTACAAGAGAACTTGTTATTTCTGTTTCCAAATTCGAGTTCGAAGAGAAACTGAATGAGCAACTTCTTTCTGTACAAAAACAAATCAACCTAAAAGGATTTAGGCCAGGAAAAGTTCCAATTAGTTTGATCAAAAGTATATATGGGAAAGAACTTGAGGAGGATTTTATTGGCGACTATGCAACTGAATTATTTCGTCAAGTCGTTGACACAAATAAAATCACATTTATTGGAAAACCTTCATTTAAAAATTTTCAGAAAGAACAAGACAACGTCATCTTCACTTTTCAATACGATATCGTTCCCGAATTTGAATTAAATGAATACAAAGGGTTAAAAATATACGAGCCAATACATAGAGTAACCGATGAGGAAATAGAACACGAAATCTTGCATCGTAGGCTGTATTCAGCCCGACCAGAAAGAACCGACCAAGTCAAAAACGAATTTTCAGTCGTGGAAATTGAAATTTTCAAAATTGACCCTGAAAATAAAGAACCTCTACATGACCAAAAATCACAAAAAACAACAATTCTTCTCCATTCAGAAAAAGTACCAACGGAACTTCGAAATTTATTTATTGGCCGAAAAAGTGGTGAAAGCTTCCTTTATAACCCACATCAAATTGATACCTCTGCTGAAAATGAAGAAGTTTTAATCCAAATAAAAGAAATTTACGAGCTCCTTATGGATGACTTAAATGATGAGTTCGTTCAAAAATACACAAACGGAAGACTTTCAACGGTTGATGAATTTAAAGAAGAAATAGGATATTCAATCCAGGAAAGATGGGATCTGAGAAGCAATGACGAAATGGTAAAGCAAGTAATTAAACTTTTGGTTGAATCACACGAATTTGATTTACCAATAAGTGTTCTAAATGAAACAGCATTGAAAATGAGCGAAGACTTTATTAAAAAATATTCTGAACACTACCCTTCGCTTCGCGATAAAAAACCCGAAGACATTATAGAAGACTTCATTCCTATCGCTGAAAGCCAAGTTAAATGGGCAATAATTAAGAAAAAAATTATAGAAAAGGAAAACATTCGTATAGAAGATTACGACATTGAATCGTTGGTTCAAGAATATCAGACTCAAAATCCAAACATTTCGGAGGAAGAAATCAAAAATTACATTATGAACAATGCTCATATAACTGATACACTGCTTGAAAAAAAGGTTTTAGATTTTCTTATTGGATTTGCAGAAACAACTGAAATTGATTTTGAAGAATATGAAAAAATGTTAGAAGAAAAATTACTTGAAGGAACTCATGATTTTGTGTCAGATACTGAACAAAATATCACGGAAAATAAAGAACCTAATAGTGAACTATCTGATACATCTGAAATTGATAAAGAGAAAGAAACGTAGTAAAAAAAGGATTGCAAAACAAAATTTTTTGTTTCTTTTTTCAAAATACTTTTTTAAGTCATTTTTCGTTTTTGTAATTTTTAAAATAAGGTTAGTAAAATGGTTGATCAATTAGTACCCATAGTTATAGAGCAAACCCCAAGGGGGGAACGAGCCTACGACATTTATTCAAGACTTTTAAAAGAAAGAATAATCTTCATTGGTACGCCAATCGACGACAATGTTGCCAGTTTGGTAATTGCTCAAATGCTTTTTCTACAAAGTGAAGACCCAAATAAAGACATACACCTATATATTAATTCCCCTGGGGGAAGTGTAACCGCAGGTTTGGCTATATACGACACAATGCAATATGTTTCGCCTGATGTTGTAACTATTTGCATTGGTATGGCTGCTTCGATGGCACAAGTACTGCTTTGCGCAGGAACCCCTGGTAAACGATATGCCCTTCCACATTCAAGAATATTAATGCATCAACCAACTGGAGGAACTCAAGGTCAATCTACCGACATCGAAATCTACACACGCGAAATGCTTCGAATAAGAGATATGTTGTATGAAATTATTGCTAAACACACAAACAAAGATATCGAAAAAATCCGAAAAGATGCTGACCGAGACTATTATATGTCCTCGGAGGAAGCGTTAGAATATGGTATCATTGATAAAATACTAACTAAAGCTCCTAAGCAAATTAAAGAAGAAGAGAAATAATTATGAGTTATAAAAAATATCCCGAACCGGACATACATTATTGTTCATTTTGTGGTAGAAATCAATTCGAGGTTGAAGGATTTGTCGAAGGACAAAATAAGGTCCTAATTTGCAACTATTGTATAGAAAGTACATACGAAATAATTAAAACCAAGCGATTAGAAAGATTTCTTAAAGAAAATCAATTGGAAAAAATCCCAACTCCGAGTCAAATTAAGCAGAAACTTGACGAATATGTAATTGGACAAGATTATGCAAAGCAAATTCTTTCGGTTGCGGTTTACAATCATTACAAAAGAATTTTATTAAATTTTACTCACAACAACGATGTAGATGTCGATAAAAGTAATATTTTATTAATTGGACCAACAGGAACAGGTAAAACACTTTTAGCACAAACCCTTGCAAAGATTCTTCGTGTTCCTTTTGCTATTGCCGATGCAACAACTATTACAGAAGCTGGTTATGTGGGAGACGACGTTGAAACAGTAATTGTCCGTTTACTTCAAAATGCTAATAATAATATTGGTCTTGCTGAAATCGGAATAGTTTATATAGACGAAATAGATAAAATCTCGCGTAAAAGTGATTCCCCGTCCATAACACGTGATGTCTCAGGCGAAGGTGTTCAACAAGCTCTTTTAAAAATTCTCGAAGGAACAATTGCAGGAGTTCCCCCCCAAGGTGGACGCAAACATCCTGAACAAAGATTATTGTATGTTAACACAAAAAATATACTATTTATTTGTGGTGGGGCATTTGTCGGTCTTGAGCAAATCGTCGCAAGTAGATTGCGCAAAGTCACTATTGGGTTCACTGCCGAGGTAGGACATTCAGTTGAAGAAACTTCAAAATTACTTCGCAAAGTTGAACCTGACGATTTAATTAAGTATGGGTTCATACCTGAACTTGTTGGAAGATTACCTGTTATCGCTCCTCTTGAAGACTTAAGTACAGAGGCGTTGAAAAGAATTCTCATTGAACCAAAAAACGCTATCGTCAAACAATTTAAAAAGCTATTTGAAATGGATGGAATCGAACTGGTTTTTACCGAAGATGCGCTTGACGAAATTGTTGCTAAAGCAATTGACTTAAAAACAGGAGCCCGGAGCTTACGAGCTATTGTCGAAGAAATAATGTTGCCAATTCAATTCACCGCTCCCGATATGCAAAATTTGTCCAAATGTATTATTACTCGGGAAGTGATTAAAAATGGAGCCTCCCCTATCTATGAGTTTAAAAAAGGAGCTGCATAGTTTCTTATTTGAATCTATTAAGAATTTCCTTTGCAGCATCCTTATGTACCGTGAAACTCAACATCTTTAATTTAACAAAATCTTCATGATAGAAATAATAGCCTTTATTGTTACCATTGAAAGAACCACTTCCAGAATCTTTTATTAAAAACCACATTTTACCATTTTTGTCCAACTTGTAGCCAACTAAATGAATACCGTGGTCATCCCCTGTTGTATTATTTGAAAATCTAAACTGTCTTGCATTTTCATCTATATATTCCGAAGGAATATCGAAAGTTGGAACAATTGCTACTTCGTGGTGGGACTCGATTCCTGGTTCAGAAACATCACCACCGATAACTAATGTAAAACCATTCCGAATAGAATTTTTTATTACATCCATAAATTCATTTAATGGAACATTATGATAAGTTGAATCGTGCCACCAATTGTCAGGAACCTCTAATTCCGCTTTAGTAAAATATGGCTTTTCCATAAGTGACATAAAATCAATATAATCATCTAAATTTAGTCTAAGATAATCATTAAGAAAACTTTCAGGAGTATAGGACTTATTTTCGTAAACAAAAGTTTTTGGTGGTTGCCCCATATATTTATTTAATATTGATTTTATGGTTTCAATAACAAATTCTTCGTTCCAATAGTTATTATTTTTTACACTTTTGAGGAAATCATTCATTTCACTGATCATTTTGGTATGATCATAGTATTTTTGTTCGGGAAGTTTACCCGAAAAAACCTCAAATGGTACAATCCCATATTTTTTCCAAATCCGACGAACGGCATTCGATTCACTTCCTTCACCAAAAAACGACTTTCCTCGTGTTTCCACAAAATACCTCGCCTTTTCAACGAACTCCCAATATACAGTATACATTTCTGAAAGCTTTACTTTATTGCCTGTTAGGCGAAATATTTCTGATTCATAAAACGAGGTGGTCGAAAAACTCCAACAAGTTCCAGTGGCTCCTTGAGAATGTGGTACATTATGCCAGTAATACTTAAATTCCTCTTTGGATTTTGGTAATTCCATTCCCTCGAAATCAACAACAAATCGTGGCTTTTTCTTTTCGGGTTCATTCCAAAACTCTTGTGTAGATTTATGAATTTCTTCCCAGAACTCATTTTTGTAATCAATGAATTTCCCTTTATTTCTCGGTTGCTGGGCATAAATTTGATAAGTAAAAAGGAAGGCAAATAATGCTAATATAATTAGTGTTATTTTTTTAACCATAAAAAACTCCATTTTATAAAAACTCAAAATTAAAAATAATTAGAGGATCAAGTTTCAGTCATAAACATTTAGTTAATTTTGTATTTTTATTCAACTTTCTATGGAAGTCGAAACCCAAAATATTCCATTATGTGTTGATTTAGATTATACCTTAATTTCGACTGATATTTTAATTGAAATGGTAGTTACTTTTATAAAAAAAAATCCACTTAACATTTTCCTGCTACTTTTTTGGTACATTAAAGGTAAAAAATATCTAAAAAGACGCTTACTTGAGAACGTAAACATTTCCGTAGAAGAACTTCCATTTAGAACAGAAATTCTATCCTTCCTAAAAACTGAAAAGCAAAAAGGAAAAAAGTTAATCCTTGTTACAGCAAGTTTAAATGAAATTGCAAAAAATGTAAACAATTATCTAAATTTTTTTGATGAAGTTTTTGGCTCCAACAATCAGTCAAATTTAAAAGGTAAAACGAAAGCAAAATTTCTTATTTCTCACTTTGGTATGAAGGGGTTCGATTATCTTGGAGATTCAATTTTTGATTTTCCTATATGGAGAATTTCAAATAAATCATATTGCTATTCTAATTCCAGAATCGTATCTAATAATATTAAAAGACTACCTAACTTTGCTCAAAATTTCGCAGAAAAACCCACCTCTGTAAAAGATTTTTTCAAATTAATTAGAATTCACCAATGGATCAAAAATTTTCTTGTTTTTGTTCCATTATTACTTGCACATCAATTTAACTTTGAACTGGGTTGGACAAATTCTATTCTTGCTTTCTTCTCTATTTCTTTTTTAGCTTCCTCTTTGTATATTTTCAATGACATCCTTGACATTCAAACTGATCGAAAACACCCCGTAAAAGCAAAAAGACCAATTGCAAGTGGTAAAATTTCTGCATATACTGGAGGAGCCATAGCTTTTTTACTACTCGTTGTTTCAGTCTTTATTTCAATCATTATAGATTTAAATTTCGCTTTGGTTTTAGCATTGTATGCTTTTATTAATGTCACGTATAGTTTATTTTTCAAGCAAATTCCTTTGCTCGATATATTCATACTATCTTCCCTTTATGTTATTCGTCTCTATGCCGGAAGCATTGCTTCACAGATTCCAATCTCCAATTGGCTACTGGCTTTCTCGATGTTCTTTTTCTTGTCACTTGCAGCTCTAAAAAGATTTACTGAATTATTACTTGTTCCAACTAATGAGCTTCAAAATATTAACAGACCTTATAACTCCGATTCCTCTAGTCTAATTCAAATTCTTGGAATTAGCAGTTCCTTTGCTTCGGTGATTATTTTCATTCTTTACATTAATAGCGAAAAAGTGTTTCAACTTTACAAAACACCTGAACTTTTATGGTTTCTTGCATTTCTTTTACTAATTTGGAACTTGAACTTATGGCATTTAGCAAATAAACGAAAAGCTGATTTCGACCCTATTTGGACTTCTTTAAAAAATCCTTTATCTTTGATTTTAGCAATTCTATCCATTTTTGTTTGGTTTCTTGCTTTTCAATTATGAAACAATATCAATCTTGGGGTTTATTTCCAAAGTCGAACCCCAAAAAAGTTGTAAAAATATTTTGGAAAAACGAGATCGATTTTGAAAAATATACCTCTTCAGTATTACCCTTTGGCAAAGGAAGAAGTTATGGGGACGTGTGTTTAAATAACGACGGAATACTTTTGGACACATCAGATCTTAATCATTTCATTGATTTCGATAGACAAAAAGGAACTCTAATTTGCGAAAGTGGGGTAACTTTGAAAAACATTTTAAAACTTATCGTCCCTTCAGGGTTCTTCTTGCCTGTAACCCCAGGAACAAAACATATTACTGTTGGAGGTGCAATCGCAAACGATGTTCACGGCAAAAACCATCATAATAGTGGAAGTTTCGGTTATTATGTGAAAAAATTTGCACTACTTCGTTCCGATGGTAAAATCTACTATTGTTCAAAAGAAAACAATACAGAACTCTTCCGGGCTACAATTGGAGGGCTGGGGTTGACAGGTATTATTCTTTGGGCAGAAATTCAATTAAAGCCAATACCCGGAAATTTCATTGACCTTGAAACAATCAAATTTAATTCTATCGAGGAATTTTTCGAAATAAATTCTGACTCTGAAAAGATTTTTGAATATACTGTTGCTTGGGTAGACATTACTAATGGTGGACTAAACCGAATGCGTGGAATTTATCAAAGAGCGAATCATATCGAATTACCAACAAAAAGTTGTGTAGGAAAATATAGAAAAGAATTAACAATTCCTTTTCAAGTTCATTATTCTCCAATAAATAATTGGACAATATTTTGTTTTAACTTTCTTTACTATAATAAACAACTTGAAAAAAGAAAGAAACAAGTAATTTACTACGAACCTTTTTTCTATCCACTTGACTCAATTTATAATTGGAATTTTCTTTATGGAAAAAAGGGCTTTATTCAACATCAATTTGTAATCCCTTACGAAAATGCATTGAATAATCTAAAATCAATCATAAATGCTATTAAAAAGTTAGGATTGAAATCTTTTTTAACTGTATTGAAGACATTTGGTAACTTTGCAGAAATAGGGTATTTATCCTTTCCTAAACCTGGAATTTCACTTGCAATTGATTTCGCTTTTAGCAACGAACTTTTAGCCAAATTGGACTATCTCGATAAATTAGTGATAGATTGTGGAGGAAGGTTATATCCAGCTAAGGATTCAAGAATGAAGTCCGAAACTTTTCGAGCTTCGTTTCCCAATTATATGAAATTTATTAATCTAAAAGATCCTCAATTTGATTCATCGTTTTGGAAGAGAGTGATGGAATAAAAAACTTGGTTGTACTTATTGTTTTTGAAAAACAAGATCAATTTCTAAGGTAAAATCATCATAAATTACATTATCCCCAAGGTTATCAAAAAAGCTTCCAGAACCATAGCGAACATCAAATTTTGTTCTGTCAATATTCAAAGTAGCCTTGGCAGTAATTTTGTCCCCTTGTACATTAATTGTGGCTGGGAATGAAAGAGTTTGGGTAATTCCTTTAATAGTTATTTTTCCAGTAATCGCAAAATTTGGTTGACCAGGTTTTGCATCTTTTATTGGAGTAGAGTGTGTTATCACAAAAGTAGACGTAGGAAACTTTTCTACTGAAAAGAAATCCTCACTTTTTAAATGATTTACAAGCTTATTTCGATATTCGGTTTCTTTTAAGTCCTCGTTTTCAATTGTGTTCATATTTACCTCAAAATTGCCTGAGGTAATTCTAGTCCCATCAAAATTGATTGAACCAGATTTGAATTTAATCCAACCCCAATGTGCACCCAAAAACTTTTTCCCAATCCATTTGATTTTGCTTCGCTCCACAACCAGTTTATAATTGTTTTGAGCAAAAAGATAATTTGGTGTTTGTAAAATGAAAATTCCAACAAGTGCAAGAAGAACTATTTTAAAAATATTTTTACTTTTCATAAAAGTTAATCCAAATAAAAAAATATTTAACGTATCCCAAAAAAAATATTTTAAAACAAATTGAATACATTTTCATTTTTTTCTTGTATTTTTTCAAACAATAGATATAAAACTTTTTTTAAAATCAACAAAATTTCTAATTTGCTATTTGCTCTTTGACGAAAGAGCATTAAAAAGAAATTATTAACAAATTGAAGGTGTGTTATGTCAATTCTCAAAGAAAAGTTAGCCAAAATTTTTCCGCCTTTGCGCCAAGAAATTCAAGCTTTTGTTAAACAATACGGCGACAAAGTTGTTTCTCAAGTCACTTTAGCGCAAGCCTATGGAGGGATGCGAGGTGTAAAATGTTTGGTTTGCGACACAAGTGAAGTTCCACCTGACAAAGGACTAATTATCCGTGGAATTGAATTAAAGAATCTATTCGATAAGTGGCCTGAGGAAATTCTTTGGTTACTATTGACAGGGGAACTTCCTACACCCGAAGAGTTAAAAGATTTGCAGGATGAATTGAGAGCCCACGAAGAAGTTCCGCAATACGTTTGGGATGTTTTAAATGCAATGCCTGCCGACTCGCATCCTATGGCAATGTTCAATACTGCAATCCTTGTAATGCAAAGAGAATCGGTCTTTGCTAAACGATATGCCGAAGGAATGAAAAAAGAACAATATTGGGAAGCAACTTATGACGATTTAATTAATATCATTGCGAAGTTACCAGCAATTGGGGCCTATGTTTATCGAAAGCGTTTCAACAAGGGTCCAAGAATAGAAAGTGATAAAACCGCTGATTGGGCTAAAAACTTTGTTCATATGATTGGTTTGCCTGATCCTAATGAAGAACTTACTAAATTAATGAGGCTTTACTTTACTCTTCACTGCGACCACGAGGGTGGAAATGTTAGTGCTTTTTCTGCGGCAACAATTAATTCTGCTCTTTCAGATCTTTATTACTCTTTATCAGGTGGTTTGAATGGCTTGGCTGGACCACTCCATGGTCTTGCAAACCAAGAATGTCTTGCTTGGATTCTTGGTGTTTTGGAAAAATTTGGTGGTGTTCCAACCCACGAACAGCTCGAAAAATACGCTTGGGACACATTAAATTCTGGGCGTGTTATTCCTGGATACGGCCATGCTGTTTTGCGAATAACTGACCCAAGATTTGACGCATTCCTTGCATTCGGGAAAAAATACTTCCCCGAGGATCCGGTGTTCAAAACGGTTGCTTTAGTTTACGAAGTTGTACCTAATGTTCTGAAGCAAGTTCAGAAGATAAAGGACCCATGGCCAAATGTTGATGCAGCATCTGGTGCTCTACTTTATCATTATGGGCTTACAGAGTTCAGTTACTACACAGTGCTATTTAGTATTTCCCGAGCTCTGGGTATTAGCTCCCAAGCAGTTGTGGCACGTGCAATGGGCTACCCAATAACGCGACCAAAATCATTAACCACCGCAAGCTACAGAAAAATTGTTGAAGCTGCTCAATAAACTTTTGCCCACGAGTTTGCCTCGTGGGCTACTTTAATATTTTTCTGTTTAATTTAAGAAAGGAAAGATTATGAAAATAACGGTTATAGGTGCTGGAAATGTTGGGGCTACAACAGCCCAACTTCTTGCAAATGCAGAACTTGCAAACGAAATTTATCTTGTTGATATTCTCGAAGGTATACCCCAAGGCAAAGCTCTTGATATGTATGAATCGATGCCGATTATGGAATCAGATTCAAAAATTTTTGGTGTCAACTCTTATGAACAAACGAAAGACTCTGACATAGTAATTCAAACAGCAGGTATGGCTCGAAAACCAGGAATGTCGCGCGACGATTTGTTAGTAGCCAATGCCCAAATTGTCTCCTCTTGCATTAAACAAGCTTTTCAATATTCCCCAAATGCTTATTATATAATTGTTTCAAACCCTCTCGATGTGATGACGTATTTAGCAATGAAAATCACTGGCTTGCCACGAAGTAGAATGTTTGGTATGGCTGGCATTCTTGACACTGCAAGATATCGTGCATTTATTTCTATGGAATTAGGCGTTTCAATGCAAGATATTCAAGGTCTTATTTTAGGTGGTCATGGCGATACTATGGTTCCATTACCACGTTTTACTACTGTTGCTGGAATTCCAGTTACAGACCTTATCCCACCCGATAGATTAGAAGCAATTGTCAAAAGAACTGCTGGAGGTGGCGGCGAAATTGTTTCCTACCTTAAAACTGGTAGCGCATATTATGCACCTGCTGCTGCTGTTGTTCAAATGGTGGAATCCATCGTTAAAGACCAAAAACGCATTTTACCTTGTTCTGTTATGCTTGAAGGTGAATATGGATATTCCGACGTAGTTGTTGGTGTTCCAGTTGTTCTTGGAAAAAATGGTTGCGAAAAAGTTATCGAATTGAAACTGAATGAGGAAGAAAAAGCCCTTCTCCATAAATCAGTGGAACACGTTCGAAAAGTAATCCAAGAGGGTATGCAACTAATCAAAATGTGATTTTACGCTTTAAAATCAAAATTATTTCCGAGGGTCGATAATTCGACCCTCTTTTTTATTACTTTCTTGCCACAGAAAAAATTTTTTTGATAATTAATATTTTTATAAATTTGCCTTGCACTAAAAAGGTTTTCTATGGATTGTTTTGACGAACTCATTGAAAAAGTTAAAGTTTTCGACTACATCGACGACTTATTTGCAGTTTCTGACCCCAAAGGTAAATTGATTTACTTAAATCAAAAATCAAAAAATGAATTTTCTATCGACAAAGAAAAATGGAAAGACTTTTTTTGCTATAATTTTTTTAATTGCACACATCTGGAAAATATCCATACTTTCTGCCCAGCAAAAGATACTTACTCCAAATTAACAAGAAAACCAAATATTTATCAAATGAACACATTAATTGGAGACAAATATTTTCTTTTGAATTGCACCCCCATATACAATGCCGATGATCGTATAAATTCTATTCTTCATATAGCTAAGGATGTAAGTGAATTAGTTTTCAAAGAGAGAAAATTAATTCATTTTAATAAACTTTTAAAGTCAATAAGAAATCTCAACCAATTTTTATATTTAGAGAGAAATCCTGATTCGATATTAGATCAAGCTTGCCAAATTTTAACCGAGACGATGGATTACGTTTTTGCTGGGATTTTGTCATTCCTTAATGTTTCCTCCAAATCTATTTATTTTTCAGCAAAAGGCAACATTCAATTTGAATATAAACCCCACGAAAATGCTGCTTACATTTTTCTCGAAGAAAAAGGGAGGAAACATCTTGTAGAATTTAATAAACTTCCTAAATCTCAAAAAAAAGTTATTGTATTTACTGAAGAGTTTGAGGCTAGAAAATTCTTTGGAATTATTGTTCCTATTTCACATCAAAATGAAATATTTGGTTATTTGCTTATTTTTTCGCAATGGCAAGAACATTTCATCGATGAAGAAATTGAATTACTTAAAGAATTAAGTGATGATATAGGACTATCGCTCTATACTATAAAAACAGAGGCAGAAAAGGAAAAAATCGAAAAGGAAATAAGGGAAAAAGAAAGGTTCTATTACACCCTTTTAAGCAACTTACCCGGATTTGTTTACCGTTGTCGACACGACAGATACTGGACAATGCAATATCTTAGTGATAATGTTTATAACATAACTGGTTACAAACCAGAAGAATTAATTGGAAATAAAGTTTTATCATTTAATGACTTAATACACAAAGACCACCAAGAACGACTTTGGGTAAAATGGCAAATAATACTAAGGAAACGGGAAGTGTTCCAAGATGAATATCCTATTATTACAAAAAACGGTGAGATTCGTTGGGTTTTTGAACAAGGTTGCGGCTTTTACGATGAAAACGGAAATGTAATAGCATTGGAAGGATATATTGTTGATATTACCGACCGTAAGTTATTAGAAGAAAAGTTGAAAGAAAATGAAAGAAAATTCCGAACTATTTTCGAGGCTTCATCTGATGCTATTTTCCTTATGGCTGCAGATACTTTTATTGATTGTAATTTCGCTACATTGAAATTGTTTGATTGCGAAAGGAAGGACATTATAGGACGAGCCCCATATGAATTTTCACCAGAATACCAGCCAGATGGGCAGCTTTCGAGAATAAAAGCAAAAAACTTTATTGAACGTGCTTATCGCGGCGAGGAACTTCGATTTGAATGGTTACATAAAACACTAAAAGGCAAAGAATTCGAGTGCGAAGTTACTCTAAATAAAATTAAAATTGGGGAAAAGGTTAACCTCCTTGCTATTGTTCGCGATATAAGCGAAAGAAAAAAGCAGTTCAATGAGATATTAAAATATGCACAAGCACTTAATTCAATAGGAGCAGCTGTAACTATTACAGATATAAATAATAATATCATTTACGTTAATAAAGCCTTCGAGAGCCTGTATGGCTATAAATTTGAAGAAATTAAAGGCAAGCATATTTCTATTATTAGGACAAAAGAATCCCTCGACAAAAGTATTGATGAAGATATCCTAAACACTATTACAAAAAATTTAACTTGGACCGGGGAGGTTATCAACCGTAATAAATATGGAAGGACATTTATTGTTCACCTTACAGCAAGCCCAGTGACTTCACCAGATGGCAAAATTACCGCATTAATTGGAATTGCCACAGACTTAACTAAAAGATTGGAAATGGAAAGGGCTTTACGAGAAAGTGAAGAAAAATTCCGTATTCTTGTAAATTCAATTGACGACGTTGTTTATACACTTGACCTAAGTCACAGACATTCTGGCGTTTATGGGCAATTGCTTCAAAAATGGGGGTTCAAAGAAGAAGATTTTCTTGGAAAAACTGCAATTGAAATTCTTGGACCCGAAGATGGAAAGATTCATATTGAAATGCAAGAAAAGTGTTTAAAAGGGGAAAGTGTACTTTATGAATGGTCAAGAACCTTAGGAGATGAAACTTACTACTTTCAAACCCAAATTTCACCATTAAGGGACGACAAGGGGAACATCACAGGAGTTGTTGGAATTGGAAGAGAAATAACTAATCTAAAACGACTGGAATTTGAATTGAGGAAATTTCTGATGATAATTGAACAAATACATTTAGGTGTGTTTATTATAGATACAAAAGGGATAATTAGATTTGTCAACTCCGCTTTGGCAAATTTCTTCAACATGGATAAACAAAATTTGCTTGGAAAGAATATTAAAGAGATATACAAAGATTTACTTAATGAACAAAATTTTTCTAATTTCGAAAAATTCTCACAAGCCTTTCAATCAGGCAATTTCTTTTCAACCGAGGTTGAAATAATCCCAAAGAACAGGGAAAGTCGTTGGATTAAAATAACAATTTTCCCTCTATTGGAAAATGGAAGAATAATTAATTTTATTGGAATCAAAGAAGATATTACGGAACAAAAGCAATATGTAGAAGCATTGAAAAAAGCAAAGGAAAAATCAGAAGAACTGAACGCTTTAAAAAACTATTTATTGATGAATTTTAGCCACGAATTTAGAACCCCTTTGAACGGGATTATGGGATGGTCCCAAGTTCTTATGTATGAAAGAAAAGAACCAGAATTAAAAACCATCGGCGAGATAATCTATCGAAGCGGACTGCGCTTACTAAACACTGTTAACTCCATCATAGATTACTCTAAAATTGAAATAGGAATAATGAATATCTTGGAAAAAGAGTTCGACATTGTAGATATAGTTCGTGAGATAATTGAAATTCAAAAAAATTATTATTCTGAAAGAGCAATCGAAGTAATTTTCCAAAGTGAATTCGAAAGTTTGATTGTCGAACAGGATGAATATATGGTTCGTGCCATCATCAATAATATTATGAACAATGCTTTTAAATTCACAAGGCAGGGAAAAATTGAAGTTCAACTAAAGAAAGAAAATGGTTTTGTTAAAATTTTTGTTTCAGACACAGGAATTGGTATCCCAAAAGATAAAATAGATTTTATTTGGAAAGAATTTTATCAAGTAAGCCAAGGTTTATCGCGTGAGTTCGAAGGTCAAGGCCTTGGACTGTCGATTGCAAAAAAATTTGTGGAAAAGATTGGAGGGAATATCTCTGTCGAAAGTGAACTTAATCGAGGAAGCAAATTCACAATAACTTTGCCATCGAAAGTAAGCAAAATAAATTCTTAGGAGACAATATGAAAAGAAATATTCTTGTTTTGGAAGATGATATCACAAACAGCCTTCTTATTCGCCAAATGCTTTCAAAAGATAACATTAATGTTGATACTGTAAGTGACGCAATTACAGGATGGGAGAAAGTAAAAACAAATCATTACGACTTATTTATAATTGATTTGAATTTACCTTTTGGGATTAATGGATTTGAATTTCTTTCACGTATTCGCTCGTTGGAAGAATACAAAACCACCCCAGCAATTGCTATTACTGCTTACATTGGAATTTTCACACGAGAAGATTGTCAGAACAAAGGTTTCGATTATTATTTCGCAAAACCTTTCGATATTCGTCAGTTTTCCAAACAAGTTCTAAAAATACTTGAAACAAACTAACTAGTCAATCACATGTCTTTATAAGGATTTGGTCCTAACTTATCTATATTTTCTGCAAATGCATTGAATATTTCGGGTATTCGTTCAAATTCATCAATAGACAAAGTATGGAATTCTACTCTTTCTGGTTCAAGAACTAATTGCTTTAACTTTTCTTGTACATTTTCCATACGTTTATTAGCAAGTTCGCTTCCACGAATAAAATGACACTGGTAATCATCTCCATACTTACAACCAATCAGTATAATTCCATCGTAACCCATAGACAAAGCATCTGCAATCCATATAATATTTACAGAACCAAGGCAACGAACAGGAATAATCCTAATAAATGGTGAATATTGCACTCTTTTACGAGCAACAACATCCAAAGAAGGATAAGCATCGTTTTCGCATAAAAATGCCAAAATACGGGGTTTTTCTTCTTCGCTTTCTGGAATTTCAAGGGATTTAATCATCGAAGAAATAATTTGCGGGGAATAATTTTTGAAACTGATAATTCTTTCCGGGCAAGCACCCATGCATATTCCACACCTTCTGCATCGATTTGGATTTGGTTTTGGAGTCCCCTTATCGTCTTCATCTAAGGTTCCAAAGGGACATTCTTCGGTACAACGCTTACATTGCGTACATCTTTGCAAGAAGAAATCGGGAAAAGATGTATCGCCACTCCTGGGATGAACAGCCTTACCAAGTTTAACATTTTCAATAACCTGAATTGCCTTCAAGGCTGCACCATAAGCATCGTTTCTGCAAGCATTTCCATCCATTGGCGCCCGAACCGTTCCAGCAGCATATATTCCAGTTCTTCGAGTTTCATAGGGAAAACAAATATAATGTGAATCGGGGAAACCATATTTAAGTGTAGGTAAATCAGTACCTTGCCTATAAGTGAGATTTAAAATCTTAGCTCCAACCTCAGCTCCTGCCGCAACTTTCTTACCGTCCGCTGTAGTTGTTGTTTGCTCATCAAGTTCTTCGACATTCACAAATGTGGAAGGAACCATACCAGTTGCAAGCACAACAAGATCTGCCTCGATTTTAATTTTAGGAGCAAGTAAAGTGTTCACAACTTCTATTGAAACCGCACCGTTTCCATTACTCGAAACACATGAAATTTCACCTTTTGTTAGGAAAATATTATCTTCTGTTTGAACTCGTTTATAGAAAATTTCGAGATTTCCTGGGGTACGCAAATCTTTATAAATAATATAAATTTTAGCATTCGGAAACATTTCCCTGATATACAGTGCCTGCTTTAAACTTGCGGTACAACAATATGAAGAACAATATGGCAAATGCTCTGGGTCACGTGAGCCAGCACACTGAATAAATGCAACACTGTTAATAGATTTTCCGTTTAATTTTTGCAATAGGGTTTGTCTTTGAACTAATTCTTCGAACTCAACATTTGTAAGGATATTCGTAAATTTACCATATCCGAGATGACTTAATTTTGTAGCATCATATGGTAGCCATCCAGTTGCTTGAATAATAGCCCCCACCTGAAATTGAATACGATTGCTATCAATAATTGCATCGACATCGAACATTCCAGGTTGACCAGAAATCTTTTGAATTCTACAATTTTTAAAAACTTGAATATTTGGGTTTGTTTCTACTTTTCTAATAATTTCGCCAATCGTATTAGGTTCTAAAAGCAAATATGGATATTTTTGTGGCGAAACTTTATATAATTTTTTATAAAATCCACCTAATTCGGATTCTTTTTCAACTAAAATTACTTTATAACCAGAATTAGCACAAGCAAGAGCAGAGTTCAATCCAGTAATGCCACCACCAACTACAAGAATTGTAGAATTAATATCTAAAACTAATGGTTCAGGATATTCAGAATTAATAACTTTCAGAATTCCCATCTTCACATAGTCAAGAGCAAGTTCTTGAGTGTGCTCATTAAATGGTTGATGAGTCCAAGCAACTTGTTCACGCAAATTCACTCTTTCTACTAGAACCTTACCGAATTTGAATAAATCAGCAAGAAAACGTGGTGAGCAAGCAGAGATTACAACTCTATCTAATCCATTTTCGCTTATATCTTTCTTGATTTCATTAACAAATTTATCGTTGCAAACCCAATTGTTAATCTTGCAAATGGCTGGCTTGTACTCTTTTTGAACCTCTTCAGCAATTTTATTGCAATCAATTGAATTTCCGATATCACATCCAGAACAAATATAAACACCTAATTTTTCTGCTGTTGCCATTTTTAAGCCTCCTTAATTTTAACAATTGCTTTCATTGCGGCCCCAGTTGCCTCTTGCACAACCGAAGCTACATCTTTTGGACTAACAACGACTCCGCAACCAAAAACTGAGTCGTCCAAGTCATTTATGAAAAATCCATTTGAGTCAAAAAGGTTTCCTAAAGGAATTCCTTTTTTCGAGGTTGTTGGTTGCATTCCTGTGGAAAGAACAACCAAATCAACTTCTCTTGTTGTTAGAACTCCAGCAATTGTGTCTTCCGCTTCAACTATAAGCCTATTGTTATTGGGGTTTTTTATTACCTTTGCAACTTTGCCTCGGTGAAATTCAATTTTTGGGTCTTCCTTTGTTCTATTATAAAAATCTTCTAATACACCATTTGCACGCAAATCAATATAGAAAATATGGATTTTTGTTTCTGGGTACTGTTCGCGAACGTAAGTTGCTTGCTTCATCGAAGCCAAACAACATACAGAAGAGCAGTATTCAAGATGATTTTCATCGCGTGAACCGGCACATTGTACGAACGCTACTTCTTTAATATCCAAATCAAGGTTGGGAATCTTAATTTTTCCATTGGTTGGTCCATAAGGCGATGCGAGACGCTCCATCATCATATTTGTAATAACATTGGGATAAATTCCAAAACCCAGGTTATCCAACTTTCCAGCATCATAAGGGTTCCAACCAGTTGCCCAAATTAGTGCGCGAGTATGAACATAAAACTTGTTTTTTTGCTCTCTTAAATCAATAGCATTATACTTGCAAACATCAACACACATCTTACACTCTTCAAAACGGCAGTAATTAGGATCAATAACATATTTCGAAGGGAATGCATTTTCGTAAGGAATGTATATCGCTTTAGTTTTATCTATCCCAAAATTAAAATCATTTGGTCTTTCAACAGGACAAGCCTTAACGCAATCCCCACAACTTGTACAACGATTATTCACAAACCGAGGGGATTGAATTACTTCTAAAATAATTCCCTTTCCATTTTTTTCTATTTTATTTATAGTTGCAAGGGTAATTAAATTAATTCTCCCGTTTTCACGCAATCTTCGAATGTTTATTTCAAGTCCACAAGTTGGGGGACAAAGTTTAGGAAAATACTCAAAAAGTTGTGCAACACGACCACCGATGTATGGGTTCTTTTCTATCAATAAAACATTCACACCTGTTTCCGCTGCCTCCAAGGCAGATGAAATACCTGCAATACCAGCTCCAACAACAACTAAATCTGTTTCTATTCGATTAAAATCTTCTTTATGTTTTTCCATTTTAAAACCTCAGAAAAATATAAACAACTAAAAGTGTAAATTATAATTGATTAAAAAGGTTGGAAAATGATTAAAAATGAATGTATACTATTTGTTGTAAAATCACCAAGTGGAACCGTATTTCAACTTTATTTCCCAGTCCTTTTGATTCCTTTGTATACTTTGAGTTAAACTCGATGAACGACTTAATTGTAAAATAATATTAGGAAAGTAGAAAGGTAAAACATTGCCTACTGGAATTTCAACAACCAATTCGTTGCTATTTAACAAGTCAGCCATTGTTCCGCCAAACCTCCAATTTAAGCCTAAAAACCGTCCACTCATATGTAAAGTGGCTTTATCCAATGAGGAAACAGTATAACTTGGGAGTGAAATATCAGCACTAGAAATAAATCCCGTACCTGATAAGGCCTGTGTTGCAACTTTTGAAAGTAGAGCAGAACCTCCAGAACTTGAAAACTCGCTTAAATTTAAATTCGAAGCCCCTCCTTTTTCAAATTCACTTTTGGTTCTACCAAATGCTAATAAGAAGATAGCATCTTGTGCAACTTTAGATGAATCATCAACTGCAGTTTCACCATCGATTGTATAATTAAAACGAAGTTGTGGTTTTTCTCGAGTACCCGTCACATAAAGAAAAACCTTGAAATTCCTAATAGCATCATTATATAAGCTTTGTCCGGAATATTCAGCTTTTAAATCTAAGCCAGGGTTGTCTATTCTACCTGTTGGAAAATTAATTTTCCCTTCGGTTTTGAACAACTTGACTAATTTCAAAGTTGAACCTTCGAGTAGAACCAAATCACTTCCAAAAAGCCTTGTTACGTTGTTACTAAGATCAGAATAATACCGAAGGGTGGAAGATTTATCTTCAAGAGAAATCAAAGCATAAATCTGACCAAGTGAAGTCAAATCCAGAGTTAATTCAATAGGATTTAAAATTTTAGCAATGATATCAATTTTCAGATTCGATACATTTTTCTTTTTGTTAGACTCAAAATCAATTGAATCTACCTTGGAAAGTTTTTGGCTTCCCGAAATTTCGTATTTAACAAAAGATTCTTTTATACTTTCATTCGTAAAAGTTCCCGGCATAAACAATTTTCCCTGTTGAATATTTACATAGCCTTCTAACTTCAGTTCATTGCCAACAATACTAAACCTCAGTTCATCCGGATCAGTGGAAATAATTAGGTCGCCATATATTTCGGGAAAAGATTTTGCTGAAGCCTGACTTAATATTTTCAAACCATTACTTTTTAAAGAAAGATACAACTCTTCCAAATTATTTTTTCGGAATAGAACTTTTCCATTAATTATGGCACTTCCATTCTTCAAATCCTCAACTGAATTCAAAAGGGAAATATTGCTAAACTCTATTTCGTTTTCCAGAAAAATTATCTTGCCTTTCAAAAAATACTTTAAGTTATTAACCAATAAAATAAAAGAAGCAGTACTTAAATCAACTTCTCCATTAATCATTAAATCCTCGGGTAGAAATCCGAAAACTTCAACGTCTATTTTGCTTTTACCATTCAAATTCTCAACTACTTTCGAAAGAAAAGGACCTAATAAGAAAAGATTGAATTCATCGCAATATATATGACTGCGAAATTCTTTGTTCGACTTCAGGCCAAATTTACCTTCTTTTAGATTTACAAAAATTGGCAACTTATTTATCTTAATTTCGAAATGAGAAAAACTCTTACTCTTAATTACAACATTTCCCTCTAGATTTTCATTAGAATAGTGTGATTTTAAATCCAAATCCCCAAGTTCGTAACCATTGAACCGAAGGTTTTCTGTTTCAATAATAGCATCAATGTCAGGATTAGTAATTGAGTTACTGAGTAAAACTTTTACACTTAATATTTTGCCATCAAATTTATGAATATTAGACAGTGTATTTTCCGATGGTAATAACTTTTGAAAATCAGTTAGTGGAACATTCATAATTTGAAGTTTTGCAGAAATAGTGTCATCAAAAAAGTAAATTGCAGAGATAGAAATATTTTCAGCATTTTCTCTTGCTAATTTAAGTTCTTTAACAAAAACCCCTGAAGAATCAAAAGTTATTTGTGCTGGCTCCACTAAATTCCATTGAAAAATATTAGAATAACTAAAAAGGAATTTTTTCAGATTTACGATAAAATTTGAATCTCTTGAGCTTGCATTTCCATTTATTTCAAACTGAAAAGCAGAGTTTAATAAAGTCGATATGTTGTAATCAAATTTATCTCCATCGAAACCAAAAGAAAAATATAAGAAATCAAGAAAACTGCTCCCAAGAAATGCCCTACTTTCTGATTCTACATGGAAATTTATTTCCCTAACTTTTGGCTCATTATTTTCAATGAAAACACCACAATTACCGGTTAAATATGTGTTTGCTAAACTATATTTATTGTTTTCAATTTCAAAACTTAATAAGTTAATTTGGAAGGTGTCGATATCTAAACTGCTTTCAATTTCTGTTTGTTTGAAAGAAATTTTCCCAAATCCAGAAAAAGCAATATTGGTATTAAGCAAAATCCCAAGAATGGAAAAGTCACTAATCTCGAAAGAAGCACTAAAATTGGAAGGTTTAAATGCTAAGGGTTCAATTCTTTTACTGCTTACTTTGATTTTTGTTTTTTCTAAATTGCTGGTTACATTTTCACTTGATTTCGAATGATTTAAAACAATTTTACTTTTAATGCTATTTGCAATAGTTTCAAATTCTTCAGAAATATTACTTAGCAATGATGATATTTCGTAATTACCTTCAACCTTAAATTTCAAAATATCAGAATTAATTCGTAAAAATTTATGGTCCTTGTTTTGATGTTGTATGTCAAATGAAATTGAAAAAGGGAACAATTGTCGATCGGAAAATACCAGATCTTGAATATCAGCATAAAGATTTAACTTAAGTGTATTTGGATTTGTACCTTCACCGGAAAATTCAATTGAACCAGTGATATCTTCAGGATAGTTTTCCCCCTGAAATGTAAAGTTTTTCAGATTAAAATCTTGAAGCAATACATTTCCCCGGTAAATGATATTCTTTAAGTTTGAAATATCAATAAAGCCATTTAATACTAAGTTTGGTTTTGCAAACTTGTTAATCTCAAATGTATCATTTAAAAAAGAAGAAAACATCAGCCTATTAATTTCAATTTTCCCATTCTTAAATTGTGAAGAAACTCTCAATCCAAAATTCTCAAATCCCTTGACCGTAGCCCAACCTTTCAAAATATCAACTTCCAGCAAACCTGTTACTTTATCAATCCCATTTGTTAAATTAACCGTACCTTTCCCAGTACCGCTAATATTAGTCTTGGGAAAGTCACGAGAGAATTTATTAACATCTAACTTCTCGAATGAAAGATTGAAGTTATATATACTTGAACTAACAATTGAAAAATCAAAATTAATATTTCCAAGCCCACTTTTGGCTGAACCTTTGAAAAAGTAGCCATTCGAATTAATTTCCACAAGCAAATTTTTTGGGGAAACAAACTCAAACTTAAAAGGAACATTTTGAAATATCTTTGGTAAGGCTCTTCTGATATCTTTTTCCAAAATATTTCCATTAACATTAGAAATTTTGACATCGAGACTTTTGGGTTGTGGGTTCGCATGCAAGTCGAATAATATAAGCGACTTATCACCGAAATTTAAAATCGCTTTTCTAATTGAAATTTCATTACCAATTTCGGTTTCTCCTTTGAACTCAACAGTAACTCCACTTACTAATGGTACATTAACAAATTTCAAAATATCATTTGTGCCAATAATTGAGGAATTAATATTAATTAAAATTGTAGATTTTAAATACTCAAAGTCTCCATTAATTGATGTTTCCGGAGTTTGCAATGAAAAATTTGAAATATGAACATTAGAAGAGTCCATGGTCAAAACAGCGTTCAGGTCTTTTAATAAAAAATTCGAGTTTTTTTCTATAAAAGAAAAACTATTTATTTCAAAATAATAATGATTTGATTTTAGTTGGATTTGTCCTTTAGAAAATAAATAAATATTACTAAGTTTTAAGTTTGATGGATTAAAAAGAGTATCCGATGAGGTATGATTTTTATCAATTAAAACTACATTTCCATTTAACAAATTTATTTTCTCAAGAAAAATTGAAAAAACTGTTTCAGAGGAGGCTGTATCCTTAGTTTTTTTCTTTATAATCTTTTCGAAGTTCCACAAATTATCTCCTTTCTCCTTGACTAATTTAATTTGAGGATTATAAAATTCAACAAATTTTACAAAAACCTTTTTTTGTTTTAGTGGACTTAAATCCCAATCAACTCGAACTCTTGGTACAAAAAGGATTGTATCGGTATGAAAAGTCAATAGTAAATTTTCAATTGAAATGCCGCTAAAAATATCTAATCTTGCATTGGTAAATGAAATTTTTCCTTCTAATTCTTTGTTTACAAAAGAAAGAATTCCCCTTAATAAAAGTGTTTTGGTAAAATTAAATGATAATGTTAGTGTAATTAGAATTGCCAAGGATAAAAAAAATGCAACAATAAAAACTGGTGCTTTCCACAAAAACCCTTTAATATTTTTAATAGTTCTCGAATTCTTTGTTTTTTCCATCATTCCAAACTAACATTTTCCGAAAACTTTCTAATTATAGCAAGAAGTTCATCTCGCCCTCTTCTTGTCACAGAAGAAAATGGCAAAAATTCAACACAAAAATTGCAATATTGTAATAAAAATTCATACTCTTTTAACCTTTTTTTCAAAGCATCTTCGCTAATTTTATCTGTTTTCGTAAAAACTATTACATATTTCCTTTTTAATTCTTCAAAAAGTTCAACCTGTGCAAGGTCGATTTTTTGAGGTTCAATTCTTGAATCCACTAATAAAATAGACAACACAAGATTTTGCCTTTGTTTGAAGTAATTAAAGTTCAATTCTGCCCAACGAAACCTTTCATTTTTCGAAGTAGTTGCATAACCAAGCCCAGGCATATCAACAAAAATATATCTATTCGATACATTATAAAAATTTATTTGACGGGTTTTACCAGGTTTTGAACTTACGTAAGCAAGGTTTTTCCTTAATACGAGAGTATTCAACAAAGAAGATTTACCAACATTTGAACGACCACAAAAAGCAATTTCAGGCAAATTGGTCTTGGGAAAATCTTCGGGGTTAACCACACTACAAATAAATTCAGCATTCAATATTTTCATCGTATTAAATAAATTGGAAATGTTTTCAATTGTCCCCAACTTGTAAACATTTGAATAAAATAAGTACCCGAAGCTTGATTTTTTAAATCCAACAGATAAAAGGTCCAATCATTTTCAATTATTTTTACTTGTGTCGGTGAACCAATGAATTGACCAAAAGAATTAAATAACTTAAATAGAACATCTTCGGAGCTATTAAAAGGGATAAAAATTATTCCACTTGAGGGATTTGGAAAGGGATATTCGTAATAACTTTGACTTTTATTAGAAAATTGGAAGGTTTTTCCATATACATTTACATCACAAGAACTTCCAGACAAATAACTCTCAGGAACACCAATCCCAACTAAAAAGAAAATCTGATCCCAACATCTATCGAAAATTATCATTGTATCATACTCAATATCAAGTTTTTGTGGGAAATAACAAAGAGTAATCTTCTTTGTTTCAAAAGGTTCAAAGTTCATTGGAAATTCTGATGGAAGTAAAGAGAATGACTCGTTGCCTTTTAAAAAGATATAATCAAGTTGGACTGGTTTATCAAGTCTGTTCTTAATTAATAATTTTAAGCATTTTAAGTTCCTAATCTTAGTGCTATCAAAGTTTATGATTTTCGAATTTGATAAAGATTGAATTTCGAATGCATTCGAGTCTTTGCGAACCACAATTGTTATTGAATCAATAAAATTACATCCTTCATTAGTTACGACTTTCGCATAGTATTTTCCAGTATTGTAAACTGCAATTGTATTCTCAATTGCAATCAGATTAGTATCCTCATTCCAAAACCATTTTACCTCCTTGCCCGAAATAGATAATATTACAGAATCTCCTTCGCAAATGCTCGGAGGGGATAAAGCTTCAATTTTTGGACGTGGCACATAATAAAATTCAACAAAGGAACTATCTATACAACCAAATTCTGTTCTAACATAAGCCACATATCTTCCGGCTTTAGTAACAAATATAGTATCGCTCAATGAGCCATTTGACCAACTGATTTGTCCTGTAGTATAATTTGCAAACAAAGGTAAAGTATCACCTTCGCATAAAGGTAATCTCCCTTGCATCGAAAGACTCAATTTTGGCTTAGGAGCGAAGTAAATGCTTATTTTACCAGGAACTAAAGAATCACATTCGCTATCCCAAGATACAAGCTCATAAGTACCACTGTTTGTTACCTTGATTTCTCTTGTTACTGCATTTGTAGACCAAGAATAAAACATTGTTTCATTAACTGCACGCAAAATAACTGTATCACCCTCGCAAGCAATTGTATCTGGAAATGCTTGGATTTGAGAAATAATTTTCTTAAAACCAGTATATTTATAAATTCCATTACCGACAACCCAACCCAAAGTATCATTAACAAACCAAAAATCATCTAAAGATACACCAAGTTCAATACCACAATTCATCAAAGTCCAGCTTTCGCCACCATCCGAGGTATAATATACGGCTCTATCCCATCCACAAACCCAACCACGAAGAGAATCAAGCAAAAAGGCACCAAACATTGAGGTTCCTGTAGGAAACTGTTTCCAAGTCTTGCCAAAATCCTTCGAGGAACGAACTCCTCCAGCGCCTCCATCCCCTCCACACCCCGTTGAATAAGGAACAATCATCGTTTGTCCTGATATCCATAAATCCTCTTGCCAATCGTTATTACCCGAACGACTGAATAAAGTCCATGAACGACCACCATCAGTTGTTTTCCAAATATATCCGCTACTAGTTGCAAAACCTAATCCGTTACGTGAATAAAGAATTACATCTGTTAAACCAGAATTTGGAAACCAATTTACTTCATATAAATAATCCCAAGAAAGACCACCATTTGTTGTAATAAAAAATCTCTGAGGAGAAATACATCCGCCTCCGACGACGATACCGTAATCATTATCAACAAACCAGTGTCCCCAAAGGTCCTCGGCTCTATTTGGAGTAATGTTAAACCAAGTTAACCCTCCATCTGTAGTTTTATAAATCACACCATAACCATCATTTCCAATTCCTGAAGTAAAACCAATTTTTTCATCAACAAAATGAATATGTTCCAATTGGTAAGCACCTCGAATAGATATACCTTGCCAAGAATTACCCCTATCAGTAGTTCGCAAAACTCTGCCATCGTAACCACAGACCCAACCATAATTTGTTTTGTCAGGAAGGAAATACATTTCCAACCAATAGGTATTATCATAAGGTGGAGGAATATTTTTCACTTTTTCCCATTGTGTTAACAAAACACTGGGAAAAGAAATAAACAAGAATATTAATACAATAATATATCCCATAAAATTTAAATATACTCAAACTATTAATCGTTTTAAAATGTAAAATATTTGAGTTAAAGAAAAAACTAATCTGCAAAACTAAAATCCTTTTGATTGCCCTCTTTGGACATTATTTCTTCTAAATTATACACTATAGCAAAAAAGTTCATCTTCCTAAAACGTTGGCAAACCATCTCGGCAAATTCACGTGAATAAAACGAACCAACAGAAAATACTACCCCACCAAATGAATGGATAATTTCACAATCTGGTAATAGTTCCCTAATTCTTTGTTCTTGATTTGGATTTTGCGGAACAATAATTACTTGATATACATCCTTTCGTTCTGCTTGTTTTAAGTAAGAAGCAATAATTCCTAAAAGTTCACCAGAAATCAATTTTTCTTCGGAAGTTATTTTTTCGTCAGCCAAAACCATTTCATTAATTAAATCTTTCAATTGAGCAACTTGTTCAATTGGCGGGTCACGCTGCAAATAATCGAGAAGTTTGTTTCTTAAGTCAACAAATTTATTTTGTTTTATCTTTTGTTTTCGTTCTTTATTTTTTGTTTCAGCAGAGTAAGGTATATTCCATTCAACAGCAAAAAACTCTATGAGTTTTTTTTCTCTCTCATCCATTTCTTCATCAATCATAGCAAGATGATGCAAAATGTCAATAATAATTTCGGCATTTTGCGGTTTGAAAAATCTTTTCAATAAATAGTTTGCTTCCTTTTTCTCAATTTTGAGAGCCTGTTTAACAAGTTGCCAAAATCCCAAACGCCTTTGCCCTCGGACCCAAAGACCTGTACCAACTAAAAGAAAAACTAAAGCCTGTGCAATGATTAACGAAGTGTCAATAATGCTTTCTATATCGTTTTTTAAAATATAAGAAATTAACCAAATAAGGCAGTTCAATATTAGTAATGAGAGACCAGCTATTGATTGACTTTCGGCAACGACCCGTTCGTGTTTTCTCTTCCATATTTTGTTTGTTTGTAAATAAACTTGAACTAAACTCATTACTAGTGAGACCCAAATAAACCCATTTATCAGTTTCTCAAACCATTCCATATTTCACCTTCGTTATTAAAAAACAATTTAAAAAAAAAACAAGTTTTATTATTCTGTCTCGTTTACTACTTTTATCTTTATTCTTGTTTTCGTCATATGGTTGTTTTTTGTGATGAGCAAATACCATTCTTATCGGAGTTATTGAAACAAAAAGTTGATGTTGTATTGTTTTCAGGCAGAAAACTTTCGAACACAGAACTTCTCAAATCTAATTGCGAGGCATTGTTCGTTCGCTCCACTACAAAAGTTAATTCCAGCCTTCTTCAGCAAACTAAAGTCAAATTTGTAGGCACAGCAACATCAGGAATAGACCACATCGATGTTGACTATTTAAAAAGCAAGGATATTTATTTCGTTGATGCCAAAGGAAGCAATGCAAACTCCGTTGCAGAATATGTTGTTTTCTCAATACTTCATTGGCATTTTACAAACCAAGTAGAATTATCAGCGTCTACCATTGGAATTATTGGTTTCGGTAATATCGGGAAAATTGTTGCAAAATATTCAAATTACCTTGGTCTAAAAGTATTAATTAATGATCCTCCATTAAAAGAATTAATAGAAAGTGGACTTGCAGAAAAATTTCAAGATTTTTGTGAATATTGTGAATTTCCAGAAATAATAAAATATTCAAATATTATTTCAAATCATGTTCCTTTGACTTTTTCGGGTAAATACCCAACTTATTACCTTTTCAATGAAAACAACCTCTCACTTCTTCAAGAAGGTACCTTATTTATACACACTTCACGCGGGGGAGTAGTTAAGGAAAAATCCTTAATTAAACTGAAGTTTGATAAAAACTTATCTTTAGTCGTTGATGTTTGGGAAAACGAACCTCAAATTAACATGAATCTTTTAAAAATTTGTTTGATTGCAACGCCCCACATTGCAGGTTACTCTTTCGATGGGAAACTTCGAGGTGCAAAAAAATTAGTAGATGAATTCCAAAAATTTTTTGGGATAAAAATAGATACATCAGTACTTGAGCAAGAACTTTCACGTTACAAACCAGCCGAAAAACCATTTTTTTCAACCCATTCCAAACTATATCAACAATTGAAAGAAAGCCGTCAAATTTTGGATGATTTTGAAAAGTTTAAAAAAATACTCGAAATCGACGACCTGAGTGAAAAATCAAAGTATTTTGACTTCCTAAGAAAATCATATCCTATTCGACGAGAAATTTTGTAAGGTTGATTATGGATCCAAAACTTACTGAAAAACTATTTAAACTTCGTCGATTTGGAATCAAACCTGGATTAGAAAGAATTTCGGAACTGCTAAAGAAAACAGGTAATCCACATCTTAAGTTGAATGCAGTTCATATTGCAGGAACAAATGGGAAAGGTAGTGTTTCCGCTTTAATATCTTCTATACTCCAAGAATCCAGATACAAAACTGGTCTTTATACTTCCCCGCATATTTATTCTTTCAATGAAAGAATAAAAATCAATGGAATCCCAATCCTTGATTCAGCACTTGAACCCCTTGTAGAAAAATATCTCGAATTGGGGAAAAAGGTCGAAGCAACATTCTTTGAAATAACTACTGCAATTGCGTTCGAATATTTCGCAAAAGAAGGATGTGAAGTTTGTGTCGTCGAAACTGGTCTGGGAGGCCGTTTTGACAGTACAAACGTATTATTGCCCCTGGTGTCTGTAATCACCAAAATTGATTTCGACCACGAAGAATACCTTGGTAAAACTTTAGAAGAAATAGCTAAAGAAAAATTCGGCATTATTAAACCGCCGATACCTGCAGTTATCTCACGCAATAGTGAAAATATATATTCACTTGCTTTGGAACAATTTGGTTCGAGTAGTGGGGTTATTCTGGTTGAAAACCTTGTGAAAGGGAAAATGATAGATATAAAACCCAATATAATGAAGTTTTCAATTTCTACTCCAAGATTTGGAATGTTGGAACTTGAAAGTCCTTTAATTGGCGAACACCAACTTGATAATATTTCAACAGCAATCGCCACGACAGAGTTACTTTCAAAGTCTTTAAATTTTTCAGAATTTAACATATTCAATGGAATTAAAAATGTTCGTAAAAATTCTGGCTTTTTTGGTCGTTTCGAAGTCATTAAAATAATTCCACCTTTTATTATTGATGTTGCACATAATCCTAATGCAATAAATGTCTCAGTAGAATTAATAAAAAAACTATTCCCAGGGAGAAGGTGGAATATTATTTTCGCAGTGATGAAAGATAAAAATTACAAGACAATGCTAAACCTACTTATCGATATTTCTGAAAGGTTTCTTCTTCCAAATTTAAGAAACGACAGAGCCCAAACAAATATCGAACTAAAAAATGTTATTTTAGAGCATTTAGCCGTAAAGCGTTTTGCTAAACCAGCCCCAGAAATAGTCCTATTCGATTCACCAACCCAAGCGTTAAACTTTTCGATTGAATTAAACAAGCCAGTGCTTGTTATTGGTTCTTTTTATTTATTGGGAGAGATTGCAAAAGAATTAGTCTCAAAACTGAATTGGGGTTTCCCACTAATAGAAAGTAACAAAATTGTAATCTGAAACAAAAAAAAGGGGCAACAAAGTTGCCCCCTGTTCATTAAAATGAATATCTTATCCCAAATTGTATTTGCCAGCGAGAAGATAAATCTGCAGTGTTGAAAATCGCATCTTTAGATGGTTTATTTTGAGAATCTTTTGGAATAGAAAATGTTACTATCATTTTGCCTAAATCAGATTGAGTAAATCCATTTTTGGGGTCATCAATCAATTCTTGAGTAACTATTCCATTGTAAGTAAAAGCCCTGTCGTAAACTTGGTTACTAACATATTTTAGATGTCCCCAATCAGAATTAATCAAATTCAAAACATTTAGTATATCAATATAAATTTGAAGAGATTGACCTCGAATTGTAGGGAACTCTTGTACAATTCTCATATCAAGTTGATTAAACCAAGGTTGACGCAGAGAGTTTCGCTCCATAATTTTACCTCTTTGATCTTCGAGTTGTGGAAACCAAGAAATAAACTCATTCAATTCATCCCAATTATTGTCCTTCAAAACCATAACAGGATCATTTGAACTTAAAGGAATGTAAACCAAATCATTGGTCGCACGGCGGTCTGGAGTTCTGTCGCCATTAGCATCATTAGAATAAGCAAGAGAGAAAGGTGCACCAGAGCGTCCCTCGTAGAAAATACCAAATGAGGTCGAAAATCCATTACCATAATTAAATTTATACGAAACATTGGCAAGGATTCTATGTGGTATTTCAAACAAAGAAGTTCCAAGTTCTGGACTGTTCGGGTCAATTGAACGATTATATTGCCAATTAGAAATAGCTCGACTTGAGGTTAAACTATTAACATCTTTTGCTCTGCTCCAAGTGTATGCAAAATTAAAATCAAGATTTGGGAAAATTCCTTTACCAAATTGCTTTTGAACTTGGAAAGTAATGCTGGTTTGGTATCCTTTTGTTGTATTAGTCATCAGCAAAACGTTTGTAAATAATGGACTAACATCATAACGACTATAGACTGGACGACCATCGGGTAAGGTCGAATCTTTTGAACCATCGTATGTTTTCAGTATTTGTCGATTTAAATTTTTATATGTCATATCGTAGAGAGTTTTTCCATACAAAAATTCAATTGTACCAATAAAGCCATAAGGTAGTTCTCTATCGAATGCAACATTAAAACGCAAAACCTGTGGCATTTTTAAATTCTTATCTGTTATATTAATTTCTGTAGTTTTAATTGGAGTTAAAGAATCGACTTTTAAAAGTTGCGAAGCAGGGTCGGGCTCAAACACAATTCGGGGATTTCTTACATCTATCCTACCAATATCGGTTCCTGTGTTTGAAAATTGATTCGAAATCCAAACTCCAGGAGTTTTGCCTGAAAAAACACCAATACCACCTCGAAGTTGAGTGGTTTTATCGCCAAAAATGTCCCAATTAAATCCAAACCTTGGTGAAATTGAAACCGGGGTTGGAAGTTCGTCGGTTTTTAAACCAGGGAAATATTTTGGAAGTGAGTCGTTTCTCGCGGGTTTAGAAGGAAATGCAAACATATCCATCCTCAGACCAAGCGAAAGCTTAACGTTAGGCTGGACTTTCCACTCATCTTGAGCATACAATCCTAACTGGAGGTATCTAAATTTTGCTCTCGGCTTTGGATTATTGGGATCAAGAGAATAACTCAACTGAAATTGCGAAGGTTTCCCTGCTTCGAAATCAGCAATTGAATTAAAGCCATAAGTTCCATAATAATCTTGCAAAAACAAATTATCGAAAGCAACATATTGATTGCTCGTACCAAAAGTAAATGTATGCTCCCCATAAAAATAATTGAAATTGTTCGTTAACTCGATTATATCTTGGTCAAGAGCATTTGCTTGGGAAAATCTTTCTACCCCGAGATAAACATCTTCCCCTTTTGAACCAATATCATAGATAGCAACAGATGGAAAAGGTCTGGAAACTGGATCTCTTTTGTCACGAATCGCTGTATAAACAAGACGCAGTTCATTTGCAATATTGTTACCCAAGATGCTGTTTAATTGCAGTACTGTTTGATTTTGCATAGAATTAAAAATATATTCCTGTCCAGAAAATGAGAAAGCAAATTGCGACCGAGTAACAGCATTACCTTGATTAGCTTTGACAAAATTATGCCTTAATGTCAGTCGGTTGTTTTCATTGATGTTATAATCAAACCGCATAAACAATTTAACGTCCTCTGTTTTTCGAGTATACAAATCATAAGACCCAGGGTCATAACCATATTTATTAATAGAAATTTGACGAATTTTTTCAAGCGTATCTCGTGGGACATTAAAATTAAAGGTATAACCTTGGTCCCCAGCAAGTCCAATCCTTTGAGGATCTTTACGGTTCTTTGTTTCAACATTGAAAAAAGCAAAAAGTTTATTCTTAACAATTGGCCAACCAACTCTCCCACCCACAAAATAGTCACTAAAATCTGGATAACTCTGGCGAATTCCATTAGCATCAAGTATAGGACTTTTACCTACAAAATTTTGATTTCGTCCATAAAGATATAAGCTACCTTTAAGGTCATTAGTTCCACTTCGAGTTATTGCATTTATTAAACCACCAGTGAATATACCTTGTCGCACGTCAAAGGGAGCGATTGAAACTTGAAACTCTTCAATTGCATCGAGAGAAATAGGTTCTGCGCCTGCTTGCCCACCAGGAGTTCCAGAAGTTGCAAGTCCAAAAGCATCACTTAAAACAGCTCCGTCAACTTGAATATTATTGTATTTACTATTTCTTGAAGAAACATTCGAACCTTCACTTGTCGAAGAAATTACAAGAGGAGATAGACGAGAATAATCGTGAATTGAGCGCGCTATAGTAGGCAACGAAACGATTTCTACTTCTGTTACTGCTTGGGATGCTCCAGTTCTATTGCTACTTATAATATCATTCCTATCACTAATGATCTGAATTTCACGGGTTTGGATATCTTTGGGTTGTAGAACAAATCTTATGGTGAACTCTTGTCCCAAAGACAAATAAACATCTTCTTTTGTCTCTGTTCTGTACCCTACTATAGAAACTTCGATTTTGTACGGTCCTCCAGGTCGAAGCCCAACAATGGAGAAATTTCCTTTGGAGTTAACAATTCCACCGGTAACAGTCCCCGAAGGAAGATGAGTTGCTCGAACAGTTGCGCCAGCCAAAGGCTTGCCATCCACGTCGCGAACAGAACCTGTGATTGAAGAAGTCGTGATTCCTTGAGAATGAAGGGCTAATGGAAAAATTAAGACGCAAAGAACAATTGTCAAATATTTTTTCATAGCATATTTATTAATTTGTTAAACAAAAACAAAAATGCAAATTTGACAAAAAAAATTAATTATTAATTAATTTTTGCCAAAGAAATTAAAAAATTGAATTAATTATAACAGAACAATTATATTGAAATTTTCATTACTGGAAGTTGCAAAATTTTAAAATTTCGTTGCCTAATTTTTGAGTTGATTCTTTGTATTATATCCAGAAAAATTTTCTTTTGCGTCGAGGCATCTTCGCGCAACACAACAGGCATACCCGAATCATTAGATTCGCGAGTTAAAATTTCGAAAGGAACTTCACCAAGGAAATCGACACCAAACTCTTCACAAACTCTTTTACCTCCGCCTTCACCAAAAATAAAATATTTTTTATCGGGTGCATCTGGTGGAATAAAATAACTCATATTTTCGATTACACCAAGAATCCCTACATTAACTTTTCGAAACATTGCTATACTTCTCCTAACATCGGCAACGGCAATCTCCTGGGGAGTGGTTACAATTATTGCCCCAGTTAAGGGTATCTTTTGTGTCAAAGTAAGCTGTACGTCTCCAGTACCTGGTGGTAAATCAAAAATTAAATAATCAAGTTCACCCCATTCCAATTGTTCAAACAACATTGAAAAATACCCAGCTAAAAGTGGTCCCCTAACTATCGCAGCCTCGCTTTTTTGAAGTATCATTCCCATTGATGCAACTTTGATTCCATACTTTTCGAGAGGAAAAGCCATAGTATTGCCATCAGGCATTTCAACAACTTCAAATGGTTGTTCACTCAATCCGAACATTGTAGGTTGACTGGGACCATAAACATCCCCATCCAAAACCCCCACTTTAGCTCCGGTGAGCGACAACGCACCAGCAAGATTAGCAGCAATCGAGGATTTCCCAACTCCACCTTTTCCAGATGCAACGGCAATAATGTTTTTAACCTGCTTTAAAACTTTTCGTTTCGATAAATCATACATTCTTTCAGAAAAATTAACCTCTAAATCTACAGTTGGATAAAGTTTTGATATCGCATCGTTTATTTCTATACTAATTTTTTCATAAACAGTAAATATCGGCTGAACAAGTTCAAGATATACTTTAACGCTATCTCCGTCAATATTAACATCTTTAATTGCATTCAGTTCCGCTAATGTTTTGCCGAGATCTGGATCCTGAATATTTACAATTGAATTTAAAATATCAACCTTATTCAACATAGGTTACCTTTGAAAAAATTAGGAAACGAAGATAAATACACAATATTTTTTATCGATTAAACCATTTTCAATTTTAATTGTCAAATGAATTGAAGATTTGATTTTGAAAATAGGAGGTTTTATGAAAGTTCAACGTTTATTAACTGCAATGGCTTTGTTCATTCTAATTTTAGGTGTTTCTGAAACCTTTTCGCAAGGAAGGGGTTTGGGGAAAAAATTCAAAAATCAGGGAGCAAATTGCACCTTTTTTGTCGATGCAAACAATGATGGTATCTGTGACAATTTTATCGACAACAACAATGATGGGATTTGTGACAACAGGTACAATAACGCGCCTAACCGTGGACAATTTTACAATAGCTATGGACAAAGACTAAGAATTCGTACTTTTGTCGATAATAATAACGATGGTATTTGTGACAATTATCAAAGCCGCATCGGACAAAATTATCAACCAATTGGAGCTCGAATTTTCAAACCTTTTCCTAACCCGTTCTCCTCGACTTGCAATTTTGATATTTATATCCCAAACGATGGTAATGTCACTATCAGTCTAACAGACTTAAATGGAAAAGTTGTCAAAGAAATCTTCAAGGGCAAACTCGTCAAAGGAACACACAATTTTAAAGTTGATAGCGAAAATCTTCAAGCAGGTCGATATTTCATCGTTTTAAAATTTGATGGACAAACAATCTCAAAGCCTATTATATTTGCACCTTAAACTTTTCTATGCAGATTATTTAGCTGCCCGTCACTCACGGGCAGTTTTGTTTTTAAAAAACTATGGTTTTTGTTAATTTTGTTTTTTTCACAAGTCGAAAATGTTTAAAACGGAGCTGAGAATTTTCATTATACTTGCTGGAATTATTCTCATTCTGATAGGGATTTTTTTACCTTACTTAACTAAAATTCCTTTCGGAAAGCTTCCTGGTGATATCGTCATTGAACGGGAGAATTTTAAAGTTTACATTCCTATTACTTCTATGCTGATTATCAGCATTTTACTAACAATAATATTATTCATAATTAATTTCTTAAAAAGACACTAAAACGATTTGTAGACTAACGAATTTAATCGAAACAAAATTGATGATTTGTTTGAAATCGGGAACTCTTCGTTTTCCTTATACAAGGAATCTTAATTAGCAAAATAATTTTCATAATAATAATTCCAATTATAAAAAATTTTTTTTCTCAATTTAGCATAAGCCTTTGATTAAATAGCCCAAGTTTTTAATTACGTCCAAGTTTTCGATTGAATTGTTGTTGTTTTCCCAATCTTACTTTTACGACTAACTATAGGCTGGGAATTTTACTAAAAGTCTATCTTTAAAATTTCTTTCTCACATACTTCACATAAGTTTTCAAAATGATTAACCCTAATCGATTTTGGATACAAATTACTTTTGGCTTTCTCTTTTTTTATTCATTTCATGAAAGTGAATTGATTACTTCGAAAATCTTTCATTATGATTTGGAAACAACCCCTAAACATTGAACATTGGCAATTTTCATCGCCAATACTTGTAAAAAATCAATATTAAATTTAGTGCTCTTTTCGAATAATCCTCATTATTTCTTTAATACTGAACATTTTATTTTTTAAATTTCATTTCTTTCATCGCTTTATTGTCTCATTTTGATTAATTACTTTTAAATAGTTTCTAGCCACCACTTTTTATCATATAATTAATTTCTCTTTGTTATACTTTTTTTACAAAATCCTTTTTAGTTTTTCAAACATGTTTTTAATTCATAAATTCCTCATTAAGTTAGTTTTTTGATTAATTTGATTAATTTATTTTTTTACTTGATTGACAATGACTAATAAATGTATAATTTGTGGTTCAGGGAATTTAAAAAATTTAAACATAGGTAAAGCAAGTTTATTTCAATGTCAAAATTGTAAGATTATTTTCAACAAAGATTTACCTAATGACAAAGTTTTAGAGGAATATTATTCAAAAAAGTATGAAATCAGTTCCCAGGAAAAAATTCATATTGAACAACGTAGATTTGCTCGGCTACCTGAACAATACCAACTAATTAAACTAATTACCGAATACAAAAAACCGCCTGCAAGAATTTTGGACATAGGATGTGACCGCTCCTTTTTCCTCGACAGTATCCGTCGTTTTGGATTTGAAGTAACTGGAATTGAACTTTCACTAAAAGCTCGTTCCTATGTCGAAAATATTGGAATCAAAGTCTTTTCAAAAATTAATGAAGTTAACCAAACCTTCGATATTGTAACTATTTGGCATTCGTTGGAACATATTCCTCAACCATTGCTATTACTTAATGAATTAAAAGAGAAAGTAAATAAAAACGGTTTACTTTTTATTCGTGTTCCCGCTTTCGATTGTTTCTGGCGAAAAATTTTTCAATCTAAATGGATTTGGTTCCAACCAGTTAACCACCTTTTTCACTTTTCCGTTGAAAGTCTTAATAACCTTTTAACAATTGCTGGATACGAGGTTATTTTCATAAAGAAACAAAGACCGAATAATTTTATAACACTTATTTCCAGTTTGCTTTCAATTAAAGTTTTTCTGAGTAATGAAAAATTAAAAGTAAAAATTCGAAAGATTATCTCTATTCTTTTTGAACATCTAACAGCTGTTGAAATCCTTGCAATATGCAAAAAGACAAAATGAAATAATCTATAATATCTTTACAAATCTATTTCATTATTTTCTCTAGCCGAATGGTCGGGACAATCAACCCGTAATTGAAATTTTTCGAGGGGCATTTTCAATAGGCTACAAAAATATTTTTCTTGATTATTTATGTCTACAGAAAGCCACTTACAACTATAACACATTCTTAGATAATTTATTATCCCATCTTTATATAATTTTCTTAATAATGTCAATAAAGAGATAAAAATGGTGACAGATTCTTCTTCAGGAATTGAAGAAAAAAAATCTTTGATTGGTTTATCCCAATCTTTTGCTTTTTCCACTAATTTCATACCCTTTGATGAAATTGAAATATAAAAAATCCTTTTGTCGGACTTTTCTCGTTTACGAATAATTAACTTCTTTTTTGAAAGGGAATTCAATGTGTCGCTCATCGAGGCATTCGAAACATTAAATCTTTCAGCTAATTGACTTGAAGTAACTTTTAAACCTTTCTTTTGATGAAAAAAAGTTAACACTTGAAATTGAATTGGATTCAAACCTAATTTAAATGATGCATCCCAAAGTAAACCTCTAATTATGGTGCAAAGTCTTTCAAAAGCAAAACTTATTTGTTCAATTTCCATAAAACAAAATTTGGGAAAAAATAAAATTAAATAACTTCCCTAAAATATAATGCAAGGGTAATGGGAATTTCCCATTACCCTTTTGCTTTCACTATTATTTTCTAAATTCTGTAAAAACGAAATCTCTGTCCTTTTTTTGAGTATGGCATGTATAACACTCAGAAACCGGGTCTTTGACCACTCGGTCCTTGGAATTTCCTTTGAAAGCCTCGAATCCCCAACCCCCAGTTTTGGTGAACATCCTTGAATTTTTTATCATAACCGCAAGAACTTTTCTTTCACCTTCGCTAATCGTATTGTCCTTTTGTGGCGCTTCCATTAAGTCGAAAACGAAAATTGAACCGTCGGGAAAAGTTTTTGAATTCGATTTTAACGCTTTAAGTGCCTTATCGTTTGCATAAACATGGTGGATGCCACCAAAACTCGAGAAGAGAGGATGTCCAGGAAGTATCACTAAAGTTTTTATATGGGACCACGCACGATAATTTTCTGGATAAGGCACGGAATTCGTATCTTGCTTTGCCGCAAGCGAAATAATGAAAATAATTCCAAAAAACGTTAGAGGAAATAATATTTTTTTAAACATTGTAAGACCTCCTAATTTTGTTAAACATACTTAGGAGTCATTAGGACTCCTAAATTTCAAAGATATAAAAAAAATTTTAATTACCAAAATTTTTTTTAACCTTTCTTTTAAATTTATACAATAAGAATTAAGAAAATTTTAAACTTCACTTGCTTTTTTAATTTCTTTTTCTTAATTTGTTTTTTGAACCTTTCTTAAGGTGCAAAATGTATTTAGTGACTGCACGAAACATTTCTATTTATTTCTCTACAACTTCTTCCTTGTTCGTCATTCGCATTATAACTATTTACTTTTTAGAAAACATAAGAGAGAGAGAGAGAGAGCAACTCTACTCGGACAAATAAATCTGATTTATCCAATGAACATC
>JBBIUA010000017.1:0-48365 GCA_037440445.1 Ignavibacteria bacterium
TTTTGCATATTTGCGGCAATTGTGTTGGTTCGTTCGGAGTAAGTAAACACATGGAGATACGAAACAGGGAGGTCTGAAATAAATTCATAAGTTTCTTCGAAGTGTTTATCGGTTTCGCCGGGGAATCCAGTAATAACATCCACACCAATTGCTGCGTATGGAATTTTATCTTTGATTTGTAAAATTCTTTCTCGGTACAATTCCTTATTGTATCGTCGACGCATAAGTTTTAAAATTTCTTCGGAACCACTTTGCAAAGGAATATGGAAGTGGGGACAAAAAACTTTAGAATTGCTTATAATATCAATTATTTCAGGTTTTAATTTATTAGGTTCAATCGAAGAAATTCTATAACGTTGACGAGGGTGAAATTCTTCGATAAATCGAACAACATCGAGAAATGTTTTCCCGTTTGGGTCTAAATATTCACCAACATTTATTCCAGAGATAACTACTTCTTGGTAATCTGTTTCATTAATTTCAGCAATTTTTTGTTTTAATGCCTCGAATGGAAGACTTCGACTTTTCCCGCGTGCCATTGGGATTATGCAATATGAACAAGAGTAATCGCAGCCGTCTTGAATTTTAAGCACGATACGCGTCCGACTTTCGTTATCGACGCTAACAGCTGAATGATAGGGAAGATTACCGTCGGTTGGAGCAACAAATATTTTAGGTTTTGGAAGTTTTTCGAATTTTTCAATAAGAATTGGTATATCGAATTTATACTTTGTTCCAAAGATTGCATCCACACCGGAAATTTTCGCGATTTCCTCAGGTTCAATTTGGGCGTAACAACCAGTTACAGCAATGAAAGCATTTGGATTGAGCCTTAATGCCCTTCGGATTATTTTTCGGCAGTCAGCATCTGCTCGACTTGTTACAGTGCAAGTATTTATAATCACAGTGTCACAGGGTTGTCCAAATTCCACAATTTGAGCACCAAGCTGTTCAAATTGCTTTTGAATCTGTGAAATTTCTGCGTAATTTACTTTGCATCCTATATTATAAATCGAAACTCTCATCAATCAAAACTTAGTTTAGACTAAATTCAATTAAATATAAACGAAGTTAAGGTTTTGAAATTTTGAAAAGTGTTTCGTTTTAAATATCAAAGTTTCTCGATATTGAGTACAGAATAAAAGAAAAACTTTAAAAAAGTTTGCATCGGAAAAGTTGAAAGAGATTAGAAATAAAGAGCATCGGGATAAAAATTACCACCCGATGCTCCTAAATTTAAGAGATTTAAGTTATTAAATTACATAATTGCTGATGGTGGGGCAGGTTCATCAGGAGAACCGGCATTTTTAACAGGAACTCTAACCAAAACCCAGCCAACAACAATAAATACAAGTAGACTTAGCAAGAATGTTGGATGGCTAAATACTATTAACGATTTGAGAAAATCGTAATTTATTACAGCAATTATGGCAAATAGCAACCCAGTAAGAGCTTCGCCAGCAATTAAACCAGAAGCAAGAAGAACACCTGTATTATCGATACGTGCTTTTTGTGCATCGTTGAAATTTTTACGGGCAATAACTTTATCTAATAATCCTCGGATTAGCCCACCAATAAAGATTGCGAATGATGTTTCCAAAGGCAGGTACATTCCAACACAAACCAGCATAGGGCTTCGAACTTTCAAAAGAATGAAACCAATTGCCATAAGCATACCCACAATTATTAGGGGCCAAGCCATATCGCCACCAACAATTCCTTTAGCCAAAATTGCCATTAGCGAGGCTTGTGGTGCAGGGTAGTTTTTACCTCCAAGCCCTGTTCCACCTGAAATAATATCGCTTTGGTGGAGGTAATACAAAGGAATAAACATAACGAAAGCGGAAAGTAGAACACCAAAAATATCGCCTAATTGCATTTTCCAAGGAGTTCCACCAAGGATATGTCCCACTTTCAAGTCTTGAAGCATTTCTCCAGCAACTGCGGCGGCTACACAAATTACTGCTGCAACTCCAAGAACAGCAGCAACACCCGATTGACCTTTGACCCCAAGAATTACCATTAGTAAAGCAGCAACAATGAGGGTTGAAATGGTTAATCCACTGATTGGATTGTTGCTTGAACCGATTAATCCCACTAAATATCCAGATACAGCGGCGAAAAAGAAACCTGCCACTATCATTACTATTGTTGCAACCAAGGCAGCTACAACATCATTCGAAAAGTAATAATAGATAAAGAAAGTGGCAACCGAAGCAATAAACAAGCCAATGAATACCCACTTAAAGGGAAGGTCTCGTTCGGTCCTTTCTTCTGTGGCGGAGCTACCCGATGCAGCTTTTTTGACATCGCCGATAGCACGGCTTAAGCCTGCAATCAAACTTTTTCGCATTCTGTATAAGGTGTAACCAGCACTCATTAACATTCCACCAATTGCAACAGGACGGACGAATTTCTTCCAAACTTCAAATGCAATTGCAATCCATTGGTCTTCGCCAGTTATTGGTGTTCCTATTGTCTCCATTGAACGAACGATTTCAGGTCCGAGGAAGTAGAGCAGAAGAGGGACAAATAGTCCCCAGGCTAACAAACCGCCGGTAAAGTTCAAAGCAGCAAGATTAGGACCAATTATGAAACCAACGCCCATATAAGCCGGGCTAACCCCAGGAGTTGTTAGAAGTGCACCACCTCCAGCCTGAACACCTTCGGTTTTCCAAAATGCAAGTTTTTGACTAGCAAAAGGAATAAATTTCTCCCAAGTCGAAGCAAAAACCTGAATTTGTTTAAGAAATTGAATCAAGCCTCCAAGACCCATCGCCCAGAAAAGGAACTTGGCTCCGCTTCCACCCCGTTGTCCTGCTTTATGTATTTCCGAAGCAGCAACTGATTCAGGGAATGGTAGTTCTCTGTCCTCGACCATAACTCGACGCAGAATTGCAACGAAGAGTATACCAATGATACCGCCGATAAGCATAATAAAACTTGCTTCTAAATAATGAGTTATCGAGGAGAAGTCGCTCCAAATTCCAGCAATTAGAAATGCTGGAATTGTAAAAATGGCTCCAGCAGCAACGCTTTCGCCAATTGAACCGACGGTTCGTGCGAAATTTTCTTCCAGAATAGTACCATTTTTGAACATTCTCAAAAATGCCATTCCAATGACAGCGGCGGGATATGTGGCAGCGATAGTCATCCCAGCCTTTAGTCCGAGATAAGCATTTGCTGCACCTAAAACAACAGCCATTATCAATCCAAGAATCAAAGCTCGGAGCGTGAACTCATTCATAGTCATATGGGCTGGAACAAAAGGAACATAAGGTTTGTTTTCGTTCATATACTTCCTCTTTTATTTACCAAACAAAAATTTTAATTCATTTTACCGAGAGAAATATAATATAAAGCTATTGCTTTTATTCCATTGAAGAAATTATTTATTGAAAAACTTTCATTTGGTGAATGAATGTTGTCGTTTGGTAATCCAAAACCAATCAATACAGGTGATGCCCCAAGTACACGCTTAAAAGTTTCGCAAACGGGGATAGAACCACCTTCGCGCATAAACACAGGGTCAACAGCAAATGTTGATTTTAATGCTTCTTGGCCCTTACGAATCCAGATGCTATCGATTGGTGTAATAACTGGGTTCCCTCCGTGAAGTGTGGTTATTTCAATCTCGACAGTTGGTGGGGCAAGGTTTTTAATATGCTTAATGAATTTTGCAGTTATTTCTTCTGCAGTTTGATTAGGTACTAACCGCATTGATATTTTAGCAGATGCTTCCGATGGAATTATTGTTTTGGCTCCTTCACCTGTATATCCGCCGTAAATTCCGTTAATTTCCAAAGTCGGGCGGGCCCAAATTCTTTCGATTGGGGTATAGCCTATTTCCCCAAAAAGTTCACCGATTCCAAGTTCAGAGCAAAATTTCCTTTCATCAAAGGGCAACTTTTTGAATGCTTCACGCTCTTCTTCAGTCAATGGTAGAACATTTTCGTAAAAGCCAGGAATGGTTATTCGCCCATATCTGTCCTTTAGTTGCGTAATAAGCCAAGCCAGAACTTCTGCAGGATTATCTACCGTTCCTCCATAAGAACCTGAATGCAAATCACGTTTTGGGCCTTTGACTTTTATTTCTAAGAAAGCAATTCCTCGTAAAGCATAACAAATAGATGGAAGACCATCGGCAAACCATTCAGTATCCGAAATCACAACAGAATCGCATTTTAAGAGTTTGGGATTGTTCTCTATAAATTCATCCAAGTGATTGCTTCCTGCCTCTTCCTCTCCTTCGAATAGGAATTTTATATTAATTGGAACAGAGCCATTTGTCTTCAGAACAGACTCAAAGGCTTTCAAATGAATGAACAATTGTCCTTTGTCGTCCGAAGAACCACGAGCATAAATTTTCCCATTCATTATTTTAGGTTCAAAAGGAGGAGATTCCCACAACTCTAATGGGTCGACTGGTTGAACATCATAATGCCCATAAACCAGAATAGTTGGAGCAGAATCGCTGAATTTCCATTCACCATAAACAATTGGATGCCCCTGTGTCGGAAAAATTTTAACATTTTGAACACCAATGCTTTTAAGGTGGTCAGCAAGCCAATTGGCACAACGTTCGACATCGGATTTGTGTTCGCTTCTACTGCTAATGCTTGGAATTCGCAAGAAATCAAACAATTCTTGTAAAAAAACTTCTTTTCTATTTTCAATAAAATTTTTAAAACCTTCCATCAAAAAAATTCCATTAATAAAATATTCAATTTACAAAAAGAAAAGTAAAAATATTAAATTTAACTTTTCTTGAATTGCTTTTCAATATGTAATTTTTGAAATTATAGAGAGTTATTAATTTTGGTAAATAAATATTATTATTTTCCGTCAAAAATTTTTATTTTTGAACTTTTATAATGAGGAAATTATGTTTACTTTAGTTATAATTTTATTAATCATTGCTTCTATCTTATTAATTGGAGCAATTTTGTTACAACCTGGGAAAGGTGATTTGGCTCCAACTTTTGGTGGTTTGGGTTCGCAGTTTGGAACAATGTTTGGGGCGCAAAGAACAATGGATTTTTTGCAAAAAACCACACGTGTTCTTATTATTGCTATTCTTTTGCTTTCTCTCTTTGCAAACAAATTTCTTTTGCGTAGTGTAAATCAAAATGAAATCAAACCTGTAACCCAAGGAGCCCAAATACCAAAAACTTTGCCAAACACTCCGCCTCCTGTTGAAGTTCCTAAAAAATAGTATTTATATTTTATTGAGGGGATATGAAGAAGCCAATCTTATTGGCTTTGTTTTTTATTTTATCAAGTTTTTTTCTTCTTTGTAATAGTGATACTTCAGTTTTCAAAATTAAAGAAGTTGTAGTCTCTGCACTTCGTTATCCTGAAAAATTGCTCGAGGTACCTTTGTCAATTTCATATTTGACTTCCGATGAATTTTTGGGCTATCGTGGTCTTGGTTTGGAAGAACCACTTGCGCATGTCCCAGGAGTTCTTGCCCAAACGAGGAATGGTTCAACTGATATAAGGATAACTGTACGAGGCTTCGGCTCTCGAGGTGCAGGCGACCGCTCGAATAGTGGAACTGTTCGAGGTTTACGATTCTTGTTGGATGGAATTCCCCAAACAGAACCAGATGGAAGAACCTCGCTTGACTTTTTCGATATTGCATTTGTTGAGCAAATCGAGATACTTCGCTCGAATGCATCTGCTTTGTGGGGAAATGCTGCTGGGGCTGTTCTTAGTTTCTCTTCGGTTCCAATGTCAAATACCCCTTCGGTCAGTTATTCGAAATCTATTGGGAGTTGGGGACTCGACAAGAATGTCCTGAAACTTCGAACAAATGTCGGCTCAAACGGAGTAATTTACTTAAATTCTTTATATTCCAAATTTGATGGTTGGAGAGACAATTCAAATTCAGAAAGGTTTCTTTTTAATTTTGGCTTGAAAACACCTCTTAAAACTAAAATTTCAGATCCAACAGATATTCCAACTGTTCTACAATTAAGCATTAATTTAGCAAAAAATTTGTTTCATATCCCTGGAGCTTTGACCTTTCCTATTTACGATACTTTGCCTACATCAGCAAATCCGACCTATTTGAAGAACAAAGAGCGTAGGAACAATCGTCTTGCTCAAGTTTCAATTTCTTTAAATCATAATTTTGATGATTACAATTCCCTGACTGCCCAAGGATTTCTTACCTCGAAATATTTGCAAAGGTCAGAGCGTGGAACTTTTCGCGATTTTACTCGCTACTTTTTAGGCTCCTCGGTTCATTATCAAAATAAGAGTAACTTTGGAAAAATATCAAATATTGTTTTGCTTGGCTTCGACCAAACTCTTCAAGACGGTGCAATACTTTTTTATAATCTTGATTCAAATGCAAACCGCTCCAATCAACTTCGCACAGATAAAAAAGAAGGAGCAAGCACCTTTGGGTTGTTTTTACAAGATGAAATTATTTGGAACAGGTTAAGTTTGCTCGTTGGAGGTCGCTACGATGTCGTAAATTATTCAAGTCAAGATTTTCTAAACTTTACTTTTACCGACGAGAAGAAATTCGACCATATTACTCCAAAATTAGGATTAACATATCGTCTATTGGATAATCTTTCCCTTTTCGGGAATATTGGTGGTGGAATTGAAGTTCCCGCTGGTAATGAAACCGACCCCCCACCTGGCGAAGATACTTTGTACCAAATTAATCCTTTGCTTGAACCAATTGTTTCGACTACTTATGAGTTGGGGTTAAAATCGTTTCTTGAATTGCAATCTTTCTTAAAAGGGATTGAATTTGAATTGTCAGGTTATTTTATTTCTACTCGAAACGAACTTGTTCCCTACCGAGAAGGAAGGTTTTATTTCTCTGCAGGTAAAACGAGTAGGCTTGGATTTGAAACGAACCTTCGTGCAATTTTCTTGGGGAATTCAAAATTTTTTGCCTCTTTTACTTATTTAGCGAGCAAATTCATTGATTATAAAGTGGATTCATCGTTCTATGACAAAGATAAACATGGCATATTTGCAGATTTTAAAGATAATAAAATTCCAGGAGTTCCTAATTATTTTTACAATGTTTCTTTGCAAGTTCCTTTTTTCCTGAATTTTGAATTTTCGGTTAACGGAGTTGGAAAATATTTTGCGGACGATGCTAATAAAATCGAAATCCCAGCATTCAATATTTTCAACTTTAGAACTTGGTTCGATAAGATTTACATAAATAAAAAGATACAGATTACACTTGCTTTTGCTGTTAATAATGTTTTCAACACAAAATACATTGGGTCTGCCTTCTTGAATCCTATTTACGAAAAAGGAACTAATTTGCCTTATTACATTGAGCCTGGATTACCCAGAAACTTTCTACTTACATTCGGAATTAAGTATTAACATCTGTTGATTTGACAAAACGATTTGCTCCCATTCGAAGCAATTCGCTTGCGAGTTGTTCTCCGACTTGTTCGGGGAACAATGCATTGCCGAATATGGAATGGCGAAAGTATTGTTTTCCGTCGGATGTTGCAACAAAACCATCAATGTAAATCTCGTTATCAATAATTGAAGCGTAAGCAGAGATAGGGTTTCGACATCCCCCACCAAGTTTCTTTAAAAATTTTCGTTCTGCTCGAACAGCATATTCGCTTTCAATATCGTTCAATGCCTCTGCAACTTCTTTTGCAAGTTCATTATCTTTATGGATTTCTACTGCAATCGCACCTTGTCCGACAGCCGGAATTATAACTTCCGGAGAAAATATTTCTGTGATTTGAAAATCCAATTTTAACCTTTCAAGACCTGCTCGGGCAAGAACAATTGCGTCTAAATCGGAATTAAAAAGTTTCTTTATTCTTGTTGGAACATTTCCCCGAAGTGGAACAAATTGAAAATCATCGCGTATTCTTTTCAGTTGAACAATACGACGTAAAGAACTTGTCCCAATTTTGGCACCTTGGGGAAGTTCCAACAATAATTTGTTCCCTTTGGAAATTAATACATCTTCGGGATTGTCTCTCCTAAGAATTGCTCCAATAATAAGCCCTTCGGGTAACTCAGTTGGAAGGTCTTTCAAACTATGAACGGCTAAATCAATTTTACCAGAAAGGAGTTGTTCTTCAATTTCTTTAACAAAAATACCTTTCCCCGAAATTTGCTCGAATTCTTTTTCGGCAAATTTATCGCCTTGGGTTTTAATTATTTTTAGTTCAAAAATTATATCTGGGAAATAATTTTTTAAACATTTCAACACAATGTGGGTTTGGATAAGAGCAAGTTTGCTTCCACGAGAGCCAACCCTAATGAATCGATTTATCATTCACTGGACTTCTTGGTTTTGAGTAGTAATTTCTTTATTGCTTCAATACTTTTTTGTTCGTCATCCTCGCGATAACTCGAAGCAATTTTTTCGGGGCTAACACCAGGTTGAGGTTCATTTTCAGTGCCTGCGGTTTCTACTATTTCTTCGTCTCGGCGTGCAATAAGTGTTTTTAAATCTATTTCTTCTTCCAAAGTTAATTTTTCTATTGGTTTTCCTGCAGCAATTTTTTCCATTCTGTCCTGCCCAAAAATGCTAACAAGTTTATCGTATACAGTTGTTCGTGTAAATGGTTTAGAAATAAAACCATTAACACCAATTTTCACAGCTTTCCCCAAGTTTTCGGTGTCGGAAAGAGCCGAAACCATCAGAACAGGGATGTTTTTTGTTGGTTTGATTGAACGCAACAATTTCAAAGTTTGGTGCCCAGAAAGGTCTGGCATAAGTATATCCAGAACTATAATGTCTGGTAAATGTTCAATTGCCAAACTTACGCCCTCGTAGCCATTTGAAGCAAGCAAAGTTTTTCGAAATCCGTAGCTTTGAAGTGTTTTTGCCAGAATTCTTTGCATCCAGACATCGTCGTCGATTATCAAGGCGCAATATTCAACCATTTTATTCCTCTTTCTTTTTGTCTAAGGATGAAGGTTTTTCTTTATTAAATAAAACAGTTTGATTGCCCAAGTTGTCTTTGATATTTTTATTGATTTTAACCGAAATGTTCTTCATAGCATTTTTTAGTTGTTCAATTTCAGTTTTTGCTGCAAGTTTGTTTATTTCGATTATCTTATCATAGATTTCTTTTCGATGTACAGGAATTGATTTTGGAGCTTCAATCCCCAAACGAACACTTCCCCGATTGTATCCAAGTACAGTGATTTTTATTGTTGAGCCTATTGTAATTACTTCTCCTATCTTCCTTGATAATACAAGCATATAATCCTTTATTCTTGTTTACTTTTTTTGGGTATTACAAAGTTGGTTGAATATTTATCGGTCATTAAAATTGTTTGCCAACCTTTTTGATTTTCGACATCAAAAACAATAGGAGCCTTCATATTTGCTGTCATTTGTTTATTTTCATCTTCCAGTGTAATAATTACCATCAAAACTTGCTTTTCTAAATCGAAATCCGGACCGGGGTCGTAAGTTAAATCCAGGTGCCAAGGACTTAATAGTGGAAAGCCAATTTCAGGTTTTTCGATTGAAATTAACCACTTGAATGGAAGTGTGTCTTCATCTGCAATTAAAACAAATTCGTGTAAATCTTCGAAACCAAGGATTCCCTCGTCGAAATAAAAAATATGCTGGGGTTCAATCTCCAGTTCTCCAAATTGTAAAGTTCTAATTATTCGCTTCTCCTTTACCTTTTCTAAACTCATATAAAAAATGGCTAAATAATCAAGTTTAAATTACAAAATCTTTTTTACAATTACAAAACTTTTTAATTGATTGAAATATTAAGTATATTTATTTCGACAAAAAATAGTAAAAGTTTCAAATCAAAACAATATAATGCTTATTTCGAGGCTGCTTAAAAACTTGGTTAATAATTTCGATAAAATCCGACTGACCGTACTCAAGCAATGGATAAATTGATGCTATCATTCTTTCCTGCAATGTACCTTTTGGAAAAATTATCTTGTTTATTGAACGTAAGTGACTTAATTTATTCAATATTGTTTTTCTTTCATTTGAAAAGATTTTATCTTTTAAAGATTCGAAAGCTCGGAAGGACTTTTTGCTATGGGCTTCGCTACTTGCAAGTAGGGTTATATCGACTTTGGATGCTATTTGTTTCATTTCGTCAAAAACGCTTTGGAAGCGTAATTCCAATGCTTGTATGCTTTCTTTTAAATTTTTGTCTCGATTTTGCTCATATAATATACTATCAAAAGTCTCGGGCGGTTTAAAAAAGAAGTCAAATCCATAATTTTCAATATACTCCTGAAATTTTTTTGGCAAAAAGGTTATTGAATGCCTTGGTATAATAGCAGGCATAACAACATCAAACCACTGATACATTTCCTTAAGTTGTGTAGTATATCCAATTTCGCTTGGACCATGGATGGAAGCAATGTTTGGCAAAATATGATCTTGACAGATTTGCCGAAGCAAAACATTGGGAGAAAAATTAAAGGGATTTTTGGAAAAAAGTTGCAAAAGTTCTAAAGCAGTAAAGTATTGATTCTTGATTTTATATTTTTGTGTTTCGCCATTCAGTTGTATTTTTATTCGTTCCCCATTCGAATGGTAGAAAACATTTACTGGCGAAGACTTTACCTGAATATGATAACCAAATCTTTCAATTTTCCTATTTGCCTGTTCAATTATTTCATTACTTGCTCCAGGATTTTCAAGTTCTTTTCGAAGGATATCTGCAAAAGCATTATTCTGTCGGCAAATCGAAGAAGAAATAAAAAGCATTCCTTCCTTGCCAACAACTAAATTTAATATTTTTTGGAAGGCGGTTGCTAAGTATCTACTTTTTTTGTAAAAGTTTAAAATTTCTAATGAAAAATGAGGTTGCAAAGAAGAAAAGTTGTTTGCTTCGATATAAAATTCTAAGAATTCTGTAATCGCGCTATCGATGGTAATATCGCAAATACATTTTCGCAAAATATCTTGATTGCTATGGTTAAGTTGTGGAGATATTGGATTGTATTGTCGGTCGAAAAGAAACACTTGGGTTGCTTCGAAATAGTCGTGGTCGTTGTCTTCTATCCAAAAGATTGGGACAAAATTAAAATCTGGGAATCGAACTTTTAATTGTTTTGCTAATTCAATTGCAGAAAGTGATTTATAAAGCGTATACAAAGTACCACCGAAAATTGCAGGCTGTTGACCAGTTACAACAACAAGGGTGTTTTCTTTAGAAAGTAAACTCAAATTTTCGATTTGCTTTTCTGATAAATCTATTTCGAGATTGCTTTTTCTGATAAGTTCAGAAAATAAATTCCTTTTCGAGTAAGATTTTAATTTTTCATCTATCAATTTTGTATTTTGTAACAATTGAATTTCATTTGACATGCGTTCGGATATAAATTGTTCATTTTTTATGTAATCGCAAAACAAACGAGAAAAACCGGGAATTTTATCAAATTCCAAAGATAATATCATTTCGCTCATCATAAAATAATATATGAAGAGTTTCGAATATTATTATTTTTTAGTTTACTTTAATTTTTTGCATTTAGAAAAATTTTTTATGAAATATGAAAGTCAACAACGACATTTTACAGAAGTTGATTAAAATTCAAAAAACTGAAAGAACAGAATACTATGTTTATCGTAATTTGGCAAATCAAATCAAAGAGAAAAAGAATACGGAAATACTCAAAAAGATTGCGAACGATGAACTCGGACATTACACTTTTTGGAAAAAATACACACAAAAAGAAATTAAACCAAATAAGTTTTTGGTTTGGTTTTACACTCTGATTGGAAAGTTCCTGGGTTTGACTTTCAGTATTAAGTTGATGGAACAAGCCGAAGAAAAAGCACAAAATTTTTATTCACAAATTGTACAGCAAATACCCGAAGCCAAAAAAATTATCGACGACGAAGAAGAACACGAACATACTCTAATTGGTATGCTCGATGAAGAGAAATTAAAATATGCTGGGGCAATTGTTTTAGGTTTGAACGATGCTTTAGTGGAATTGACTGGGGCATTGGCAGGACTAACATTTGCTTTGCAAAACACCACACTCATTGCTCTTGCTGGGCTTATCACTGGAATTGCTGCTTCGTTTTCAATGTCGGCATCTTCATATTTATCCACTCGTGCGGAAGGCGAAGGGAAAAATCATCTGAAATCTGCTGTTTATACAGGTATTGCATACATTGTAACTGTTTTGCTTTTGGTTTTTCCATATTTAATAATTACAAATCCGTTTGTTGCAATGTTTGTTACAATTGCTATTGCGATTTTAATTATTTTTTGTTTCAATTATTACATTTCTGTTGCAAAAGATTTTTCGTTTAAATCTCGCTTCTTTGAAATGGTGTTAATTAATTTGAGTGTAACTTTGATTACTTTTCTTATTGGTTTGGCAATTCGTGAAGTATTAGGAGTAGAGATTTAAGCCAGATGAAATGGAAATCAAGTTATAAATTTGCTTTTGTTACTTTTCTGTCTTTGCAAGACCAAAGAACTTTTTGGTAGCGATAGGTTGGTTTTTCGTCGGGGGACTGTGGACGTGTAGCAATTATTTCGGTTGTTTCAAGTTGGACTTCTCCCCCCCAAAGAAATTCAATCCCAACCAAAACATCGGGGATGAATTCCTTGATAAGTTGTTTGCCTTCGAAATGATGAACTAATCGGAGGAGTTTGTCGCTGGTTTTGTCTTGGTCTATTGTAATGTATGGAGGGTGATAGAGTGAGTCGAGGATCATCTTTTTGTAATCTTCTGCTTTTCTGCTTTTAACATAATATTGAATAGTTTGACGTTCAAAATCGGGCTTTATTCCAGCAACAAAAAGATTGTGTTTATCGACAAATTCTTGTGTAATGAATATATTAAGCAGAGTAAAATCGGAAAAATATTTTCGGAGGTTGAATATTGCATTTTTCCCTTCCCCAGTATTGCGAGTGAAGTTTTCGCGGGTTTCAATATCTTCGATTTTCTGAAATTCATAATTTAACATTCCGCGTTCAGCAAGTTCCTCGAGATATTGAATCAGTCGAAGACCAATTGCGTAGGGATTAAGTCCTAAACGAGAAATTGAAGTAACATTTGCATTTATTCTTGCATAATCGACTTCGTGACCTTTGATTCGGGGGTCGTTTCGAAAAAGTTCATCGTGCCAATAACTTGCCCATCCCTCGTTGATTATTTTAGTTCGAACTTGTGGCGCAAAATACAAAGAAGTGTTTCTAATGATTGTCAGTATAGTTTTCATCCATTCGTTTTTTTCTTGTTTAAGAAACGGGGAATTATCTCTTATGAATTCAAGTAGGTCAACGGATGGTTCTTTACGTTGTGCGATAAATTTTTTGTATTTGGAATCGAACTCGGTGTAACGAGTAATAAGTTCTGAAAGAAAAGATTTACTTGCAACATCTTCGTCTTGATGTTCAAGCATTTGGTTGAATTTTCCGATTTCAGCAAATATTTGATGGGAAGGTGCCCGAACTTCTTCTTGAAGGAAGTAATTGAAATAGTATTCTATTGGGGAAGGAATATCCTTTTCGAAAGGAAAATCAACTCGATACAAAGTATCAAAATAACCTACAATATTATCCAAGGAACGAGCGAATTCGATTACATAATCCACCCAACGCCCATATTGCTTGCGTAAAGATTCAATTAATCTTTTATCGGCAAGGGCAAGTCCAACAATGTCTTCATTCCAAGTGTGTTTAAAATGAATGTTGTTTTGAAAGAAGTCAATATGGGCAAGAACATGATAAAAAATCATTGTATTTAACCAATCGGGATTGTCGCTGTTGTAAAAAGAAATTGCTGGTCTGGAATTAATTACAGTTTCGTATGGATTAGTCGGATAAAGTTTATATTTGCCGTATTCCTTTAGGACTTCAACATCGTGGACCCAGTAATCATATAAGGTAGGTATCATCATTTTTGGAGAAAGTTCAAGAAGATCTCGGTTAGAAACAATGTATTCAAGCGTCTCGTTTTCAAATTGTAAACCAGCCGAACGAGCACGTTCCTTACATTCCTCCATAATCTTTTTGGTGCGTTGGTCAATCAGTTCCATTTCGCTCTCCAGATGAATTTTAAAATTAATAAAAAAAGCAGACTTCGAATGAAATTTCCCTATCTTATAATGTTTTTTATTTTTTTAATAAATTTGAATGTTGTAATAGTTAAAAAGGAAAATAAAAATGAAAGGAATTTTTGTCAGATTGTTTGTCAGTGTTTTGTTAATGTTTGTTGTATTTGTTTTTAGCACATACTCCCAGGAAGAGAAGAAAAAAGAAGAAGAAGAAACAATTCAATTCCAAGAGGAGGAAATACAGGGGCTGGAACAACCAGAAAATATACCCGAAAGATTGAAATTCTACAAAGAGAAATACGAAGAAACATTTAAAGAAAATTTCGATGTAGTTTGGAGAGCAATAAAAAAATCGCTCGATGATATTGGCTGTATGATTTCCTATGAAAAATACCAACAAGACGATGAGGGATATTTCAATGGAACGATAAAATCGGATTTTTGTGTTTTTTCGTTTGGGAAAGATACAACATTTCAAGTTCTTAAACGCTATAGTTACGAAATGCCCTTAATTCGCGGAGGTATTTGGATCAATGGTAGAATTAAGTATACTTTTAAAGTGAAAGAAAATCCCGATGGGACAGTTTTTCTTTCTTTTAAAGGGCAACTGAGCGGATTTGAAGATTTTGTTACTCATCAAGTTCATTTTTGGAAATCTAACGGAATATTGGAAACTCAGATGCTCGAAAGGATTAAAAATAATTTAAATTTGGTCAAAGAATAGTTTTTTGTTGGTAGCTTTAGAGAGGTATATTATGAAAGTTAAAGATATTCTAAAACACAAAGGTCCACAGGTTTTTACCATAGGCGAAGATAAAACTATTTTCGATGCCGTACAAATTCTTTCAGCAAATAAGATTGGTGTACTTCTGGTTTTATCTTCCGAAGCCAAAATTGTTGGTATAATTAGTGAAAGGGATATTATTCGAACGCTCGCAAACGAACAAGACAGTTGTCTTTCCAAGAAGGTGAAAGAGGTGATGACCCGACAAGTCATTGTAGTTGAACCTGAAGACGATTTGGAATATGTTGAATTGGTTATGACACAAAACCGATGTCGTCATGTTCCTGTTATTCAAAACAAAGTTTTAGTTGGGCTAATCTCTATTGGCGACATTGTAAAGTCCAAACTAAAAGAAACTGAAATTGAAAATAAATATCTAAAAGACTATATTTCTGGTGTAGTTTCTTAATTCATTTCATTGAAAATCTATTTACTTTTTACAAATAAATTTTCTTGGTCTTTTATTAAAAATGTTCAACCTTCTCGTATTTGATTTTTAAAATTATATGGCTTTAAAGAAAATTTTTCCTTATGTTAAAAAATACAAATGGCAAGTTATACTTGGCTTTTTGTTTGTAACAATTTCGAATGTTTTTGGTACTATTATTCCAAAATTTGTAGGGAAAGCGATTGATATTATTTCCAGTGGAAAGTTTAATATCCAAGATGTTTTGTGGCAGATTTTTTGGTTGCTTCTTTTTACTCTTTTTAGCGGCTTATTTATGTATTTAACTCGCAAAATGATTATTGTTGTTTCCCGAAGGATTGAATATGAATTGCGAAGAGACTTTCTCGGTAAACTGTCCCAACTGCCTTATTCTTTTTTTGTTGAGAATTCTTCGGGAAGATTAATTTCGTTATCGACCAATGATGTTTCCGCTGCCCGAGAATTTCTTGGACCAGCAGTAATGTATACTGCAAACACTATTTCAACTTTTATTCTTGCATTATTTTTTATGTTTTCTCTTGATGTTTCTTTGACATTACTGTCCATTGTACCACTTCCCTTAATAACTATAACAACTTATAGAATAGGTAGAAGTATTCATACTCATTTCAAAGGAGTTCAAGAAGAGTTTTCAAGGTTAACAGTACAGGCTCAAGAAACATTTTCTGGAATTCGTCTGGTAAAAGCATTTGTTCGTGAATCTTACGAAAGCAGGCGATTTTTTGAATTGAGCGAAACTTATCGAAAAAGGAACCTAAGATTGGAGTTCTATCAATCTTTAATGATTCCTTTACTTATTGTTCTAATTGGAATTTCTCAACTTGTAGTTTTAGGGTATGGTGGAATTCGTGTGATCAACAAAACAATGACACTTGGCGAGGTTACTCAATTTTTTGTATATATAAATTTGTTAATCTGGCCTGTTGCAGCAATTGGATGGGTTACAAATATTATTCAAAGAGCTTCTGCATCGATAGACCGACTTTGGACAATATTTGAAATTCCTTTGAAAGATGGAAAATCTCGAATTTTTAAATCAACAAACTTTGAGGGCAAGATTTCTTTCGTCAATGTCTGGTTTAGGTATCAGGAAGATTTACCCTGGATATTACAGAATATTAGCTTTGAAGTTCCGAAAGGAACCTCACTTGGAATAGTTGGTAATGTTGGCAGTGGGAAAAGTACAATTGTGAAACTGCTGGGGAAAATATTCTCTCCAACGAAAGGATTGATTTTATTTGATAGTATCGAATTTGATAAGATTGATGAAAATGAACTAAGGAATGTATTAGCCATTGTACCACAGGAGCCATTCCTTTTTTCTGCAACAATTGCTGAAAATGTTCGATTAGGAAAACCAGAAGCCACGGACGAGGAAGTGTTAAACTCTCTTATTTTTGCTGGAATGGAGAACGACTTGAAAACTTTTCCAGATGGTATTCGAACAATAGTTGGTGAGCGAGGGATTACCTTATCTGGAGGTCAAAAACAAAGAGTAGCAATTGCAAGAGCATTTATTTCTGAACCGAAAGTTCTTATTTTGGATGACCCATTTTCTTCGGTAGATTCATCTACTGAGAACTTGATTTTGCAAAACCTTTATACCAGATTTGCTGAAGTTACAAAAATTATTATTTCAACAAGGATTTCTGCTGTCCGTAACTGCGAGCAAATAATACTTTTGGATAATGGTAAAGTAATCGAAAAAGGAACACATTCAGAATTGCTAAATCTCGGTGGGAAATATGCCCACCTTTACGAAATCCAAAAACTTACCGAAGAAATAGAAGAGAAGTAACTACTTGAATATTGAAATGCTTAAGAAAATTTTGAGATTTGAATAAAAGTATTAAGTGATAGGAACATTGCTACTAACAAAAGTATCAGTAAAACCCAGAAAAAAAATTTTGAGTTTTTTTGCTCGTTTTCAAACCGCTTTTCCAAAAATTCAATTTTTTTATCGATTTCTTCGAACTTCTTGGAGATAAATTCTGTGTTTTTGTTGGAGGAAAAAATAAAAAATTTTTTTAATGTCTTGTTAAAATTGTTTATTTCTTCAATATCTTTCATTATATCGTTTTTTAACTTAAGTGAAAAGTTATTGAAAATTTCTGTTTGTGATTGCAAAAGAGTTTTGCTCATTTCAGAAAATTTTTTGTAAATTATTTCCTGCAAGCTCAATTCATTTTTTTGGTAATTTTCTTTAAACTCCTCAATTTTGTTAATGACTTCTTTATCACTAGAGACAACCAATTCGTTTGTTTTGTGGAAAAATGGATTTAATTTTTCGGGTATTTTATTTATTTCATTTAGAGTTTGTGAAAGAAATGACAAAAGATTTTCATTTAAGAGATTAGAAATATAGTCGAAGTTGCGTTGAATTTCACTGTATGTTTTTTGTAATTGTTGTGCAAAACTCTCATAATTAGATTGCAATTTTAGAACAACCTCTTTGAGCTCAATTAAAGACTCTTGCGTTATATTCTGATGTTCAATTTCAAGATTTTGTAAGTTTACTTTAAAATCTTCCAACTTTTGAGCAATTTCTTCTTTAAAATTTGATATTTGATTAGTAAGTTTTTCGTTAATGAAGTTAGAAATATCATTAATGTCATTTTCGATTCCACTAATTAAAGTAATTGTATTTGAAAACTTGGCATCTATTAAATTCGAAATTTCTTCCAAATAACTTTTTGTGTTTTTTTCTAACTCAGGAAACTTATTTTCAAAGAAATTATTTATTGTTTCATCAAAAGTTGAATTAATTTTTGCGATTTCAGAGGAAAGTTTTTCGAATTTGTCCATTAACTTGGTAGTTTCTAAATTAGAGAATAACTCAATAAGATTATTAATTTTTTCTAAAGCGCTAGTGTGAAAATCAATAGACTTAGTTAAACTTTCACCAATTTCTTTTAATTTTAAATTATTGAAATTAAAATTCCCTATTTCAGATTTTAGTCTGTCTAAAAGTTCTTTAACTTCATTGGCAGTTTTGAATGCTTCATCCAAAGACACCTTTAATGTTTCCATTGTCATTCATATATTTTGTTTAACAACATGTTAGTTTCGATTGAAAGGATCCCTAAAAGAAATGTTGTAGGTACCGTCCATAAATTTGGTGATAAGTTTTCGAGCATTTTCATTGCAAAATCTTTAGAAGGATATTTTTTCAAAAGTTGATAAATGAATTCATCTAAATGTGAAATGATTTCATAACTTTTCTTTTCAATTAAAATGAAGTAACCCAATGCAAATTTGAAAACTTCTTGAAGTTGTATTTTAAACTCTTTTTCCAGAATATCTAAAACATAGATAAATTCTTGCCTGGCAAGATTAAAATCTGGTTGTTCACAAAATAATTCAGAGAAAGAACGAATTAAAATTAAACCTGGATTTTTAGGATAACTTTCGAGTAATCTTATGGCTTCGCCGCGAAGTTTTTCTGCATTTTTTCTATGGTCAACTTCTTTTAAAAGTTTTGTAAAGACATTTTCAACGGTGGAATCTTGGGTTAGTTTTATTATTTGAGATATTCCACCATCTTTCAATTTCAAGATTTCTTCTAAGATTTCTGTATAAGTTGTTTTTTCAAAATAATTTAAAATATATTTTCGGATTATTTCATCATTCAGTTTTTCTCTTGTAAACAAGTTGATAGATTCATAGGTTGCTCTCCTTCGCCCTTTTTCAATATTATTATAAATTATCTGGATTAAAATTCTTGCTGTTTCAACAATAAAATCAAAATTTTCGTCAATATTGCTGACTTTTTCAAGTTCCTTGTTTGCCAGGTCAAGAGTAATCATTTGTGATGCAAATCCGATGAAATTTTCTTTTATTTTTTGCCTATTGAATCTTGCGATACTAACCTCGGAATTTTTTTCGGAGAAATCAATAGTATAGTCTTTTACTACACCTAAAATTTGTAATCTATACAAAGATTTTTCACATCTTAATCTTTTTTGCTCCTCATTTTTATCTGAACGAGAATTATCATGTTGGAATGTTTGGTTCCAGTCAATAATAATATCCTTTTCTTCCCAATGAGGGTTTTTTTAGTAATTTCTTTTAAAACCGTTTCTAAATCATTTAATTCCTCTTCTTCTCCTTTGAAAGCCTCATTATGGAAATACCGAAGGGTATCAATATCGTCTCGATAGCTTTCCTTAGCATGTTTTTTAAAATTTTCGAATGGCTTGGTGGGGTCAAATAGTTCTTTTCTGTCTGGAGAATCACACTTTGGAATGACATAACAATAAGAAGTTTTATTATCGCGACCTGCTCTACCTGCTTCCTGATAAAAGGATTCGATGGATTGTGGAATACCATAATGAATTGTAAATCTTATATTGGGTTTATCAATACCCATTCCAAAGGCTTTTGTACAAACAAGAAGTGGAAGTTTATTTAACTTAAATTCCCTTGTTACATACTTTTTGTATTTGGAAAAGTCAAAATCGTCTTTTTTTTCTTTTGGAGGGTTACCGCTGTAGTATTTACAAGTAATCTTAATTTCTTCTGATATTTTTCGTGATAATGTGAAAACCCCAGTATCTCCATCAACATGCGGGCAAAAAATCAAGCCTGAATTAGTTTTGGAACCTTTAGTTTCATAAAAAGTTGAAAATGTTTGATGAAAATCATTTGGCAAAACATTAGTTAAAATGCGCTCTAGAATAATGAATTTTGGTTCTTTTTCGCACTTTTCAACCATGAATTTGAGATTTGGACGATTGAAACTTGTTGGACTTACAATTGCATCTATATCGTTTTCTGGTATTTCTAAAATCCTTTTAATGTCACTTAATACTGCTGCGGAAGCAGTTCCAGTTAATCCCACCAATGGAGGGGGGGTTGTTGCATTTGGATTTTTGCAATATTCTCTTGTTACTTTTCCAATTCTTAAGTACGAAGTGCGAAAGTCGTGTCCCCATTCAGAAACACAGTGTACTTCGTCGATTGTTATTAGGGAAAATGGTTTATGTACAACAGCACTTCGCAAATAACTTCTAAATTCTTTTATTTGAAATCGCTCTGGTGCAACGAAAATAAATAGAAATTCTCCACTTGAAAATAATTCTTGATAGTTTCCTCTTATTTTGGATTTCTCTTTAGTAGAATATATGGGGACGCATCTATCAATGCCGTTTAAAGATAGATTATAAATCTGATCTTCCATTAAAGAAATTATTGGGTCGATAATAATAGTTAAACCAGGAAGTAGCATTGAAGAAAGTTGATATATTAGTGATTTCCCTGCCCCTGTGGGCAACAGAACTATTGTGTCTTTGCCCTGTAATAACCTAATAATTGCTTTGTCTTGTCCTTCCCTAAAAGAATCGAATCTAAATATGTATTTTAGAAAGTAATTTAAATTTTCTTTTGTAGGGTTAATCTTACCTCGGTTCCAATTTTCCTCCCTAAATTGAAAGAGGGAATTAAAACAGAGTTTGTAAGGTAGATAAATATTTTGAACATACAAAGTATTACGATAAGGGCTTTGTGGGGTAGTAAAATTAATAAACAAAGCGTGTTGATTTGTTTCTGCTTCTGAATATAATTTTAACACAGGTTTTGTATTTAATATGCTATTATTATAAACTTTCGAAACATTTTGCAATAGTTCAAAGAAATCGTTTACGGCTTGAGTAAAAATGATATTCGCTTCATCATCTTTAAAAAGACCTATTTTATTAATATCTGTAATAATTTCTAATTGGTTGGAACTTTTTATGTCAATAAGAAAATATCTTAGTGCAACTAACAAAGAAATCTGTATTTGGTATGCAATTTTGTAAGAATAAAAAAACTTAATGAATTGAGAGGAAAAACTATATGTTGTTTCAGAAGAGATATCAACATTATCTTTTTTCTTAAAATCCTTTAATTCATACAAATATTTGTTTTCTATTGTTTCAAAGTCGTTGTTACTAATTAATTCTGCGGGGATTCTAATAACATTATATTTTGCATTGGATAAATAAAGGTCTCTTAATTTATCGCTATCTTTTTGATTTTGATGTTGTTTTCCATCGATTTCAATAACAAACCCTTTTATTTCTGCAAGAGGTAATTGAGGATGAAAGAAAACAAAAAAATCTATTCTATTGTAATTTAATTTCGGTGTTAATGACTCGCTATATACTTGTGGAATAATTGTCCCTGAATAGTTTTTTGTAAACCATTCATAGAAAATATTTTCTTCATTGCTATCGAATTTTTCAAAAACTTGATTGTGTGTTAGTAATAAAATCTCGGGATTGAGTTCATTCCTATTAAATTTTTGTTCAAACTCCTCATTAAAGTCCAAATCAAGTTTTTCTTTAATTGCATTTTCAATCTTTGGAGAAATCATTGTGAATCTTCCACGAGTCAATATCTTTTCCACGACGGAAAATACAATTTTTTCATCAGAACTAAAATCTGTATGAATATCAGATGATGGAAAGTCGATTCGAAAAGCACAAGGTAAAAAATTAGAAAATGTTAGGTTTTCACTTGCCCTTAGGTAAAATAAAAAATTTTGTGGGAGTGCAATTGAGTCGAAAAATAAAGCGTCGTAATTTAAAAATCTCGGTCTTGCTCTAAAAGACTGCGGTAGTTCCATTGTTTCGGTTATATTTGGACCGCTTTCTTTAGTAGAGACATAGCTAAAATCTATCATCTTTAACCATTCTTGTGGTGGAGTTTCATCGACTTCATCTAATACATTGGTTAATTTTTTAATCTCTAATTTAAAAAAAACAAAAGGATCATTATAGAATTTGGATAATTTTTCTTCAAGTTTTTTACTGGTAATTTCCCCTGAACCTATTTTTTTAAAATACACATATAAAGAATTTCGAATTTCTTTTGAATTCCTTATTTCTAGGTTCTCAATCGATAAATACGAAAATTTGTTAGATTCTAACTTTTTTCTATACAAGCCAATACCAGGAATAGGCTTCGATTTAACCAAGTGAGGTATTTCTTTTATATCGAAGTATTGAGAAGATATAACGGTATATTTCCTTTTTTCAAAAAAATTATCTATATCTTCTACGATTAGAATTATGGCAATTTTGTTAGCCATACAGTAAAAGTTAATATTCTAGTTAAATTGCAATATAAAAATATAAATTAAAAAACCAGCTTATTTCAAATATTACTTTTAACATTATTGTTCTTCATTTCTGAAAAGTTTAAGAACTTTAAGTATTTCGCCTATAAAAGTTTCAATATGGTTTTCAAAAACAATTAATCTCGATTTTCCTTCTTTGAAATTCCCAGTTTCAGTTATGGTTAAATATTTAGAACCGTTTTTTGCAAATTTTACATCAAAAAAATATACATTTTTCCCAAGCACGAGTTTGCTTGAATATAGGTTGTTTTCATTTGACTCCATTTTTGTCTCCTTTATTATTAATTTGCATAATTGTTTAAAGTAGATGCTCAATCCCCTATAATGCGGCGGGGGGCAGAACGACGGCCAAATTTGTCTATTGCTACTACATTGAATACGAATGGTTTGTTTGGGTCGCGTGGCTTTATTTGGAAATATTGTCTACGGTATGGGGGATTGCCAGGAAAATCCTGCATTTTGCCACGAAGGTCGAGATATTTTTCGCTGCAATTCCCATCAAGTTCAAGTTGGACAATTTCGTTCCTTTCTTGATTCATAATACCGAATGCTTGGGTTACTATCTCAATTACAGTCGAGCCGGTTTTGTTAACTTCTACAATTTTTGGCAAAGGGAAATTTAAAACATAAATTGAATAAGATTGCCCAAGTAAGTTATTGTTCACATAGCGTTCAAGAGAAAGTCGTTTCCCCGTATCCGAAAGTTCTGGTGTAAAAGTTAATATTGCGCCTCCAAAACTTGAAGCAACTATTCGTTCGCCATCGCGAATTAAAGTTTTTAATTCTCCTTGTATCAATGGAAATTTGGGGTCGACTCTGATTGTTTGGCCAGGATATACAAATTCTGTGAACTCTGGTTTTTCAATTTGTTGAGGACTAACTGTGAAGGAAGTAATATATTCCTGTCCGTCGAGTTTTCGTCGGGCGATTAATTCAACAATTAGACGGCCAAAACTGGGCGTCCGCCCGGCAATTTTCACATAATCGGGAGCGATTTCAGAAATCTGGGCTGTTCCGCCGTTGTTTTCGGGTTCCCTTCTAACCGAAAGTTCAAGTTTTGCATCGGTAGTTAAATTGATATTCGTTGCTTTGATAATATTTGTCCATTGCTGATATGCAATTTGGGAAATAACAGGGCTTAATGCAGAAAGAGTAATTTTGCCAATTCCAAAACCAGCAGGCAATTGGGTTTGTTGTTCGATTGGGGAAGTAGGAAGAGTTGTATTGTCAATTTTTCCAGATGCGATAGTTTGTTCCCCGGTAATTGCATTCATCAAAACAATAATTAAAGAAAATTGGGTTGTGGCTTTGTATGTAAATCGTTCAGGGAAGCGAGTTCCAAATGTTTTTTTACTTTTGGCAGTTGCAACAACTTTAACAAGGTAGGTAGAGTTGAAATTTTCCAAATATTGTGGTTGCCAGTAAAAGATTGCGGCTTTTTTTTCTGGAACTTCAACGACCCGAAAGTATTTTGCCGAGTAGTTTTTATCTGGCCTAAGTGTTACTGTTCGATTCGTTGCTTGCTCTTCTATTGTAAATTCAAATTGAATGTCTTCGAAGTCCCCAGTGTAGAAAATAACATTTGTAGAATCAAGTTTGGTGATTCTATATCCATTAGCTTCAACTATTACATTGCAAACAAGCGAGGATTTTTCTGGGATAAGGATAAAACCACTTTCGAAATCGCCAAGAACTTCATTTCCACTTATATTTTTTGGTCTAAAACTGCTTTCGGGCAAGATGAATACTAATGCGGCGAGATAGAGAATGAAATATATTTCAACTATTCTGCGTTTCCGCTTGCTACTTTGCATTTTTGTTGTTTAAAATATTTGTAAAGAATTTTTCCAGTTCTCGTCGGACAGCAATTTCGATTTCTTCTTGGGCTAAACGGTTTGTGGTCTCGTTCAATTTTTCGATTGACTCTTTAAATTTTTGAAGAGATTGATTTGTTTGTTCCATTATTTCAATCAACTTGGGATTTGGCGAAACAATTTGTCTAGTCATTTCGTTGGATTCACGGAGTAGGGAAAGTATTTCAGTTTGTTGAATAAGCAGATTCTTAACATTATCGCCAAGGGTTTCGAGTTTTGAGACGGCGGTTGCGAAATCCGTTGCAATTTCTCCGATTTCGTAAAGTAGTTCTTTTTGTGGATCCTCATCTGTTTTATCGAATGGCAGAGCATCTTCGCTTGGGGTGAAAAGCATAACAATGAACATAAACAACAACATTAGAGCCTCGAATGCTACTCCGGCAATAACAATTGAATCGCTAACCGAAGAAGAAAATCTTCGCACACCAATTAAAACTAAAAGTACTGCAGCCCCGAGATAAACAAATGAGTTAATTGTCGAAAAATAAAAGCGGTTTACAATTTCTTCCATCCAAAGGGCAGTCCCGCGGAAAAATCCAAGAGGGTGCAAAACTTGTATTTCTTTCTTTGTGTATCGCGATATTTCTCTTTCCGTTGTGCAAATTCTCCAGGTTAAGGATAGTATAGCAAAGTTCGACATTTGCTTTTGATAGCGAAATTCTTGAAAGATTTCGTAGAGTAATTTTCTTCCTTCTATGCTTGAGAGCGTTCCTATCTGTTCCATTATAACATTTTGATTTCATTTTAATTAAGCAATGTAAATTACAAAATTTCTTTCAATGATTAAGAATAAAGAAGTTTATTAACATTTTTTAAATTTTTTTAAATGTTTCTATATGACATTCATTAAGTAATAAAGTTATTGGAAATTGGAAGGAAAACGAAATAAAAAGGTAAGAAATAATAAAATTCGTAAGTTGAATTCAGCGTTTTTCTAACATAATTTCGAAAATTAGGGGCCAGAGTTTACCAGTTAAAAAAATTCTTTTTGTTTTACTGTCGTAGGCAATGCCATTGATTACATCAACTTGTTGCGAAGGTTCTATATAGTTTCGGAGCGAAGAAACATCAATTAAATACTTAACTTTACCATTATCTTTGTCTATTACTGCAATTGAGTCGTGCATCCAAATGTTAGCCCAAATTTCGTTGTCGATATTTTCGAGTTCGTTTAAATTGTTCAAAGGTTCGTTCTGAATATTAACATTTATGGTTTTAATAATTTGGAAATTATCGGGCTGAATCACTTTAAGTATGTTGGTTCCATCGCTTTGGATAAGATAATTTTCGTCGTAATTTGTAATTCCCCAACCTTCTCCGGCGTAATAAATTTCTTTGATTTCCGCAAAGGTTTTAATATCGAACACAAAGCAAGTATTGTTTTGCCAAGTAATAGCATAAATTTGATCTTTGTGTAACGCTATTCCTTCGCAAAAATAACGACTATCGAAATTAATTTGCTTTACAATTTCGCCATTCTGTGGATTTAACTTCCGAAGAGAAGATCGACCATATAAACCTGTACTTTCGTAAAGGAAACCATCGTGGTAAAATAATCCTTGCGTATAGGCTTCGGGATAGTGGGAGATTGTTCGAATAACTTTTATTGAATAAATTGGAACGGTTGATGTACTGCTTTGAACTGGTTTTTCTTCTTGAACTTGTTTCTTTTCAATTTCTGATGATTTTTTGCAAGATGGGAACAACGTTAATAATAAAAATAGAATGATAAATTTCATGATTTTTGTAGAAAAACTACTTTTCGCCAATAAAGATTGTGGAATTAAAAGATGTTTTATGAATTTGTATATTCGAAAACCAAGCTTCCTTTAAAAGAAGCATAATTTCTGTTTCAGTAAGTAAATCGCCGTTTGGTGTGAAAAGGAAAAGCCTCAAAGAGTCCATTGCTGCAAAAAGAGGCGAAGTTCTATCATTGTCAATTGTGTTTTCCATAATTACTATTTTACCTTTGCGATTTAAAGAATCGAAGATTTTGTTCAATATTATTAAAGATTCTTTAAATGAAAAGAAGCGCAGAACATTTGAAACGATTGCTAAATCGTAATGATTGCCGATTTCCCCAGTGACCAAATCGCCTGAAATGATAGTCACCAACCCAGCGAAACCTTTTCGTTCCACATACTTTTCTGTAAATGGTATTATTTCTGGATAATCAAATAACACAAGTTCTATATTGATATTTATTTTTAAAAGTTCAAGACCGAATGTACCAGAACCGCATCCAAAATCCAGAGCCTTCATAACTTTTGAAAGGTCAAGGAATCGAACAAATTCGCTTGCTTGCCGATTTGCTCGCCAATTCATTAGGTAAAGCAACCCTTCGATATCTTCGTTCGACAAATCGGAAAGTTTCATCGTGCTTATTGGGAAGCCTTTGATAATGGATTCTTTTGCATTTAGCCAGAATTTTAAAAACAATCTAAAAGGGCGTAAGTCTCCAATGTAATTTGGAGAACCACGAACAAGATAATCTTTTCCTTCCTGTGTGTTCGAAAGTTTTTGACCATATTTTTTGAGCAAACCCATTGCAACGAGGGCATTTAATAGTCGTGAAACACCTCGAACTGGGATACCAAGCGACTTAGCAATTTCTTCGGCGGTTACAAGTTCTTCGCCTATTATTGAAAAAATGTCAAGTTCGAGGGCTGTTAAAAATGTAAGGCTTTTTTCGTATCCAAACGCCAAATCGAAGTAATTTTCCCCAACAGGATCGAAACTGAAAGGACTAATTTCTTTTTTCATATTGTATTGTTTTAAAATATTTAGCAAATTAGGAAGAAATTTTATTTCTCCAAAATGTTTTTGAGTTCTTTCACAACCACAAAAACATCGAATGCTTTTGGGTTGTTATCTGGTTGCACCTCCCCACTTGCGTAAACTGGAGCGACAAACAATTTTCCTTTCCCTCGGGGAATTTCTTTAACAATTTTTTCAATTGCAGGCAATCGTGAATCGACCAGGCTCCTGATTTTATCTTGCGAAGGCTCTTCAATTTTAGTAACTTCTTCCGTTATTGTTTTCTTTTTTTTCTTTTCGACAACTACTTTTTGAATTTTTTGTATTGTGCTGGTTTTAATATAGGTATCGAAAGCAGTAACTTGAATTTCAAATTTAACATTTCGATTGAATCGGAGAATTTCGTCCAAACTTTTAATCTTCTCTTCTGCATCTTGTGATAAAGTATTGCTTCCTTGTTCGAAGCAATCAAAAGAAAAGGCAACCAAACCTTCTTTCAATTGTTTAACAACGAAGTTTTTTTCGATTTCTGCATATTTATTGGTATCGGGTAGCCTAAAGTTGAAGCGTTGGCGAATAACGTCCCAATCGTAGATAATTGCCTCAACTTGCTCTCCGCTTGAAAAAACTTGCTGGTATTTCCCTGTAATTGAATCCGATTTAATTCTAAATTTTTTCCCTTCTGGTGTTCGGAATTCGATAGTAGCACCGACAGGCGACCCGGTGTATTCGTCGGTGACGGTTCCATAAAGAATGAGTTGAACACTTGAATTGTTGATAAATTGACTTTGGAGCAGAATAGGAATGAAAAGTAGAACTAATAAAATGCACACATAATTTTTCATATTCAAACCAAATAAAAATGAAATTTATTAAAAGTTGGAAAAATAGCAAAAGATGAGAGAAACTTTATAAAACAAGTAATCGCTTTAATTGTTTAATCAAATTTGCATTTTGTTCAATTTTTTTTAATTTATCTCGTTTAATAAAGATTATTTGAGGATTTTATGAGTAAAATTATCGAAGGAGTACTTGATGCGAGCGGGAAAAAATTTGCTATCATTGTTTCCCGTTGGAATCAGTTCATCGTGAGTAAAATGCTCGATGGAGCTCTCGATGCTCTTCGTAGACATAAGGCTTTAGACGAAAATATAACAATTGTATACTGCCCTGGTTCGTTCGAAATACCATTGGTAGCGAAAAGACTTGCTTTATCGAAGCAATTCGATGCAATAATTGCTCTTGGGGCGGTAATTCGTGGTGCAACTCCCCATTTTGACTACATTGCAAGCGAAGTAGCTAAAGGTATTGCCCAAGTAAACCTTGAAACTGGTGTTCCAGTTGTTTTCGGAGTATTGACAACCGATACCATTGAACAAGCAATCGAGCGCGCTGGAAGTAAGAGTGGGAACAAAGGCTTCGATGCTGCTCTTGCTGCAATTGAACTTGTTTCACTTTTCGAAAAAATTTAATTACTTAAAGAACAAATGTTTAAAAGATTCTACCCTATTCTCTTCTCTTTTGTTTTGTGTTTGATAAGTTTATTAAAGATTTATGCCCAAGCACCTTTTGAACTTTTCAACTGGCGAGTTTATTCCTCGATGGTAAATATTATTTCGGGTAGTTTGGATGGGAGCAATAAACTTTGGTGTGCAACGATTGGTGGGGTTCTTTCTTTCGATATTCAAAATAACTCCTTTGAAATTTATAATTCCAGAAATGGCTTATACTCAATTGAAACAAAATATATTTCGATTAATCCTTTTACAAAAGAAATATACGTTGGATGTTACTATGGAGTTTTAAGTATTTACAATCCCAAAGTTGGGAACTGGGAAAATTATCTTGAAATCACCAATTCCCAATATTCGAAAAAGCAAATAAATCATATTCTTTTTCAAGATAATATAGCATATATTTGTGGGGATTTTGGCTTAACAACATTCGACACTCGTCAGAAAGTTTTTTTGAAGACACCATCGCGATTGGGCTTTTTCCCTTCGGGGACAAGCGCTCGCCATGCAGTTGTGTTTGATAACTATCTTTGGATTGCTACAGAACTTGGCGTTGCAAGAATTCAACTAAATAAAGGTATTTCTAATCCTTTGAATTGGGAAAACTTTGTAGATACAAATGGTTTGAATGACCCAAACATATATTTCCTTGGAGTAGATGATAATGTTTTATATGCATTTGCATTGAATAAAGTTTACAGATTCGAACAGGGTTCCTTTAAAAAAGTTTACAACCTTGAATCGTACGAAACGATAAACTCGGTTCAAAGTTACAATGGGAATATTTACTTTTCTACCCCATTTTACGTAAGAGACATAAATTACGAGTTGTTATATTTTTATACCGAAACGCCTTTAACAGAAAAAGTCAACTCGTTCACAATAATTGATTCTAATTCTATAGTTCTATTTCTTGCCAATGGAGGGGTTGTAATCAAAAATTTAAAAACCAATGAACTCCAAAGACATTATCCGAATTCCCCAATTTCGAATCAATTCCGAAACTTTGCAATCGACAACAAAGGTGGTTTTTGGTCAGCAACAAACTCTGACCCAACCGGCGAAGGAATTATGTATTTTTACAATGGCAAATGGGTTAATTTTACTACACAAACTTACCCTGAAATTCAAACAAATTACTATATGAAAGTTCTTTGTGTGGAAGATACAGCATTTTGTAGTAGCGCTGGGCGTGGGCTTTTGGCTATTTATCCTTCGGGTGATACTTTCAAATTTAAACGATACGATCAAACAAATACTCTTTTGAATGGAATTGCTGGCGACCCAAATTGGGTGATTGTCCAACAAACTGCTTACGAAGAAAGTAAAGAGATTTTGTGGATGGTCAATTATTCTGTTTCAAACAACGGATTTTTGCTTGTTGCAAAAGACCGATATAATAATTTTTATGGCTATTTGCCAATGAGCAATAGAAGATTCCATCATTTATTAATCGATTCGTACGGAACGAAATGGATTTCATCCATCGATGGTACAGGTCTTTATTATTTTAACGAAAGAGGAACACTCGAAGATTCCACTGACGATATTTATGATAACCTTATAAAGAGTACTTCGCTACCATCAAATCAAATCAACACAATGGCTTTAGACCAATATGGTTATATATGGTGTGGGACTGGAACCGGGATATTTTTAATCCTTAATCCAAATGCTGTTTTGAACAATTCTCAACCTGTGGTTAAGAAATTAAAACTCCTTTCCGATTATTCGATTAACTGTATTTTTATAGATGTATTAAATTATAAATGGATAGCAACAAATAATGGTGTTTTTATTGTCTCCCCTGATGGTTCGGATATACTTGCTAATATTACTAAAGATAATTCCCCTCTTCCATCGAACGAAGTTCTTTACATAAATTCTAACTCGGAAACTGGTGATTTTTATTTTGGAACCTCTCGCGGTTTAGCAATTGCTACGTCAATGATAGTCAAACCAGCAACAAGTTACGAAATCAAGGTTTCACCTCAACCGTTTATTATTCCCAAAGACGAACTTCTTTTAATTGAGGGATTGGCAATGGATAGTGAAATTAAAATCTTGACAATCGATGGCGAAATTGTTCGAACTTTGACTACACAAAGTAAAAAAACTTTTTGGGATGGAAAAGATTATTCTGGTCGGTATGTTCAATCTGGAATCTATCTTATTGTTGCAAAGTCATTGACAACAAGGGAAAATTCAGTTTATAAAGTTGCAGTCATTTATAAATGAACCGTAATGAATCTTTCTTTTATCATCTCTTGATTTTATTTCTTTTTTCGCTTATTATTTGGTCGGGCACATCAACTATTAACTTTTTCAACGACGATTATCAAATTCTTGGGTATTTGCAAGATAACTACAAAGACAATCCTCTTGATATTTTTCTTAGCAAAGATGTTTCAATATATTATTATAGGCCCATTCCTAATCTTTGGAATTTGATGTTTCTAAATGTCTCAGGTTTTTCGCCTGAAGTTTTTAGAATTTCAAGTCTCCTGCTCTATTTATTTTTGGTTTTTCTACTTTATTTATTTCTTTCAAGGTTATTAGAAAATAATAAAATTGCTTTATTTTTCACATTGTGTTTTTCTTTTTTACCATCTCATGATACTTTTCTTGTTTGGATAGCTTCGGCTGGGGATATTTTTGCTGCTATCTTCGTTATACTTTCTATTTTTTTTGCAATTTTCAAAAGTTCCAGAGTTAGTGTTTTTTTTTCATTTATTTTTATGTGTCTTGCATTTCTTTCGAAAGAAAGTTCAATTCCACTGATTCTGCTATTATTTTTTTCGGCTTTTCTTTTCAAAGAGAAAAAGCATAGATTATTTTTGCTTGCTTTTGCTGGGTTTTGTTTCCTTATTTTACTTTTTCTTTTCCGGGAAAAATATTTAGCGATCAAATTCTTAAATTCTCCTAATATCGAAAATTTTGATTTTTTAACTCTTTTTGTGAATTTCTTTAAGTATATTTTTGTGGTCGTTTTACCTACTTTTGCTTATTCGACTCAAAATCCACTGGGATTAATTCTTAATTTTATTCTTCTTTCTGTTCTACTTTTAAGGATTTCGATAATTTTCAAAGAAAAAGAAAAGGTTGATTGGAAAATCATTTCTTTTGGTTTTTTTTGGTATGCACTTTTTGTTTTTCCAGTTTTGACTTTGTTTATGCGATGGTATTCTTTCCTACCATCTATTGGATTGTTAATAATTTTCTCCGAGATTTTCAAGAACGCTAAAAAAATTGTTATCTATTCAACATTAGTTCCATTGATTACAATTTTTGTAGTAGTTGATTCCTATTCATTGCATTTATGGAGAAATTCTGTTGCATTTACTCAAAAGGTTTTGAGCGAAATTAGCAGAATTGATACAAGGGGAAGTAATAAAGCTCTTTTTTGGTATTTCCCTCAATATTATAATAATTTCCCAATCCTTCGCTCAGGTGTTGAGAAAGCAATAAATTTTTCCTCAAAAATTAAATTTCAGGAAATTCTTTTGCCAGTTTCAATTGTTTACCAACGTGATTCGCAAATAAAGTTTAATATGACCAAGGAGAATGTTTTTCAATTCAATATCGAAAATGCGATACCTTATTTAAATAAACGAGTTGAAGAAATCGCAGATACAACACAGGTTGAAAATGATTACTACCGACTTAAGATTGTTAAAATCATCGGAAAGAAACGATACTTTGCCGAGGTTGAGTTCAAACGAAAGAAAGAAGATTATGTGAATTTTTTTTTCGACGGTAAGGAGTTCAATTTTTTCTATTAACTTTTTAATTTTTCGAACGTCGGAAGGTTTCTTTTAAGAAGTTTGTGAAAGTAAGTTGAGGTTCGTTTGAATCTTCGGAAGGGGAAGATGGGTTTTCAAATTGATTTGGTAAATTTTTTCGATAGAGTGATTGAGATTGGAAAATTTTCGTTAAATCGGCAATTGCGGATATATTTTGCTCGCTAACTCCAATCAAAAGATAATTATTTCCTATTTGAACAATAAAAAGAGAGGCTTTGCTTGAAAGAGGTAAACGAGAGATAATCTTGAAATTCATACCAAGGTTAGATATTTTCCTTTGCGTAAGATTTCTTTTGAGGAAATTGGAAAGAACAAAAACTCCAATTAGGAAGCCAACAACAACAAGAATTGATTGAAGTAAGTCGCTACTTGGCATTGTCTGGTTACCTTTTGATTGTTTTTAACCTTTCGGTTGGGTCGACTAAAGTTGTAATGCGAATACCAAAGTGCTTGTCGATGACTACAACTTCGCCTTCTGCAATTTTTTTTCCATTGACAAGAACATCTACGGGCTCGCTAACAAGTTTATCGAATTCAATAACTGAACCTCTACCAAGATAAAGGATATCGCGGATAAGCATATTCGTTCGCCCCAATTCTATTGAAACAGGAAGTTGCAAATCATAAAGAAGTTCTAACTTTGGCTCCAATGGTGAATATATAGTTTCTTCGGGTTTGCCAGTAGGAATCGTAGTTCCCTCTGTAGTTTTTTCCTCTGTTTGTTCTTCTGTTGGTGGAACACCACCACTATTAATCAAAGCATCAATTTCTTCTTGTGTTAAAGACATTGTTATTCCTCCTCTTTGTACAACAAATCATCTTCAACAAGGTCTTCATCGCGCAAAGGACGAAGAATTTTAACTGCTTTTTTGCCATCGACCATACCAGGGCGGCCAGCAAATTTTTTCTTTCCAGCGATTGAAATTATTGTTTCGTCAGTTATTTTATTTTTTAATTTGATGATGTCGCCTTCTTTGAGTTCAAGTAATTCTTTTACAGTGATAGAGGTTTTTCCTAATTCGGCAGTAACTGTAAGATAAGTTTTTGCCATATGTCGTTTAATGGTTTCCAAATTTTCGCGAATCTTTTCTGGGGTCATTTTCACCGGTCCGGCAGTAACTTGTTGTCGAGTAAGTTTTGTTAGGACTTCTTCTAATGCAAAAGTTGGGAAGCAAAGGTTCATCAGGTATGTATGTAGTCCAATATTGACATCGAAAGAAATAACAATAACAATTTCCGATGATGGGGCAATTTGGACAAAATCGGCTTCCATTTCGAGTCTTTGATATTTAAAGGAAAGTTCTGCAATGGAACGCCAAGCATTTTGAAGGTCGTAAAGTGCATGTTCAATGACTCCGCGAATCACAGCCTGCTCGATTGGGGTGATTTGTCTGGGTTTAGGCTGTGTTTCGCCACTACCGCCAAGAAGTCTTTCGACAAGTATTAAAGCAAGTTGTGGACTGATTTCGAGTATTCCCGAACCATCTGTCCCTTCTATTTCAAATACATAAAGGCAACTTGGATTCGATACAGAAAGAATGTATTCTGAATAGAATAACTGGTCAACGGAAGTTACGGAAATTGTAACAACGGTTTGTAATCGGGAAACAAGATAGTAGCCAAAAGCTTCAGCGAAATTTTCATGAATGCTTTGGAGTGTTCGAACTTGTGACTTCGAAATTCGATTAGGGCGACGGAAATCGTAATTAGAAATTTCAGCCCTTTTTAATCGCTCTCCAACGAAGTCCTCGACATCGAGGGCTCCGGTGGACATCTCCTGTAATAGGTTATCTATTTCGTGTTGCGATAATACTTCACTCATTTTTCAATCTATTTTATTGGATAATAAATTCTTGTAAAAAAACTTCTCCCAGTACGAGTTCGTAATTTGCAAATATTGTTTTCAAACTATCTTTAAATTCATTGGCGAATTGGTTTCGCCTTTGCTGTAGTTCGGTAACGGTAAGAGAACCAAGCATTTGATTGATTTTACCTCGTATTTGAGCCATGAAATCTGGGGGAAGAGTTGCCCCTTCTTTTGATTCTCCAAAAATTTCTTTTAAAACATTTTCATTTTGAGCGTAAAATCGTAATCCGAGATTAACAACTACAAATTGGTCTGAATTCAAGGGGTTAGTTGTGATACGTCCCGTTTCAATAAATTTAATCAACTGTTTTTCCACTCCAGCAAATGGACCTTTTGTTGCAGTCTTGATTTCTTCTTTTTTTGTTTCAGAAGTGTCATTTTTGTTCCCACCAAGATTTTCGACAATGTAAGGAAGGAATAAAAATCGCGTTGCAAGGATAAGAATCAAAAGGGACCCGAATACAATACCGAGAATTGGAACAAGACCAAGACCTCCCGAGGATTTTTTCGGAGTAGTTTCCTCAGTCTTCAATTCTTCGAGATTTTCGTTTTCTTCTTTTTTTGCCATATTTCTACCTTTACTCAAACTTTATAAAATAAAAATTATGCCAATGTTGAAATAGCACTAATTTATATAATTTTCAAATACTTATTTGCGTATATTTCCACCTACTCAATGGCTAAAATTAACCAATTCTCATAATAATAATCGAAAAAGTAAAAAAAAATTGTAATTTTCACCACTTTTTCATAATTTCTCGGGCAATTACAAGATGTTGAATCTCGGATGTACCTTCGTAAATTTCGGTAACTTTTGCATCGCGCATCATTCTTTCAACGTGATATTCGCGGACATATCCATAGCCGCCATGAATTTGGACTGCATCTCGGGCAATTTCGTTTGCAATTGTTGTTGCAAAAAGTTTTGCTTCCGAAGATTCTTGGATGTGGTCATAGCCGTTGTCACGCAACCATGCTGCTTTGTAAATCAAAAGTCTTGCTGCATTTATTTTCATTGACATTTGAGCAAGTTTTGCTTGAATTAATTGATGTTCAATAATTGGTTTGCCAAAGGCTTTTCGCTCTTTTGCGTAGCGAACAGAGGCTTCGAAAGCTCCTTGGGCTATTCCCAGTGCTTGGGCAGCAATTCCTATCCTTCCACCATTAAGCCCACGCATTGCGATATAAAATCCTTCTCCAACATTTCCTATAATATTCTCATCGGGAACTTCTACATTTGTTAAGCCGATAGATGTTGTATCGCTCGAGCGAAGTCCCATCTTGTCTTCTTTCTTTCCAGGTTCGAAACCAGGTGTTCCTTTCTCAATAGCAAAACAAGTAATGCCTTTGTACCCAAGTTCAAAATTAGTGTTGGCAAAAACAACGTAAAGGTCTGCGTTTTGTCCAGTTGTAATCCAATTTTTAGTTCCATTCAAAATCCAGCGATCGCCTTTGCGTTCGGCATAAGTTTTAATTTGGGTAGCATCGCTGCCTGCTTCAGGTTCGCTTAAACAATAAGCCCCAATGATTTCCCCAGAAGCCAATCGCCTAAGATATTTCTCTTTTAGTCTTTCTGAAGCATATTTTTCGAAAATCCAATTTACAAGTGAATTGTGAACCGAAAATATTACTCCAACGGATGCATCGACTTTGCTTATTTCTTCCATTGCGATGCAATAGCTTATAGTGTCCAGACCGCTACCACCCCATTCAGGCGATACCATCATACCAAGAAATCCAAGCTCGCCAAGTTTTCGAATTATGTCGCGAGGGAATTCTCCACTTATGTCCCTTTGAATTACTGTTGGTGCAATTTCTTCTTGGACAAATTTTCTTATTGTGTCTCTAATTTGATTATGAATTTCATCGAATTGGAATGATATCATTTCTTACCTTTAAAAAGTTTTTACCCCATTGCAATTTAAAAAATTTTTTTAGTTTTCAATCGTTAAAAAACTATTGGTGGTTAACTTTTGGTGATGATAAACAACGAAACCTTACCCGAAAAAGCATTATTGGTAGCAATTCCTAAAAAAGGTACAGCAAATGAAATTATCGAAGAACATCTTAAGGAACTTGCTTCATTGGTCGAAACTGCTGGAGGCGAGGTTATTGATTCAATTTACCAAGAAGTAGTCTTTTTAAATCCTGCCACAGCAATTGGAAAAGGTAAAGTTGCAGAAATCAAATCCTTAATTGAAGAAGAAGGAATTACTCTGGTTGTTTTCGATGACGATTTAACCCCAATTCAGACAAAGAACTTAGAAGATGAATTTCAAGTCAAGGTAATTGATAGGACAACATTAATTCTTTCGATTTTTGCTCAACACGCTCGAACACAAGAAGCTAAAACCCAAGTGGAACTTGCTCAACTGCAATATCTTTTGCCTCGACTAACGCGACTTTGGTCCCACCTTTCTAAACAATATGGTGGTATTGGAACAAAAGGTCCTGGAGAAAAACAAATCGAAACTGACCGACGGTTGGTTAAAGCAAGAATTCAGCGATTGCAGGCAAAACTAAAAGATATTGCTCGGCAAAAGGAAATTGAACGCAAGCAAAGGGACGATTTCTTTAGATTTGCCCTTGTTGGTTATACAAATTCTGGAAAATCAACTCTTATGCGTCTTTTGACAAATTCAGAGGTAATTGTTGAAAATAAATTATTTGCTACACTCGATACAACTACGCGGTCGCTTCGTCTTCCTAATGATAAAATTGTGTTATTGTCCGATACGGTTGGGTTTATTCGGAAACTCCCTGCTCATCTTGTCGCTTCCTTTCGCAGCACTTTTTCCGAAGTTCGTAATGCTAATGCTTTAATCCATGTTGCCGATTCAAGCCACAAATTTCTTAATGAACAAATTGCTATTGTTCAAGAAACACTCGAAAGCATGAATTTGCACCACAAACCTGTTATTCTTGTCCTTAACAAAATTGATTTGCTCGAAGACAAAGAATATATACGTTTTTTGCAACAAGAATATCCAGAAGCAATTCTAATTTCCGCCGAACGTGGTATAAACATCACTTCGCTGCTCGACAGAATGCAAAAAGTTATGGAAAGCGAAAACAAATTTGTTAAGGTTTTTCTTCCTTACAACAAATTCGAATTGGTACCTTTCCTTTTTCGATACTCCAGTGTTGTTAAATCGGAAGAAAAAACCGAAGGTGTTGAATTTTACGCGAAATTGATAAAAAATAAAGAAGCCTTATTTGAAAATCTGTTTAAACCATTTTTAACAAATTAGAAAACAAGAATGCAAGATTCATCACAAAAAAAAGTAGAGAATATAATTAGGGATACACGAAAGAATATTCGTTACATCATCCTTGCTTCTCGAAAATTATCTCGAAAAGAAATGTTGCAAGTAATTCGTCTTTTCAACTACGACCCTCAGAATTTAAAAGCAAAGCCAGATCAAACGATAGTGATTGAAAGCGACTTTTAAAGTGGAATCAAACTGGAAGAACAAATCCTTGCTCGAACAAATTTCCTTGACCCCTGAATTTAGTCGAGTTTTAAACGAAATCTCCAAAAACAAAGATATTGCCATTCGCCATTTATATGGTTCTTTAAAATCAATTTTTCTATTTCTTATCTGGAAGAGTATCGAAAGCCGAAGGATACTTCTTCTTGTACCCGATGAAGAAACCTTGAACAAATACAGCCTTGACTTTCAAATTTTTTTCAATTTAGAGAATGTCTATTCAATAACAACATTCTTTTCATCGAGATTTCGCCAGATACCAAACGAAAAGTTAGAATTGAATATTTATGAAAAAGTTTTGCAATATAAAACCAATCAGTCCTCTATTTTGATAGTTACACCAGAAGTGTTTGGAATATCATTGCCAAAGCCAAATGCTTTTTTTGAAGAGAAAATGCAATTATCTGTTGGAGATGTGTTGCCTTATCAGGAATTTATATCCAAATTTTTGTTGAAAGGTTTCGAACGTAAAGATTTTATCGAAGAACAAGGCGATATAGCAGTTCGTGGTTCAATTGTCGATATTTTCCCTTTAGGAATGGATAATCCTTTAAGAATTGAATTTTTTGGCGATGAAATTGAATCTCTTCGCCAATTCGACTTGGAAACGCAGAGGAGCTTAAAGAAACTTGAGAATGTTGAAATAATTACAACTTTATTTCAACAAAAATATGAAAGCACTAACTTGTTGGAATATATTGATTCCACCGATTTGCTCGTTGTTGAAAATTTTGAAATGATAATGAATACCTATCCCGATTTCCATTTAGAGGTGGATAATCAAAAAGTTTTGTTGAATTCAATATTTGGAGATGCGGTTTCAATTCAAACACAACCTTTGAAATCGAATTTTGCTTCTATTCGTAACTTTGTGAAAGAGTTTCTTGAGTATTTCAATCAAGGGTATAAGATTTATTTTGCATCCGATGGCGAGCTTCTTTTGAATCGACTGAAAGAAATTCTAGCGAATGCAATTGAAGTTGAGTATGATAGCAATTCAGATAACTACGATGTTTTGTATTCTCCAGAAGAAATTATTGAAAAATGTGAGTGGTTCGATAAACCTTTGAGCGAGGGATTTGTTTATCCTTCGAGTGGAATTGCCTTATTTGTTGAACATCAAATTTTTGGTCGCGAAAGACTGAGGGTTTCGCACCGACCAAGAGGCAAGGGACTAACACTTCAAGAACTTCGAGAATTAAATATCGGCGATTATGTTGTTCATATCGATAAAGGAATAGCCAAATTTGATGGTTTGGAAAGAGTTAAATTTGGCGATAATTACCAAGATTGTGTTCGATTAATTTTTGCTGGGGATGATATCCTGTTTTTGAACCTAAATTATCTTTATAAGTTACAAAAATTCAGAGCAGAAGAAGGTGTAGTTCCACAATTATCTCGATTGGGGACTGGGGAGTGGGAGCGCAAGAAACAAAGAATTAAAGAAAGGCTCAAAAAGGATGCGAAAGAATTAATTAGACTTTATGCTGAAAGAAAAATAAAAAAAGGCTTTGCGTATCCCCCAGATACAGTTTGGCAAAAAGAATTTGAAGCATCTTTTGTGTTCGAAGATACTTTAGATCAAGCGAAAGCAACCGAGGAAGTCAAGCGCGATATGGAATCTGAAACACCAATGGATAGGCTTATTTGTGGTGATGTAGGATTTGGCAAGACCGAAGTAGCAATTCGTGCTGCTTTCAAAGCAGTTCAATCGGGCAAACAAGTTGCTGTCCTTGTTCCAACTACTATTTTGGCAAGTCAACACGAAGTTACTTTCAAGGAACGCTTGAAAAATTATCCGGTAATTATTGAGTCACTTTCTCGGTTTAAAACTGCGAAAGAAACCGAAGAGATTCTTAATAAATTAGAAAGTGGTAGAATTGATATAATAATTGGAACTCATCGGCTTTTAAGCAAGGATGTTCGTTTCAAAGACCTTGGACTTTTAATTATCGACGAAGAGCATCGCTTTGGGGTAGCTGCAAAAGAAAAGCTACGCCAATTGAAAATCAATGTAGATACAATAACAATGACTGCAACACCGATTCCTCGAACACTTAATTTCTCCCTTCTTGGAGTTAGAGATATGAGTTTGATGGAAACTCCTCCGCGGAATCGATTGCCAATTTATACAGAGATAATTTATTGGGAAGATGAATTGATAAGAAAAGCAATTTTAAGGGAATTGGCGAGGAGCGGACAAGTTTTCTTTGTCGTCGACCAAATTTCCCGTATCGATAAGGTATATGAACGTTTGATTCGTGCAGTTCCTAATTCAAAAATTGCTATTGCTCACGGGCAGATGAAAAATAGTGAGCTTGAAAAAGTTATGTCCAATTTTATTCTCGGGAAGTTTGATATTCTTTTGACAACGAAAATTATTGAATCTGGGCTAGATATACCAAAAGCAAATACAATTTTTATTTACAATGCTCAAAATTTCGGATTAGCAGAGTTGTATCAACTTCGAGGTAGAGTGGGGAGAACAAACATACAAGCCTACTGTTATCTTATCATTCCACCACTGGAAACACTTCCCAAAAAGGCACTACGACGGTTGCAAGCATTGGAAGAATATACCGATTTAGGTAGTGGTTTGAAGCTTGCCTTGCGCGATTTAGAAATACGAGGTGCTGGAGATATTTTCGGGTATGAACAAAGTGGATTTATTAATGAAATTGGTTTCGAAATGTATCAAAAGATTCTCGATGATGCTATTCGTGAATTGAAAGAAACTGAATTTAAGGAATTCTTCCCCGAGGTAGAAAAGCCAAAATCACTTGAATTTCTTGAAAATAGTGAATTGCAAATCGAAGTTGATTTCGATGCGTTTATTCCCGAAACATATATTCAAAGCGAAACCGAAAGATTTCGTTATTACAAGGAATTATATAATATTCGGCACCAGCAAGAAATATCCAATATTCGAAATGAAATTCAGGACAAATATGGTGACATTCCTCAAGAACTCGAAAATCTTTTCAAAATTGTTTCTCTTAGGATTAAAGCTTTCGATACAGGAATACAGAAAATTTTGTATAGGACAAAAAATCTTATTATTGAATTTCCCGAAGAGAAAAATTCTGAGTTCTATGACAATGTTTTGCAAATTATTACCGAATTTGCTATTTCTTTCGATAAGGCAAAACTTGTTCAAAAAGGCAGCAAATTATGTATGCATATGAAAGCAGAAACTTTTGACAAAGTTGTTGAAATTATTTGGAGAATTAAGAAGACAATTGAAAGTGAGTTACAATGAAAGATAATTACCTCTTGGCTATTGAAACTGCAACAAACATTTGTTCAGTTTGTTTGACCCTTGGTCAGGAAATTCTTGGTGAATATACACTTTACGACAAAAATTCTGCCGATAGGTTTCTTGCTTCTCTTACTAAAAGGATTTTAGAAGACAATTTTATTTCGATAGAAAACTTGACTGTTATTACTATTTCTTCGGGTCCTGGTTCATTTACTGGGTTGAGGATTGGTTCTGCATTTGCAAAAGGTTTATGTTTCGACGATAAAATTAAATTAGTGTCTGTTCCAACACTTTCAGCAATTGCTTTTAGCAATTTAGAATTTGCTATTTATCTTAAGTCCGATAGAATTCTTGTTCTTCTACCTTCCCACAAGGATATTTACTACTTCCAGTTTTTTAACCTCGATGGAGAACCAATTACAAATGTAGAATGGAAACCGATTTCTGAAATTCAAAATCTTATTGGAGCAAAAGACTTTATATGTGGAGTTGGAATCAAAGATTTCCTTACTGAAAGGATAATACGTAATTCAAATCGTTTTACTGCAAAAGATGTTGCAATTCTTGGCTGGAAATTATATCAAAATGGGAAGACTATCCAATCTCAGGAATTTGTTCCAGATTATTACCAGCAATTCAAACCCAATATCTTTTAGGTATTTTTATTTAGTAATGTTTGTAAAAAGGCAAGTAACATTAAAAAGTTACATCCTTGAATTCGTCAAGCATTTCGAGTGCTCGTTTTGCTTTGCGGTCTTCTGGATCAAGTTCGAGTGCTTTCCGGTATGCCATCTTTGCGTCATGTTTTTTGTCGAGGTAAAGGTATGCGTCCCCAAGTAGTGCATAGGCAGCTGCTGAATCAGGATTTTTGTCGATGATAGTTTTGAAATTATTTATTGCTTCTTCATAGTTTCCAAGCCTCAGATTTGTGACTCCGAGATGGTGATATGCAATATAGAAATTAGGGTTTCTTTCAATTACCTGAATATAGTATTCTCGAGCCTCGCGGATATGTCCATAATGATAATTCAAGATTCCAAGCCAATAACGAGCCATCAAAAAATTTGGGTCCAGTTCTAAAACAGATTTCATAGTGTTGATTGCTTTTCGGATACGCACCTGACGGTAATAGGCAAGAGCAAGTTCATATCTTGCAGTAGGAAATTTCGGGAGCAATTCAACAGCCTTTTCCAAATATTCTACTGCTTTGTCTAAATCTCCGATACGATAATAGACGTTTCCACAATGTTTATAAACTATTCCACGAGAAGGGTCTCTTGCGATTACTTTATTATAATATTCAATGGCTTTGAAATATTCACCATTTGTTTCTGCTTGATATGCGGCAAGGATATCGGGGTCGTCGGAATCAAATTTTCTTTGCCCGTTCATAAGCCACCTAAAATGTTAATGGAACTGGTTTTTCGCCTGAATAATCATAAAAACCTTTACCCGATTTGCGTCCTAAATGGCCAGCGGCAACTAATTTTTTCAAAAGTGGTGCAGGACGAAATCGTGGATCACCAAGGTCCTGATGGAGAACATTCATAATTGCTAATGTAGTATCGAGGCCAATTAAATCAGCAAGAGCCAATGGACCCATGGGATGCGAGAAACCAAGTTTTGCAACTTCGTCTATCGCATCAACTGTTCCAATATGTTCCATTACTGCCCAAATTGCTTCGTTTATAAAAGGCATTAATATTCTATTAGCAATAAAACCAGGATAATCATTGGCATGAACCGGGACTTTTCCTAAACTTTCGGCGAGAGTTTTTACAGTTTGATAGGTTTCATCGCTCGTTGCCAAGCCTCGAATAACTTCGACTAATTTCATCATTGGAACGGGATTCATAAAGTGCATGCCTATTACTTTATCTGGTCTTTTGGTTTTCGAAGCAATTTCGGTAATAGAAATTGTTGAAGTATTGGTTGCCAAAATTACATCAGGGCGAACAAGATTGTCTAAATCCGAAAAGATTTTGAATTTCAAGTCCTTGTTTTCGCTAACTGCTTCAACTACGAAATCACAATCAGAGCCTTCATTGAAATTCGTTGTTAGATAAATTCTTGAAAGTGTTTCTTGCATTTGTTCTTCAGTTATTGTTCCTTTTTTCACTTGGCGTCCAAGGTTTTTTTCAATAGTTGACATTCCGTTTTTTAAAGCATTTTCGAATGCGTCGCATAAGACAACAGAATAACCAAACTGGGCAAAAGTGTGGGCAATACCATTACCCATTGTTCCAGCACCAAGAACAAAAACTTTTTTAATTGCCATTTCATTCTCTTTTTGTGAAACAAACAGAATTCAATCTGTAAAAGTAAGAAAAAATCACAAAATGAATGAAAACAATTTTTATACAGATCTGTTTTTCCAATTTTTAATATAAATTCTTTTTTAATATTCAAATTGTTAAAAAAATTTTAGCAAGTAATTGCTGGCCTTATATGAATTAATGATCTTCTTTGTTGCTTGCAAATCACGTCTTTCTATTTCATCAGTTTTATTCGATTTATTAAGTGTTGGAAATTAGAAGAGAAATTAGGAATATCTTCTGTGCTCCAACGTGGACTATTTTTTGGTTTTTTTGCTTTAATTTCTTTTAATCTTAACCGCATATAAATCCTTGTAAATCTTTGATTTTTCTCAATTACAAATATAAGAAAAAATTTTGTAAAATCAAAATGGATTAACGTAAAGTGTAAGGTCTAACGTCAGTTAATTTGAGAGTTTAAAAACATAGGTGGAATGTGATTTCTGTCAACTTTTATCTTGATAAAAAATCCTCGACCCCTGAGAAGCTAATTCTATGCTATATCAGGGGGCTTGGTAGACCCACAATTGTGTTTTCTACGCAGGAAAAAGTTAAGCCCTCGAACTGGAACAAGGACAAGTACTGTGGTGAACGCTCGAGTTTTTAGGGTTTGAGTATTTAGTACAACCAGGTGAGTTTTTTGAAGCAATAATTAAAAGAACAAAAGCCGGCACCGCGTAGAACAACTTACTAACGGTATTACCCCCTCCCCTCTTCTCCTAAAAGTTCCCCAAAAATTCCCCAAGAATTCTGAAAAATTCGCAAAAGTTCTATAAGAATTCTATCTGTTTTCCTTTGTTGTTAAAAGCACTGCTTCCAATTTTGCATTTGAATTTTATTTGTTCAATTTTTGGAGTTCTTTATGGAAAATCTTATTTTATTAACCCAAGATGATCTTCACAAAATCATCGAAGCAACTGTTACGCGAACCCTCGAAATCCAGGGGAAAAAACAATCAACGACTGAAGGTTTTTTGGATAGGCGGGAGGTCGCGCGATTGCTCAAAATTTCACTACCGACTTTGTGGGACTTAATGAAAAAGGGTGCAATACCGTACTCGAAGATAGGAAGGAGGGTTCTTTTCAAGCCAAGCGACGTGGAAAAGTTCGTTGAGAATCATCACAAATGAAAAATGTTGAACTTCCAGAGGTAGGGAGATGGCTAAGTCAGTAGAAACAAAATTGCTCACTGAATTGAGTTCAATCGCTGATGGTGAGTTTAAGTTTGGGGCTTCACTAAGTCCGAAAAAATTTGACGTGCCACTGCTCGCCGATGTGGAGATGACGCCTCCCCGTTTTATCGTGAGGGATCTTATCGAGGTGGCGGGCTTGCACGTTATTGACGGAATAGCCGGGGTCGGGAAGTCCATATTCACTCTGCGTCTTATCGAGGCGATGCTGGGTTTTGGGTCCTTCCCTCCCTTCGATTTTGTTCAGGAAAATTTACCAGTTGGCATACTTGTGGTGGATAGTGAAGGCAACAACGTAAAAACGAGACTTCGGTACCCACAGGCGGGCGAATATATCAGATACGCAAATCTTATAGAGATAAACGATGTGTTTACTTACAAGAACCTTTTACAACTTATAAAGGAAAATTCCGACGAGCACTGGTTTGTAGTTGTTGATAATATTGGAGCCGGGAATATTAAAATAGAAGATAACGCCGAGTCGCGAGTCTTCCTGAAAGAGATACTTGAAGTCGCGAAAAACCGCAGTGTGCTGATTGTATTGCACAAGAAAAAAACCGCACTGCAAAAAGCAAGCAGGGACTCCTTCTTAGGGGCGACCTCGTTTTTAAACTTTCCGCGCGGCTTCTTCTCCTTGTACGAGGGGCTGGATAACGATAATTTGATTTATTTCCACATCGTCAAACTGAGGAATGCCGCAAAGCCAACCAACTCAGTTTTGGTCTTTGAGAGGGTTATAGAAAACAATACGGTAAACTTCGTCTTTAAAGAAGCAAAGAAACCAAGATCGTTTTTCGAATCGCCTGACGCTGAGCTTCCAAGTTACCAAGGGAAGCGCTTTTTTCAGAAGTTATTTGCCCGAGAGGCACGGCGGAGGGGGCTTTTGATTGAGGATATCAGTAAATTCTTCGGAGTTTCGAAGCGGACTGTTCAGTACTGGTTGGACGAGGGGGGCGATGACACCGAAAATTAACATCCCTTGCGCAGAAAAAATTGCACTTTTTTTTGCACCCTCTCAAATTTGTAAATCATTTTTTGTCAAGGACTTACAAAAACGAGAAGGTGCAATTTTAGGTGCAATTTATTTTACGCGGGGAGTGAAAAAAATGAAGGAGCAGGTCAATGTTACACAGGTTTATCCTTGAGCCGTATAGTGGACCATCAAGCAGGTATATTTGCCCAAACTGTGGACATAAGGAATTCGTCCGTTACATTGATATTGAAACCAAGAGGCATCTTGATCCTTCTGTTGGTCGTTGCAATCGTGAAATTAAATGTGGGTATCATTATACCCCGAGAGAATATTTTCGTGATAAAAATATGTTTAACAAAACCAACAGGGAGGTCTTAAAAATGAATCAAAACAACGGGACTGTAAGTCCTTCATACATTGATAAAAAAATAGTCGAAAAAACTTTGACCAAGCCTCATAAGAATCCCCTTGTTCGCTTCTTGTGTTCTGTCTTTGACCCGAAAGAAGTAATAAAGGTGGTTAATTCATACCGAGTTGGAACAGCTAACCTCTGGGGCGGGGCTTGTGTGTTCTGGCAAATTGATATCAACGGCAACGTTCGAGGTGGTAAAGTTATGGCCTACGATCCTGAGACTGGAAAAAGAGTCAAAGGCAAAATCAATTGGGTTCATACAATCCTCAAACTCGAAGGCTTTAACCTTAAACAATGCTTGTTCGGCGAACACTTGATACATTCAAACAACAAAACCATTGCTGTTGTAGAAAGTGAGAAAACCGCTTTAATTGGGGCGATTTATTTTCCTAAATTTCAATGGGTTGCGACTGGTGGCTTGTCAAACCTAACGGCTGAGAAACTTCACGTCCTCAGAGGTCGCAATGTTGTTCTCATTCCTGATTTAGGGGGTTTTGACAAATGGAATGAGAAGGCTAAAGGAATACGAGAGGCATTGGACTTAGATATTGAGGTGTATAAGGGTCTCGAGGAGGCAGCAAGCGAAGAAGAGAGGGAGCAAGGTTTGGACATTGCGGACTACTTCATTAAAATGGCAAGAACGGAGCCCGATTCGGTTGAAAAACGCAAGAAACTTGTTCGGCAGGTTGTGACAGCAATTGATGAAAAATACGACAGTCGGGGGGTATATGACTGGGCACAGGAATCACAACCCGAATTGTATCAACAACACGAGGATGCACTTTGTGAACTTGGGGATGCCTGGGATAAACCTTTAGACGAGTTCGTTATTGCCCTGGACAGGTGGAAATCAATCCTGATAAATATGCTCGAAATCTATGGTAGAAGGAAAAATTAAAAAAGGGTTAACCACTACTTAGGTTACCTATGGAAACAAAAAGCAAACTCAAGTCTAATGCCCTAAAGCAATCAAATGCAATAAGCCAGTCTCCCCGTAAAACTCTTACGTTGGAAGAAAAATTTGAACGGGCAAAAAAGCAAAACGAGGTGGTCACCAAGATTTCTAAACTTATCCCTGGTGGCAAAAAAAATATCTACTTTTTAAAAACCTACTACCCGGATAAGCATCAAATTGTTGAAAAAGCAAGGCAAAACCTTATCAATGCCTTTGATAAAGACGATAAGGTTTTTTACCAAGCCCTAAAACACTTTGAAACGGCTTGGCAGGAAATTATTCCATTGCTCCGAGAACCTCACCCCTGAGGCTAAAATAACACGAATGTCAAGCACCAGCCAAAGCCTCATCAATAAACAATCTCCTCGATGTTTGGAAATTAACGCTTTGGAAAAACCAAATATTTTTAAAAAAAATTAGAAAAAATTTTCTCTTCTCAAAACAAAGCCTTAAGTCGGTGGTTAAAATCCAACAAAATTTGAACGCCGACTTGCTTCTGTAAAGGGCTGTATTAAAAAGGGGGTATAATTATACCCTTTGATAGAAAAAAATCGTTTATAGGGGATTTACGGCGGCAAAAATGTGATTTTTCAGTTATTTAAAAAAAAGGCATGTTTTGTCAGTTGATAAATCGTTTGCGGACAATTTATGATCTCATAATTGTTGTTTTTGTGGATAATAAAAAAAAAGGGGAGCTTGCCGAACGAGGCGATTTGCTGGGAAAAACACCTCAAGTTGAGTCAAGCAAAAACTCAATAGCTGAAAGTTACTTGCATTTCTGTAGGGGTATGCCCAGCACCACCATAGGAATTTTTTTACCCGTCTTGGGCAAATGGTTTATGCATGCACTGTATCTGTGCCAAAGGACATTGAGTTCGTTCGGGCAGTGGTTGACAAAGAGGTCTCTCGAAACCTTACGCTATGGAACGAGACGGAAGCGTCCGATTAATTGATAACGAAAATTATCAGAAGTTAACAGGAAACGTTCAAAAATAAATAGTTGTTTTTTGAATGGAAATAAATTATTAAATTAGTTTAATTCTAATAAACTTATAGAAAATGTTGTAAAAAAATACATTAAATGACAAAATACTGAGGTAATAATATGACCAAAGAACAAAGATTTTATAAGGCACTGCAGGATGTTTTCATCGGTGCCAAGATTGAAGGCACTGGCGGTTTTGTTAATTTGATGAGGATTAAATCGAACTATTACAACAAGATTGAAAAATTATTAAAACAAGATATTGAAGAAGCACTAAAAAAATATCCAGCATTCAGGGATGAACTTTTTGATAAGTTATATTCTTTTTTCAACAGATATTTTACAGAAAGTGGTTCTATTTATTTTAATTCAACGCCATTTCATAATAATGTGTATGAAAGGGTTTATTAATCAATTTTAAAAGGAGATTTAAAATGCACCAAAATAACCAATCAAAAATAAATCAGATCTTTTCGGCATCAGATGTGAAGCACGGCCTATCTCTTTTCACGAATGAAGAGATTAAAGCTGTGGAAGGCATGATTATAGAAAAGGATGGAAAATTTCATATCAAATGCCAGATCAAAGAT
>JBBIUA010000018.1:0-47445 GCA_037440445.1 Ignavibacteria bacterium
TTCTTAATCCAACTTTTCCAAAAGATGAGTTTGAAAAGCTCAAGAAAAGAGTAATTTCAGCTATTAAGAACGAAAAAGCTCGACCGCTGAATCTTGCTTCAACTCTATCTAAAAGAATTATTTATGGAGAAAGGCATCCTTATGGGAAAAGGAAAACCGAAGAAATTATCGAGCGAATTACTTTGGAAGATGTTAAATCATTTTACAATAAATATTTTAAACCCGATTTTGCGACACTTGTTGTTACAGGCGATGTAAAGGAAAAAGAAATTATCCCAGTTTTTAATAAATATCTTGGCAATTGGAAGAAAGGAAATTTAAAACCTTTGGTTATGCCTCCAACACAACCAGAACCCCTTGGAGTATATTTTGTAAACAGACCAACTTCTGTTCAATCTTCAATTATTGTTGCAACTCCAACAGTTGAAATTACAAATCCAGATTACGAGGCACTCGATGTTGCAGCAAGTATTATGGGCTCTGGGTTTGCAGGTAGATTATTCCGAACACTTCGGGAAACGTATTCATACACATACTCACCTTTTGGTTATCAAACCAGTTCAAAATTTGCTAATCGTTTTGCTTGCGGAGCCGAAGTGCGTCATCCTGTTACTGATTCTGCTATAGATGTTATTAAGGAGCAACTTCTTCTTCTTGCAACTGAACCCCCAAGCGAAGAAGAATTGAACCGAATTAAAAAGGTTAAAGTTGGTAGCTACCTTATGTCTTTCGAAAATGCCGAGTTTGTTGCAAGTCTCATTCAAAATGCTCACTTCAATGGCAAGCCTATTTCATATTTAAAAAATTATCCAAAAATTATTAATCAGTTCACACCATATGATATTCAAAAGGTTGCAAAAAAATATATGCACCCGGATTATGCATATATAGTTGTAGTTGGAACACCAGAAGTAAAAGATAAACTTGATAAATTTGGTAAAATTTTCGAATATGACCTTGATTTAAATCCGCTTTCCGGGGAAAAAGCAAAACTTGAACCTGTTGGAATTAAAGGAGAAGAAATCGTTGCGAAGTACCTTGAAAGCCGTGGAGGCAAAGAATTTCTTGAAAGTGTTAAAACACTTGTTATTGAGGGGAATGCACAACTGTCATTTCAAGGTCAAACCCTAAATGGAAAGGTTGTAACTAAAATAAAATCACCTTTGAAGAAGTATGAGTTAGTCGACTTCGGAATGTTTCAAAGTGAAATTTGGCAGAATTCAGAAAAATCTTGGGCAAAAGTTCAAGGTCAAGTGGAAGAATTAAAATTTAAAGAAAGAGATAAAAATATTTTCGATATTGCAATAAATAAAGATATTGATTTATTGACAAAATATTTCAAAGTTGATGTTCTTGGCAAACAAAATGGTAAAATACTTGTGAAGTTTACAACACCTCGAGGTTTTGAATCAACAGTTTATTTCGACGAAAAAACTTTTCTCATCGATAAAATCGAAGGCACTGAAGAATCGCCACAAGGACCAATTCCAGTAACAACTTCTTTTCAAAAATGGGATAAAGTAGGAAACTTTATTTTCCCCATAAAAGTTACAACTACAAATCCGATGTTTAATATTGAAGTTGAAAATAATATTCAAATCAACGAGGAACTAGACGAGTCTATTTTCGAACCTATAAATTAGAATAAAATTTAAGAGATAAAAAAAAGAGGTTGACAATTGTGTCAGCCTCTTTTTATTAATAAATTTTAAGATTACATTAAATTTCTTCCATTGATGAGCGTCGAATTCTGCGTAAAGTTTTAAGTCTTTGCATTCTTTTTTCGACTGAAGGTTTGACATAAGCAGTTTTACGCTTGTAATCTCTTAAGATTCCACTTTTTTCGAATTTCTTTTTAAATCGACGCAAGGCTTTGTCGATATTTTCATTTGATTGTAAAATCACACCTATCAAAGTAAACACTCCATATTTGTTAAACAATCTTTATTGTTGTAAATTCTCAATTAATCTTTTCTCGTTATTTTTTTGGAATTGAACAACAATAGCGTTCATTCCATTGCTGATTGTAACTTTTTCGCGAACTATACCTACATCCTGCCAAACGGGATGGTAAATGATATCGCCAATTTGATAGTTTTCGTGAACATCATATTTTTTTGCATCTTCAATGGAGATGTTCAAAACGCCGCGCGATTTATCAAGTTCATTTTCGATTAAATCAAGATTTACTAATTGCATTTGTCGACTGCGTGTGCACCGAGCCCATTGCATTCTCCCCTGTGGAGTTTCAACAGGTTCTCCAACTAACTCGTGTTTTGTTTCTTTCATAACAAAGGGAGAATAAATAGTAATATACTTTGCTCGACGCACTTTTTTTGCAGTTCTTGGCATCTATTACTCCAAATTTATAAAAAAACAAACACAAAATTACGAAATTTTTTGCAATTTTATGTATTATCTTTTTAATTTGACTAAAATTATGTATGAAGCAGATTTTTAAGTTTTGTTATTACTGGAATTGGGGTTGGGTCTGTTTTATATAGAATTGCCAAGTAAAAACTAACCCAATCCAAAAAGTACAATAAATCAAACATTCTGAAAACATATTTATCTTCTTTGCTTTCAATTATTGCGATTTCGACATTAGATTTCAGAATCGAGTACATTGCATCAATTCTCTTTTGGTTCCGTGGATGGTCGTTTTTGTCTTTTAAGATAATTACACTAACATCTTTAGCAATATTAAGGGGATTGAGAAATGAATTAATTTCATTATGGTTCATTTCAGGAATAGGACTTGCAAATGCAAGACACTTTGCATTTTCTTGAATTTGTGCTCTGAACCGCATTGCAACTGGAAATAATGTTTCTTCGCAGGCGTATATAATAGGTAATTTGTCAAATAGTTTATTTGCATATTCTAAAGCAATATTGTTTGATGAAATTTCCGAATAAATTTTAGATTTCTCTTTCAAAAGCTTCTCTAAAAGAATTAATTCCGATATTAATTTTGAATACTTTTCGGGTGTTGCATAAGATTTCCAAATAAATAACAGAAGAGAAAAAAAAGAATATCCAATCGCAGCACGCGGTTGGTAGCCTTCGGGCAGTTTTATTAATGGAAACCCTTCATCTTGAAGTATGTTCTCCAGTTTACCACCACTGGTTATGCCAATTATGTTTTTAGTATATTTCTTAGCAATGGAAAATGCCTCTAAAGTTTCCTCGGTGTTTCCAGAATAAGAACTAACGATTACGTTTGTACTTGGTTCTATTCGGTAAAGTGGGAAATAATTTCTATTTACAAAAATTTCTAAACTATTCAATTCGCTGTTCCTAAAAAAGGATTGCAATAAATCGCCAGCAATTGCTGAGCCGCCGATACCAAATAATAGAAATTTTTGGTTTGGATTATCTAATTTTGGAAGTTCATTAGCTTTGTTAATTACATAGCGAATTTGTTCGTAAAAAATTTTAAGAACATTAAACATATTGCTTGAATCAATTTCCTTAATGTCCTTTTCCGAAATCATTTATTCCCTTTTTGATAAATTTGTAAATTAATTTACAAACTTACTAAATTCAATAATGATACTAATGGGGTTAAAAAAAGGTAAGTTCGATTGGGTGCTTTTTCTGCTTGTAGCTTTTCTTCTATTGTTTAGTATCTCAATTGTTTATAGTTCAAGCGCTACATATGCAGAATTTAAGTTTGGTGAGTACAATATTTTTTTTAGAACACATTTTCGAAATGTAATTTTTACTTTTCTTGCAATTTTTATTTCATATAAAATAAATTATCGATATTGGAAAAAATGGGCGAATGGATTATTGATTTTTTCAATATTGTTACTCTTAATTGTTCTTTTCTATAACAATCCTGTGAAAGGAGCCAATCGATGGATAGATTTAGGCTTTATCAATTTTCAACCATCCGAATTGGCAAAATTTGCTTTGATTATATATATTGCAAAATTAATATCCGAGCGTTATGAATTAAAAGATGATATTTGGTTGGTGGCGTTTCCTGTTTTTTTCTGGGTTTTCATAATATGTGGGTTAATTGCCCTACAACCGAATTTTTCAACTTCCCTGATAATTTTTTTCATTTCCTTTTGTCTATTATTTGTTAGCAAAATTCGAATCAAATATTTATTTAACTTTTCTTTCTTTTTTATGTTTCTTGGTATAATTTATGCCTTTTCTGCAAGTTATAGAGTTGAAAGGATTTCTGGTTTTCTTGGATTTATAAGATCAGCAGAAAAAAGTAGCATTGTTTATCAAACATATCAAGCATTGATTGCACTGGGAAATGGGGGACTGTTGGGGCTGGGTCCTGGTAAAAGCCGTCAAAGCCATCTTTATTTACCTGAATCTTACGGTGACTATATCTTCTCGATTATCGGCGAAGAATATGGTTTTTTAGGTATTCTTATTTTGTTTTTGTTTTTCTTTTTGATTTTTCTTAAAATTTATAAAATTTCAAAAAATTGCACCGAACTTTTTCCATTTCTATTGGTAAGTGGCATTTTAATTTCTCTTTTAACATATACAATTATAAATGCTATGGTAAATATTGGCTTACTTCCTTCAACAGGTTTACCTATGCCTTTTATCAGTTACGGTGGTAGTGCCGTGATTATTTATGGCTTAATGATTGGCATTGTTCTAAATATCAACAAGTTGAACAAGGAAGGAGAAAGTAGTTCATTATAAATGAATATTCGGAGATATGAAAATTTTCTATTGTATTTTTGAAATTAATTGTTTATATTTGTTTTGGTTATAAGGTAAAATTATGGGTTGGTTTTTACGTTCAAAAGACAATATTGAAGCTGACAAACCTAAAGAAATGCCCGATGGGCTTTGGACAAAGTGTCCTTCTTGCAATGAAATTATTTTCAAAAAACAACTAGAAGAAAATTACTTTACTTGTCCGAAATGTGACCATCATTTTCGTATTGGTGTAAGCGAATATGTAGAAATAATCCTCGACGAAAATAGCTTTGTCGAAACTGATTCAAACATAACCTCTACAGACCCTTTGAATTTTGTTGATACAAAGCCTTACCCAGAGCGAATCGAAAGTGCCAGACTTCAAACAGGTTTTAATGAAGCTCTAATTACAGGCATAGGAAAGATAAACGAGATTTCCGTTTGTGCTGGCTTTATGTGTTTCCCTTTCATTGGGGGAAGCATGGGGTCGGCAGTCGGAGAAAAATTTTATCGTATAGCATCTAAGAGCTTAGAGACTTCTTATCCATTGATTATGGTTTGTTCTTCGGGTGGAGCGAGAATGCAAGAAGCCGCTCTTTCCCTTATGCAAATGGCAAAAACTTCTGCAATTTTGACTGAATTGCATGATGCCCGCATTCCTTATATTACTATTCTTACTGATCCTACAACCGGTGGTGTTACTGCATCATATGGTATGCTTGGAGATTTTACTATTGCTGAACCAGGCTCGCTTATTGGTTTTGCCGGTCCTCGAGTAATAGAGCAAACAATCAAGAAGAAACTTCCACCCAATTTCCAACGGGCTGAATTTCTTCTCGACAAAGGGTTCGTCGATATTGTGGTTTCTCGAAAGAACTTGAAATCCACATTATACAAAATAATTCAATGGGTTCAAAACTAAAAGCTTTTTTTTATTTGTTGCTCTTGCCTTATTATTTGCTCTTTTGTAAAGAATTGAAGAATCCTTTTGTAATTAATAACATTGAAGTCCTATATAATTTTCCAATCGAGCAACTTTCTAAAGAATTTTTCGATGCTATGAATAGATATGCACAAAATAATGATAGGGAATTCCTCTATCGAAATTTTCCTGCTACATCATTTTATATTGAGATTCCTGATTTGACAAAGTTTACTATCAATTTGGAATGGGTTAACTTAAACTATACAACGAGATTTAACAAAAACGAAACTTATTCTTTTAACAATATTTGGCGTTCTTACAGCGAAAACTTCAATTTTAATTTTTTCCCATTGTCTCTTTCTTTTTTCATCACCCCAGTCGAGTCGGATTTCTATTCACAGTTTCATTTACAATTTGGTATTTCAATCGATAAGGTTCAATGGGATGAATATGTTGATTCCGATTTAAGCGATGACCCAAAGTTAGGATTAAAAACATTTCGTGAGACAAGATTTTCTCCATTTTTTACATTCGCCATAAGAAATATTCTTCCTTTCGATATTTTCGACAGCAATCAATTTGTGAACTATTTTTTTGCAGAAGCAAGGTTTATGTTAAGCTATAGAACCTTTAATTTATTTTCTAAGTTAAACGAGGCGTTTGATTTGGGAAGCCAAACTACAATTTTGCCATTCTCAATCGTTTTTTCTATTGGGTTGAATTTTAATACTCGGTCGTTCTTTCTCAAGTGATTTTTTAATGTTTAATAATTGGGGGATTATTATGCAAACTAAAGTAACATTTCGACATTTGAAATCACATCCTGAATTGCAGGAAGCAGCACTCGAAGCAGTAAAAAAGTTCGAAAAATTTTCAGATACGATTACCAGCGCCAGTGTTGAATTCACTTCCGATAGTATGAATAAAGTCAAACTTACGCTTGTTGTTCGTGGTGATACTCTAATTGTCGAAGAAAGTTCTGAGGATTTTTTAAAGAGTCTTCGTTTCGCTACAGATAAAATGGTTAGACAATTAAAAAAACATAAAGAAAAAATCTCCGAAAGATAGTTAAATTTTTTTATTCTTGTTATGGGGCTATTCTTTTGAATAGCCCCTTTTATTTTAAGATTCTTTTTTCTTATTATATAATTATAATTTTGAGAATGAATAATTATTAATGTGGTGAAATGCTTAAACCAAGAAATACACCAATAATCTTTCTTATCTTACTTTTCTCTATTAATTTATTTGGCTGTAAAGATTCTTCAATTTCTGAGAGTTCCACCAACGAAAAAGATTACTCCAAAACCCCACCTGGATTTCCACCAATTACTTTTCCACAGGATAATCCATATTCAAAGGCAAAGTTTGAGTTGGGAAGAAGGCTATTCTACGATAAAATACTTGTTCGAGACAGTTCTTTTAAATCTTGTTCGCATTGTTTAAAGCAACCAAATAATTTTCAAGATATTGTGCCAAATAGCTTAGGACATCTTAATATTCCCGAACCAAGGAACACAATGTCTTTAACAAATGTAGCCTATTTTGATAAAATTTTCTGGGATGGGCGGGGGAATAGAATAGAACAGCCTGCATACCGAAGCTTATTCCTTCCATACATTTTTGGAACAGATACCAATGAATTGCAAAGAAGACTTGAAAATCATCATTTGTATCCAAGATTATTCAAAGAGGCTTTTGGGGAAAATGCTCGTCCATCTGCTTGGTTAGTATCCCAAGCTATTTCGACCTTTGTAAGATGCCTTGTCAGTGGTAATTCAGCATATGACCGTTATATACGAGGGGACACAAATGCACTTACTGAATCACAGAAACGAGGTATGAGGTTGTTTTTCAGCGAACGGACACGATGTTCAGTATGCCATTCAGGATTTTTATTTACGGATTTACAATTTCATAACACAGGGACATCGATGTTTTATGCTGATTGGGGGAGGTATTACGTAACGAAAGACTACAAAGACAGATATAAATTTATAACCCCATCTTTAAGGAATGTAGAAGTATCGGCTCCATATTTACACGATGGAACGTACAAAACATTGGAGGAGGTAATAGAGAATTACAACCGAGGAGGGTATCCATTTTTGAACAAGGATACGTTACTCAAGCCATTGATTTTAAGCAAACAGGAGAAAGAAGATTTGATTAACTTTTTGAAGGCTCTTACAGATTGGGAATTCTTAACTAATCCCGATTTTGCTGAGCCAAAATGAGATTTGGTCGATTACTTGCCGAAGCATATTATTAATTTCCTTATAACTTGTTATATTAGAATTTTTATGAGGTTTGTTTAATGGAAATTAGGCATCCTTGTTTATTTTTTCTTCTAACATTTAGTTTGTTCCTTTTTATTTCTTGTGAACAGGTACAGGAACAAAATTTGCCTCAAGGTACTGATTATTCTATTGCTCCTAAAGGATTTTCACCAATCCCATTTCCTGATAATAACAAATTCACATTAGAGAAGGAAAAGCTTGGACGATATTTGTTCTTTGATAAAATTTTGTCCAAAGATTCATCTTATTCTTGTGCAAGTTGCCACAATCCACGATTTGGATTTGCGAATAACGTTCCAAATCCAATAACAATTAACAAATTTGCCCTTTCAAGGAATGTTCTTTCTCTTATTAATGTTGCGTACAAAAGTACAATTGGATGGGTTGGAAGTGATATTTCGCTTGAGGAAGCAATTTACCATGATTTTGACAGCCCACTTTTCTTTGATAATGACACAAATGAAATTAATCGTCGTTTAAGATTGCATCCAATTTATCCACATATGTTCGAATCTGCTTTTGGAGAAGGAGTTCGACCGAATTCATATCTTGCTGCCCAGGCAATAGCAACATTTGTAAGAACTTTAGTCAGTGGTAATTCAGCATATGACCGTTATATACGAGGGGACACAAATGCACTTACTGAATCACAGAAACGAGGTATGAGGTTGTTTTTCAGCGAACGGACACGATGTTCAGTATGCCATTCAGGATTTTTATTTACGGATTTACAATTTCATAACACAGGGACATCGATGTTTTATGCTGATTGGGGGAGGTATTACGTAACGAAAGACTACAAAGACAGATATAAATTTATAACCCCATCTTTAAGGAATGTAGAAGTATCGGCTCCATATTTACACGATGGAACGTACAAAACATTGGAGGAGGTAATAGAGAATTACAACCGAGGAGGGTATCCATTTTTGAACAAGGATACGTTACTCAAGCCATTGATTTTAAGCAAACAGGAGAAAGAAGATTTGATTAACTTTTTGAAGGCTCTTACAGATTGGGAATTCTTAAATCAAATGCGATTTAAAACTTTTGGTTATTAAATAAGCATCGTTTTGATTCGTTCTTTAAATTGATAATATATTTTGTAAATGACCAGAACTGAAAGAAGACAATTTTTAAAACTTTTATTTGCTGGGGCAATTACAACATTATTGCCTCCTCATAAACTATTAGGTAAAATTCTTCCGTCGTTGAAAGAAGATGGTGACAATTTACTCGGGATTTATGGAATAAGTCTTTTGGACTATCCTGAACTCGCTAATTTATGGGGTTCTATTCGAATTAAAGTTGAAGGAACCATAATGTTTTATCCAAAAATTATTATCGTTCGTGTACCGAAAGAACAATACGAAGTTGACTTCATCTGTGTTTCTGAAAGGTGTCCACACGAAGGTTATCCCGTGAAAGATCTTGACCCTGACCTTCATCTTTTTGAGTGCTCGGGGCATGGAACTTTGTTCAATGTCACTGGAAAGTATGTTTGGGGACCAGCATCTCGAGACCTTGAAAGAATTTCTCTCCGTTACGACGGGGACCAAACTATATACCTTGAAATTCCATTGTATCCCCTTAGTGTTTTTGAACAAAAAGAAGACCTGTCATACTTGCATCAAAACAATCCAAATCCTTGTTTTGGAGAAACAACAATAGAATTCGGCTGTCAAAAACCTTCTTCTGTTGAAATTAAATTATTTGATGCAAAAGGGAATTTTATTAAAACAATCTTCTCTGGTTTGAATGTTGGGTATCACAATAAAATAGATTTGAATCTTATTGAAATGTCCGCAGGAAATTACTATTATGAAATGTTCATAAACGGTAAACCTTCTCATACAAAAAAATTAATATTGATAAAATAGAGACTAATGATAATTCAAATTCCAAGGAGAGATTTTTTAAAGAAAGTATCCGATTTGGCTTTTTCAATAGGAGTAAGTATTGTAATACTTCCAATATATAGTTGTGAAAAAGATTGGTTAATTCCAGTTAAGTCTTTGGGAAAGTTCATCGAAATTGATTTAAAGTCAGAAAAAAGTGATATATTGAATTTACCTGTATTAAATTTTATTGGTTCAGGTGTGACAAAACAATTCGAAGATATAAACTACGGTATTCCATTTATTATTGTCAGAGTTAAAAAAGAGGACAAAGAGGATGATTTTCGTTGCTTTTCCGGGATTTGTACCCACGACCAATGTTATGGCAAAGAAAAAGTGCGAGCCCCAATTAAAATTGAAACATTGACAAATGGGCGAAAGATTTGTCGTGTTATTTGCACTTGCCATGGTTCTGAGTTTGATTTACTTAGTAATGGGTCTGTGCTAAAGGGACCAGCCGAAAAACCCCTTCGCAAATTTGAATGTTCTTTTGATAGTTCTAGATCGATATTAAGGATATACTATTGATAAGAAAATAATGAAAACTTGTAAACTATTTTTTTTATTAGTTTTTTTGTTACACAGTTGCTTATATAATACTCAAAATCCAAATGATATTTCAATACCAGAAAGCAATGTAAGTTTTCAAAAACATATTTTGCCTGTTTTAAAAAATAATTGTGGGTTGTCATATTGTCATGGAGAAGTTGCACCACAAGGTAATGTTCAGATTTATGATTATTATTCTTTAATGAACTCTTATAATGGTGCATTAGTTATTCCTGGCAACCCTGATGGAAGTGTACTCATACAAATTTTTGAATATAAACTTCCTCACAACCCTTTTTTACAATGGAAATTGACTGAAAATCAAAGATTAGGTCTTAGAAAATGGATTTTAGAAGGTGCTAAAAATAACTAAAATTGTTAATTTATATGTTTTTATAAACAATTCGGAGGTAAAATGAAAAGTTCTTTCTTGTACGTGTTTTTGCTGCTTTTTATTTTTTTGTTTATTAAATGTGGGGAACAAAAGCAAATAGTTGAAATCAAAGAACTTGCAATTTACGATGACCCAATTCTTGGATTTAGTATCAAGTATCCTGTAAATTGGGAGATTAAAAAATATCCAGGTGATCGATTTCTTGCATTTACGACTAAAACTGTGATTAAACGCTTTTCCACTTTTGATCCAAGTGGTGAGTCTGGAGCCAAAATTGAACTTTTAGCAATTAAACTTCCCGAAGGCCAAACAATTGACTCTGTCATTGCAAAAAAGCAATTTACTCCAGAAACATATTCTGCACCTTCGAAAGTCGTTATTGATGGTGTGGAAGCTATCAAACAAACCTACCAATTTCCATTGGGAGACGGGCTTTTCCAGGGGGAAATTTATTATGCCCAGAAAGATTCGCAAATTGTTACAGTAATTTCATTCGAAGCATTTGGCGGTACATTCGAAAAATATAAACCTGGATTCGAGCAAATTCTCAACAGTGTAAAACTTGCGTATGTTCCTAAAGTTGAAGCAGACACTATTAAAAAAATCGTAGAAGCACCACCTCCATCTCAGAATCTTGTTGAATATAAAGGTGAAGGATTTTCAATTCGTATTCCCGACAATTTCGACGTGAGAAATCCAAAAGTTGGAGGCGCCCTTAAGTCCTATCAATACATCGGCGAACGAAGGTTGGACTGTGATATTCGTGTTGATATCTTTGATGCTTCGAAGCAAACTAAACTTGAAAAAATAGTTGAAGATAACAAAGCCAAGCATCAGAATTCCGAGCCAAAAGAAACTTCTATTGGTGGGAAAAAAGCCTATTATTTCGAATATTCTCCGATCCGTAATGTTAAAAGTCGAGTTTATTATTCTATTCATAATAATAAACTTTATCGAATTACAATCAACTGGTTTACTGGCGAAGAGCAATTATATAAACCAGTTTTTGAAAAGTCGATTGCTTCATTTAAATTCCAATAAGAATATTTAAAAAGATTATTTAGGGGGACTTTTGAAAATAAGGTTAAGTGCTGTTATATTTGTTCTAGCATTTATTACTAACAACTTGTATTCTAATGATGAAAATTTGAAAGCAAAGGGTGTTAGTTCTTTTTATAAGAAAAATTATTCAAAAGCAGTAGAAATATTTTCCAAAATTCTTGAACAAGGCGACACTACTTACGATGTTCTTTATTACAGGGGACTTTCTTTTCTTTATTTAAACCAATTTGAATATGCATTAATAGATTTTAATAATGCCATTCGATTTGGAAAAGAATCTGCAGACATATACAATAATCGTGGACTTGCTTTTTTGTATTCTGGTGATTTTAAACTAGCATTGGACGACTTTAATAAAGCCATAGGACTCCATTCCAATTTTGCTGAAGCGTATATTAATCGTGCGACAGTTTTTATTGAAATTGGTGAGCTTGAAAGTGCACTTATGGACCTTGATAAAGCATTGAAATTAAATCCTGATAATGTTTCTGCATTTTACGAACGGGGGCGTTTGAACTACAAAATGAAAAAATATCGTGAAGCAATTAAAGATTTCGACAAATGCATTGAGTTAAAACTAATAAATTCAAAAATCTATTACAATCGTGGAAACGCTTATTTTAAACTTGAAGAATATCGTAAAGCAATTGAAGATTATACCAAATGTCTTGCACTTGATTCTACTGATACGGACGCTCTAAACAATAGAGCAGTTGCATATGAGAAAATAGGTGAAAAAAAACTTGCAAATTTGGATCGAAAAAGAATTGCTAAGATATTGGGGAATGAAAATTTGTTAGTTCCTCTCGAGGAAATTTCTTTTGTTAAATTTACCGATACACTTGAAAGCTTTAGCATTAATATTCCATCGGATTGGAAAGTTTTTCAAAAAGTTGGAAAAGATTACGATGAAATTTTAATCACCCCAGAAAACATAGCCTCCGATACTGATTTTTATTCGATAGGTATTCGACTTTCTTTCAATCGAAATATGTTGGAGCATTATGGCGTTCGAAACCCCGCCGAGATTATTGAATTTTGGCGGGGAAGTATAGAGAAAAATGCTAAAGAATACTCTCTTTACAGGTATATCCAACAAAAACTATTTAGCCGAGGTGATTACTCGGGGAATATGTTTGAAACATTAGTTCAATATGAGCAAAACACACAAGTTTTTCAACTATATGAACTTGCTTTAGCAAAAGAAAATACTCTTTTATTTGCCTTTTTTCAATCACCTTATTCCCAGTTTAGTTATTTCAGGCAAGTTTTTGACAAAATTATTGAAAGCCTTGTTTTGTTAAAGTAATTTAGGTAGACTTAAAAACTTGTCCTTTCCATTTGACATTCTTGTTAAATATTACAAAGGGGATTACCAGTTCGACCAATAGGAAAAATAAAACAGCAAAAGGGAAGGTAGCAAAATAATTTTTCTTTCTCAAAATGAATAAAGGTGGGGTTAAAAGTAACAAATCTCCAAAAAATCGAATTAGAAATAAGATAGCAAAATGAAACAAATCGAGTTTTAATATGAAGTATAGAAAACCGAACCAGATAGCAAAAGAAGAAAGAACAAAAATCGCTGCTCGCCAGCCCAAATTTAGACCCCCGCGTGCCCACCTGTGGTGTTGGTCTAAATAATCTTTAATGTTTCGACAGGGTTTAGTGTCTACAATTGTTTCGGGATGAATTAAGTAATGAATTTTATACCCATAACGGAAAAAAGCTTGTTGAAGAGCAAGGTCTTCAGTAACAGAGAAAGGAATTTTATTATACCCCCCAAATGCTTTATAATATTTCTTTCTGATACTGGCATTATTTCCATAGCAGCCCAGCGGCTGATTCATACCCACACCACCCATAGCCATTGTGTGCATGTAAATCCATTCGATAGCCTGAATTTTATCGAATAATCTTTTGCCTACTACATTAGTAAAAGAAGTTACAAATCCAGTTCCAGGTTCTTGAAATAACCTAACCATTTTTTTAACCCATTGGGGAGGTAGAATACAATCTGCGTCGGTTTGAAAAATGATGTCTTTTGTAGCTGATTCGATACCTAAATGTATTGCACCAGCTTTTCCTGGTATACTTCCTATTTGAGAGTCATCTTCGATTGTAACAACTCGAAGAATAGGATTTTGTTTCGATAGTTGCTTAAGAATTTCGTCGGTTTTATCCTCTGAACGGTCATTGATAGCGATTATTTCAATTTTCTCTTTATGGTAATCAAGTTTTAAAGCCGATTCAATACATTGTGAAATGTTTTCTTCCTCGTTTCGAGCAGGAATAATTACTGAAACTTCCGGTTCATATTCATTTTTAAGTAGTTTTTTTGTTCTAATATATTCTCGGAAAAAGCCAGTAATAAAAAAAGCAATTCGAAAAAGATAGATGGAAGAACTGATAAACAAAATCAACAATTCACTTTTCATAAATCTTCGCTTTTTAAATATTCAAAAATAGTAGTCAGTAATTAATTAGATGTTTATTTTCAATAAATATTTAGTAATTTCGATTTTACAAATTATAAAAGCATAAATCATTTATGGAACTAAAAAAAATCTACTCTGATGCTACTTTTGAATTCTTTTCGCCAAGTGTTGAAACAAAGTTTGAAATAAATTTCGCTGGTTTTTCTGTTCCTGCTGGTTTCCCTTCGCCAGCAGAAGAATACCTTGAGCCAAAACTCGATTTGAATGAATTTCTAATTAAGCATCCTTCTGCAACTTTCTTTGTGCGCGTTCAAGGTGATTCAATGACTGGTGCTGGCATTTTCAATGGAGACATTCTTATCGTCGACCGGGCTCTTGAACCGAAAGAAGGCGACATCGCCGTTTGTGTTATTGATGGAGAGTTTACCGTTAAGAGATTACAAATTATTAACGATGAAATTTTTCTTGCTCCAGAAAATGGTGAGTACAAACCTATAAAAGTAACTACATTTCAAGATTTTCAGGTGTGGGGGATTGTTACTTATGTGATTCATAAACCACAGTAAGTTATGATTGCACTTGTCGATTGCAACAATTTTTACGTTTCCTGTGAAAGAGTTTTTAATCCGAAATTAAAAAACCGTCCTGTGGTTGTGCTTTCAAATAACGATGGGTGTATAGTAGCGCGTTCTGAAGAAGCAAAAGCATTAGGAATTCCTATGGGTGCGCCATTCTTTCAATACCGAGAATTTCTGGAAAAAAATGATGTTATTGCCTTATCATCGAACTATACTCTTTATGGCGATATGTCCGAACGTGTTATGAACACCCTTGCAGAATTTACTCCATGTATAGAAATTTATTCTATCGACGAAGCTTTTCTTGACTTTTCTAATCTTGCTTTTATAAGAAATAACCCCGAAAAACTGACTGAATACGGACTACAAATACGAAATAAAGTTCTTAAGTGGACTGGCATTCCCGTTTCAATTGGAATTGCCCCAACAAAAGTTCTTGCTAAAGTAGCATCGAAAAAAGCCAAAAAAAGTAAAGGAGTGTGGGTTATTGTCACAGAAGAAGATATAAAGAATGCTCTTTCGGATTTTCCTGTTGAAGATTTGTGGGGGATTGGAAGAGCGTATTCCAGTTTCCTGAAAAAAAACAAAATAAATACAGCTTTGGAACTTGCTAATATGCCTGAAAGTTGGGTGAGAAAGCATCTTACAGTAGTTGGAGTTCGAATTATTAAAGAACTGAAGGGTGAAAAATGTATTGACATCGAACAACCAGTTCCGCGAAAATCCATCGGTTCCCAAAAATCATTTGGTGAACCTCAGACTGATTTTTCAGTCCTTTTCAATGCGCTTGCAAATTATATTGATGAATGCGCAACCAAATTAAGAAGCCAAAATAGTGTTGCAAATATAATGGGAGTTTTTGTTGCTACTAATCCTTTTAATACCAAAGAACCTCAATATTTTAAAAGTCGTTATATCAGATTGCCAGTTCCTACGAACTTCACCGGGGAACTAATAAGACTTGGCTATGTTTTGTTAAAAGGTATTTACAAAGAAGGTTACAAATATAAAAGAGTAGGGGTTTTATTGACCGGGTTGGATAATCAGAAAAATCTTCAATATAATCTTTTTGACAAAGTTAATCGCGAAAAGGCAATGAAATTGATGGAAGTTTACGATAATATTCGAAAACTCTATGCTAAAAACGCTCTTAAGTTTTCAGCTCAAGGAGTAACCAAGGAATGGAAAATGAAACAGGAGCGGCTTTCGAAGCCCTTTTCAACAGATTGGAATAGTATTCTGACAATCAATTTGGAAAATGGTTATTTTTCAAAAAAAAGTGATGTATTATGAAAATTCTTGTTCTTTGTACAGGAAATTCTTGTAGAAGCCAGATGGCAGAGGGATTTTTAAAATCCTTCGATTCAACTTTGCAAGTTTATTCTGCGGGAACAAATCCAGCCGAAAAAATAAATCCTTTTGCAGTGAAAGTTATGAAAGAAGTAGGAATCGATATTTCTGACCAATACCCCAAAGATGTTTCTATTTTTTTGAACGATGAATTCGACTATGTTATCACCGTTTGCGATAATGCTAAAGAAACCTGCCCAGTTTTCAATGGAAAAGTAAAGAATAGATTACACATTGGCTTCGAAGACCCAGCAGAAGCAAAAGGTACAGAAGAAGAGGTGTTACCTGTTTATCGCCGAGTACGTGACCAAATTGCTGAGGCTTTCAGGAAACTTTATAACGAAGCCATTCGTAATAGTAATTTTTTATAAAAGTATTTTGTGAAACATACAAAAATCTTTGAACCAACAACTACTTTAATATTCTTTATTATAGTTATCTTATTATTTTTTTCCGATCTTACTTTAGTTTTATTTGGTTTAGAGTATACAATTGTATGGAAATTTCTCGAGTATTTGTTTATTCTTGGGATTTTACTATTAATTATATTTCTTATTAAGAAATGTTTTTCAATTGAATTAGTCTCTTCGACAAAATTTGCGGGGACCTTTCTCGAATCCACTAAATCTCTGTTTTACCTTCTAATATTTTATTTAGCATTGTTTACTTTGTTTTCCATCTTAAAATTCTATTTTAGTTCGAAGTTTTTATATCTTTTCGAAAAGGAGGTTCATTTTGCTTTTTCTTCAGCATTTTCTTCATTCTTTATAGTTTCCCAACTATGCTGGTTGATTAGTCTTAAAAGGAAAAATACAAGCAAGTTCATAATTGCTTTTTTAGTGTATTTACTAACATATGTAGTTTTTACCATATTTAATTTAGAATTTGAACTTTTTAATGATAGTACCCTAATCGATAAGTTATTTGTACTTGCTGGAATTTTACTAATATTTTTTGCTTTTAATATGAAAACATGGATTGCTATTGCTTCTCGTCATACATTAAAGCGAATTCTTCTTTTTTCATTTCTTTTGTTCGTACTTTTAGCTATATTTGTTAAACAAGACTTTCGATTTGAAATTGGTCTTTCTTATGCTAATAATTTCTATCACCACTTTTCTCGTACTTTAGCAATAATATTCATATTTACATTTATTCGCGCTTTCTATCTCGCTGCTATTTCTTTACCACTTTCACGAATAGTGGAGAAGAAAGTGTATGAGGTTAATTCACTTTCTTATTTAAGTAAAATTGTAAGGAATTTTACTAATCTTGATGATATATGTAAAGTAATTACCGAATTTTCATATTATTCAATGAACAATTCCCCTTCGTGGTTGATTTTCCAAAACATTGGAACTTTCGAAGTTATATCAAGTTATGGAATTGATTTAAATGAATATTCATATTTTTTAAATAATTTCACTAAGCAATTAGAACTTAAAGAAATCAAACTCCCAAAAATCATCAATTCGAGTGAAGATCTAAATTATAGTACATTAAATTTTAAATCTCAATTTCAAAGTTACTGTATTGTTCCCATTTATGTCAATGAAAAACTTTATGGATATTTAGTTTCTGCGAACAAAACAGAATACTTTTTCGACGAGGACGACTTTAATCTGCTATCTTCTTTTGTCGAAATACTTTCAATCGCAATCGAAAATTCTATTTTAATGAAGGAAACTATTGAAAAAGAAAAATTTCGAAAGGAATTAATGATTGCACGTAAGATTCAACTATCATTCCTCCCAAAGGAACCACCCAAAAACAAATATGTTGAAATTGCTACCTTCGTACAACCTTCAGAAGAAGTTGGAGGGGATTTCTACGACTTTATTGAGTTATCACCAGATAAACTGTTGATATTGGTTGGAGATGTGTCTGGGAAGGGACTTGGAGCTGCTCTTTATATGTCGCTTTTAAAGGGGATAATTTTTGCAAATTCTAACCAAATTTCATCTGCTAAAGATTTTTTAATTAGAATAAACGATTCACTTTTTTCTAAAATAGATAAACAAATTCACATAACAATCTCTGTTCTATTTTTCGATTTTAAAAAACAAAATGTAGAATTTGTTCGGGCGGGGCACTTCCCTGCGTTAATCAAGAAGGAGGAGGGTATCGAGGCATTAAATTCTGTAGGTATTGGAATCTCTTTGCTTAAATCTTCCATTTTTTCTGAAAACCTTAAATCGAAAGAAATAAATTTTGGCTTTGGTGATTATTTTATCCTTTATACTGATGGACTTGTTGAAATTTTAGGAAACAAAAATATTATGATTGGTATTGAAAGATTGAAACAAATTATTGAAAAAGAAGTATATAGTAATGCCAATGAGTTAAAAGAGAAAATAATTGATTATATTAATAAATTTGGTTCAAATATTGATGACGATGTAACTTTGTTAGTTGTTAAGATAAAGAATTATTCTAATATTGTCAATTAATGTTTAGACTTATGGAAGAAAAACTTTCAATTAGGAAAGAAAAATTAAACTCCCAACTTGAAATAATTTATCTTAAAGGGATACTCGACGCACATTCAGCTCCCTATTTGGAAAGTTCCATTGGCGATTCTATTTTGTCTGGAGCCTCCTATTTAATTTTTAATCTAAAGGAACTTGAATACATTAGTAGTGCTGGTTTGGGAGTTTTTATGGCGTTCGTAGAAGATTTAAGGAATAATGGTGGTGATATTAAATTTGCTGAATTGAACGAAAAAATCTATATCATCTTTGAATTACTTGGTTTTCATTTAATTTTCGATATCTTAAACAGCACCGAGCAGGCTATTGATTATTTTAACCAAAAAAAATTAAGGACAAATGAATAGCTCTTTTGAAACTTGTACTTATTATTTAAGAATAAATGCAGACTTTGCTGAGTTGGATAAACTTCGAAACTTTGTTATAAATTCAGTTTTAGCTTTGGGAATGGATTCAGTTAAAGCCAACTTATTTGCTTTAGCAGTAGAAGAAGCCTGCACAAATCTTATAAAGCACTCATATAATTTCGATAGTTCAAGAGAAATTACTTTAAGAATTGTACAACAAAACAAAGAAATTCAAGTTATAATTGAAGACGATGGTCCAAGTTTTAATCCTTTAAAAGTTCTACCGATAAAAATGGAAAAAATACATAAGAATTTAAAAAAAGGGGGAATGGGAATTTTTATTATTTCGCAAATTATTGATAAGATGCAATATTTTCCAAAGGATAAAACGAATTCGAAAAATCGTTTGATTTTAACCAAAAATTTTGTTTAAACTAAAATTCGTATTTTAGTAATTTGTAATATGAATATTTAGTAAAATTATATGAAGGGAATAATTATTGGTACAGGTGTCGTGTTGGGATTGTTACTTGGTTTATTCCCCTCGATAAAAAAACCTAAACCACTTTGGTGGAAGATACTTGTTGTTGGGTTTTTATTTATTACAGTATTTTTAACTTTCGTTCCATATGTTGGTTCAAATTTTGCAACATTCAAATTTGTAGCACAGAATATTAATGATTTTACAGGACCTTTGTACTTTGCCGTTAAAGAGAAAAATATTAAAGAGATTGAAGGAAAGTTTTTTATTCCTATTTATAATCCACGAAATTCATTTGTTGTTGATACGTTAATTGTTGAATCCCCATTACCCAAAGAATTTTATGAAGCAAATCGAATTATTGCTAATGTACAATATTCCCGTAATCTTGATAAATTTATTTATGTAAACATTGTTTCAGTAAATCCATTGCTCGTTCTACCCTTTGTGCCACAGTTAGGTGAGCAAATTAGGATTATGAATTTCCATGTGCCATGTGCTTGGGTCGCCGTAGTTGCATATATGTTTTCAATGTATTTTTCTATAAGGTTTTTAAGGTTTAGGAATTTTGAAGACGATGATTTTGCCTATCACTCCGCGGTGCTTGGAACTTTTTTTGCTGTTCTTGCAACCGTTACAGGAATGATTTGGGCAAAGGTGAATTGGGGTTCTTATTGGAATTGGGACCCGCGTCAAACTTCAATTTTTGTATTATTGTTAATTTATTTTGCTTACTTTGTTCTTCGTCAAAGTCTTGACAATTTCGAGATAAAAGCACGTTTGAGTTCCGTTTATTCTATCGTTGCTTTTATTACAGTTCCTTTTTTGATTTTTGTTATGCCACGCTTGCTTGAAGGAAATCACCCGGGTTCAGCAAATAGCCCTAATGCTGGACCGATTTTAAGCACTCAGGAAAATACTTTAAATATATTACAAGCATTTGGATTTAGTTTTGGGTTTGCTTCATTTACTTTGCTTTTCTTCTGGTTAATTAATTTAAAATATCGGATTGTTAGATTAACAAACAATGTCAAGGGGAAAAATGGCTGATTTTTTAATTCGAAATCAAATCTATATAGTATTAATAATAGTTTTGATAATATGGATAGGTTTAATCATTTATATTTTTATTTTAGAAAAAAAAGTTAAAGACTTAGAAAAGAAAATTACAATGTTCAACATAGGTGAAAGGAAAAAAGAATGAAAAGATATATATTCATAGGTTTAATTTCGATTATTTTCCTGGTTGTGATATTGCTATCATTCAATAAGAGTGCTATTGAATATACTGACTTTGAAACGGCACGTCTATTGGCTAAGAAGGTTCAGGTAATCGGAAGTTTAGCAAAGGAATTTCCCTCGAATTATAACCCTGAATCCAATGTTTTAGAATTTTATATGCGAGATAAGAAAGGGAAATTGATGTATGTTCGATTTAACGGGCCTCAACCAAATAACTTTACTATCGCTCCTGAATTTGTTGTGAAAGGATATGCTCAAGATACAATTTTTGTTGCTTCTCAGATAATAACAAAATGTCCTTCGAAGTATGAGGGCGAATTAGAAAATCTAAAGAAATGAGGGGAAAATGATAGGAAAAATTGTTATTTATTTAGCTTCATTTTTTTGGTTACTGTCCTTTCTGCTTTTTTTGTTTGCAGAAAAATCAAATAGGGAAACTCTAATCTCTTATGCCAAATTTACTTTTTTTGGTGGTATAATTTCTATAATATTAGCTTCCATTTTTCTTTTATTCAACATATTTACCCATAATTTCACAATTACTTATGTGTGGAGCTATTCTTCACGAAATTTACCTTTTACTTATCTTTTATCAACTTTTTATGCTGGGCAAGAAGGTTCGTTCTTACTTTGGTCTTTATGGATGTCAGTTGTAGGTTTTTTTCTTTATCTTTATTTAAAGAAAAATTCTATTGATTTGCTTCCCTTATCATTCCTTTCTCTAATAATTTTTTATATTTCATTAATTCTTATTTTCAAGAGCCCATTTGCCGATTTATGGGAATCCTTTCCCGATGGAAATATTCCAAAAGATTTTGTGCCCCAAGATGGAAGAGGCTTAAACCCTATTTTGGAGAATTACTGGATTGCAATACATCCACCAATTTTATTTTTAGGATATAGCATTCTATCAGTTCCTTTTGTTTTGTCAATTTCTGCTTTTTACAAAAAGGATTTTGCCCGTTTCTTTAAGATCGGAAGAGCACGGGCTTTGTTAGGTGGTGGAGTTCTCGGTTTAGGAATTATGCTTGGTGGCTTTTGGGCATATGAGACTTTAGGTTGGGGCGGTTTCTGGGGCTGGGACCCTGTTGAAAATTCTTCACTGGTTCCTTGGATTTTTACAGTTGCTCTTGTTCACACGCTTTTATTTTACAAAGTTGGTAGAGGTTATATTAGAACTAACTTCGTTTTTGCTTGGCTCACTTTTCTTGGGATTTTATATGCAACATATCTTACCAGAAGTGGTGTTTTGAGCGATACATCTGTTCACTCTTTCGTTGACCCTGGCAAAATTGTCAACCTTTTGCTTTTGATAATACTTGTTTTTTTTGCTATGGCACCACTTGTTTTGTTTTTTATAAGATTTCGAGTATTTGACCAAGGCAAAGAATCTTTGAAGTTAAATAGTCGCCATTTCTACACTCTTGTAGGAATTTTGCTCTTGGTTATCTCTGCTATAGTAATTATTCTTGGTACAAGTTTGCCCATCATCCAAGGTTTTGTTGGTGCCAAAAAAGTTGCACTTGAACCCTCATTTTACAATCAATGGATGTTACCAATAGCCATACTGATGCTACTTTTTAATGCATTATCTTTGTACTTCAATTGGAAAGAATCAGAAATCCAGACCTTTTTTAAAAGTTTAATTTTTGATGTTTCTGTTTCTCTTTTGTTTGCAATCATGTTTTTAATTTTTACCAAATCAAAATTCGCGTATGCATTTCTTATTTTCGCTTCCATTTTTACATTGATTGTAAATGTGAAAAAATTAGTTAAGAAATTTAAAAATAAAAATCTCAGGGTTGGAGCCTTTCTTTCACATCTTGGAATGGCATTGTTAATTGTTGGAGCTATGTTTTCGGGCGGTTTCGAAAAAACTCAAACAATTACTCTGACCGAAGGGAAAAAAGCCACTGCTTTTGGTTATGATTTTAAGTTGGTACGAAAAGAGCAAATAGAGCGAGATAAACCTGATAGAGAGAAATATCAATTTTATGTTCAAATTTCAAAAGACAATTTTAATCCCATAGTTAAACCAATTGTCTATTGGAGTAGCTTTAATAATTTTGAACAACCATATTTTGAACCAGATATCAAAACTGCAATATCAAAGGATATTTACATTGCGCCCAAGTCAGTCATTTTTAATGAATTTTACTTTCCAGTGTCTTTTAAAAAGGGACAATCAGTTCCATCACCTTGGGAGAAGGCAGACTCAATATATTTTCTTTCCTATGATATGAGTTCAATGCACCTTGGTTCGTCGCAAAATCACTTTTTGTTTGGTTTACTGTTGAAATATTTAATCAATGGGAAGATCTATCAAGATACTATATGTTCAGTTTTAAATATGAAAATGAATTCTTTTAGTCCGGTTTGGAAACTTGTTCCTACAAAAGAATTTGCTGTTGGATTCACAAAGTTTCAGCCAGCTGAAAATCTCGAAGAATCTACTGTCGAACTTAGTTTTGGACAAGAAATGCTTGTTGCCGATGTTACTATCAAACCCTATATTATTTTTGTTTGGATTGGTGTGATATTTACAGTTATAGGCTTTATTGTAGCTTTAAACAAATATAGAAAAACAATTGTAAATTAAGATAAATAAATTTATTGTGCGTTCGTCAAAAATAATTATTTTGGTAATATTAGGAGTAAAGATGTTTAAAAGAGCACTTTCTATTTTCTCAATACTACTATTACTTTCTTTTAACGCATGTCATTCAGAAAGTAAAGAACAACAAAAGCCAGAGGATACTTACACTGACATCAGTGAATTAGTTGAACAACAGAGTCAAGATAGCAAAAATACTGAATCTGAACCACAATCTTTTATACCGAAAGTATTCATCGCAACAAGTGTATCTCCGGCAAAACCTGGCAATCTGGTAGATTTCACTTGGAAACAAGATGGTAAGGAAATAAAATTTTCGGATTATGTTCGGGGAAAAATTGTTCTTTTAAATTTTTGGGGGACTTGGTGTCCACCTTGCCGCCGAGAAATACCAGATTTAGTTGAGGTTAGCCACGAAAGCGAAGGAAAAGATTTTGTTGTTGTTGGTATCACCCTTGAAAGAGATGTTGTAAATGCTGAACAAAATGTAAAAGATTTTGCCACACAAAAAGGAATTAAGTATTTAAACATTATTGATAAAGACCAATCCATTGCACGAGCATATGGCGGTATTAATGCAGTTCCAACTACTTTTATTATTGATAAAAAGGGGAGAATTGTTGAAACATTAGTAGGCGCAAGAATGAAACAAGATTTTATTGATGCAATTAATAGAGCAAGAAAATAAAATCATAAAACAATTACAAAAAAGGCTGGTTAGAACCAGCCTTTTTTACTTTATTGAAATTTTAAGCCCCTTCTGGTTGGGTGAAATTGGTGAGTGTTCTTTTTCCAAGTTCGTTATCAATCAAAAGCAATCCACCTTGCCAATCCCCAATTAGTTTAAGTTTTTCGACTATTTCGTGTACATTAGATTCCTCTTCAATTTGTTCAGTAATAAACCATTGGAGGAATATATGAGTACCATGGTCACCTTCTTTGATAGCAAGATTTGCAAGTTCATTAATGTTTTCAGAGATAAATTGCTCGTGTTTCAAGGCTGCTTCCATTGCTGCTAATGGATTATCCCAATGTGAAGGAGGTTCATCAATTTTGGATATTTTAACTTGACCACCTCTGTCGAGCAAATAATCGAAGAATTTAATTGCGTGCCCCATTTCTTCCTGAGCTTGAAGTCGCATCCAATGGGCAAAGCCTTTTAAATTAATTGACTGAAAATACCCTGTCATTGAAAGATATAAATTCGAGGAATACATTTCCCGAGCTAATTGCGCATTGAGAGCTTCTTGAACAGTATTTTTTATCATATTATCCTCCATAAAAAATTAAGGAACGAAAATATTATTAATATATTCTATTTAGGTAGTGTAATTATGAATTCAGTCCCTGGTTTTCCTTCTTCAGCCAGATGAGAAGGAGAGTGAACAGTAATATCTCCACCAAACTTTGTAATTATATCTTTAACAAGTGCCATTCCAAGACCAGAACCTTCGATATTTCTTTCTTTTGAAATACTACTTCTGTAAAACTCATTGAAAATTTTATTTAATTCATTTGGTGGTATTCCAATTCCATTGTCTGCAACGATTATTTCAAAGTTTCTTTCCTTTTCCTTTATTGAAATTTCAATTGTTCCGTTCGGTTCAGTATACTTAATTGCGTTCGAAACTAAATTTGAAAGAGCCAACTTAAGCAAGTTCTTATCAGAAATAATAATTGGATTCGACGATTCGATATTTATTTTGTAATTTAAATTCTTTAAGGAAATTAATATTCTGTGTTTGACATATATTTCTTTAAATAAAGAATGCAAATCAATTTGTTCTTTTTCAATTTTAGTTATTAACTTAACTTGTGAGATTTTAAGTATATCATCAATTAAAGAAATTGCTCCTTTTAATCTATTTTCAATCCTTTCTATTGGGGTAGTCAAATACTCTGGTATTTCACCCAGAGATTTATCTTTTATAACACCAACCCAAGTTAAAGCAGCCGAAATTGGAGTTTTTAAATCGTGAACAAAAGTCATGACATATTTCGACTTGGACTTTTCTGCTTCTTCCAATTGCTTATATGCATTGTGAAGTGCTTTTTCTCTCTGGTAAAGTACTTTTGAAATAGAATTAGCTAAATAAATCGAAACATAAACAACAAATGCAAAAGTAGAAAAAAAGACAACCAAGTAATCTACATCATTGTAAAGTGAGTGTTTAACAATGCCATAAATTTGATAGTGGGGTATTATTCCTTTGAATTCAAGCAGTGAACCACAAATAGATATGATTATTACGAAAGTTATTAATGTAGTTACAATAACTCCAGGAAGAATTAAGCTTCCAATAATAAGATGGAAAACAAAGAAAGTGTTAAATGGTGATTCAACTCCACCAGTAAAGTAAATAATAAGCATTAGAAAAATGAAATCTACAGTAATTTGCAGAAATGAAAAATGTAGGCTGTGCAATTTAGTTTTTTTTGAGATTTCCGGGTATTTTTTCCAAAGAAAATGGAAAAGAATATTATAAAACAATATTAGCGGTGGAAAAATGATTATTTTTTCAAAAGGCAAAGAAATTTCAAAAAAGTATGTTTGAAGCAACTTCGAACCTGCGATAAAAGCAAAAAGCATTAAAACTGCAAAGTACCGAAGTTGAATTAACCATCGATTTCTTTTTCTTATTTCAATCCAAAAACTTTCAAAGTTTACCCAATCTGGAACGAGTGTAAAAATTTTCTTTAACATTTTCAATTCAAATAATATTAAATTCCTAAATTGGTAATTTATTAAATTTTACTTTTAGAAACGATATGAATGAACATTTTGAACAAGGAATATTATTCGGTAAAAAAATTATTTTGGGTATTACAGGGTCTATTGCTGCATACAAATCTCTTTTACTTATTAGAGAATTGGTTCGCAGCGGAGCAACTGTTTTTCCAGTACTTACACCTTCGGCTAAACATTTTGTTACCGAACTTACTATTGCAAATTTAAGTAGAAATCCTACCATAGTGGATATGTTCGACAATAATTTGCAAAATCGAGGGGCTTGGCATATTGAAATGGTCCACAATTGCGACTTGATGATTATTTCTCCGTGTTCAGCTACAACTTTGGGAAAATTGTCCAATGGCATTTGTGATAATGCTCTTGTTACTCTTGCAACCGCTTTACCAAAATCAATACCACTTTTAATAGCACCAGCAATGGATACAACAATGTGGGAAAATCCAGCGACCCAAATGAATGTACAAAGACTTAAAGAAAGAGGTGCAATTGTTATACCTCCAGCAAAAGGGGAATTGTCGAGTGGGTTACAAGGCGAAGGTAGGCTTCCTGAACTCTCTGTCCTTCTCGATTATATTAAAGCCTTTTTATACTTAAAAGAAACCAACTCTTTTCGAAAAGAACAGTTAAAGAAGATAAATGGTAAAAGCATTTTGGTATCCGCTGGTCCAACTTGTGAAAAAATAGACGATGTTCGATTCATTAGCAATTTTTCAACTGGGAAAATGGGGTTTGCAATTGCTTCTTCTGCTTGTGCTTTAGGTGCTAATGTAACTTTGGTTTCTGGACCCACTTACTTAAAGATAGAGCATAATACAAAGTTTGTTGAAGTTGTTTCAACGGAAGAAATGTATAATTCCCTTCTAAAAGAACTTCCTAATAGCGAAATTGTGATTATGTCTGCAGCAGTTTCAGATTATACACCAAAAAATAAAGTAATTGGAAAAATTAAAAAAGAAAAAAGCAAAGAAATAATTTTGAATTTGGTAAGAACAAAAGATATTCTAAGCGAAATTGGGAAGCAAAAAAACAATCAAATATTGGTCGGGTTCGCTCTCGAAGAATCATCAAGTGGTTTGGAAAATGCTTGGAAAAAGTTAAAAGATAAAAAATGTGACATCATTGTTTTAAATTATCTTGATAAACCCTTGAGTGGGTTTGCAAAAGATTACAATACAATTACAATATTAAAATTCAAATCGGAAAATGAGTTTAATATTAATTATTACCAGCCGATGGATAAATTTCTTTGTTCCCTTAAAATTCTCGAAGAAATTGCCGACTTGCTTTAAGTTTTTTATATCGCAAATTGTTCCATAATGCTTCTTAAATAGCCGAAACTATAGATTCCTGTGTCATGTCCATCGCCCCATGTAATTTGAATTGCATAGTTTCCGACTGTTTCAATTGATTTTATTTCGTATTTATTTGGATTATATACATCTAATTTTATTGGTTTAATTTCTTTGAAACCAATTTGTTTGCCCTGGCATTCTGCACATGGACAATTTTCTCTCAAGTCCTTTAAACTTATGGTGGAAGCAAATCCATCGAGCCATTGAATATAGATTTTATCATTATCAACTCTTTTAATTTCAATAGGTTCCATAAGAGTTTACTTTATTTTAGTAACTTTTAAATTCCAAATTAAAATAAAACCAACTGCAGAGACGAAACACATTCCAAGAATTATCCAAAATGCTTCGTCGAGATGGGCTAAAGGTATATGAACATTCATCGAAAAAAGGCTTACTACAAAAGTTGGTACCATTATCGTAATTGTTATTATATTTAAGATTTTCATCAAAACGTTAAGGTTATTTGCAATAATCGAAGCGCGTGCATCCATCAAACTGGCAAGAATCGATGAGTAGGTCTCTGCTTGTCGCAAACACTGATTGTTTTCGATTAAAATATCTTCTAACAGTTCCTTCTCATCTCCAGAGATATTCAATTTTGAAGCATTAAATTTAATCTTTTCGAGTAAGAATTGGTTTGTTGTTATTGCATTATGATAATAAACAAGACTTTTCTCCAAAGCAAATAGCTGCAAGAGATATTTATTTTCTTGTGCTTGGCTTAACTTGTTTTCAAGTTCGTCTGATATCTTATTAATTACATTCAAATGGTAATAAAATTGCAATATGAAACTATAGATTATTTTAAAAAAGACATCCTTGATAGATGAAACGCGTTGAAATGTTTTTGAATAAAATAAATCGGTTAGAGGGTCTTGGGAGACCACAACCATTTTGTCCTCGAACAGAAATATTCCAATGGACTGAACTCGAAATATTAGTTCATCTTCTGCCAAGTGGTGTTTAGGTGCTTTGAAAATAAAAGCAAAGTGCTGTGGTTCAAATTCAAGTCGGGCTAATTCGTCGGGGTCCAGCGAGGAATTCAAAGTGTGTTCATCAATTAACAATTCTTCTATTAAATATTTTTTTTCAATATCGTCAAGTTTAGTGTAGAAAAGCAAATTTCCATCATCGGATTCTTTCAACTTCCCTTCAAAAATTTTATATCTCTTTAGCATTGGACCTCCGTCAATATTGATAAAATAAACTGCAAATTTACTTACTAATTTTTATTTCTTCATTATGATTAATTAATGCTATTTATTTAACTTGTTTTTTTGAAAATTTTGAAATATTTTTGTATAGTTGATCAAATGATTTTTTTATATGATTACAAAAAGTCAAACTGGTTTGTCTGCGAAAGCAGAAAGAAAAACAGAAACTGTTCAACTTGTATCTTTTCTTCTTGGTGAAGAAGAATATGCCATCCCCATTACCAATGTTCAAGGAATCAACAAGATGGGGGAAATTACTAAGCTACCAGATGCACATAATTACGTTGAAGGAATTATTAATCTGCGGGGCAGTATTATCCCACTCATTAATTTGAGAAAGAGACTAAATTTACAACCCAAGGAGTTCGACAAAACAACTCGTTTCATTGTAATCGAATACGGAAACTACCATTTCGGATTCATTGTGGATTTTGTAAATAGAGTACTTACCATTCCGAAAGATACAATTGAACCTCCACCTCCATCTTCATTAAAAATCGATGCCAAATATGTTACTGGTATTGCCAAATTTGAAAATAGATTGATAATTCTATTGGATTTGACCAAAATATTCACTGATGAAGAATTCAAAAAACTTAAAGAATTATAATTGATTTATGTTTAACAATTACTTGGGGAATTTATGAAAATCTCATCCAAATTCTTTTTATCTTTTGGAATAATTCTTCTTGTTCTTATTGTTTTTGCAATTTTTTCACCTGTTCAAATGTCGTCTTTGTCTTCCTACCTCGAGCAAATGAAAAATAAAGAAGTTAAGCAATTAACCCTTCTTTCAGAATTTAAGGACAACCAGAATGTTATTGCACGTTCATTGAGGAATATTTTATTGACTGATGAGCAATCGATAATTGAGGAAGAATGGAATAAAGTTTTGAACTCAAGAAAGAAATTAAGTGAAATTTTAGGTAAACTTCAAGATTTAGCAGTTACAGTTGAAGAGAAAAAGTTTTTTGAAGAACTTTCCGTTGTTCGACAAAAAAATATCGATGGTCAAAATTTCGTATTCGATTTAAAGAAGCAAAACAAAATTGATGATGCTGTTAAATTTCTTTTTGGGGAATTTCGGGAAACCCAAGGTCAATATTTTGAGTTAGTCAATAATTTATACTCGATAGAATTAAAGAGAATTGATGAAGTTGTTTCAAAAGGTAATGATACAGTAATAGCATCCAGAAATCTTTTAATTGGTATTGGAATTTTTGGCGTCATAATTGGTTTGGTTTTTGCAGCGGTTATTTCGAGGGGCGTTTCAAAACCTATTAATCAAGCTGTGGAAGCCTCCAAAAAGATTTCAAGCGGGGATATGAATGTCGATCTCGATGTCAAATCCAAAGACGAAACCGGAATGCTGATGGAAGCAATGAGAAATATGGTCGAAAATATTAGTTCTATGGTTTCCGATGTAAAAATGCTTGCAAATTCTGCAGTTAATGGTAAACTTGATGTTCGTGCAGATTCTTCAAAGTACCAAGGGGAATTTAAAGAATTAGTAGATGGAATTAATGCTACACTTGATGCAGTTATTGGTCCACTTAACGTAGCAGCTGAATACATAGACCGAATTTCCAAGGGAGATATACCGCCATTAATTGTAGAAGAATACAGAGGCGATTTCAACGAGATAAAGAATAATATTAACGTACTGATTAACTCAATCAGCCAAATGTTATCTGATACACTTGTTTTAGGCAAAGCACTTTCAGAGGGTCGTTTAGATTATCGTTCTGATTCAACTAAGCATCAAGGAAAATTTAAAGAGTTGATTGAAACATTTAATAATGCAATTGATTCAATTGCTGAACCATTGGCTGAAACAAGCACTGTGATGGATCACATGCGAGAGGGTGACCTTACTGTTCGGATTCTTGGTGAATATCTGGGCGACTTGCAAAAATTGAAGGATAACATCAATAACTCCGCAGAACAAATGGTTTCAATGTTGTTAAATATATCTTCTTCAGCCGAGGTAACCGCTTCTGCAGCAACAGAAATTTCATCGATTGCAGAAACGCTCGCCGCTTCCGCAGCAGAAAACAGTGCACAAGTTGATGAAATTGCTACTGCTATCGAAGAAATGAGCAGAACTATTTCGGAAAATGCTATGGGAGCTACCCGTGCAGCTGAAGTTGCCGAAAATAACAAGAAAATTGCGGTCGAAGGAGGCAAAGCCGTCCAACAAACCGTCGATAAAATGGGTGAAATTGCAAACGTAGTCAAAGCCAGTGCAGAAAAAATTGAAAAATTAGGGGAATCGAGTAAACAAATCGGTGAAATCATTTCTGTTATCGATGAGATTGCAGACCAGACCAATTTGCTTGCATTAAATGCAGCAATCGAAGCTGCTCGTGCTGGCGAACAAGGTCGAGGTTTTGCTGTTGTTGCCGATGAAGTTAGAAAACTTGCAGAAAGAACCACCGAAGCAACGAAACAAATTGCAAATATGATTAAAGGAATTCAACGCGAAACTGAAGAAGCTGTTCGGGCAATGCAACAAGGAACTAACGAAGTTAATAGCGGAATTGTTCTTGCCGACAAAGCTGGCCAGGCATTGCAAGAAATAGTACAAAGTTCACAAGAAGTTTTGGATATGATTAACCAAATAGCCTCGGCAACCGAAGAGCAATCTTCAACTGCTGAGCAAGTCGCAAAAAATGTAAGTTCAATTTCTCAGGTTACGTCGGATACTGCAAATCGTGTGCAAGATATTGCTAAATCTGCTGATGACCTTGCGAAGCAAACAGAACTCCTTAGAACTATGCTCGAAAAATTCAAACTTCGACGGGAAGGTGGAACAGGCTATCTTGACACAAAAGAGACAAGAAAACTTTCTGGAAAAGGTAGTCGTTATCTTTCAAGTGGCGAAATGTAATTGAAGAAGTCACAAAAAAAAAGGCAGGGAGTTAAACTTCCTGCCTTTTTTAATTATAAATGGTCAACCCAACCTTTATTCAAAATTAGATATCTTTTCATCACATCAGCAGTAAGGCAAGAATGTATTGGGAGAATTCCAATCAAGTCTCCAGCTTTAAAGCGACTTATTTCATTTTTTGTGGTCTTGATAACTGAATGCTCTTGGGAAACAAAACGAACGAAAGTATCTTCAAGTGGTGACGACCAAGAGTTAGGCTGAAGTTCAACCACAAGGCCATAAATTTTAACTTCGTCGATTACCAAATGCTCCGAAGAAAGATGACTTGCTCCACCATAGCATACAATTTCATTTCTTTCGGGATAAGTTGCGACAATTGGAACAGCAAGACAAACAGCGATATCGTCCAAATTGCAACTGCCAATGAAAGTTTGTTGAACGTCATAAAAAACGAAGTTGCCGGGACGTAGTTCGTCGATACCTGTAAAGTCTTCGCAAATACTGACAGAAGGTGTATCACCAGTAGAAAGTATTATGTTGAAACCTAATGAATGAATTTTATTTTTAAGGTCAATTAGTTTTTCAAGAAATATTCGGTGTTGAGCAACAACTTCTTCTTTTGAAGTACAGGAATATACTTTACCATTATGGGACAAAAGACCAATTAAGTTTAAATACTTTGATTTATCAATTATACTCAAAGCTTTTTTTATTTTATTAAAGTTTTCAATGGAAAAACCGGAGCGTTTGTAATCAACATCAATTTCGAGGTAAATATCAATTGGGTAAGTTAGTACATTTGATAAGAATTCAATTGTATACAAATCGGAAATTGTCAGTTTCAGTTTGATGTGTTGTGAAAGAAGTAGAATTTCGGGCAATTCTCTTATGTTCAATGGGAGAGCAATTAAAATGTCCTGCCAGTTAATTTGTGCAAAATATTTTGCCATTTTAACTGAAGATCCAGTGATTTTATTAATACCAAGTTCTTGGAACCATTGTGAGATTTCTTTCGACTGATGGGTTTTAAAGTGAGGTCGGAACTTAATTCCCAGATTATTAATTTTTGAAAAAACTCTTGTAATATTATTTTTGCATTTGTTCTCGTCCAAAAGCAAAGTAGGCACGGAAATATCCTGGAGTGAAATAATATTCATTTAAACTCCTCAATAATTTTTAGACAATAGTACTTATAATCAGAAGAAGGCATTCTTTCAATCCACTTCATCATTTCATTTACTTGAACATATCCCATCAAGAGAGCAATTTCTTCTAAACAAGCAATTTTACGACCCTGCCTTTGTTCTATTGCACGAATAAAAACTGCAGCATCAAGCATTGAAGAAGGAGTTCCTGTATCGAGCCAAGCAATACCACGGCCTATTTTAAAAACTTGTAGTTCACCTAAATCAAGATAAATTCTTTGCAAATCGGTAATTTCTAATTCACCACGTTCACTTGGTTTCAGTTCAAGTGAAAAATCAAAAACTCTTGAATCAAAAATATATAAGCCAGGTATAGCAAAATTTGAAACATAATTTTTTGGCTTTTCAATAATTTCGATAGGTTTATTATTTTCATCAAGAACAACAACTCCATAATCCTGCGGGTTTTGAACCTCGTAAGCGAAAATTGTAGCATATTTATGTTCTCGAATAGCATTTTTCAAAAAATCTAATCGACCGTAAAACAAGTTGTCACCAAGAATCAAACAAACATTTTGTCCTTTTAGCAAATCACGAGTGAGAATAAATGCTTGGGCAATACCTTCAGGCTTTTCTTGAGTAACGTAGGTAAACTTCAATCCCCATTGGCTTCCATCCATTAATAGCTTCTGAAAATTGTTCAAATCATCGGGAGTTGTAATGATAACAATATCCCTAATTCCAACAAGCATAAGAGTTGCGATAGGATAGTAAATCATTGGCTTATCAAAAATAGGAAGAAGTTGTTTGCTTATGATGTTTGTCGAGGGAAATAAACGAGTTCCTTTCCCTCCGGCTAAAATTATACCATTCATACGGATGAAAAGAAAAAAGCAAATATAAAAAATTATGGAAAGTTATTGACTAAAACTTTAGGATTTAAATAAATTATTCTTCGAATGTAAAATGTTCCAAATTTGGTATGTCAGTAGATTCTTTTGTTTGTTCTTGTTGGTTAATAGTTGGAAGTTTGCAACTACATAATACAGCAAGTAAAAGATTTTTGGCGTCGAAAATGTCCTTCTGTTCTTTGGTGTTGCAATTGCAATCACATTTATGATGATTCATAATAATCTTTTTTTTAGGTTATACAAAATTCAAATTTAGTAAAAATTTAATTATTTAAAATAATAAGTCATAAATTTTGTTCATTGTTTTAATGAAGTCGCAATTAGTGTAAATAAATAAATCCACTCCAGAATTCTGAAATATTTGCAAATCCTCGGGTTTCTCTGGTAATCCTGCCAACACAATTGTTATTAATGGTTTTACTTTTTTAATTAAAGAAGCGACTTGAGGAACAGAATTCTGGTAAAGTTCATTTGTTGAACAAAGAACAACTACTTGAGGATTTTTTTCTAAAACAATTGATAAAATTTCTTCTGGCTTTTCCATTGGGTTGAGGTCAAAAATATCGAAGCCACCAGTCTGGAAAAAGTCATTTGAAAAATCTAATCTCGGCTTGAAATCAGAAATTTTCCCAAAAGGAAGTAAAAGAGCCAATGGCCATTTTCCAAATTTATTTTTGTAATCTTGTGCTCGCATTCTAATTTTTTCAAACTCTTCAGGTTCTCGAATTTGAATTAAAGGTACAATTGAAGTAAATTCTACATCTGACTTTTGTGTATAAACAATGGAAGAGAAAGAGTAGTTTTGTATTGCCAGTTTGGCAATGTGTTTTAAATCTTCTTGAAAGTTTTGCTCAAAGATTTTGATTTGAGCATTTTGAAATTTAAATATCTCATCTAAGTTTGTTTGTTTCATTTGATTGGGTTCAAATTCTTTATCGAGAGGATTTGGATATTTATTTGTTCCAACAAGAATTTTTTTTCTTTCTGATATAGAGCGGTTAAGATTTTTTTGATTCTCAGCAATGGAATTTTGGATGATATTAGACCTAACACATTCTATAAAACCACCTCGACTTTCGATATTTTTAAATAATTCAATAGTTCGAGAAGCAAGTTCATATGTTAATGTTTCAAGAAACCAAGAACCACCAGCAGGATCAATCGTATCAATTAGGTTGTGTTCTTCTAATAAAACAAGTTGGGTATTTCTCGAGTTCCGAAGAGAAAATTCGTTAATTGATTGAAGCCCGAAATCGAAAGGTGTTACTTCAATATAATCCGCTGAACCAAGTATTGCTGTAAAAGTTTCGCAGGAATTCCGTAGCATATTCACATAAACGTCAAGTTTACTTTTATTTCTTTTATTCGTAACAGCATAAATTGGGATATCGATTTTCTCAAGGTTTACATCAAACTCTCTAAGTATAAGTGACCAAAGTAATCTAAATGCTCGGAGTTTAGCAAGATTTAGAAAAATATCACTACCAATTGATAATTTGAAAAGAAATTTAGATAACCATAATTCAAGAGCAAACCCATTACGATGTAAAAATCTTAAGTATTCTACAGCCCGATTTAGTGTAAAAGCCAGTTCCTGAAGGGTATTTGCTCCGCTTTCATAGAAAATTGTTCCATCAACAAACAAAAGTTTCAAGTTGGGAAAAATTGAACTAAAAGAATTTAAAAAATTGTAATAGTAATGCTCAAATTTTGTTATTTCTTTTGGTAATTTTCCTTTTAGTAAACAATTAGCAAGAAAATCGAAATGGATTGCTCCGATAAACTTTGTATTATCGAAACCATTTTGTTCACATAGTGAATAAAAAAAAGAAAGAAATTCAAAAGGGTGTGAAGTTTCGATGTGAAAAGAAATTTTGTCTAAATTTACATTTTGAAAAAGAGACTTGAAGGCATTAAAAGATTCTAAAACTATTCCGTTTTTGTCCGTTGAACCTGGGTCAAATTGCTTAAAAATAAACTCGTTAATACCAAATTTAATTTCGTCTAATAAAAATTTGTTTGCAATAGAAGGCTCGGGATGTTCAATCCGTTGAACTATTTTCCATTGATTAATTTTGTTCCCCGAAATTGTTCCAGAGCGCATAAAGTTAGGTAAGCCAGGAAACTCAGATGAAATGAAGGAAATTTTAAACAAATCTTCTTTTGTATACAAAGGTTTAATGGTTATTCCTTCTTCGAGTTTAATTGAAAGTGATTCAGGGTCTTTCCCTTTCAAAGTTCTTTTCGCTTCTTCGAACCACTCTTGGTAATTGCTTGGTTGAAACTCTGAGAAAAAACTATTTGATTTTTCCATAATTTTCTTTGATAAAATTACAAAATTATAAATAATGAAAATTTAATTCGTTTGGTCATTTTATTTTAGTTAATTTGAATTTTTTTAAAGACCTGAAATTAATTTTTTGGAGGGGAAAGTGAAAAAAATTGGAATTTTTTGTGGAGCCGAAAATGCTTTTCCTTTTTCATTAATTGATTACATTAATTCCTTTGGCAAAGATGTCAAGGCTGAACTGGTAAAGGTTGGTTTTTGCAAAGTTGGTGATATATTGGATTACTATATTATTTTCGACAGAGTTAGTCGCGAAGTACCTATGTATAGTTCAATTTTGAAATCAGTTGCTCTTTTTGGTGTTCAAGTAATAAATAATCCTTTTCTCAGATGTCTTGAAGATTATTTTTTTCAATACCATATTGCACATAGATTAGGGATTAAAACCCCAAAAACAGTGATTATTCCAACTAAAGAGCATCCCGAAGGAACAACATCTGAAACTTTTAAGAACTTAATCTACCCATTGAATTGGTCTGAACTTTTTGATTATTTGGGCTTTCCAATGATAATTCGAATGAATACAATTCAAAATGAAGCACTTACATTTAAAGTGTATAATCCAATGGAATTTTTTTCCGCTTTTGATTATTCTGGTTCAAAGCAGTTAATTGTCCAAGAAGACTTAAAGGCCGATGTTAATCTCCGTGCCTTTGTGATTGGAAAAGAAAAAGTCAAAATTTTCAATTATGACCCAACCAAACCACTTGTTGCTCGCTATACAAGAGAAAATAATTTTGTTAAGCCAGAAATTAAGAATCAATTGGAATCTATTTCGAAAAAGCTTTGTTCAGCGATTAATTTAGATTTTACTGCAATTGACTTTTTGGTTTCGAACAATGAAGTTTTTGTTTACAATTTTTATAACACAACACCACGAATCGACACAACTTTGTTTTCAGATGATGTTTACGAGTGGTTTGTTTTCACTGTAGGCGATTTTCTTATCTCATTAGCAGAAAAACCAAAATCCCATCAAAGTTCGGAAGAATTTAGAATTTTGTAATTTTTATGGGGTGTGAAAATGTTTAAAAACTTAAATTTATTTAGTAAACCTGTAAAGTATTTTCCAGTTCTATTATTTGCAATGCAGGTTTGTCTTTCCCAGAAAGCCACAAGTCCCGAAGCATTTAAAATTGCTGAATATGTTCGTTTTCTTGCCTCTGATGAATTGGAAGGAAGATATCCGGGAACAACAGGTAATTTTCGTGCGGCAGAATATATCGAAAATCTTTTCAAACAATTTGGTCTAAAGTCAATAGAAAATAAATATATTCAAACATTTCCATTTCCCACAAAGTTTAAAATTTCCGATAAGAATTCCGTCGTTTGGGAAAAATTAATTGAACGACCAGGTTTACCAAAGGAAATGTGGAAGGTTATTCCAAAACAATGGAAAGTGGGTGTGGAGTTTCAACCTCTTACTATTTCAGAAAATGGTACAATAAGCGGAGAAGTAGTTTTTGCCGGGTATGGAATTACAGCTAAAGATATAAACTACGACGACTACGAAGGAATAGATGTAAATGACAAAATTGTAATTGTACTTTCTGACTCTGCAGAAGGTCAACCAAAGGATGAAAGATTTATTCCATATTCTAAGTTAAGTTACAAAGCGATGAATGCTCGAGAACATGGTGCAAAAGGAATTATTTTTGTAAAAGTCCAAAGCGATTCTGCTAATGTTTTTTATCCACTTCGGGTTTCTTCTTTAACGAAATCTTCAGGCATTATTGCTGTGCAGGCAACAAGGACAGAAATAGCGAAATTCTTTCCGAAAGAAGCAAATCTATATCCTACAGAACTTGAAATGCAAAAAACAAAAAAGCCCAAAAGTTTTTTAATTCCCGATACTAAAGTTACAATTACTGTTGAATTGGAAAAAGAGTACGTTGAAGTACCCAATGTTTTTGGTTACATTCCTGGAACAGACCCAGTTCTTTCTCAAGAATATATTGTGGTTGGTGCTCATTTTGACCATCTTGGCTGGGGAACCGAGAATTCGCTTTATCGAGGTAAAACCCCGCAAATTCACAACGGAGCCGATGATAATGCTTCCGGTGTGGCTGCAATACTTTATCTGGCTGAATATTTATCCAGAAATCCTTTAAAACGCTCTGTTGTGGTGGTGGCATTTAATGGGGAGGAAGAAGGTCTTCTTGGTTCTTCTTTTTTTGTAAAAAATTCACCAATTCCTATTGATAAAATAGTATTGATGGTAAACTTCGATATGGTGGGTAGGATGAAAGAAAGGAAATTAAATGTTTTTGGGACCGGCTCCTCGACTACCTTCGACAAAGTTGTTGACTCTATTGCTGATATTGATTCATTATTGCTAACGAAAGGCACCGAAGGTTACGGACCAAGTGACCATAGTTCATTTTATGCCGCAAAAATTCCTGTGTTGTTCTTGTTTACAGGTGCTCATAGTGATTACCATTTGCCCACAGATGATGCAGAAAAAATTGATTGCGATGGTATATTTACTGTTGTTAACTATGCAAAGAAGATCTTAGAACGATATGGCAATACTTTTGATAAACCCGACTACATATATGTAAAAACAGAAAAAAAAGAAAGTCAGAATGGTTCACCAGGTTATGCCAAAGTTTGGTTCGGTATAGTTCCAAATTTTGAGGACAATCCTTTGGGATTAAAAATAAGTGGCGTTAGTTCTGGAAGCCCAGCTGAAAAAGCGGGACTTCAAAGCGATGATATTATTGTAAAATTTGGAGGCAAAACAGTTAAGAATCTTCAAGATTTCACATATATTTTAAGAGAATTCAAGCCTAATGATATTGTTGATGTGGTTGTAATTCGTGATGGTAAAGAAATAGTCTTCAAAGTACAACTTGTTGGTCGATAACAAATGCTTCTTAGTCAGGAATTTGAAATTCCAATAGGGAATAATGATGTTGTTATTGGAAACATAAATTGCCCAAAAAAACTTAATAAACCATTTCCAATTGTGATAATTGTGCGTGGATTTACTGGTCATAAAGATTGGGGATTCCTGCCTTATTTAGCACTCAAAGTTTCGCAAGTTGGTTTTGTAACAATTACATTTAATTTTTCGACAGATGTAGTTGACCCCGACAGAGATTGGTTTGTTAATGTTGATAAATTCTCTTCTTTTACAATTTCTCAGGAAGTTGAGGAATTAAATTTATTGGTAAAGAATATAAAAGAAAAGTTAATATTCAAAGATTACATAAAAGATTTAGTTGATGTAGATAAAATTTATTTAATTGGCCAGTCGCTTGGCGGTGCTATTTCCATAATTTATACTGCAAAATATGATAATATTGAAAAAGTTTGTCTTTTAGGTTCAGTTGGAACACTTTTCCGATATTCTTCCCGGCAAGTTGATGAGTGGAAAAAAATTGGCCACTTTCCATTTACTAATACTAGAACAGGGCAAGAACTTAAAATTAATTTTAATTATTATCAAGACTTAGTAAGGAATGATTTCAAACTTGAGAAGTATCTTTCTAAAATCAATGTTCCTGTTTTGTTTATTCATGGAAGCGAAGACTTAACTGTTCCCATAAAAGAAATACAAAATTTAATTCACTTATCAAAAAATCCTTTTGTTGAGTTAATAATATTACCCAATACAAATCATACATTTGGAATTGAGCACCCATTCAAAAATACAACTGAATCGTTAGAAAAAGTAATTGAAAAAACAATTGAATTTTTCAAAGATGAGAAAGATTAATTTCCTTCTTGTTTTCTTGGTTCTTTTTACATTATCAGGTTGCGAACTTTTTAAACTAACTGAAAAAAGAAGAAAACAGATTCCCGCTGAACCATCGCAATCTATTGGAAGTGTTGTTTTGCTGGTAAATGAACTTAAAACAAATAATATTGAAGGTTCGCTTAAACTTTTTATAATGGCAGATTCAAGTTTAAATCAAGATTATTATTTTGAATTAAAAGACAAAGTAGAAAGACTCAGGAGAACGATTTCAAACCGAAATATTACATTCTATACTATTGATACACTTAATTTAGAAGAACACCTTATTAACGTTGAATTCGATTATATGTATGAATACTTTTTTATTACTAAAAAGCAGCAAGATATTTGGTTAATAAGAAATTTTGGTCCGAAGAAAGAATGAAACAAAGAACTTATCTTAAAATACGAACCATTCTATTCCAATTGTCACATTTCCAAGCCCAATAATGAACCTTGTGGGGTCGAATTGTAATTCTAAAACTCGAATCCCGCCATAAATTCCAAGAGAAGATATTGGGAACCATTCTGAACCTAAAAAGCCTACTAATTTTGTTTGTGTTTCAGTGGTTCTTTTAGTTTTTTGAGTATAAGGGTCTTTGTATGAAATTGATTCAGTAGCAACAAGAAATTGTGCCTTTAGAAAAGGATAAAATGAACGAATTCTCCACTGAGTCAGAAAGTACTTAAAGTAAGGACCAAAAGTAAGGTAGGTTGAGCTTCCGGAACCCTCCGAGCCACCATCAAAAAGTAAACCAAAATTTAAACCAATGTGCATATCGGGATTGAGAGCATATGCAAGAGTTCCACCAAAGATGTCTTCTTTTTGGAGTTCAACACCAATTCCCCAAATTTGGTCCGGTACTTTGATTTTTGATTCTTGAGAAAATGAATATGTTAAAGTGGTAAAAAAGAAACAAACAAATAATAAAAGTGTCTTACGCATATATAACCTCAAAATGTACAAAAAGCAAAAATAACAAAAAATTTGAAAAAGTCATCAAAAAAGTATTTTGAAATTTAAGTCAAAATAATTAATTTTGTATTTCGAATTTGAGTTATTTGAAAATTAAGAGGGCCCATAGCTCAGTTGGGAGAGCGCTTGAATGGCATTCAAGAGGTCAGGAGTTCGAATCTCCTTGGGTCCACTTCTGGGGTCGTAGCTCAGCTTGGTTAGAGCGCCAGTCTGTCACACTGGAGGTCGCGAGTTCGAGCCTCGTCGGCCCCGCTCTAAAGCCCTTGTTTCAACAAGTGCTTTTTTGTTTATTTAAATGAATTGAGCTTTTAGTTAAAAGGGAGAAGAACAAATACTCCAAAATCCCATAAGGAGTGCGAAATTATTCCTGGAATAAGCGATTTGTACCTCAAGTAAATTAAACTCCAAAAAACACCACAAAAGAATGCTGCTAGTAAAAGCATAAAATTGAGAGACCAAATATGAACAAAGGTATAAAGTAAAGATGCTATTAATAATGCTCTGGGTTTTGAGTTTATCTTTTTGTTTATTTCTTCGAGAACAAACCCTCTCCAAAAAATTTCTTCTGCTGGCCCAATAATAAAAAGAAGAAGCAAAGATATGACCCAAATTGGGGTTCCTATTTTAGTACTATAAACAGAAGCTACTTGTGAGGACGAAAAGTTGAAAATAGAATATGTAATGATTTTCCCAACAAAAAATACAAAGTAAAGTATTATTGAGGAAATAAGCCCCACAATAATAAATTTCAATTTGAAATCAAACAGACTCAAAAATGTATTTCTATTTTGGAAATATGCATACAAAGTTAAAATAATCCCAGCAACAAACATTACAGCCCAGAAATTAATTTTCTGGGCTGTGAAAGGTGAAAATAGAATAAACCAAAAAATGAATGCAATAATAACTCCGATTGTTACTCTTTTCATAAGAGTTTACTCAAGATAATTGCAACAACAAACAATATTCCGAATTGGCTATGCAGTTGGGCAGTTTTAACGTCCATAATCACTAATGGTGATATATCATTATTTGTTGCTTTGAAGAATTCCTTTATGTTTTTGGTAGCAACGGGAAGAGTTAGGAAAACTGCAAGAGCATAAAAGTCAATTAATTTTAACCCAATAAGTATCAATGTTAAAACATAAGCACCAAGAAGAAGAAATGAATAAACAATTTTTGATGCCTTTAATCCAATAAGCATTGGCATTGTTTTGATTTTAACTCGATTGTCATTAAAAATATCGCGGGTATTATTAGCATGTAGAATCGCCACAACAAGTAAACCAATAGGTAGAGAGATAAAGAAAGTGTTCCAATCATATGTTCCTGTTAAAGAAAAAAAACTTCCTATTACCAAAAGGGGTCCGAAGGAAATGAATACTGCAAGGTCTCCGAGGGCAATGTATTTAAGTCCTTTTTTTGTTAATGTATAAAATAAACCGCAGAACAATCCACCAAGACCCATTAGTAGAACCTCGTAGCCTCGATAGTACACTAAAATTAAGCCTAAAAGAAAACCAATTCCAAATGAAATTATACCGCCGCGAAGAACCTGTATTGGTTTGAGAAGACCTTCAATTATTACTCTGCTACCGCCAAAGGTATCTTCAGCATCTACACCAAATTGGTAGTCAAAGTAGTCTGAAACCAGATTGGCGCCAATGTGAAAAAGAACTGCACCAAGAAGAACTACTGGGAACAACCCCCAGAGAATTTCGTTTGGTGTAGTAAGAAAAGCGTAAGCAGTAGCAATAAGCACTGGGATTATTGAGGCAGTAAATGAAAATGGCCGAGTAGCACGAAACCAAATATTAAATTTTGATTGTTCCGACATAATACCTCCATTTTTTAACAAAGTTAAACACAGAAGAATTAATCAAATTTCCTTGAACCATTAGGTTGATAAACATATTTAAATGTATAATATCTTTCTTTATATTGATATGGGTCTATTGGTTGGGGATTTCCTTTCCAGTAGCTTATTATTTGGAGTTTTGCATATTTACCATCGGCAGTTCGAATAATAATAACACGACCAGGAATAGGTGAAACCACATGGGTTTGGGGATCATAATTATACCAGCCATTCCCAGAGCCAGTAGGAATTGCAAGGTCTGTAAGCGAATTTTCAATTCTATACCCAGTTTCTGGTGCTTCTGTTACTGAATTAAAGTCTACATCTTTAAGTATTATTGCGCCCCCTTGACCTGGTCCCCTGACTCCGCTGTTTGTAATAATTGTAGTTCCAGCAAAGCCAATATCCCATTTTGTAGTAAGTGAATCAGAATTACTTACAATTGAGCCGTCTCGAATAGAAAACAGCGTAAAAATACCTTTTTTTCCAGTGTCGGCAGGCAAATCATAAATTGTAACTGCTTTGGCTGTGTTCGAAGGTGGATTGGTAGTACTATTGCTATCCTCTTTGGAACATGAGTAAATTGAAAATGTTAATAAAACTCCTAAAATAATCATATAGAATATTTTCATAGAACCACCTTAATTTAATTGTTAATAAAATTAAAATCCAAAGATAAATAAAATGTTCGACCTGGATTAGATGCTAAAAATCTAACATCTTTTCGGTCGAATAAATTATCAATTCCGAAACTAAGTTTAAAATATTTTAGGATTTCTTTTCCGAAATTCAGATTAAAAAAAGCATAACCTGGTGCATATTCCCTTGGGTCATCAAGTATCATGTTCCCATTAATATCTTTATACCCATATTTGCTTTTTAAGTTAATCCGAAAAGAAGAAAAAATACCCAATTTGGTGGATTCAAAAGTTAGCCTAATATTTCCAGAATGCTCAGGTCGATGGAACAAACCTCCGTAATCTGAAAGTTTTACAGGAATATCATTTCCAAGTAAATCTCTTTTAAATATCTTACGATTCTTGATTTTATCAATAATATCATTATCCCCTGTTTGAAGAAATTGGTAAGAAACATTAAGTCGAAAGTACTTAAAGAAAGAGTAATCAAACGAGGCCTCGATACCTTGAGTAAAAATTCGATTGATATTTTGATAAGTGTGCAATCTTTGGCCATTGGTTTTAATTGCTATCGGAAGAAAATCAATTAAATTTGAAATATTATTTCGAAAGAAATTGACCTTAATTAGTACATTCTTGAAAGAAATGTTTCCTCCGAAATCGAAAGAAGTTGATTTTTCAGGTTTCAAAGAAGAAATGGTATCGGGATAAATTAAGATAGTTGCTATTTGACCCTGTTCCTGTAGTTTTTTCAATCCTTGTATTACATATGTTCTTCCGAAAACTGAATATCCAGCCATAGGGTTAGTCCAGTCAAGATAAAGTTCTTCGAAGTTTGGAGCTTTAAAGCCTGTACCAATTGAACCTCTCAAAATAAAATTTGAAGTTAATTGATAAGAAATGGATAACTTTGGACTAATTTGAGAAGAATAATCACTGTGATTATCATAACGAAGACTACCAATAATATTCAACTTTTCCAAAAGCTGAATATCATCTTGTAAATATGAATAAAATTGTTTGTTTGTTTCTTTGCCACCAAAAATTCTGATAGATTTTGCCTTTTCAGTGATAAAGCCTACACCAAAAGTTAAGTAATTGGTATGAAACAAAGCGTAATTAGTTTGTAATTCTAATTTATAAATATCTTGAGAAAATCTATATTCGTCGTAAATTTGTTGGTTTTTAGCAAACAAATCTTTTGTATACGTTGTAAATGTAGAAAAGTAAGTTCTGAATTCATAATTAAATTTATCAGATAATATGTTTTTATAACTAAGGAAAGAGCTAAATTCCGATACATTGTTTTTGCTGTTTATAGTATCTTGGTTTGCTAAATATGAATTTAATTCCTTTTCGAAATTTCCACGAAAAGAAACCCGAAGTTTGGATTTTCGAGTTGGATTTACAAAAATTTCTGACTGAAAATTGTAATTCGTTATTTCGGGAACAGTTTTTCCAACAATTTTAGGTTCAAGCGAGTATCCATTCGTTTTATAACGATGCCCAAAAAAAGAAAACGAAAGAAAATCTTTTACAAGAGTTTTCTGGAAATCAGCAGTTAAATCAAAAGAACTATGTGATCCATATTTGGTGAAAAAAGATAATTCAGTTTCGTTTGCCGGTTCAGAAGTGATAATGTTTATTACACCAGCAAGTGCATTACTCCCGTAAATTGAAGAGTTGGGTCCGCGAACAATTTCAATTCGATTGGCATTTCCAATTGAAAGCCTTGAAATGTCAAGAATTCCACCAGTCCTATTCACAATTGGCTCTCCATTAATTAAAATCAAGGTGTAATCTGGGTCTAAACCTTGAAGTTGTATTCCTCTTCCGTGGTCGTCAACAATATTTATGTCGGTGAGTTCAAGAAGTGCCTGGTCAAGTGTTTTGGCATTAATTAATTTAAAATCGTTCTGAGAAAGTGTTGACATTGGAATAGGCAAATTAATTAAGTCCTTTTCAGTTCTTGTTGCCGTAATAACGACTTCGGAGGAATGAAATTCTTTCATTTTTAACTTGACAAGCACAAAGATTGTATCGATCGATTGCGTCAAAAATATTGTTGTATCAAATGGAATAAAAGATGTTTTTTCAAATGAAATTTTGTATTCATTTTGTTTAGGTAATTTTATAAATGTCTGCCCAAATTTATCGGTAAATAGTATCTTAGGTGGTTTACTAATAAAAATCTGGCATTTGGACACGGGTTTGTCGTTTTCATCCTTCACAAGGAAAGAAAGAACCAACTCTTGTGAAGATTGTAAAACGGATACGTAAATAAAAAAATATATTAATATTATGATAATTGCATTAATTCTCATTATTAATTAAAAATTAAAAAAGCAAATTTATTATTTTTTCTTTACAATAATAATATTTCGCTTAAACTATTTTTCCCTTTTATATCTGTGATGTTGTGAAGAAAAAAAAATATTTTTAATTTAGATTTTCATTAACCTGAAAATTTTATGGATAGAAATGTTAGAACATTGAAAGAAATTGAAGTAATTAGTCGGACTCGGCAATCCAAACTTTATAAAAGACTTATTGACAAAGATACTTCTTTAATCTTCGAAGACCCATTAGAAAATGATATGGTTTTGAATATGGGTCCGCAACACCCAGCAACTCACGGCGTGCTAAGGGTTGTTTTAAGATTGGATGGGGAAACTGTAATCAACTGTGTTCCTGAACTTGGGTATTTGCATCGTGGTTACGAAAAACTTGCCGAGAACGTTACATACTATGAGTTTATCCCCCATACTGACAGATTGGATTATCTATCACCAATGTCAAATAATGTTGGTATTGCATTAGCAACAGAAAAAGCTTTGGGAATTGAAGCACCACCGAGGGCACAATGGATTAGGACACTTGTTGCGGAGCTTGCTCGTATTTCTTCTCACTTAATGGCTATGGGTTCAACTTGTATGGATGTTGGTGCAGTGACTCTTTTGCTTTGGACTTTCACCGAACGAGAAAAATTGTATGACATTTTCGAACTAATTTGTGGAGCAAGATTCACAACAAGTTATACAAGAATTGGAGGTGTTGCCTATGATTTACCTCCAGAGGCAATTGCGAAAATCAAAGAATGGGCAAGTCAATTTCCGAGTGAACTTGAATATTTCGAGAAGTTAGTGCACAGAAACAGAATTTTCATTAATAGAATGGCGGGAATTGGTATTATCGAACCAGAACGTGCAATTCAACTTGGGTTGACTGGGCCAACGCTTCGTGGGTGTGGCATTCCTCGTGATTTAAGGCGAGATGAACCTTACTTGATTTATGATCAATTGGATTTTGATGTAATAACCTATTCTGACTGTGATGCGTGGTCGAGATATATGGTTCGAATCGACGAAATGAAAGAAAGTTTGAAAATGGTTTGGCAAATATTGGATAAGATGCCAGAAGGAGAAGTCAGATTAAAAGATAAAATGGTGCTTCCAAAGAAACAGGATGTTTATACCAAGATGGAAGAATTAATTAATGACTTTATGTTGGTTAATTTTGGAGCTGCGCCCGAACCTGGTGAAACCTACACTGCAATAGAAGCACCAAAAGGAGAACTTGGTTTCTACATTGTATCAACTGGAGAAGGTCATCCCTGGAAATTAAAAATTCGTTCACCATCGGCTTCGAATTTACAAGGCTTACCTGCAATGGTGATTGGTTCAATGATTGCCGATGTGGTAGCAATAATTGGTTCTATTGACCCAGTCATGGGAGAAGCAGATAAATAATTTAATATTTATAAATACTTATATTTGGATTTGCTTTTTTGTCGGGGTGACTGGACTTGAACCAGCGGCCCCTACGTCCCGAACGTAGTGCTCTAGCCAACTGAGCTACACCCCGATGGATTGCAAAATTACAAAAAATAAATTAAAGTTGGAATAGTAAATCCAAAGCTTCAGATGTTCTTTCTACCAAAAAGAGGTTCTCTTTCCTTTTCCCAAATAGTTCGCGTTTGTTTCCTTTTGGTATAATAATCTTTTGAAAACCCAATTTTTCAAGTTCATTAATTCTTTTTTCTATTGAACTGACACTCCTTACTTCACCAGTTAACCCAATTTCGCCAATTATTCCAACATCATTGGGAATTGGAATGTCTTTAAATGAACTAAAAAGAGAGGCAGCAATTCCCAAGTCGATTCCTGTATCGTTGATAAACAAACCTCCAGCAATATTCACGAAAATATCATTTTGTTTGATATTTATTCCAAGTTTTTTATCCAAAACCGCTATAATCATTTGCAAACGTTTAAAA
>JBBIUA010000019.1:0-41128 GCA_037440445.1 Ignavibacteria bacterium
CGAAAGTGATTGATTCCATAACAACCTCCAAGATGTGAACAACAAACAGAATTGGTTGATATAACAACCCCAATGACGAGGCTAAAAAATCTCAAAATGTCAGTTGAGACGTAAGTAAAGAAAAGGCAAAATTCTGTAAGTCTAAAATTTTTATGAGGTTTCTGAATTGTAATTGTGCTCCTTGGGGGACTCGAACCCCCGACCCGCTGATTAAGAGTCAGCTGCTCTGGCCAACTGAGCTAAAGGAGCACACAAAACTAATAAAATTTTACTAAATTTTTATTGTCAAATATTTTGTTCTTATTTTGTTATTAATGTTAAAGACTAATTTTATACTTACCATCCTCTTGAGGTTAATTAATGAGTAACTTCATTTATACAGATTTGCTGTCCTATTTGAGTATTGAATACTATAACTGAACTTAAAATAACTTAATATAACATTAAATGATTAAGATAAATTGTTAAAAATCCAGTTTAAGTGGTTGTTGTCTTGGGTAAAAGCATTCAATTTCAAAGCAAAGAAAAATATATTCACAGTAGGGGTAACTTACTGCAAGTTGATGCTAATATTTTATTGCTGCCTAATTCACCTATGCTCTCTTGATAAATTTAGTGTTACCTTTTGGGTAAATGAAGAAGGATATTCAAACGAATAAGGTGATGCTTATCTTCATTAAAATGTTGAGCGATATTGTCTTGAAATACCATATAGTTATGAACAATGGGCTGGATTTTTTTAGTTATTTCTTCAATCAATAGATAATACAATTTTACTTACAATATGCTTTATTATCAATCTGAAACTATTCTGACTTTTAACATTGTCTAATTTCTCAAGATGTCTACACCAAATTTGCTTTTAAGATGGATTGGATAAAATGAAATTCATAAGGGGAAACATCCATCTCTGGTACATCAACATAACCTTTGCCATCAAGAAATAAAACAAAGAAGCAGTGGAAATTGGTGGATTGGGTTTATTTAGTGATGAGGAATTCTTTTGTAAGAAAATAGATATATTTTATTGATAATTTGAAAAAAGGGAGGATTTGTGTAATATTATTCAATGTTTGTGCAGAAAAAAACAAAAAATTGTTGTTACGGAAACATCATTAGTTTTAATCGGGATGTTTTTATCTAAAAGGTTAAATTCCTTATGCAATGCGAATCAAATTTTAATTAATATTTTGGTTTTACTTTGGTTTGTTCTTTATTCAATCTAATTTCTAGTAATTTTGAGAAAGCCTGTAAAGTTTATTAAGAAGGATTTTTAAGAAATTTTCTTTTGAAAAACCAAAACATTGGTTGAAGCTAACGAAGGAAAAATCTTGTTGAAAATCAAAGTATACTTTGTGGAGCCAAAACCTCTGTTGTAGTGAATTACTTCGTAGTTTAATTTTTTGAAAAATTTTTTAATTGACAAAGGTTGACAAAGGTGAACTGCGTCGTCGTCGCTTCTTTCGAAATCTATTTTGCCATTTTTCATTCTTGGGTAAACCAAAATGAAACGAGGTTCTTTGGAAATCAAGTTTTCGAAATACCATAATAAACTACGAAAAATACCCGAAAAGGCATCGAAAAAATTATTTAATTGCCAAAATCTATCCTTTTTTGTTAAAATATGTAGCAAACCAGTGATGTAGACGTTAATTCCTGACCAGTTTGGACATAAAATTATTACATATCCGTTTGGTTTAGTACACGATGTTATTTCTTTCAAAAAATTATCTACGAAGATAATGTGTTCTAAAACGCATAAAGATGAAACTGCGTCGAAATATTCATTTTCGAAAGGAATTGTATCGCCTTGATACGAAACGAGCCTTGCGTTTTTATTAGTTAGTTTTGCCGAATATTCTAAAATTTTTTCCTCTGAAAAATAGTCCAACCCAACAACTTCTTTAAAACCATATTCAGCAATCGAATCTGGGATTCGCCAAGTTCCAGACCCTATATCCAATATTTTTCGATTTTTTTGTTTAATAATATTTGCAATAAAATTTGCATAATCGGAATAAACTGATTGAGGTCTTTCTAATAAACCATAATTCACTGGGCGCTCAAAATAAAATTCCATTAAAGCCCAATGAATAGCATCAAAATCCTTTTCTTTCAGCCTTTGGGGGCTAACTTTCACTATTAGATGTTAAGTATATTTATTTTGGGCATTATTTTTTCAAACTTTTCATTAAGTTTTCGCGTTCTTCATCGGTTAGCATATCCATAATAGAAATTCCAGTGCTTAATGGTTTGGTTTCGTAATTTTTAGGATTAGGATTACGCTTTAGGTTTTGTTGTTGCTGCTGTTTATTTTCTTCTTCTTCGTCTTCTACTAAACCAAGAATAAGTGACTCTTCTTCAGGAACAATATCAACAATGTATACTTTCAACTTGTCGCCTTGTTTTAAGGGAATTTTATTTCCACGAAGAATTCTTTTCATTTTACTTCGGGGCAAGAATCCATCAAGCTCTGGAGAAATTGAAACCACGCACCCTTGGGGTACTACTTGGAGGACTTTTCCTTCGTAAGTTGAATTGATAGGATATTTTTCGTGCAATTTGGGCCATGGATTTTCTTGTGTCTTCTTCATACTTAATGAAATTGTTTTCTTTTCCGCATTAAAATCGATTACAATTACATCAATTTTGTCTCCGATTTTCAGCATATCACTTGGCCTTCGCAATCGCCGAGTCCACGAAATTTCTGGTGTCCGTAATAAACCTTCGACCATAGGTTCAAGTTCAACGAAAGCTCCGAATTCGGTCAATCGGCGGACTATGCCAGTATGGCGAGTTCCAATTCCATATTTTTCAGGGGTTGCTGGCCATTGTTTTGTGTCGATTAGTTCTTTTCGGCTTAAAGCAACTCGCTTGTTTTCTTTGTCTACTTCAATAATAACTGCTTTTAATGTATCACCAATTTTGAAATATTCTTTTAAATTATCAATTCTATAAGGTGCGAGCCGGCTAATGTGAATTAATCCTTCGACTCCACCAATATCTATGAAAACACCAAAAGGTGCAATCGAACTTACTTTACCTTCAACAACTTGACCAACTTTCAAATTGTCCCAAAGTTCATCTTCGAGAAATTTCTTGCGGCTAACTATGACCGCCATACTGCCTTCGTCGTATTCCTGAATTTCGTGAATCTTTACTTTAATGTTTTTACCCACAACTTCAAGTAGTTCTTCGTCGGTTGGGGATTTTTTTAGATGGAAATGAGAGGCGGGTAAAAACAATGGAGCCTCTTTGTAAAAAACTCTTAAGCCCCCACGAACTCGGCTGTAAACATTGACTTCAATTGGTAAGTTATCATTAAAAGCTTGTTTGACTTCGGCGAAGGCTTGCATTAAACGAGCCCGCTTACTTCGTCGAATTTCTCTTTCTTGTTGAATGGCAGTTTGTTGAACAGTTTGTTCAACTTGGTTTTGTTGTGTTTCTGTAGTTGATTGTTGTTGTTCAGCAATTTGAGGAGGTTCGTTTGTTGTTTCGGCAGTAATGGTTTCTGAATCTTTGGTTTGTTCAACTTCTGCTTTGGGTTGGTCACTTGAAATTTCGATTTGAGGATTTTGAATCATCGATTCAGATTGAGTTTCTGTTTGCGAAGCGTTAAGATTGTTTTGTTCCATTTGCTCACCTAATTACAAATGCTTTTATAAAATTGATTTAAGTATAAAAAACAAAAATAATAAAAAAACAATTGTAAAAATCAATAAATCAAGTTGATTTTTTTCAAAAATTATAGATTTTTTAATGATTTACTTGTTTCAATTACTTTTAAGCAAGATTAAGGAATTTAATTCCAAAAACATTGAAATTATTATGTCATTTGAGTTGTTTTATGATTTGAAAATATGTATCTTTTTTAAATTGCATTTTTTAAGAAAATAAAGGTGAAAAAATGTTATTCGATTTTGATTTAATTCAAAATGTATATTCAACATTTGCAGAGCGGGTAGAACGAGCCAAAGCAATTTTAAAAAGACCATTGACTCTTGCTGAAAAGATATTGTATGCACATTTGTACAATCCCGATGAGATAAAAGAGTACAAAAGAGGTTTCGATTACGTAAATTTTCGTCCCGATAGGGTCGCAATGCAGGATGCGACTGCCCAGATGGCATTGTTACAATTTATTTCTGCTGGCTTACCGCGAACTGCTGTTCCAACAACTGTCCATTGTGACCACTTGATTATTGCTCGAAATGGTGCTAAGGACGACTTAGAGTATGCCTTAGGTTTAAATAAAGAAGTTTATGACTTCCTGTCTTCTGTTCCCCAAAAATATGGTATTGGATTTTGGAAACCTGGTGCTGGAATTATTCATCAAGTTTTGCTTGAAAATTATGCTTTCCCCGGAGGAATGATGATCGGAACAGATTCTCACACTGTTAACGCAGGAGGTTTGGGAATGGTTGCTATTGGTGTTGGTGGTGCCGATGCGGTAGATGTTATGGCTGGTATGCCCTGGGAATTACGAATGCCCAAACTAATTGGTATCCGAATGACGGGAAAATTGCAACGGTGGACATCTCCGAAGGATGTAATTCTTAAGGTTGCTGGTATTTTGACTGTTAAAGGTGGGACAGGTGCAATTATTGAATATTTTGGTGAAGGAGCAAAATCTATTTCTTGCACAGGAAAGGGAACAATTTGCAATATGGGTGCTGAAGTAGGTGCGACTACTTCAATATTCGGATTCGACCAGAAAATGTATGACTATCTTGTTGCAACAGGGCGTAGCCAAGTTGCTGAACTTGCACATCAATTAAAAGATTATTTGACTGGTGATGAAGAAGTTTATCAAAATCCCGAAAAGTATTTTGACCAAGTGATTGAAATTAATTTAGATGAGTTAGAACCTCATATCAATGGACCATTTTCTCCTGATGTTGCTTGGCCATTAAGTAAATTCGCCGAAGCAGTCGAAAAAAATGGTTGGCCCGAAAAACTTTCCGCTGGACTGATTGGTTCTTGTACAAATTCTTCTTACGAGGACATTTCTCGCTCTGCCTCGATTGCAAAACAAGCCTTAGAAAAAGGTTTAAAAGCCAAATCCTATTTTTTAATAACACCAGGAAGTGAACAAATTCGTTATACAATCGAGCGCGATGGTTTTATAGAGTTATTCGAAAAGATTGGTGGTACAGTTCTGGCAAATGCTTGTGGTCCTTGTATTGGGCAATGGCAACGCAGTGATATTGGTAAAGATGAACCCAATTCTATTTTAACTTCATTCAACAGAAATTTTGCTAAAAGAAACGATGGAAACCCGAATACCCATAGTTTCGTTGCTTCCCCGGAAATTGTAACAGCATTTGCATTGGCTGGTACATTAAAATTTAATCCTTTGAAAGACTTCCTTGTAAACGACAAAGGAGAAAAAATCATGCTCGAAGACCCAAGTGGATTTGAACTTCCACCTCGTGGATTTGATGTCAAAGAACTTGGGTATCAAGCCCCAGCCGAAGATGGTTCTGCTATTGAAATTATAATCAATCCAAATTCTGAACGCTTGCAGCTCCTTCAACCTTTTGAACCCTGGGACGGTAATGATTTTATTGGGCTGCGCTTGTTAATTAAAGTTAAAGGGAAATGCACAACAGACCATATTTCGATGGCTGGACCTTGGTTGCGTTATCGAGGTCATTTGGATAATATATCGAATAATTTACTTATTGGTGCAGTTAATTATTTCAATGATAAGACAAATTCTGTAAAAAATCAATTGACTGGTGAATATGGTTCTGTCCCCGAAGTCCAACGTTTTTACAAATCAAAAGGTATTGGTACTATAGTCGTTGGCGACGAAAATTATGGCGAAGGCTCATCTCGGGAACATGCTGCTATGGAGCCACGTTATCTTGGTGTTAAAGCAATTTTAGCTAAATCCTTTGCTCGTATTCACGAAACAAACCTTAAAAAGCAAGGTGTTCTTGCTGTTACATTTGCAAATAAAGATGATTATGATAAAATTCAAGAAGATGATATTATCGATATTATTGGATTGAAAGAATTTGCTCCAGGGAAACCTTTAAAGGTTGTTTTGCACCATAAGGATGGTTCTACCGAAGAGTTCTTTGTAAATCATAGTTATAGCGAAACACAAATCGAATGGTTCAAGGCTGGTTCTGCTTTGAATCTTTTGCGTCAGAAAAAGTAATTATCAACATTTAGAATAAAAAAAGGGACGGTTTTCATTTCGAACCGTCCCTATTTTTTAACAAATTAACCCACTAATTGTTTTCAGGAATGTTTTTTAGGATTTCAATAAGGAAATTCCAGACATTATTAACGGAAGAAATTTGCACCCTTTCTGCTGGTGAATGGACATCTTTAAGATTGGGACCAAAAGATAACATATCCATCCCTGGATATTTTTCGCCAATCAAACCACATTCAAGACCAGCGTGGATAACTTCGATTTTTGGCTCTTTTTGATACATATTTTGATAAATTTGTTTGGCTACGTTTAGTATTGGTGAATTTAAATTTGGTTGCCAACTTGGATAGCCTTCGCCTTGACGAGGTAAAGCACCTGCCAGTTCAAAGACAATTTTAACTTGGTTAGCAATGTCATATTTTTCGGTTTCAATTGAGCTTCTTTGGCTTGTCAGAACAAATATTTCGTTTGGCTTGGTGTTTATAACTGCAAGATTAGTTGATGTTTGAACTAAACCCTTGACTTCTGGACTATACCGAATGACACCGTGCGGTAGTGAATAAACTGCAGAAAGTAGTTTTTTCTGTATTTCTTTGCTTACAACTTGGTTTGGGAGTTCAGCTTTTTCATATAAAAGTTCAATTTTTGGTTCTTTTAATTTCCATTCTGTAATCAGCACTTGTCTGAACTTATCGACAAATGAATGGAAAGAAATTTCATCGTTTTGATGAAAAGTTATAGTTGCAAAAGCTTCGCGGGGGATAGCATTGTGTGCATTTCCACCATCAAAAGATGCAAGCCTATAATCAACCGATTTACTTAAGTTCCATAGAAAACGGTTGAGAAGTTTTATTGAATTCCCTCTGCCGTCGCCAATTTCCAAACCTGAATGTCCTCCCTGCAATCCTTTTAAAGAAACTTTGTAAGCGATGTAGTTTGCTGGAATTGGCTCTGATTCATAATAAAAGGAACCAGAGGTATTGATTCCGCCAGCACAACCAATTATAAAAGTTCCTTCTTCTTCGGAATCAAGGTTAAGCAAAATTCGTCCTTCGAGCAAATCAGTCCCTAATTGTTGAGCCCCAGTAAGCCCAGTTTCTTCATCCAGAGTAAGCAGAACTTCAAGATTTGGATGTTCAATTTCGTTCGAGGCAAGGACAGCAAGCCCCATTGCAACCCCAATTCCGTTGTCGGCTCCAAGCGTTGTGCCTTTTGCTTTTATCCAATCTCCATCAACATAAGGTTGAATAGGGTCGTTAAGAAAGTCGTGTTCTACATCGGCATTTTTTTCGCAAACCATATCAAGATGACCTTGCAAAACGACAGGGTTTCGGTTTTCCATCCCTTTTGTTGCAGGCTTTTTTATTACTATGTTGCCAAGTTTGTCCTGCTTGAACTCAAGGTTGTGATTTTTTGCGAATTCTTTCACGTAGGCGATTATTTTCTCTTCACGCTTCGAAGGTCGCGGAATCTGGGTGATTTCTTCGAAAATGTCCCAGACAAGTTTTGGTTCAAGGTTTCCTAAAATTTTTCCCATAATTTACCTTTCTTTTAGTTCATAAAAATCAATAAAACCAGCTTTATAAAGTTGTGTTAAAAAAAGAAGAACACGCTCGGTAGCGGGTTCTACTTTTTCTGAAAATTTTTCTCGCATTTTTTCAATAAGGTCAGAAACTTTACTTTTACCATCAATGTTGATCCAAAGATAACTTCCTAATTCATCAAGATTGGCTCGAATGTAAGGATTTCGCATTTTTGGTAGAATAAATTTTTGAGCAAACTTGCTTGTGAAACGAGGAACAAGAACATCGACCAATTCTCCCTCTCTTATATGATGATTATATTTCCGAAATGGATGCATTTCTAAATAATTAAGACTTCTTTTTTTTGCTTTTTCCCAAACCATAAGTTACAAAGTTACAACCTTTTTATTTTCTTTCAAATATTCAACATATTCTTTCAAAATATCGGGAAATGGTGAAAGGACCCTTTCCAACACTCCTTTGCTTTTGGAGATTACGATACCATAATTTGTTATTGGAATACCAACTTCTTTAGCCTTAGCAATTCGGTTTAATTTTTCTCTACGGGTTAGCATACAAGAACCACAATGGATTATCAATTTATATTTTTTTAAATCATCTGGGAAGTCTCTACCAACGGCGATGTCGAATTGTAAGTTCTTCCCAGTATATTGTTGAATCCAGCGTGGAATTTTTATCCTCCCAATGTCGTCTTGCAAAGGATGATGACTACAAGCCTCTGCAATTAATACTTTATCGCCATTTTGTAAAGTATCGATATATGTTGAACCGATAACCTCTTCTTTTAAATCACCTTTGTATCGACAAAATAAAATCGAAAATGTGGTACATTTGACATTATGTGGTGTCTCGGCTACCATCTTATCTACGACCTGGGAATCGCAAACTACCAAATCTGGTGAACGACTTAAATAGTTTAGAAATTGACTGTATTCGGTATTTTTTACAACAAAAGCAGCAGAATTATTGTCCAAAATCTCGCGAATAGCCTGAACTTGGGGAAGTATTAGTCTTCCTTTTGGTGCTTGGCTGTCGATTGGAACAATTAAGACAACTAATGCGTTAGGAGGTAAAATATCTCCAAGAAGTTGAATTGTTTTTTGGTAAAGTGCTTCAACTATTTTAAGTAATATTTTTTTGAATGAATTAATGTATTCATCGTACTTACTTTTATCGATAGAAGAAACTTGGAAATAATCCTCGGTGTGAGATTTGATTATTTCAATAAATTCCCGGTTAGGATTCTCTAAATCTACTTTGTTAATAACAATAATAAAAGGAATATTTTTTTCCTTTGTAGTTTGGACAATTTGCTCTTCGAATTCTGTCCATTTATTTGGTTCGACAACGAGAACGATAATGTCTGCTCTATCGTAGATTTTCCTTGTTCTTTCAATTCGCTTTTGCGAAAGAACACTTTGGTCGTCAATACCACCTGTATCGATAATATTTACAGGACCAATGGGAAGCAGTTCAATTGGCTTTTCAACTATGTCCGTAGTGGTTCCAGGAATAGGCGAAACAATCGAAATATCCTGATTGGCAATCAAGTTCAAAAGACTTGATTTTCCAACATTAGTTCGTCCAAGCAATGCAATTTGTAGCCTGAGTGATTTTGGAGTACCTATCATAGTCAGAAAAAATATATTTAAAAACGTATTTTAGTAAAAAGCATTGCAGGAAAAACAATTTTTTGTTATTAGATTAGATGCTGAAAATTTACTTTTCTTTTTGGTTAAGCAAGAAAAAAAAGTTAATTTTAAGTTTCTATTAAATCAATGTACTAAATTGAACGAAGTGATTTTAGAAGTTAAGAATTTGAGCAAGAAAAAGGAAAATTTGCTTATTTTGAAGGATATTTCTTTTTCTGTTCAAAAAGGCGAACTGGTTTCGATTATTGGTCGTTCAGGATGTGGAAAAACAACACTTTTAAGATGTATTAACTGCTTGGAAATTTTTGAAACTGGCTATCTTCGTGTTTCCGATATTGAAATTAAACGGAACAATAATCATTCCAAACATAATTCGCTAAAGCACGAAGAGAATGATTTTAAAATCAAGTCCCAAAAAATTAGGCAAAAGGTAGGAATGCTTTTTCAAACATTGAATTTATTTCCACATCTTACAGTTCTCGAAAATCTCATTCTGGCACCAATTGTTGTGAAAAAAGAACCCCGCGAACAAGCAATTGAAAAGGCTAAAGTGCTTCTTGAAAAAGTCGGATTAAAGGGTTACGAAAGTAGATATCCGCATCAGCTTTCTGGTGGTCAATCTCAACGTGTTGCTATTGCTCGGGCATTAGCGCTGAATCCTGAAATTATGTTATATGATGAACCTACCTCCGCTTTGGACCCCGAGTTAGTCGGTGAAGTTTTAAATGTGATGCGAGACCTTGACGAAGAAGGTATGACCCAAATTGTTGTTACGCACGCTATGAACTTTGCTCGTTCTGCGTCCGATTTTGTGATTTATATGGAAGATGGCGAAATTATTGAAATCGGACCACCCGATAAGATATTTGATAATCCTTCTGACCCTCGGACAGAGGCTTATGTTCGTTTATTCCGAGAGTAATTATGAAAAAAAATGTATATCTTACTTTATTTTTTTTATTTTGTTGTGTATTTTCAAGTTTATCACTTGAAAATAAGGAATTAAAAGTCCTTCGATGGGCTGCGGATGCTGAAAGTAATGCTCCCTATATTTTCCAAGACCCCAAAATTCCTTCGAATATTATTGGTTTTGAAGTTGATATTGTAAACGCTATTGCAGAAGTTCTTGGTGTTCAGACCAAATTTGTTCAGAACCAATGGGATGGCCTAATCCCAGGTTTATATCGTGGTGATTACGACATTGCAATTAACGGTTTGGAAATTACAGAGGACAGGAAAAAAGAAGTAAATTTTACGATACCATATTATATAACCTATGAACAATTAGTTGTAATGAAAGGTGTTACGGATATCAACAGTTTATCTGACCTTGTTGGTAGGAAAGTTGGAGCACTGAAAAATTCTTTGGCAGAAAGAATTTTAAGAGCAAAGGGTGGTATTAACGTCCTAACTTACGAAGGCGAAGTAAATGCTTTCGTCGATATGAAAAATGGCAGAATAGAAGCCGTCCTTGTCGATGCACCAATAGCAATATATTATACCGCTGTCAATCCAGAATTCGAGATGGTTGGTCAACCAATCGGAGAAGTAACCTATGGTATTGCTTTACGCAAGGAAGACACAGTACTTTTGCAAGAACTAAATTATGCAATTGATATAATTCAAAGGAATGGGAAATTGCGCGAGATTCTGGACAGTTGGAACTTATGGAACTATATGATGGAAACTTACTTGGATGACTATTCCCCAACGAATGTTCCACCAAAGAAATATCAATATTTTGTTGAAAGTGTTAGCAAGAAAAGTAAATTTTTGGAAAGAATAGAACTGTATTATAAATTCTTACCTGTATTTTTCGAAGCTGCTTTGATTACATTGGGACTTTCAATACTTGCAATGTTTCTTGCAATTGTTGCAGGATTAATCATTGCTTTACTTCGAATATATGGTGGTAAAATCCTTTCTTGGCTTGCGGTTGCTTATATTGAAATTATTCGTGGAACACCACTTTTGATTCAATTATATTTGATTTTTTACGCTTTACCATCAATTGGAATAAAACTATCCCCATTTCTTGCTGCAATTTTAGGGCTTGGATTGAACTATGCTGCATACGAAGCCGAAGTCTATCGTTCAGGCTTTTTTGCTATACCTAAAGGGCAAATGGAAGCTGCTATTTCGCTTGGAATGACTAAATTTCAAGCAGTACGTTATGTTATTCTTCCTCAAGCAATTCGAATTGTAATTCCCCCTGTGACCAACGATTTCATTTCTTTGTTGAAAGATTCCAGTCTGGTTTCGGTTATTACTATGATCGAATTAACAAAAGTTTATAACCAAATTGCTTCGGCTTACTATGATTATTTAGGAACTGGTATTATTACGGCTATATTATATCTTCTTCTTGGTTTACCTTTTATTCGAATTGCTCGTTATTTCGAAAAAAGACTTGCAGTTGAGTATAGAACTTCTAAAGTTAAGCAATAATATTTAATTTCTTTTATCGTTTTTGTGTTTTAAATTTCAGGAGGATAATATGTTTCGAAATGCATTGCTTTTCGGTGTTTCTTGTTTTTTACTTGTCTTTAATTTGTATGCTCAAAACAACAATAGAAGAGGCTTAGATACAACCAGAGCAAAGAGATTGCCTCCTTTGCAACAGCAACGGTTCAATTCTTTTGAAGAGGCTCTTGAACAGGCCGATGAATTGAAAAGCCTTGTCCTTGTTGGTAAAAACATCACTGAAATTCCATCCACAATAGAAAAATTTCAAGTACTCCAAGTGCTCGACCTATCCAGGAACCAAATTTCAAATATACCAAATGAAATATCCAAACTTCAAAATTTGAGAGTTTTAAAACTTGCTAAGAACAAATTAACTGTTTTCCCAGAGGTTTTGAAAACTTTACCAAATCTTGAAACATTGGATCTTTCCGAAAATCAAATAGCAACAACACCCGAAAAATTAATTCAACTCCCTAAACTAAAGACTTTGAACCTTTCCAAAAACAACATTACCAAGTTTCAAAATTTGGACTTACCAGAATTAGAAAATCTTGATTTAAGTTCAAATCAGTTAGTAAATTTTCCCGAACTTCCAAACCCAGCAAAATTAAATACATTGAATGTTTCCAATAATAAAATAAAGAAAATAAGTGGGAATATTTCCAAGTTCACTCAATTAAGAAGGTTGTTGATTTCGAATAATGAAATCGATACTCTTGGAAAAGAAATCGCCTCGCTCGAATTCTTAAATTTTCTTAAAATTAATAACAATCAAATTAAATATATACATCCACAATTTTCTAATTTGAAAGCATTGGTAACACTTGATATTAGTGGTAATGCAATTTCATCATTCCCACGAAATCCAGAGGGTTTTCGTGCTTTATCAACTCTGAATTTAAATGATAACAGAAGTGAAAAGTTTCCTGTAGAAATTTATGAACTAAAAACATTAAGGGTTTTAAACTTAAGCAACAATAAAAACATTGATTTCAAAGGCATAGAAAATTTATCAAATTTGGAAAATTTGAAATTGAGCGATTGTGGTTTGGCAAGCCTCCCGCCGGAGATCTTAAAATTAACCGAATTGAAACAATTGGACATTTCCAGGAATAATTTAACAAACTTACCAAAAGAAATTGGTAATCTGACGAAGCTTTACAACCTGAACTTGAGTTTTAACCAATTGGAGGCTTTTCCACCAGAATTTTTCAATCTTGGAAATTTGCAAATTCTTTCTGCAAACAATAATAATTTGAAAACTATTCCAGAAGATATTCGCCGACTTGTGAACTTAAAGCAAGTTCAGTTGCGAAGAAATAAATTCAGTGATGAAGAATTAGATAAAATAAAAAAACTTTTAGTAAATGTTAATTTGATGTTATAAAAAAGGTGGATTTATGTTTAAAAGGCTATATGCTATTTTCTTTGTGGTTTTTGTTTCCTTTAGCACAATTAATGCTGAAGAAGCACGCTTGCTTCGGTTTCCAAATGCATCAAAGGACAAAATAGTATTTGTTTACGCCGGCGATTTATATGTTGTTTCCAAAAATGGTGGAGTAGCTCGAAGAATAACAACTTCAGAAGGAATTGAGTTGTTTCCTCGTTTTTCACCCGATGGCAATTTTATTGCTTTTTCGGGAGAATATGATGGGAATCGTGATGTTTATATTATTCCTACCGAAGGTGGAGAGCCAAGAAGATTAACTTATACGATGGACTTGCCAAATGTTCCCGAAAGAATGGGACCCGACAAAATTATTATGGGTTGGGCACCAGATGGTAGTAAAATCCTTTATCGTTCTCGTTCCAATTGGTGGCATTCTTGGAGTGGTAAACTTTTCTATATTTCAAAGGATGGAGGTTTACCAGAGGAACTTCCATTGCCCCGCGCAGGTTTTGCTTCGCTTTCCCCGGATGCCAGCAAAATTGCTTACAACAGAGTTTTCAGAGAATTCCGGACTTGGAAAAGATATCGTGGGGGACAAGCCGACGACATTTGGATTTTCGACTTTAAGACAAAAAAGATTGGAAACATAACGAATAATCCTGCACAAGACATTATCCCAATGTGGTTTAAGGATAAAATTTATTTTCTTTCCGACCGCGACCATACAATGAACATCTTTTGTTATGATTTGAATTCCAAGCAAACAAAAAAGATAACTAATTTCAACAAATTCGATGTTAAGTTTCCTTCCGTTGGAAGCGATTACATTGCTTTCGAAAATGGTGGCTACATCTATTTGCTTGACCCAAATACAGATAAGTATGAAAAAATCACTATTGAAATTGCTGAAGATTTTCCAGATTTGCGTCCAAGGTTTAAAAATGTTAAAGAGCAAATTCATTCGTTCGAAATTTCTCCCGATGGTTCTCGTGGTTTATTTTCCACTCGAGGAGAAATATTTACTGTTCCAGCAGAAAAAGGATTAATTCGAAATATTACTCAAACGCCAAATATTCACGACCGTTCCCCTGTTTGGAGCCCGAATGGGGAATGGATTGCATACATAAGCGACAAAAGTGGTGAAACTGAGGTTTATATTTCCAAACCCGATGGAAGCGGAGAAATACAGTTGACTAATAATGCTAAATCATATCGTTATTTCTTAAAGTGGTCCCCCGATAGCAAAAAGCTTCTTTGCACCGATAAGCTTATGGAATTATACATTATCGATATTGAAACAAAAAAGATAACACCAATTAGGAAGTCCAAGGTTTGGGAAATAACTGATTTCACTTGGTCGCCCGATAGCCGATGGGTTGCATTTGTTGACTATCTTGAAACAGAATTTCCAGTGATTTACATTTATTCTTTAGAAACTGGCGAAACCCGAGAGGTAACAAGTGAATTTTTTGCCAGTTATGCACCTGAATTTTCTTCCGACGGGAAATATTTATTCTTTGCTTCCGATAGAACATTCAAAGCCAGCGTTGGTGCTTTCGAATGGAACTTTCAATATCGTGATATGAGTAAAATTTATGGGGTTACTTTGCAAAAGGATACTCCTTCGCCATTTGCTTTCGACGAAGAAAGACCGAAAGTTGTAGAAGAACCAAAATCTGATGAGGAACCAAAGAATAAAGGAAAGAAATCTAAGGAAACAAAAGATCTAAAAGACAAAGATAAAAGTAAAGTTAGTGTTGTAATTGACTTCGAAGGCATAACTGAAAGAGTTTTTGATTTTCCTGTTCCAAATGGTGAATATCGGAATTTACGTTCGATTGGTAATAAACTTTATTACGTTAGGTCTACCTCAAGTCAATCACCCAAGTTTTATGTCTTTGACATTGAAACCAAGAAAGAAACCGAAGTTGGTGATTTCCATCAATACGAAATTTCATTCGATGGAAAGAAAATTATTTTTAAGAAGGATCAAGATTATTATATCACGGATTTAAAAGACAAAATTGGAACGGACAAAGGTAAATTGGATTTACAAGGGATGACAGTTTATGTTGACCCGCGAGCCGAATGGAAACAAATTTTCGAAGAAAGTTGGCGCCAGATGCGTGATTTCTTTTACGACCCCAATATGCATGGAGTCGATTGGCAAGCAATAAAAGAGAAATATGCTGAACTTTTGCCTTTCTGTCGACATCGTTTCGATTTGACATATATTATCGGAGAAATGATAGGTGAATTAAATGTTGGACATGCTTATGTTGGTGGTGGTGATATGCCAAAAGTAGACCCCGTTCCTGTTGGTTTGCTTGGAGCTGACTATGAATTTGATTCTGCATCTGGTTTTTATAAGATAAAAAAGATTTACAAGGGGCGAAACTGGGAAGAGAAAACCCGTTCTCCATTGACTGAACCAGGTGTACACATTAATGAAGGGGATTTTTTACTGGAAATTGACGGAGTCCGACTATCCAAAGAAACCACCCCCTTTAAGGCTCTTTTAAATAAGAGCAATAAATATGTTAAGATTAAGGTTAACAGCAAACCTATTTTTGATGGAGCAAAAGAGTATATTGTGAAAACCATATCGAGCGAGGCTGGGCTTCGTTATTTGGATTGGGTAGAATATAATCGTAATTATGTTGAGAAGAAAACTAATGGCAGAATAGGTTATATTCATATTCCCGATATGGGCTTGGACAACGGTTTGAATGAGTTTGTAAAGTATTTTTATCCCCAAGTTCGTAAAGAAGGATTGATAATCGACGACCGATTTAATGGGGGCGGAAATGTTTCTCCAATGATAATAGAAAGATTGCGACGAATACTTGTTGTTGCTAAGAACGCTCGTAACCAAGAAGTCGTTATGACAAATCCCGATGCTGTAATGACTGGACCAATGGTTTGTTTGGTGAATGAACTTTCGGCTTCGGATGGAGACTTGTTCCCTTATCAATTCAAAACACTTGGCATTGGAAAAGTAATTGGTAAAAGGACTTGGGGAGGGGTCATTGGTATTCGTGGTTCACTACCTTTTCTCGATGGTGGTTATTTAATGCGACCTGAGTTCGCAAATTTCGGTGCAAATGGCAAATGGATATTGGAAGGTGAAGGTTTAACACCCGATATTGAAGTTGATAATGACCCATTTCTCGAATATCAAGGTATTGACCAACAACTTGATAAGGCTATTGAAATTATCCTTGAGGAACTGAAAACAAATACGAAACCACAAATTCCAAAAGTTCCGCCTTATCCTATTAAAAGGTAGTTCATTGTCGAAACTTAAGGCACGCTTCTCGAGCGTGCCTTTTTTTATTTTATCTTTTGTAAAATTGAATACTTGTCTTTATAAATATTTGCTATTTTAGTATGCTTCAATAAATTTATTCAATTCGTCCAAAACCATTTTGAAATCATCTGGAAAATCAACTTCGAAATACATTGTCCTTTTTAAAATAGGATGGAAAAACCCAAGAGTCTTTGCGTGCAACATTTGGCGGTCGATTAATTTCAAAAGTTTAGATGCAAATTGCTTAAAGCGAGGGCTATGACCGCCATAAACGACTGAACTTCCTCCATAGGAAGGGTCGCCGAATACTGGATGCTTGTTATGCGAAAAGTGAACGCGAATTTGATGAGTCCTGCCTGTCCGCAATTTTATTTTCACCAAGGTTAAGTATTCAAAACGTTTTTCAACCCAATAATCGGTTATTGCTGGTTTTCCATTTTTGTGAACAACGGCGAAGAGTTTTCTGTCTCGGGGTGAGCGACCTATGTCCCCTTCATAAGTTCCAAAATCTTCTTTAAAAGTTCCCCATACTAATGCGTAATAATATCTTTCGACAGTTCGTTTTGCAAATTGTTCAGAAAGATATTGGTGGATGGAAGGATCTTTCGAAACTACAATTAAACCGGTTGTATTTTTATCCAGACGGTGAACAATTCCAGGGCGAATTTCTTTCGAGGCAAAGATGCGACCTTCGTCTTGGTCCTCTTCGAGTTCTTCCATACTTTCCCCTGATATTTCTATTTCTTCGCGGTAGCCAAGGTGATATAAAACTGCATTGACAAGAGTACCAGTTCTATTACCATAACCAGGATGCGTTACAATTCCCGCTGGTTTGTTTATCACCATCAAGTAATCATCCTCATAAATTATCTCAAGGGGGATGTTTTCGGGGATTAATTTTAAGGGGGGAAGTCGACGCAATCGACAAATGATTATATCGTTTGGTCTTACTTTTCGATTTGCTTTAACGGGAAGACCATTTACTGTGACTTCTGAATTTTCGATTGCCTTTTGGATTTTTGTTCTCGAAACATTTCGCAAATGCCTTGAAAGAAATGTATCAATTCTTTCGGGAACTTTTCCTGGAGGGACAACTATTTCATGCTCGACAATGTAGAATCCATCGTGGTCTGCAATTACATTTTCATTTTGTTTCATTTCGGAAAACTATCCGAACTTTTTCGGAAAATAGTGGAAAAATTTGGAAGTTTCTTGTTAAAAATAACCAGTAAAACCACCCCAATTGAAACACACGAATCTGCAATATTGAACACTGGCCAATGTGTATAGTTTATCAAATTTCCAATTCGAATGTCGGGGATATCTACTTGAATAAAATCAATTACTCGACCATAGAATAAAGGGGCATAACCAAAAATAAGTCCATAAAAAACTCTATCGATTAGATTACCAATTGCACCCGCAAGAATAAGACCAAATGACAACTGAATTATAAAAGGATAATCTTGAATTCTCAAAATCAACCAGATTAAAAAAATGCTTGCAAATACTGAAAATAAACTTAAAATGACCTTGAATTTACCAAATTTAATCCCAAGCGCCATACCAGCATTTTCAACATAAACAAATTTTACAAATTCACCAATGACCTGAATTTCAGAATCTGGATTTGGTACAAAATAACTTTCTTTACCGATATGTTGAACATTAAAATGGTTATATATCAAAAACTTCGAGATTTGGTCTGCAAGTATCAAGAAAAAAACAATGCAAAAGAGTAATAGTGTTTGCTTCATCATATTTCTTCAATTCAAATTGAAAGAGACGAAAAAATATAAAAAAAGGTGTATTAAAATGAGTATTATAAATTTGAAATAATTCAAAAGTTAATAGTTTAGAAATTCTATGGTGTGAAATGTTGAATTGTTCGAAAAAAATCAATTCAAAAACTCCAGCAACTATTTTGCAAGAGGTTCGATTCTATCGATTCCGTCTTCGGGACACTTTTTATGAATTTTATAAGAAGCGGAAAGAGTCGTAATTGGCACTGCAAGAAGTCTTTCCTTTGCAATTAAAATTCCACAAACTCTGCAAATTCCGTATGTTTTGTCCTCAATTCGTTTCAATGCATCATCGAGTTTTTTAATATATTCATTAATTCTTTGAATTTGGGCATAAACTTTTTCCTTTTCAAAAATTTCGGAACCCTGTTCTGCCATATGCATTGAATAAATAGAACCTTCTTCGGCAAGGTCATAGGCATTAAGGTCTTCAAGTCTTTCCTTCAACATTTCAAGTTCCTCAAGAGCCTCTTTTTTCACTTCAAGAATCCTTTTACGGAAAATTTCCAAGTCCTCGTCGGAATATCGAACTTGTGGCTTTGCTGGTGGCTTTGTTTCTTTGGCTTCTTCTTTCTCTTCTTCGAGTTCAACTTTAAATCTTTCAGCTTTTTCTACCTCTTTTAGTTCAGTTTTTGATTTTACTTTGGTTTTTGCTTCTTTCTCTTCTTTGGGTTTCTCTTTTTTGGCTCTGGGTTCACTTTCAATTTCAATTGTTACTGCTAGTTCTTTTGTTAAACTTTTCTTGCTCTTTGCAACTTTTGTTTCTTGCTTGCTTTTGGTGGTTTTCTTTTCTTCTTTTACTTCTGTAATTTTCTTTTCTTTGTTTGTTTTAATTTCTTTCTTATTTACTTCTTCTTTGGGAACAACTTTCCCCTTTTTTTCTACTATTTTATTTTTTTGAGGTTTTGTTGATTTTGGTTCTTTTTTGGATTTATTTTTTTCAACTTCAACAACCTTCGTATCGCTATCGACTTTCAGTTTAGAAGTTGTTTTTGGATTTTCTGGTGCTACCACAGGCTTTTTGCGTGGCTTGCAAATTCTTTTAGGTTTGGTTTCTGCTGTTTTTTCTTCTTTCTTTGGTTTTACTTGTTCCTTTTTTTCTTTTTTCACCGCCATAACTATCCTTTCAAAAAAACACAATATATAAAAAACTATTTTATTAGCAAATACTTAATTAAATATTTTTGTACTTTTTTAAGCAAATTAACAATTTCTTTTCGTCTATTTCAATTTCATTTGGATTTTCTAAATTTTCAACAAATTCGAATTTTTCTGCAAGTGTTTCTTTTGTAATATAATCTTTTGATTTGAGAAGTGGCTCTATAAATTCTTTGGGGACTTTAGCGTAAATTTTGATTCTGTCTGTAACATCGAAATTAGAATCCTTGCGAAGTTTCTGAATTCTATTAATAAATTCCCGGGCAATTCCTTCAATACGTAATTCATCGGTGATATGAGTATCGAGTGCAACTGTAATATTGTTTTCGGTTCCAACTAACCAGCCTTCAATGGTATCGCTATAGATTTCAATATCTTCCGGTTGAATTTTTATTTTTTCGCCATTTATTTCTATTTCGAAATTTCCAAATTTTTCAATTTTAGTAATTTCTTCGTGGTTAAGTTCTTTTATTCGGTTAGCAACATTTTGCGTTAGTTTTCCAAATTTCTTTCCAATAACTTTGAAGTTTGGCTTCGCTTTTTTCTTAACAAATTCTGTATCTGCCGATACAAATTCAATTGCTTTTACATTAATTTCTTCTTTGATAACATCTTCGAAATACTGAATATTTCTTCTTTGCTGTGGATTAAGAACCGGGATTAAAATTCTTGCAAGGGGTTGGCGGGTTCTTATTTTTGACTTTTCTCGGAGTGCTCGAACAATACGAACAATTGTTTGAGCCAACCCCATTTTTTCTTCGAGTTCATTATCGATTAATTCTTCTTTAACCGCGGGGATTTCGAGCAAGTGAACAGATTCAGGTTGATTTTCCAACCTTAACTTTTGGTATAATGCTTCCGACAAAAATGGTGTTGCTGGTGCCATCAATGTGCAAACATTTAAGAGAACATTGTGCAAAGTTTGATATGCAGATAATTTTTCTTTGTCGTTTTCCCCTTTCCAAAATCTACGGCGATTTCGACGAATATACCAATTCGAAAGTTCGTCTATTACAAAACTTTGAACCAAACGGAATGCGCGAGTTAGTTCGAAGTCCTCCATATTCTTAACAAAATCCCGAATTAATGAATTGAGTCGTGATATAATCCAGCGGTCTATCTCTAATCTTTCTTGAATTGGAATTTCTTGTTCTTTTCCAGTGTAATTATCAATATTTGCATAAAGTGCAAAGAATGAATAAGAATTTACGAGTGAACGGAAGAAGTCTGCAAGAATACTTTTTTCGATATCTTCTTCATTGAATAGTGTTGCTTTCCAGGGTGGATTATTAACAAGCAAATACCAGCGAACAGCATCGGCAGAATATTCCTCCATTACTTCGAAAGGGTCAATCACATTTCCTTTCGATTTGGACATTTTTTCGCCTTTCTTATCGAGTATCAATTCATTTACAACAATATTTTTAAATGCTGGTTTTTGGAAAATAGCAGCAGCAATGTTGTGTAATGTATAAAACCAGCCACGAGTTTGGTCTACACCTTCAGCGATAAAATCTCCTGGAAAGCTTTTTTCGAATAGTTCCTGATTTTCGAAAGGATAATGAAATTGAGCAAAAGGCATCGAGCCAGAATCAAACCAAACATCTATTACTTCGGGTACTCTCTTGAAAATTTTGCCATTCTTTTCGAAATAAATTTTATCAACAAATGGCCGATGAAGGTCAATTTCAACGTTTGAATCTTTTAAGAAAATTCGATTTCCACTTTCATCCAGCATAAATCCTTCTTTGAGTTCTGCAATTGAACCAATTGCAAAGCTTTCACTTCCATCTTCGCTAACCCAAATCGGTAGAGGTGTTCCCCAATATCTATCGCGAGAAAGCGACCATTCTTTTACTTCGGCAAGCCAATTCCCAAAACGACCTGAACCTATTTCTGGTGGTTGCCATTTGATCTGTTTGTTTAATTCTATCATCAAATCTCGATAGGCTGGGGAATTTATGAACCAGGATTCACGTGCATAATACATTATTGGGTTTCCAGTTCTCCAGCAATGGGGGTAACTATGTACGTAATCGAATGAAGCTTTGTAAACTTTTCCCATCATTTTTAATGCTTTTACTATATCCCTGTCGGCTCCTTCTTCCTTAAGGTCAGGGTAAACAAAATCCTTAATAGCACGACCAGCAAATTCACCCATATCTTCTGTAAAGTGTCCATTTGGTGTTACTGGTTGAAGGAAAGGTATTTTGAATTTCTTCGACATTTCGTAATCATCTTCGCCAAATGCAGGTGCAATATGAACTATCCCACTCCCTTCTTCTGTTGAAACAAAATCTCCTGGCAAAACTTTTAAAGCGTCAGGATATTTTTCTTTATCTATTTTTGCAAAATCAAAAATTTGTTCGTATTCAATTCCTATTAAATTTTTCCCTTTAAATTTACCCAGGATATTCACCTCACCGTCCAAAACCGAAATGCGACTTTCTGCCAATATAAGCAAAATTTTCTCTTCGTGTTCTTTTATTTTTCGTTTATTTTCTACCCATACATAATCAATATCTTCTCCAACAGCCATTGCTACATTTGCAAGTAAAGTCCAAGGTGTCGTTGTCCAAACCAGCAAATGTGAACCAATTAGTTCTTTTATAGGAGAGTTAACGATTTTAGGGATAATGAATAAGTTTGGGTCTCGAACTTCTTTATAACCTAAAGATAATTCGTGGCTACTTAATGGTGTTTCGATAGTTGGCGATTGTGGAACAACTTTGAAACCTTTGTATATTAACCCTTTGTCGAAGAATTGTTTTAAAGCCCACCAAACAGACTCTATATATTCATTTGTACAAGTTATAAATGCTTTATCCAAATCCAACCAATACCCCATTCTTCGAGTTAAATCCCGCCAACCCTGGTTCATTTCGATATTGTAATAAACAAATTCTTTACATTTTTTGTTAAATTTATCTATTCCATATTTTTCAATATCTGATTTTACCTTAAAACCGAGCATTTGTTCAACGGCAATTTCTACGGGCAAACCATGTGTATCCCAACCTGCTTGACGACGGACATAGTAGCCTTGCATAGTTTTATAGCGGCAAACTGTATCCTTAATAGTCCTTGCCATTAAGTGGTGTAAGCCTGGTTTGCCGTTTACTGTTGGTGGACCTTCGTAAAAACTAAAAAAAGGACCATCTTTTCGAATTTCTAATGATTTTTCAAATATTTTATTTTTCTCCCAAAAATCTAAAATTTTATGTTCCAGTTCTGCAAAGTTGAATTTTTCAGGGAATGATTCAAACATTTTAGCACCAAAATTTTCAAAATAAAGACTTCAAATTTAATATTTTTTAGGTATTTAAACAAAAAAAGAAACGATAATTAAATCGCATTTTGAAATGTTCCACGTGGAACATTTATTTTCCAATACAAAAACGGGAGAAAATATTGTTCAATACATCTTGGCTAAAATTATCCCCTACAATTTCACCCAGAGTTTTAACAACTTTCCTTATGTCGTCGGCAACAAGTTCATTACCTAAATCTGAACAAAGACTTTCCTTAACATTAAGGAGTTCTTGGTTTGCTCGGTTCAAAAGCAAGTAATGGCGTTGGTTTATTAATACATCGTTAATATGACTTCTTTCTTTTTTTAATTCTTTGCTTATTTCTTCTTTTATTTTTTCTAAGCCAATGTTATTTTTTGCTGAAATAAATATTTCAAATTCTCTTGGTGTTGGCAATTCGTTGATTAAATCTATTTTATTTTGGACCAAAAACATTTTACAGTTTGAATATCTTTTTTTTAATTCAAGAAAAAGTGAGTCTGAATTTTCCTGTCCTTTGGTTATGTCGTTTAAGACTAAAATCATATTAGACTGTTCAAGCAAAGATTCAACCATTCGTATTCCTTCGATTTCAACGATATCTTCGGTTTTTCTTAAGCCTGCAGTGTCAATAAGTTTAACAGTAAAACCATCGATAAAAATTGCCTCTTCTAAATAGTCCCGAGTTGTTCCAGGTATCTCGCTTACAATTGCTCTTTTCCTTTGAAGAAGTGCATTGAAAAGTGTAGATTTGCCAGAATTCGGATATCCGGCAATTCCCACATAATATCCCGAACGCATTATCTCAGCAGAATGATATGATTCGGTCAAATCTTTACAGAAGGCAATCGCCTCGTCAATTGATTTTTCAATAATTTTTCTGTCAATGAATTCAAATCCCTCATCGGCGAAGTCTAATTCTAATTCCAATAAACTTGCAGCATCGAGCAACTTTTGTCTAAATTCTTTCAACCGCCGACTAAATCCCCCCGCTAATTGACGAACGGCAACTTGATAGCCAACTACGGATGTTGAATGAATTAAATCGGCGACTGCCTCGACTTGTGCAAGGTCCATCTTTCCATTCAAAAAGGCGCGACGGGTAAATTCTCCGGGCTCAGCCAACCGACACCCCTTTTTTATAAGTGTCTCAATTATTTTTTCTGCAACAATATAACCGCCATGACAGGATATCTCTGCAACATCTTCTCCTGTGTATGAGTTTGGTGCTCGGAAAATTGACACAGTTACAAAGTCAATAAGTTCGGTATCATCCTTAAATTCTCCATAATGAATTGTATGAGTTTTTGCTTCTGAAATTTTTAATTTTCCGAAAAAGCAAGAATCGACAATAGACAAAACTCCATCACCGGAAGCCCGAATAACCGCTATTCCGGAGATACCTGGTGGTGTCGACAAAGCAACAATGGGCTCAGCCATTTATATTTTCTTATGAGTGCCGTCGCAAAATGGTGGGTTTGAGGTTCTTTTGCAACCGCAAACCCAAACGACCTTTTCTTCCGTTAAATCGAACTTAACAGGGCTAAAGTTTCCTAAAGTTTTGTGAGTTCCATCACAAAATGGTTGTCTTTTGGAGCCACCACAGGCACACCAATTATAAGTACCTGGAGTCAATTTGATTTGATAAGGTGATTTTTGGGCAATTATCGGCTCATCCATACTAATAAATTAAAATTAATACAAAAAATATTATCGAAAAAAAAGAATAAAAATTGTTTTTGAATTTTAACAACAATTCAAATACAAAAATGAAATGATGGTAAATAATATGTTTAGATAAACCTAATTTTGTTTTTGGAATTGTTTAACATTTGTTGGTATCATATGCGTTATATAATTTTGTTTACATTAACTTTTGTATTTGCTGTCCAAAATTCTCAATCCGATATGCGTTCCTTTGTTTGGACATATGAATATTTGATAATGCACAAAGGGAAAGCAGAACTCGAGCATTATATGACCATTTTAGTTCCAAAAACAACCGATTTTAGTGGCAAAGCCGCAGTAGAGCACAGATTGGAAGTTGAAGTTGGTATGACAAATCACTTTGACTTTTCAATTTATCACAATTTTATGCAACAACCAGAAGGTTCTTTTCAATACACTGGTTTCGACTTTCGAGCACGTTTTAAAATCGGAGAAAAAGATCAATTCCTTTTAGACCCACTAATCTACCTTGAGTATGGTTCAAATTTTAATTTATCGACGCATAAATTCGAAGGCAAGTTGATACTTGCAAAAAATATTGGCAACCTCATTTTTGCAATTAATCCTATTTTTGAATTTGAATACGAAGACGAAACTAAATTGTCTTTTTCGTATGCAATGGGATTGGCTTATGAGTGTACTTCTCTTTTCCGTGCTGGTCTTGAGTTCAAAGGGGACAAAAATGCACATTATGCGGGGATAACTGTTTCGCATGGTAAAGAACACCTTTGGTTAGCTGCCTCGCCAACAATCATCATCTCGAATAATCCAAAGTCAAAGCCAGAATTTATGTTCCGAATGATTTTAGGTTTAGGATTATAAAATTCAAATTGTAAATCCCCATACGAATAAAGGAAGCCCCTTCACCAATTCTTAAAATCATAGAAGGACTTCCCTTTTCTTTTTTTTCTATAATTTTACAAATTATGGTAAAAATACTTGAAAATTTTTCGTTAAAAGAAAAAAACACATTTTCAATCGATTCAAAAGCAAGATTTTATGCGGGAATACGCAATGATTGGGATTTGATATCTGTTTTAGATTCATACGCATTTAAGCAAAACCGATGTTTCATTTTGGGTGGTGGCTCGAATACACTTTTTGCAGAAGATTTCGAAGGTTTTATTATTCATTTGAATAATCAAATTATTAAAATTATCGACCAAAATAAAGACTATGTCATATTGGAAGCCGAAGCAGGATTACCTTGGCACAAATTTGTTGAAATTACTTTACAAAACAAATTCTTCGGACTTGAAAATCTTGCTTTGATTCCCGGAACAGTTGGTGGTGCTATTACACAGAACATTGGAGCTTATGGAAGCGAGATAAAAGAGTTTGTTGTTGCTGTCCGCGGTGTAAATGTCGAAACATTGGAGTTTAATTGGATTTCTGCAGAAGAATGCCTTTTTGGATATCGAAATTCTATTTTTAAAAATCAGTTGAAAAATAAATTTATTATTACATCGGCAAAATTTAAACTTTATCGGAAACCAAAGGTTAACTTAACCTATTCTGAATTAAAAAAAGAAGTTAAAAAATTTCCTTTTTTGAAACCTGACCCAAAATACATATTTGATACGGTTTGTAGGTTGAGAAACTCGAAGCTTCCCGACTTTTCGAAATATCCAAATGCAGGTTCTTTTTTTAAAAATCCAATTGTAGGCAAGGACAAACTAAATGACCTCCAAAAAAAATTTTCTAATGTTCCCAATTATGAAGTACAAACTGACTTTTTTAAAATACCCGCTGGCTGGTTAATTGAGATTGCTGGGTGGAAGGGGAAACGAATTGGAAATGTAGGAACATACGAAAAACATTCGCTTGTTATTATAAACTATGGGGTTAAATCTGGTAGGGAAATTGTAGAATTTGCTCGAGCGATTCGCAATGATGTATTCGAAAAATTCCAGATTCTTCTTGAAAATGAGGTAGAAATAGTTTTCAGTTCCAACGAAAAATTTTAACAATATTTTGCATTCGAACTTGTTAATATTTTTGGATTTAGTTATTGATTATGAATATCAATATATTCAAGAAATTTGCAAAACGTTTCGTAAGCGATGGCGATAAAACGTCAACAAGTGGTAATAGTTTTTTTAAAAACATTGAACTGCTCTATGCAAATTCTCTTTTGCCTGTGTATTTAATCGATGATAATTATAATTTGCTTTGGGCGAACCAAAAGTTTAGAAATTCATTCCAAACTGAACTAAACAAAAAGTGTCATTCGGCGTTAATAAAATCCCAAACAATATGTTTAAACTGCCCCGTAATAATTTCTTCGAGAAAAAAATTGCCATTTGAAAAAGCGATAAACATTAAGGATTTTGATGGAAAGTCATTGGTTCAAAAAGTTCTTTGTAACCCCCTTCAATTCGAAGGCAAAGATTTTTACCTGAATTTCATTATTGAAGAAGAAATTCTTTCATTAGAAAATAAACAATCACTTAATAATACAGACTTCAAAGATAAAAATCTTAATTGGTTTTATGAATTATTTGAACAATTCAACTTACCTGTTCTACTCACCGATTTGAATTTCGTTATAAACTTTGCGAATACAGCATTTTTAGAGTTTTCTAAAATTTCAAAAGAAGTTATTGGGAAAAACTTTTTCAATATTTTAAAATTCAAAAATAACCTTTCGATTGAAACACTGCTGGCTCGTATAATCAACAATGAAAAGATTTCCATAACAAACGAAATTTACTTTCATGGCTCTCAATTTGCAAACATCGTTTCAATTGAATTTATCCCATTAACACCGACTGAACAAAACAAACAAATTCTTTTGCTTTTCCATCAGCATCAAGACTCAAGTTATCAGTCTGTCGAAGAAAAAGAAAAATTAGAGTTATTAACCAAGTTATTTAAAAAAGCGACTTTTGGAATTGTAGCGTTAAATGACTTTGGTGAAATCGAATTTGAGAACGAAAAAGCAGCACTCTTTTTTAAGGAATTTGATGATTTGATCAATGAAATTATTAAAAATAAAGAAATCATCTTAAAACAAGGAAATGCAAAAATTTCTATTTCTAATCACAAAGATAATAAAAGTCTTCTTACCGAAGGATTCGAGACGAAGTCACATATAACTAAAGAACACTATAATGTATTTTTTATAGAAGATATTACAAAATTTGAAGAAGCAGAAAAGGAATTAAGTAGTTTAAAGCAAACTTTGTTTAAAATTGAAAAAAACACAAAGTCAATTTTGTTCAAAATTACTCCTCATTATAAAATATCAGATGTTTTTGGTTCATTCGATGAAATTACAGGTTGCAAAGTCGAGGATTTTGTCGAAAAAGAGAGAAGTTGGTTAGAATTAGTCCATTCTGAAGATTACCACAAAGTGAAAGAGTATCTTGCAAAGATGTTTCATTTCGCAAATCTTCAAAAATCATTCTCTTATAGATTAACCAAACCAAATGGTGAAGTTGTTTGGGTTGAATCATTCGTTGAAAATATTTCGGACGACCGTGGGAAAATTCTTTTTTTGGAAACACTTACTACCGATATTACCGAACGAAAAGAAGTGGAAGAAAGATTGAAAGCCTCGCAAGAAGAGATGAGAAATCTTGCAATGTATTTTGAATCATTAAGAGAAGAGGAAAAGAAACGCCTTGCATTCGAAATTCACGATGAACTTGGACATATTCTTACGGCAATGAAACTTGAACTTTCGTGGGTTTTAAAGAAAAAATTCCTGCGGGAAGATGTTCTTCACGAAAAGTTGCACAAAATGATAGATATGATAGATTTGACAATAAGAAAGGTCCGATCAATATCTTCGCAACTTCGACCAAGTGTACTCGACCATTTTGGCATAACTGCTGCAATCGAGTGGCAAGCAAAAGAGTTCCAAAAACAAACAGCAATTCGATGTAGGTTGTTTTTGCCAAAGCAAGAGATTCAATTAAATGAATCCAAATCTATTGTAGTATTTCGTGTGTTTCAGGAAATTTTGACAAATATAGCGCGTCATGCGAATGCAACTCGAGTAGATATTCACCTTGATGTTGATGGTAATAATTTAATTCTTACTGTATCAGACAATGGCAAAGGTATTAAAGTCGAAGATATTTCAGCCAAGAAGTCTTTAGGAATTATTGGAATGAAGGAACGAGCTAGTTCGGTAAATGGAAAACTTACAATCAGTGGTGTTTCTAATATTGGAACGACAGTAACATTAACAATACCAATAAATTAAATATGATTAAGATAATTATTGCAGATGACCACTCTGTAGTCCGAACTGGTTTAAAACAAATTATTGAGCAAGACCCTCACCTAAAAGTAACGGGGGAAGCCAGTTCGGGGTTTGAATTATTAGAAAAAATTCGCGAAGGAAATTACGATGTTGTTTTGCTGGATATTTCTATGCCAGGAAAAGATGGACTTGAAACTTTGAAGGAACTTAAAAAATTCAATCCAAAACTTCCAGTACTTATTTTTACAGTTTACCCAGAAGACCAATATGCAGTTCGTTTATTGAAGGCTGGAGCCTCTGGGTATCTCAACAAAGAATGTGAACCAGAAGAGCTTATCGAAGCAATTCATCGTGTTGCTCAAGGTCGCAAATATGTCTCTCCAAATTTAGCCGAAATTCTCGCAACTTTGCTCGAAGAATCGCACTCTGCGCCATTACACGAACAACTTTCCGACCGCGAATATCAGGTTATGTGTATGATTGCGTCGGGTAAAACTATTCAGGAAATTGCAAAAGAACTCGATTTAAGTCCAAATACAGTCAGCACGTATAGAATTCGCATACTTGAAAAAATGAAAATGAAGACTAATGCAGAAATTACACATTATGCAATCAAAAATGGCTTGGTTTAATGTCTTGAATTGATTTTTGCTAAATTCTTAAAAATCAAGCAAAATAATGATTAACCGTTTGTTTGCAATTCTAAAAATAATTATTTTCTTTGAAAATATTGTCGGAAAATATTTTTGTTATAAATTCTTTTTCAATAAATTCAAAGCCATCTTCTTCGATACAAGAATCAGAGAATTTAATAGACTCGGAAATGACAAAGAATGGAATTTCCGATATCGAGCAGAATTCAGCCAACCTTTTGCTTGGAATACCATTAACAACTCCGTAATTTTGCACAACACAATCTGCACCTATCATTGCAAATGACAAATCCAAATTTTTATCAATATTATTCAAACCAACAACTTTTGCATTAACCCCAATAGTTTCTAATTCATGGACTAATTGAACGCTGTAGTCGAATTTCTGCCATTTGGATTGAACAGAATAGACCTCGAGATTACTTTCTAAGTTTAATCTTTGAGCAAATTTAACAAAAGTTGAACTAAACGAAGCAGTAATTATTTTGTAGTTTGTAGGAAAATGCTCAAGTATGTATTTAATTGCCTTTTCGATGGTTTCATCTGTCGAATTATTTATCAAATTGATTAATTCGTTAAGTTTTAAAACTAAATTGCCCGGTTCTGTTGAATAGATATATCCAAGAACTCTATTTAGAGAGTTTTGCAAAGCAGCCATCGAAGGCTTAGTACTCTTCAATTCATAAATCAGAGATTTATATTTTGCGACATCTTGAAAAGGTTCATTCTCGATAATTTTTATTAATCCGAATAAAGCTTTTTTTGCAATGGTAAGACTTCCATTAACAAAATCGTTCCGAATAAACTCAATCAAATCTCTGGCATAGATATCAAAGTTCATTGTAAATATGTGAAAAATCAATCATACCTATTTTTATTTGGTAACTGTCTTTAATTGTATGAATTGCAGATTGCAAATCTTCGGAATTTATACCATAATCTATTGAACTTTTTGCTTCCAAATAAGCACCAAGATGGTCGGCTGCACGAATTATTTTTCCATCATAAGGATAGAATTCATCTTGATTGAATTTTTCATTTATTTCATCTACTGAAGCAACAAATTCTACCTTTCCATTCTTACGAATCTTATTCATAAATTCATCTTGAGTGAAATATCGAATCTCATCTTTCCAAGTGTCTTCGAGCAAGGGATAAATTTCTTGTTCGGCAAGTTCTTGTTCAATACTATGAATTAAAGCCTCGAAATCCTGCGATGAACTTTTAACTGGGTGAATAATATCTCGAGTAACAGTCTCGGGAAGGTCATGAAATAAACCTCCGAAAAAGTTGTTATAAATTCTTTTTGGACAAGGGTTATTGTCGCGAGTTAAAAAATATGCAGCAGAAGCAACGAACATAGAATGACCAAGGACAGAAGTTCGAGGAATCCTTGGTGTTTGAGACCAACGAATCTGAAACCGAAGTTGTGAACAAAGTTCAATAAAGTCGGAAACTTTTTGGCGGGTTGTTAATTTCTGGATTCCTTCGAGTTCCATAAACTTTGAAATATCTTTTAGCATTTCTCGGTCGATTACATCAATTTGATAACCAAGAGGATTGATTTGCTTGATGAGTAGAAATTCGAGATAACTCGAATATTTGTGTGCAGCATCTAAAATATAGCGACTAAAATCATCAATCAACCTATCCTCATATATGTATTCTTTTAATTCTGAGAGTAAATCAGGGTCATTCAGTCGAGATTCAAAATAATTAAACACCCATTGATTTAATTTTTTATAAACTTCTTTATATTGCTTCTGTATGCGGAAAAAAATCGGATTTTTAATATCACGAATAACAATTCGCCTCAAAAGTTCATAAACACCACCACGGATAATATTTAACCAATCAATCTTTTTTCCTCTTTCTTCTTCATATTTCGCCAGACACCAAGCAATCATCATTTTATGGGCGTGTTTGTCCATTTCGATAAATTCAACTGGGCGAAGTTTATCATTCCAGCGAAGAACTGTAAATCCCTTAAATAGTTCTTTAAAAATAATTGGTTCAGAAAACATTTTTACTTTGCTCAATTTTAAAGAACAAAATTAGTTAATAGAATAAAAGAACAAAAAAGGGAAGGGGTAAATCCCCTTCCCTTTTTATATTTCTTGTAAATTTCAGTGTATAAAAATCATTTTGCGAATAAGTCGTTTCCAGTCGACTTCGAGCGTGTAGTAATATAAACCTGGGGTCAATTTTAATTCGCCTGCATTTACATCGATGAAATTTGAACCAGTTGGAAACGACTTTTCGATTGTTAATACTGCTTCGCCAAAAGGATTCCAAATATTAAACCTTGCTAATTTGCTTTCTGGCAATGTAAATTCAATGCGAGTGTAGGAATCGAAGGGATTTGGATTATTTTGATAAAGTTCAAGATTCCAACTTCCTGTTTCACCTTTAAGAATTGTTTTGTAAGTAACGGTTACAACACATTCTGAACTCCAAACTTCACCACACTGATTGTATACTTTTACTTTGTAAGTTCCAGCATCGTCGGTAGTTGCTGAACTTATAACTATTTCGTTGTCGGTGAAAGGTATTTCATTTCCATCCTTATACCATTGGTAACTTAAGTTGTCTCCTGCGGCAGTAATTGAAAGTCGAATTTCACTTCCTTGTGCGATATCTAAACTTTGAGGTAAATCTTGAACTATTGTTGGTGGGAGGACAACAAATAGAGTAGCTTCATTTGAAATTGCTTGGTCGAATCCAGTAATAGAAACAACAACATCGTAAGAACCGGCATCTGAAATGTCGATAGAATTTATTGTAAGAGTTTCGGTATTGGTTCCGGTGTATTTTGAATTATCTGTGATTGGAGTGCCGTTAAATCTCCATTGATAGTTCAAAGTATAACCAGGTACTGTAGAGACAGCGTTAACTGTTAATTGAACATCTTCACCTTTGCAAGCCTCAATGTCCGTAAGAGGTTGGATTATTACTTTGGGTTTTTGAGCAATAGTGATGAAAGAAGAAGTATCGGAACCGCAAAGACCATGTACTATAACATAATAGTTTGTTGCAAAGTCAATAGGTTTAATATCGCGAATTGTCAGTATTGAAGAGTTGGAGCCAGCGATTCTATCGTTGTCACTTAAAGGAGTGTTTCCTCGATACCATTGGATTATTGGTTGATTGTATTGTTGCTCTTCAGGGGTTATGTGCATATCAATCTGGAATGATACGACATCACCTGGTTCGGCATACTCAACTTCGGGTTGTCGAGTTATCTTTGTAGGTCGAATAGCGTAAAGTAGGGCATCTTGGGAACGGACAGGGTCTGCTTCGCCATTGCCCGAAACGACGCAGTGATAAATCCCAGCCATTTCGTGTGTTAAAGGTGGGAGCATTAGGATGGGGTCGGTAGCTCCTTCAACAGGTAATCCGTTGAAATACCATTGGAAATAAAGTTCGCCACCAAAGTCTATTTCGGCAGTTACAGAAAGATAATAACCATCTTGACCGACGCAACCAACAACCTCCTTGGGTTGTTCAAGAATTCTAATTTCAGGATTTAGATTATTTGCTCCTTTATAGAATGCTTTGAAGCGACGATTTCCATCAATGTCGTTGTTTTCGACTTCATCTTGCCAATTCGTGCCCATAAGTTCGGGCAATGGACTTTTGAGATACAAATTGGCATCGATTTTGTTTATTCTTGGGTTATCGGGAGATAAGAAAACTGGTTTCACAGAAGAAGAATTAAGATCAACACCAGTAGCGTTTTGCCAATTAGAAAGAGTTGCACCGAAATTTGTCAAGTTGGAGCCATTAGAGAATATATTGTTTTCATCCATAATTAAGTCGCTTGGAACTGCACCTGTTAATTGAATTGCATAGCCAGTTCCTTCGTTGATGAACATATTCCTTTTGAAAATATTTTGTGTTTTAAGTTGCGACAGTTCAGCACAAGAGCCTGAAGTATTTGAGTAGAAGGTATTATACAACAACATCGTGCCACCGAGATTATTTATTTGCAAAGCACTAGCGTTTTTTGTTGTGATTAAATTATTTCCAACAAGTGAAGGTGTATTGATTAAATATAAAGCGTACTTGTTGTTGCCATTTAGTTTTACATAGTTCCTATAAATTTTTACACTTTTGCTTCCAGAAGCATAAATACCGTGAGTATTTGTTCCAATGATAAAATTATCTGCCAAGAATGAACCAGCAATGTAATTATTGAATTCGTATCCAGAATTGATTAGAACAATTGCTGCTTTATCGTATATTCCAGTAGCATTAGTTGTTAATTGGTTTTTGTTTATGTTGAAGGCATTAACACCACTTACATATATTCCATTTGAGTTTGTAGTCATAACAACGTTTTCTTCGACAGTTGCTCCTTCGAAACCTGTTTGTGTATGAATAACACAAATGCCACCATTGTTATCGTTGATTGTGGTTGAAGAAGCAGGGCCAACACCGCTCACTCGATTACCCTGGATAAAAGAACCGTTTCGGACAAAAATCCCACTTTCAAGGTTGACTCCTGCAACATTATTATTTTTGATGAAGCAACCGTGAGCATTTTCGATGTGTAAGCCTTGCCAATTTTGGTTAATGAAGAAGCTTTCTTCTATATTAATATTGCGGGAAAAGTTATTAGAGGGTGAAATTTGCCAGATACCAACCGAACCGTATCTAAATAAAGTATTTGAAATGTGAAGGTTCTCGACATAATTATTTTCTGAGTAAATCAATGCAAAGTTGGAAGTTTTAGGTGGTGACTGGCATCCAATTAATTCACAGTTTTCAATAGTTAAATTTCTTATATTGTTTTTAAGTGAAAGAACACAACCATAGTTACAACTATTGTTTTTCAAAGTAACGTCTTGAAAAGTAATGTTGTTGTATCCGTCAAGTTCAATAACAAAGTTACCACTTAGGGAATTTGGATTTGCTTCGATAACAACATCTTCTTTGCGGCCCGAAAGGGATTTGAATGTAATTGGATATTGGCGATTTCCGACGGGTTTAAGTGTTACATTAGCTTCGTAGGTTCCTGGTCGGAAAATAATTATAACGGGTCCTGCTATTCCCCAATAACTGATAAAACTTGTGAAGTCAATTAAGTTGACGAAGTCTGGGTCTCTGCCGCCAATGGAGTAAGTTCCGCCTGCTAATGCTTTGTATACTTGGGTGGTTAATGTATCGTTTGTGATATCTTCGTCCGGTAAACCATTAGGATAGGATGTCCAGGCAGTAATAGGAATAGGAATATTTGCTGTACCAAAATCATAGCTTCCAACGACAACATCAATTGAATCTTGTGATGCAAGATTTCCAGTCCAATAAAATGGAGATTGAGGTTGACCGTAAACCGACCAGTTAATATATACCGAACTGAGGGGCTTTGGTGCATAGTTCTTAATTCTGAATGCAACAGTATTAATCCCAGGATTCAAAGGTAGCATTGGTTCTGCACTTATAACTCCGGCATCATTAAGGATGCAAGGAATATTCTTAGTGTAACTATCGTTGGTTGGGTCGCCATCTGGCTGCGTATTTGCATTCGGGTCGGTTCCTCGTGGATTGCTTGTCCATGCCCTAACAACAAAAGGTCCCCAAGGTGCTTGAGGAGTGAATTTGAAACTGGAATGAATTTCAACTTCGGTAGTGGCTCCAGTATCTAGATATCCAGACCATTGATAAGGAGTTTGTTCTACTCCATTCACAGACCAGTTAATAGTAACACTTGTTAGAGGGAAATATTTTCCAAAGTTCTTTAAAACTACTCTAACGGGTTGATTTTGATAAGAATTAAATTTGCTAACGGGGCTGGTGATATCTGTAATACCTGCGTCGTTTCGCTTCATTCCAATTACTATTGTGTAGTCTTCCCACTCCATATAATAATAGGAATAACAAGCACCATAGTACATTAATGTTTGAGCAAAATAATGGTGACCTGTGTATGCAACTCTCATTCGTGTTTCACCTAATCTAGCATAGGTTGGGATTGTGAATTGTGAAGTGTAAGTTTTAGTCCAATTACGACGACAAGATTCCCATTTGTATGCAACAAGTTCGTCGGAATTGTTGAAACTTCCATCTTGGTTCCAGTCGACCCAAATAACATAGCCAGTGCAATTCCAGATTGAATAACCATCGACTGTAAATGAGTAGGACTGGCCTGGAAGGCAAGGATTGGATTTGATTGATGTATAATCGCTGTAACCTGTAGAATTGTAACTGCTTCGGTTGTCTATACCGTTAAATACGAAACGAGTCATATAGCCATATTGCGGATAATAACCTTGAACACTACAATATTGTGAAAGAAGCGAAGTTGAATTGAATAGAAAAACAATTGTTGAAAGAAGGAATCCAAAGTAGAGGAACCTTTTCATTTTTCCTCCATAAAAACTTGTACAAACAAATCTATTTCATAATATTTACTAACCAATTTTTATTAAAAAAGTTACAAAAAATTTAAAGAACTAAAATTCCGTAGTCTAAATTAATAAAAAAATAATATGCAAATATTATAAAAAAACCGAGCATAAACTTATGCTCGGTTTTAAAAAAAATTTAGGTTTATTTTGGGATTTATAACCTATAATTTGAAATTGCTTTTACATATTGAGCTCTTTCATATTCGCTTGGATTTGGTGTTTTTTCTTGCGACATAACACCAATCATTTGCTGAACACTTTCGTATTCGTGTTCTTCCATCCATTCAAGGAGTTCTCTTTCAAGTTGAAGTAGGTAAAAAATACCATTTTTTAGTAAAGCCGAGCAAAGCATTGTTACATTTGCACCGACGAGGAGCATTTTGATAACATCATCCGAAGAATGAATTCCACTTGTAGCTGCAAAATCTAATTTAATTTTGTGCTTTAATATTGCTATCCACCGCATTGGCAGTCGGTTAGCGTGAGAAGTGCTCAAGTGTATGGAAGGTCTTACTTCAAGTGCTTCTAAATCGACATCTGGTTGATAAAATCTGTTAAATAGCACTAAAGCGTTTGCGCCAGTTTGCTCTACTTTACGTGCAAAATTGGCGAAGTTTGTAAAAAATGGACTAAGCTTAACGGCAAGAGGTATTTTAACAGTATTACGAACATTTTTAATTATTTCAATGTACGTGTTTTCTACTTGTTCCCCTGATTGTTCAATGTCAGTTGGGATAAAATATAAATTTAGTTCAAGTGCATCGGCGCCTGCTTCTTCAATTTTCTTTGCAAAATCACTCCAACCTCCTAATGTTGCACCATTCAAACTTGCAATAATGGGTATTTCGACGTTTTCTTTGGCTTTGCGGATAAGTTCTAAATATTTATAGATCGGAAGAGCATACTCATCCAATTCGGGGAAATAAGTAAGCGACTCAGCATAAGAATATGTTCCTTGTGTTTGATAGAAATGTAAATCCAATTGCTCCGATCGAATTTGTTCCTCGAAAATCGAAGGTAATACAACAGCGGAAGCACCAGCCTCTTCTAATTTCTTAATGTTTTTTAAATCTTCGGTAAGGGGGGAAGCAGACGGTACCAAAGGTGATTTCAATTTCATTCCGAGATATTGTGTTGTCAAATCCATATATTTCTCCTAATAAAAATATTAATCATACAAAGAGAGTATCCCTCCTTGAGGAAGGAGGGAACTTTCGTAAAATATTTTCTTATAAAAATCATTATTCTTGACCATTTGTTTTCATCGAGGCAAGGTGTTTATACATTTGGTAGCGTTTAATAACATATGCTTGCGCCATTTCTTGCAAATGTTTACTAAGTTCTGGATTACTCTTCGATAGCATACGGAACCGAATTTCAGAATTCATATATTGACCAACTGGAATCGAAGGTTCTTTTGAATCTAAAATAAGTGGGTTCTTGCCTTCCTTCGAAAGTTCAGGATTGTAGCGATAAAGAATCCATTGACCGCTGTCGACGGCAAGTTTATGTTGTTTCAAAGGTTGACTCATATCAATCCCGTGAGCAATACAATGTGAATATGCAATAATAATAGATGGTCCTTCGTATGCTTCTGCCTCGATGAATGCTTTCAATGTATGTTCATCTTTTGCCCCCATAGCCACTGTTGCCACATAAACATTTCCATAGGACATTGCCATCCAACCGAGGTCCTTCTTAAAGGCAGGTTTTCCATTGGCAGAAAATTTAGCAACTGCCCCAAGAGGAGTAGCCTTCGAAGATTGACCACCAGTATTGGAATAAACTTCGGTGTCTAAAACAAGAAGATTAACATCCTTACCCATTGCCACCACATGGTCAAGACCGCCGTAACCAATGTCATATGCCCAACCATCGCCACCAATAATCCAAACACTTTTCTTTACCAGGTAATCGGCTAAAGTAAGCAACTTTTGTGACTCCGGAGTTTGAATTTCTTTCAGTTTCTCGACAAGAATAGCAAGTCGTTCTCTTTGTTCGTAAATATCCGCTTCGGTCTTTTGTTTTGCGTTAATTATTTCTTCGGCAAGTTGCTCGCCAACTAATGGAGCAAGAGATTTAAGCAAGTTAACTGCAATTTCTTTTTGTTTATCTATTGCAAGTCGAAAACCAAATCCGAATTCAGCATTATCCTCGAACAAAGAATTTGACCAAGCGGGTCCACGACCATTTTCATCCTTTGCCCAAGGCGTAGTTGGAAGATTTCCGCCATAAATTGAAGAACAACCTGTTGCATTAGCTATAATTGCTCTGTCGCCAAACAATTGCGAGACTAATTTTACATATGGGGTTTCACCACACCCAGCACAAGCCCCAGAAAATTCAAATAATGGTCTTTGTAATTGCTGCTGACGAATATTTGTGACTTTTATAATTCTACGATTGATGTCTGGAATACTTAAGAAGAAGTCCCAATTTCTTGCTTCTTGTTCACGTAAAGGCAATTGAGGTTGCATATTCAAGGCTTTTCGTTTTGGATTCGTCTTGTCTTTAACTGGACAAACTTCAACACAAACACCACAACCTGTGCAATCTTCGGGAGCAACTTGAATAGTATACTTCATCCCAGCAAACTCTTTATCTCTTGCATCGGTAAATTTGAACGTTTCTGGTGCGTTTTCCAAATATTTGGGGTCGTATACTTTTATACGGATTGTTGCGTGCGGGCAAACAAAGGCACACTTCCCGCATTGAATACATATTTTTTCGTCCCAAACAGGTATTTCCAATGCAATGTTTCTCTTTTCATATTGAGTTGTTCCAGTAGGCCAAGTTCCATCGACTGGGAAAACACTAACAGGTAGACAATCCCCACGACCAGCAATAATTGAAGCTTCGACCTTTTTAACAAATTCTGGTGCATAGTCGGGAACAGGCGGACGGATATCTCGAGTTGCAGTGATTTTTTCGGGGACATTAAGTTCGTGAAGATTATCGATTGTATTCTGAACTGCTTGTATGTTCATTCTAACAATTTCATCGCCTTTCTTTCCATAAGTTCTGACAATTGAATCTTTAATTGCTTGAATTGCCTCATCTTTTGGTAAAATCCCAGAAATAGCAAAGAAGCAGGTCTGCATTATTGTATTTATTCTTCTGCCCATTCCGCTTGCTTCAGCAATTTTTTGGGCGTCGATATAGTATACTTTTATTTTCTTATCAAGAATTTGTTGTTGAACTGTTTTTGGGAAGAAGTTCCAAAGTTGTTCACCTTCGAAGGGCGCATTGATAAGGAAAATTCCTCCATGAATGAGATTTTCCAACATATTATATTTTTCAATGAATACTGTTTGATGGCAAGCAACAAAGTTTGCTTTTGTTATTAGATATGGTGCTCGAATAGGGCGTGGTCCAAATCGAAGGTGCGAAACTGTCAATGTTCCAGCTTTCTTCGAGTCGTAAACATAGTATCCTTGGGCATACAAGTCGGTGTGTTCACCAATGATTTTAATTGAATTTTTGTTTGCCCCAACGGTGCCATCGGAACCCAAACCAAAGAACATTGCACGCACAACGTCGTCGGATTCAATTGAAAAGTCAGGGTCAAAGTCTAAACTTGTATGAGTTACATCGTCGATAATTCCAATTGTAAAATGATTTTTTGGTTTTTCTTGTTTTAAATTGTCGAATACAGCTTTTACCATTGCCGGTGTAAATTCTTTCGAGGAAAGCCCGTAGCGTCCACCAACGATCTTTGGGAAAGAGGTAAATTTTGTATTCCCATTGGCAAAATATTCGGTCATTGCAGTAATAACATCTTGGTACAATGGTTCTCCCGTTGCACCTGGTTCTTTTGTTCTATCGAGAACAGCGATTGATTTTACTGTAGATGGTAAAGTATCAATAAAATGCTTTAAACTAAATGGTCGATACAAGCGAACACGAACAACACCAACCTTTTCTCCATATTTTTCGACAAGATATTTTGCAGTTTCTTGAGCAGTTTCGCCACCACTTGCCATGATGACAATTACTCTTTCAGCCTCGGGATGACCAATATAGTCAAACAAATGATACTGTCGTCCTGTTAAACTTGCAAATTTGTCCATTTGTTCTTGGACAATATCTGGGCAGGCAATATAGAATCTGTTTACAGTTTCGCGGTTCTGAAAGAAAACATCAGGATTTTGTGCAGTTCCTCGTATTACAGGTCTTTCTGGATTCAATGCTCTAAGTCTGTGTTGGCGAACAAGTTCATCGGGTATCATTTCCCTCATTATATCGTCGGGGACGATTTCAATTTTATTTTCTTCGTGAGACGTTCTGAAACCATCAAAGAAGTGAATCATTGGAATTCTTGATTTAAGAGAAGATGCGTATGAAATCAACCCAAGATCCATAACTTCTTGAACGGAACCAGAAGCCATCATTCCAAAACCAGTAGTTCGGGCAGCCATAACATCGCTATGGTCGCCGAAAATTGAAAGGGCGTGAGTTGCTACAGTTCGAGCACTAATGTTGAAAACCGTGGGGGTTAATTCCCCAGCAATTTTGAACATATTAGGAATTTTCAAAAGCAAACCTTGAGAGGCAGTGAAGGTTGTAGTGAGTGCACCAGCTTGCAATGCACCGTGGACAGCCCCAGCGGCTCCAGCTTCGCTTTGCATTTCGACTACAGTCGGGGTTATCCCCCAGATGTTTTTGTATCCTTTAGCTGCCCATTCGTCGCACCATTCTCCCATATTCGAAGAAGGTGTTATAGGATAGATTGCAATAACTTCATTTACCCGGAAAGCCACATATGCGGCGGCTTCGTTTCCATCCATTACTGCAAATTTTTTTTCACTCATTTTTTCCCTTTTTCATTTTAAAAAAAACAAATTTAGAAATAAAAAGTTCCTTAATTAATAAACATTTTATATCTGTAACTATTTTCAACTTCATTATTGAGAAAGTTCTTTCCTTTAATATTTTAGTAAAAAATCAAACTCTTGAACTTGAATCATAGAAAAGTTGTGTTGTTTGTGTTGTTAAAAAGTTATTTCCTTTGCTTATGAAAAAAGAAGGATTGGAGTAAAAAAGAGGATTTTAAATTATTTATAACATTTGTGATTTATTGTTCAAAGTTTTCAATCAATTTTTGGAGTATCTTTTTTGCAGCATATGGGATATTTGTTCCGGGACCAAAAATTTCTGTAACTCCAGATTTGTAAAGAACTTCATAGTCCTGTGGTGGAATGACTCCGCCTACAACAACAAATATATCATCTCGGCGGTATCTTTTTAATTCTTCGATTAGTTGTGGAACAAGTGTTTTGTGTCCACCGGCCAACGAACTAACACCAACAATGTGAACATCATTTTCTACTGCTTGTCGAGCAG
>JBBIUA010000020.1:0-37520 GCA_037440445.1 Ignavibacteria bacterium
CAGTAGAAAAAGATATCGGAGCAGTAATAAAAAACAATAATACAACAAAGACAAATTTTTTCATATATCGCTCCAATAAAGCATCATTTTTTTGCTATTTGCAAAAAACAAACTTAAAGATAAATAAAAAAGAAAATTACAAAAAACTTTTTATAATTAGAAATTCAATCGAAAATTTTTAAAAATAAATAGACTAAAATAAATAAAATTTCGTAATTTTGTTTTTTAACTAAATGGTGAAATGTTAAAAGAAGTTAACAAATTTTTGAAAGCATTAGCGGACCCGCAAAGGCTTAGAATTGTTGCAATTTTGAGCTACGAAGAGTTGTGCGTTTGCGAAATCAAGATTGCAATTGGCTTCTCTATGGCTACAATTTCGCAGCATTTAGCAGTTCTTCGGGAAGCCGAAATAGTAACGGGAAGAAAGGAACAGAAATGGATTTATTATTCTATTGATTGGGACAGTTTGGACAAGAATCAGAAAGATATTCTAACGAAGACTTTAGACTTAATTTCAAACGATGCCATAATTATTAAAGATAAAGAGAAAGTTGAAAAGATAAAAGCACAAAGGGCTTGTTCTGTTCATAGTTCTTAAACATTTGAATTCTAACAAGGAGTTGAAAATGGATTGGAAAAAGGAAATCAAAACATTAATAATTTTTGCCTGTGTATTTGTTCTATTCTACTTTTTGCCAATAGGTACCCAAAGATTTGATAATTCAATTTTCGAAGCATTGGAACTTGCCAAATGGTATTCACGCGAACACGTCCTTTTATGTTTAATTCCTGCATTTTTCATTTCTGGTGCAATTAGTGTATTTTTAAAACAAGAAACCGTTCTTAAATACCTTGGGAGTAAGGCCAATCGTTATTTAGCATACGGGGTAGCTTCCGTTTCTGGGACGATACTTGCTGTTTGTTCTTGTACTGTTTTGCCACTTTTTGCAGGAATCTATAATCAAGGGGCTGGAATTGGTCCTGCTTCGGCTTTTTTATATTCCGGACCAGCAATTAATGTTCTCGCTATAGTTTTAAGCGCAAAAGTACTTGGCTTGGAAATTGGTTTTGCAAGGGCTATAATGGCAGTCTTGTTCAGCATTGTAATCGGCTTAATTATGGAGTTTCTTTTCAAAAAAGATGATATATCAAGAATAAATGGGATACAAATCGGAGAAAAGAAGGAAGAACGAAGTCGTAAACTTTGGCAAGATATAGTCTTTTTTGCCTCTTTAGTAGGCATACTTGTTTTTGCAAATTGGGGAAAACCAATTGAAACTTCAGGTATTTGGTACTTAATATTTAATAATAAATGGGTAATAACTTCCTTGTTTTCCTTGTTATTGGGCTTGTCATTAATTCTTTGGTTCGAAGCAAATCTTACAATTACCATTATAGTTACTTTGGGAATAATTGCTGTACAACTAATATTTTCCAATGTGTTAATTACCTTTACAATTGGTGTCATTGGTTTGATTATTATTTTAGTAAAAGGTAGCGAAGATTTAAAGAATTGGTTGTATTATTCTTGGGATTTTACAAAGCAAATTGTACCTTTGTTGTTCATCGGTGTTCTGATTGCTGGTTTTGCCTTGGGTCGCCCACAACACGAGGGATTAATACCAAGCCAATGGGTTTCGACTTTGGTTGGCGGTAATTCAATTTTTTCCAACTTTTTTGCTTCAATTGTTGGGGCTTTTATGTACTTTGCCACTTTAACAGAAATTCCAATCGTTCAAGGTTTGTTAGGTAGTGGAATGGGAAAGGGGCCTGCGCTCGCCTTGCTTCTTTCTGGTCCGGCTCTTTCACTACCAAATATGTTGGTTATAAGAAGTGTTATTGGCACGAAAAAAACTATAGTTTATGTTATGTTAGTTGTAATTTTTTCCACATTAACCGGTTTTATTTTTGGTCTGTTAAACTAAGAAGGATACCAATGAAAAAAAATTTATTGTTTCTATTTGTCTTAGGAATTTTGATGCTTGTTATTCCTCAAACCTTTTTTGCAAAAGAAATTAAATCCAACTTAAAAGTTGAAATAATTTATTTACATGCCACAATTCGTTGCGAGGCTTGTTTGCTTATTGAAAATCAAAGCAGAGAAATTATTAATCTTACTTACCAAAATGAATTAAAAAATAGAACTTTGAGTTTTGAGTCACTTGATTTTCAAGATGATAAAAATCAGAAATTTGTTGAACAATATGAAATTGAAACTCAAACATTGATTGTTCAAATTGTCAGTGGTTCGAAAGTAATTAAATGGAAAAAATTAGAAAAAATTTGGGATTATTTAAATAATTTCGATAAATTTCATCAATACCTTGTTAATGAAATAAACGAATATTTAAAGGAGGTAAAAAATGCCGAAAGTTCAAATTAAAATCCTTGGGCCTGGTTGTCCAAAGTGTCAAGCGTTAGAAAAAAAAGTGCGCGAAGTTGTTGACAAAAACAATTTTGATGCAGAAATAATTAAAGTTAATAAGTTAATGGACATTATGAAGTACGGAGTTATGATAACTCCAGCACTTGTAATAAACGAGAAACTTTACGCAAGCGGTACCCCATTGCCAAGTATTGACCAATTAATTAGTTGGATCAAAGAGCATCAGGGTTAGAAAGATAAATTAAAATCAACGCCTGATTTTTGCATTTTGCAGAATTAGAATTCTGCAAAATTTTGGTAATTTTGCTTTTTTTAATTATTCGAAATGAGTTTTCCTAAAAGAACAGTAACTTGTGGGGAGCTTCGCCAAACCGACGAAGGGAAGGAGGTAATTCTCAACGGCTGGGTATCAAACGTTCGCAATATGGGTGGATTAATCTTTATTGACCTTCGCGACCGTTATGGAATTACTCAACTTGTGATTCAGCCCGAAACCAAACCTGAACTTGCCGAAAGAATTAAAGAACTTAAGCCAGAGTTTGTCATTTGGGCAAAAGGAATTGTCAAACTAAGAGAAAATCCAAATCCAAAGATTCCAACTGGGTTAATTGAAATAGAATTAGAAAATTTCGGAATAATTAACCGTGCGGAACTTACCCCATTCGAAATTTCGGACATTGCTGAGATTTCCGAAGATACACGCCTTCGCTATCGCTTCCTTGATTTACGAAGACCAAGTGTTCAGCGAAGATTTATCGTTCGTAATGAAATTTATCAAATTATTCATAAATATTTTCACGAAAAAAAATTTGTCGAAATTGAAACACCGTTCCTTACTAAATCAACTCCCGAAGGAGCCCGAGATTTTCTTGTTCCTTCAAGGTTGCATAAGGGAAAGTTTTACGCTTTGCCCCAATCACCCCAACTTTACAAACAAATTTTAATGATTTCAGGTTTCGATCGCTATGTGCAAATTGTAAAATGCTTTCGCGACGAAGACCTTCGAAGCGACCGCCAGCCAGAATTTACCCAAATCGACGTTGAAATGTCATTCGTGGACCGCGAAGATATTATTTCAGTTACTGAAGGATTGTTCTCCAAATTATGGAATGAAATTCTTGGAATAGATATTCCTGTTCCCTTTCCCCGATTAACTTATTCCGAGGCTATGTCCCGATTTGGGAGCGACAAGCCCGATTTAAGATATGAACTTGAATTGGTTGAAATTTCCAATGTTTTTCGAAATTCACAATTTAAGATCTTTCAAGAAACTTTAGCATCAAATGGAATTATTGCTGGGTTGAATGCAAAAGGTTGTGCAAATTACTCACGCAAACAGATAGATGAACTAACTGAGATAACAAAAAAATTTGGAGGTAAAGGTCTTATCTGGATAAAAAAAATAGATGGAACAATTAATTCTCCAATTGCAAAATTTCTGGATGATGTTTCACTTGAACAATTGCAAAAACAAACCAAATTGGAAAACGGCGATTTATTGCTCATTGTAGCAGACCTATGGGAGAAATGTTATTCTATTCTTGGTGTTCTTCGGAAGGAAATCGCAAAACGGAATGGTTTGTTGGATAAGGCAAAAGATAAATTTTCTTTCCTTTGGGTTGTTGATTTTCCATTATTCGAATATGATGATGAAGAAAAGCGACTTGTAGCAAAACATCATCCATTTACAGCCCCAATGGATGAAGATCTTTATTTGCTCGAAACGGAACCTTTGAAAGTTCGTGCAAAATCTTACGATATAGTTGTTAACGGCGAAGAAATTGGTGGTGGAAGTATCAGAAATCACAATCCTGAATTGCAAGAGAAGATTTTTCGATTATTAAATTTAAGTGAAGACGACATCCAAAATAAATTTGCTTTTCTATTGGAAGCATTAAAATATGGAGCCCCGCCCCACGGTGGAATTGCCATTGGATTAGACCGTTTGGTTATGACATTAACTGGAACAGATAATATACGCGACGTCATTGCATTCCCCAAAACTACAAGTGGTCTTGCTTTAATGGAAAATTGTCCATCATTTGTCGACGATGCCCAACTTCGGGAACTCGGTATCAAAATAGCAGATAACAAAAAGTAAAGAAAATTCAAATACCTTTTAAGTTTCGATTAACTCCAAATTTATTCTTTTTTTCTGTATTTTATTAATTTTGATTTTTTTATTTTAATTGGAATAATAATATGTCAGGGTCAAAAATTACACCAGCATTAAGAACTTTTGGAATTGCATACGCAATTCGCGATATAGTAGTTTTAGCTGAACAAATAGCAAGAAGCGGTCGAAAAATGCATTATTTAAACATTGGTGACCCAAATGCCTACGACCACAAAACCCCACAACCAATAATCGATGCCATACACAAAGCAATGCTCGAAAACAAAAACGGCTATTCTCCCTCTTCTGGAATTAAAATTGCTATCGAAGCAATTGAACAAGATGCAAAACGAAAAGGTATCAATAATATCCAAGACATTTTCATTACTACTGGTGCCAGCGAAGCCATTGAAATCTGCCTAACTGCATTGTTGAACCCCGGCGAAAATGTTCTTATTCCTGAACCTGGCTACCCTCTTTATTCTGCAATTCAAAGTAAATTGGAGCTTGTTGCTAATCCATATTATTTAGACGAAGGAAATGGCTGGCAACCGGACATCGATGATATTAAAACAAAAATAAACAAAAAAACAAGAGCAATTGTTCTTATAAATCCGAATAACCCAACGGGTTCAGTTTTTTCAAAAGAAATTCTGGAAGAAATTGTTAAAATTGCTCTCGAAAACAACCTTGTCGTCTTTGCCGATGAAATTTATGATAAACTTTTATTTGATGGGACAAAACACACTTCAATAGCAAGCCTTTCGGACGAACTTTCTTGTATTACCTTTTCTGGTTTGTCGAAAAACTATATTGCCCCAGGCTTTAGGATTGGCTGGGGAATTGTCTCTGGACAAAGGAAAATACTGGATGAATACATCGAAGCAATCAATAAGATTTTGCGGGCACGATTATGCGCCAACCATCCCATTCAATACGCTATTCCTGTTGCATTACTCGGCGACCAAAGCCATTTAGTCCAATTAAACCAACGGCTGGAAAAACGAAGAAACATCGTTGTTGAAAAAATTGCCAAGATACCCGGAATAAATTTGGTTGAACCACATGGAGCTTTTTATGCATTTCCTTCAATAGATGTAAAAGACGATAACCATTTTGCCATTGAACTGATGAAAGAAACTGGTGTGGTTGTTGTTCCAGGTAAAGGCTTTGGAGAAAAGCCAGGAACAAGCCATTTCCGCATCGTTATTCTTCCACCAGAAGAAATTCTTTCGGAAGCATTTGAATTAATTGGTGAATTTTACAAAAAGTATAAAGAAAAATTCGAATGAAACGAATAAAGCCAAAACTTGCCATTGTTGGCTATGGGAAAATGGGCAAGGAAATTGAAAAATTAGCCCAAGAAAAGGGATTCTTTATTACTGATATTTTCGACATCAACAACCCATTATCGCCTGATAAAAAATACGATTTCGATGTAGCAATAGAATTTACAACTCCAGATGCTGTGATAGAAAATGTTAAAATATTATCTTATCTGAAAAAGAACATTGTTATAGGAACTACGGGTTGGTTCGATAGAATGGATGAAGTAAAAAGCATAGTCGAAAGCAACGGAATTGGAGCGATTTTCAGCCCGAACTTTTCTATTGGAGTTAATATCCTTCTAACCATTATCAAAGAAGCATCAAAAATCTTAAATCATTTCGAAGATTATGATATTATTATTGAAGAAATTCACCATAATCAGAAAAAAGATGCTCCAAGCGGAACCGCTATTAAAATTGCACAGACTATTATCGATTTTATTATGAGAAAAAAAAGGATCTCAACAGATTTATCACCAAACAATGGAGAATCCTTGAAGATAGCTTCTCTTCGAGTTGGAAATATTTTTGGAATTCATAAAGTTATTTTCGATTCCTTTTTCGATACAATCGAAATTGTGCATACAGCAAAAAACAGAAAATGTTTTGCTTTCGGAGCACTTCTTGCAGCGGAACTTATACACAACAAGCACGGATTCTTCGAATTCACCCTAGAAAATTTGGAAGAACAGATAAAAAATGCAGATTTTTATTGAAATTAATTTATGCTGCCCCGCCAGGGCTCGAACCTGGACTCTTCTGATCCAGAGTCAGACGTGTTGCCAATTACACCACGGGGCAAACAAAATACAAAAATAAGAAAAATATTGAATTTTTAATTTATTAACTCAAATCATTTTAATAATTTTGTTTTCGTTTTTATCCTCATACCTATGACAAAGGAAGAAATAATAAATTGGTTCAAACAAGAACGAAATAAAAAAACTCCAATCCACATACCCGAGGAAATTTTCTCCCAACTTTCAAATGAAGTTGCTGAAGAAATCGTTCGACTTTTTTCGCGCGACACTTTGTTTTACCTACCAGAGAAAGAAATTCAATTTTTTGAATGGCTCAAAGAAAACGACTTTGCAATCTGGAATGATTTGTGGGGTAACGTCGAAGAAGAACCATATGTAGTCTCTATCTCTTTTTTACCTTTGTTGCTAAAAAAATACGGGGGATTCCCAATTTGCGACTTAACAAGCAACGAAAATTACTATTTTACAAATGAAATGATTATCGAAAAAACCGCACATCTACTTTTAGAGACTTTACGCGAAAAATACCTAAGACAAGAACCCTTAACTATTGCTCAGGCACTCCTGTTGGAAATTTCGATGACCCCAGTGGACATTTGGCATTTTGCTTATTACCACAATATACCAATCGAACAAGCCAAGTCTGCTGTTCAAGAACTTGTTGAAGATAAATTACTACTGCATATCAAAAAAACAGATGAACTTGCCGATTTTGTTCAATTTTAAAATAAATTAATGCAGAGTTCAGAAACTAAAACCAAAATTATTGCTACCATTGGTCCGGCCAGCTCCAATGTTGAAACATTAATCCAAATGGTCGAAAAAGGATTCGACGTTGCACGATTGAACTTTTCGCACAGCACACACGATATTCATCTTTCTAATATTTCAAAAATCCGCGAAGCCGAGGAAAGAACTGGAAGAAAAATAGGAATTCTTTTAGACCTTCAAGGTCCAAAAATCAGAATTGGGAAAGTCGAAAACGACTCTGTTTTTTTATCCGACGGTCAAGAATTTATTATTACCACAGAAACAATTCCAATAGGAACTAATAAAATAGTTTCAACAAGTCATTTAGAAATAACAGAAGAAGCAACTCCCGGCTCGAAAATCCTTCTCGACGATGGATACATAATTCTTGAAACAATAAAGGTTGAAGGAAACAACATAATAACAAAAGTTATTAAAGGCGGAAATCTTGCAAGCAATAAAGGAATTGTAATTCCAGGAGCCAAATCCAAAAGCCCTGCAATAACCGAAAAGGACATCAATGACTTAAAATTTGGCATTGAGAACGGTGTGGACATTGTAGCCTTATCTTTCGTTCGTTCGGAAAAAGATATCATCGAGTTAAGAACAATTATGAAATTATTTGGAAAAATATTGCCAATTATTGCAAAAATCGAAAGGCGAGAAAGTTTAAGCCGATTGGAAGAAATCATCAGGGAATCGGACGGGATTATGGTCGCTCGTGGTGATTTGGGTTTGGAAATTGAAGCAGAAAAAGTTCCAATTTTACAAAAAGAAATCATACGCAAATGTAGATTTCACGGCAAACCAGTAATCATTGCAACGCAAATGCTCGAAACTATGATAAATAATCCCCGACCAACACGAGCGGAAGCCAGCGATGTTGCTAATGCAGTTCTAGATGGCGCGGATGCATTGATGCTAAGCTCCGAAACCAGTATTGGCAAATATCCTGTTGAATCTGTTGATTATATGAATAGAATAATCTTTGAAGCCGAAAAGGATTTTTCGTTCAAAACACAAATTCCAGCCCAAGCGATTTCTTTAACACACGAAATCTTCGATGCAATAGCGAATGCGGCTTCCGTCCTTGCCAAACAAATTGAAGCAAAAGGAATTATCGCATTAACCAAAAATGGCTTCACTGCATTGAATCTTGCAAAGTATCGACCAACTACCCCAATTTTTGCTTTTACGGACAATATCGACGTAGTCAGAAAATTATCCATCGTTTGGGGAGTCAAAAGCTACCTCTATCCGCACAAGGAAAATGAATACTCTATAACCGACTTAAGCGAAATTATCAATAAGGAAAAGATTGGAAATCCAGGCGACATATTTGTTGTGGCAACATGCTCCTATTCTTCGAATTCAAATGCAGAAAACATAGTCAAAATACTCAAAGTTGTGTAACAATTTCACCATCAAAGAATTAACCTTTCAAGATATTATCACAATATTTCATTGTATTTTTGTTAAATTGCAACTATTGAATAAATTAAAAATTTAATGAAAACAGGAATCCTTTTTATAGAGAACAATCAACAAATTATCAAAGAATTAATTCAAAACGTAATCCCATTGCAAGAACAATGGGACATTTTTTTTGCTGAAACTGGAGACCGTGCGTTGCAAATCCTTGCAGAAAATTCAATCGACTTCGTTTTTTCAAGCCCATCAATTGTTTCCACTAATGGTGAAAATATTTTATCCGAGATTAGGAAAATTTTTCCAGAAACAATCCGTTTCGCTTTAGTTCCTAATCTCGAACATCAAACAATTGCCAAAATTACCCATCATGTTCATCAATTTATCACACCTCCATATTCAACCGAACATATTCGAGAAAGGATAGAGCGTACAAACAATTTGCAAAAACATTTAAAAAATCCTGCTTTGGTTGATTTAGTAAAAAATACTACTGTGTTGCCTTCTTTGCCAGAAATTTACATTCAAATTGAACAAGAAACCATTAAGCCTGACTTTTCGCTACAAAAAATTGCGGCTTTAATATCGAAAGACCCAAACTTAACAGCAAAAATTTTGCAAATCGTTAACTCTGCTTTTTTTGGTGTACAAAGAGAAATTACAAATATCTCCTTTGCACTAACTTTTCTTGGTGTTAATATTGTCAAGTCCCTGATATTTTACATTCATTTATTTTCTGATTTTAAAGTTACACAAGAAAATAGGAAATATCTTGAAGAAATTTGGAAACACAGTTTGATTGTTGCATCAAACACTTATCATCTTGCTCAAAAATATTTGCAAAATAAATATGAAATTGAAATGGCTTACACCGCAGGTGTACTTCACGATGTTGGCAAATTTGTTTTATTGAACACATATAATTATCCACAAAACATTCAACTTTTAGTTGAAAAGAAAATGATCGATAATGTCGAAGCAGAACTTGAAGTGTACTCTTGTACCCATAGCGATATTGGTGCTTACCTGCTCGGTCTCTGGGGGTTTCCATTGTCTATCGTTGAAGCAGTAGCATATCACCACACACCATCTTTGTTGAATAAAAACAAACTAACTCTTGCAACAATAGTGCATATTGCCAATTTCCTTTATTATGTACCCCTTTTAGATGTGGAACACATCCTTCAAATTAATTTTGAAAAAGATTTGCTGAACTCGATAAATTATTTCAAGAATTTAAAACAAATGAAATTCAAATAAATTTGACAACTGAATAATGAACAAGACTTTAACAATTTTCTTTTCGCCAGAAAGAACATATCTTGCATTAGTAGAACCCAAGGTAAAGGGTTTTGAATTAAGTTATATTGCTTCAACCTCTAAGCCGCTAGATATAGAAAACTTTGATAGTTCTTTTTCACAGCCAGGATTAGAAGAATTTTATGATACCATTAAAAAAATTGAATACGATTACGATTTGGTAAGTTTTTCAATACCTATAGAAAACACAATTTTAACTGAATTTCCTGCTCGTCCAAATATTTCAAAAGATGAGATTTTGTCAATTATTAACATCGAAATTCGACAAAACTTACCACAATTTAATCCTCAGGAATTTCCAACATATTTATTTGAATTATCACCGCGAAAGAATCAATCTTATTATCTTTCAATAATAATTCCTAAACTTATTTTTAAAAATTTAAAAACTATTGCAAGTAATCTTGACAAGCCAGTACAAAAAATTGAAGTTAGCCAGATTAATTCCCACAATGCATTCCTTTATAATTACCCTGAAGAACATTCAAATGTCTGTGCTTTGTTAAATATTGCAGATAAGTTTATAGACCTCAGCCTCATAAAAGGAAAAGAATTTCTTTGGTACTCATTAATAAAATATAATTTAACTGATGAAATACCTGATTTATTAGGGAATAAACTTACAGAAATTTCTAAAGAAATAGTTTCGGGTGTTGATTCAATTTTTCTATATGGAACGAACCTCGATAAAATTTTGCTTGGTAAAGTTACTAATAAGTTGCAAAAAAAATACTCAAATATCAAAAGATTAAATGCATTTAGAATGTTTACAACAAATTTGGACGAGTCTTCCAGAACAATTTGCGCCCGTCTTGCACATCATTTTCCTGCTTGTATTGGCTCGGCAATACCTGATTACCATAATAGAATAAAAATATACTGATGAGGATAATTGGCGGTTATTTTAAAGGAAAAGCACTTAGAACAAAAATTTCACGAACTGTTCGACCGACCTCCGATTTTGTTCGCGAAGCAATATTCGATACACTTGCAAACTACACCGATATTTTAAATTGCACAGTACTTGACTTATTTTCTGGTTCAGGACTCTTAGGTATAGAAGCATTAAGCCGAGGCGCTTCTTTCTGCCAGTTTGTGGACAAAAGCAAAGCATCTATCCAGATTATTAAAGAGTTTTTGTTGGAACTTTCCATTGACAAAAACAAATATCGGGTGACAAATTCCGATGTTTTTTCTTTTCTTAACACCTACCAAAGCGAAAAACATTTCGATTTAGTTTTTTCGGACCCTCCTTACAAAAGTAATTTGAATAAGAAACTTTTAGAAAATCCTAATATTGACAAAATCGCTAAAAAAGGCACAATTTTTGTTGTAGAAACCTATTCTAAATCTAACATTAACGAACTTGAAAAATTTGACTTATTGCAAAAGAAACTTTATGGCGAAACTGCTGTCCTTTTTTTGATGTATAAATAATTTTTGAACTTCAATGGGACACAAAGAAAAAGAAAAGAACCTTGAACCAATTCCAAAGTATAACGAAAAAGGCAAACTAAACAAAAAATTCTACGAGCAAGAGTTAGCGAAGTTGCAAACTGAGCTTGTTAAACTACAATATTGGGTTAAATACAAAGGCTTAAAAGTAGTGATAATATTCGAAGGTCGAGATGCTGCAGGAAAAGGAGGAACAATTAAGCGCATCACTGAACCATTGAATCCACGGGGCTGTCGAGTCGTTGCTTTAGAAAAACCATCTGACCGCGAGCGCACGCAATGGTATTTTCAACGATACGTAGCCCATTTACCCTCCGCTGGTGAGATTGTAATTTTCGATAGAAGTTGGTATAATCGTGCTGGAGTTGAGCGAGTTATGGGCTTTTGCACCGAAGAAGAATATTGGGAATTCCTTCGCTCATGTCCAGAATTCGAAAAGATGCTTATCCGCAGTGGTATTATACTTTTAAAATATTGGTTTTCAATAAGCGACGAAGAGCAAGAAAAACGATTCCATGAAAGAGCCACCGACCCACGCAAACGTTGGAAACTTTCCGAAATGGACTTGGCTAGTTGGAATAAATGGGTCGAATATTCTAAAGCAAAGGATGAAATGTTCAAATATACCGACACTAAAATATCACCTTGGTATTGCGTCAATGCCGATGATAAAAGAAAAGCCCGATTGAACTGCATTGCACATATTTTATCAATGATTCCTTACGAGGACGTAACACCAAAACCTATTGAACTTCCACCTCGTAAAATCGATGATTCATACGTTCGACCCCCAATTCAAGAATTTACTTATGTTCCCGAAATCTATTGATTGAATGAAAGTTTATAACAAACTCCTTACAATTCAAAAAGAAAAAAACACAAGGCTTTGTATTGGAATCGACCCAAGAAAAGAGTTGCTTCCGAAGCAATTCCAAAAAAATTTAAACGAACTTCTGAAATATTTTGAACTTATTATCCAAATAACAAATCCTTTTACTTGTGCATACAAAATAAACTTCGCTTTCTTCGAACAATTCGGTTATAAAGGATATAAAGCCATTGAAAGCCTAAAAAATTACATACCCGCCAATACAATTACAATTGCAGATGCAAAACGTTCCGATATCGGTAGCACTTCCGAAGCATATGCTAAATCAATTTATGATTATTTTAATTTCGACGCCACCACACTTAACCCTTATCTTGGTGTTGATTCACTTTTGCCATTTTTTGAATATCAAGACCGCATAAATTTTGTTTTAATTTGCACATCAAATCCCGGCTCATCGGATTTTCAAAAGTTAAAAGTCAAAAACAAATTTCTTTATGAAATCGTTGAAGAAAAATTTATTGCGAACTTCGACAGCGATATTCTCGGTTTTGTTGTTGGGGCTACAAATCCTAAAGAATTTAAAATTATCAGGAAAAAAGCACCAAAAAATTTCATTCTTTCGCCAGGGATTGGTGCCCAAGGCGGAGATTTGAAAAGTATTCTTTCTTCAAATAATGATTGCCCTTTGGTTGTTAATGTTTCAAGGGATATTATTTTTCCATCTCAAGAAAGGAATTTCGAAAAACATATTTTAGATAAGACAAAATTTTATTGGGAACTTTTGAAAATAGAAAAATGAAGCAAAGTGCAAAAGAACTGATTTGGCAAAAGAAAATTCATAGATATATTTCCGACCCATCGAAAATTTTCCACACAATTTCCGGAAAACGTTTGCAATTTTTGTCCCCTGGACAGTTGAATAAAAATCCTGGACCAGACTTTCTCGACATTGCAATGTTAATCAATAGCAACATTCAAATCTGCGATTGTGAATTCCACCAAAAGGCTTCGGAATGGATTAATCACGGGCATTCTTTCGAGCCGATGTATTCGAATGTTGGCTTGCATATTATCTTCGAAAATGACTTTGATATTCAGGAAAAATTTGAGACTTTACTGCTTTCACCCGATGAATTGCCCGATACAGAGAAAGAAGAAATTTTTCCAGAAAATGAGTATATCGACACAATGGACGAACTGCAAAATTTCGCTTTGTTAAGGCTTTTGCGTAAAACAGCCGATGCGAAAATACTTGTTAATTCATTGAAGTTGCAAGATGCATTAAAATTGTCTATCAAAAATTTTATGTTGAAATATCTTTCGAAACGCCACAGACCTCGATTCAAAAATACTAATCTTGATGAGTTCGTTGTAACTTTGGCAAATTCTGAACTTTACAACTTTTTACTTGATATTCAAAACGAAGTTCAATTCAACATCACGGAAAGATTTTATCTAATGATGAAAAAGAAAATACACACCGAAGGTAACCATCTTCGCCGAGAAATTCTTTTGAACTGTGTTCTACCACTTTCTTTGGCAATAGCAAACGAGGAACAAAGAATAAGCCTTTTCGTTTGGTTCTGGTCAACGCCAGCTTTGAATTCTTATGGAATTTTAACAACAAAATTCAAAAACATACCTCAAAATTTTATTTGGCAACAACAAGGTATGTTGGAGATATTAAATAGTTTTGGGAGAAAGACAAAAATCTCGAACCAAAATTTTCTTAAAATCGGCGAGGTGTTAAACTTTTTTCAAGTCGGGAAACCTCCATTTCCAACTATAAATAAGTTAAATGATTAGGCATTTTCTTTTTACAAATTATAAATTTGTTCCCGTAAATTTATAAATTATTTTTTAACAAGAAATTAACAAAAATGAATAACTATAATGCAAAAATTTTGAATAAATGCTTTTGTAAGTCTTTAAAAATTATAGTTGAAAAAGAAACAAGACTTTTTTTAACAAATTTTCAAAATTTTTATTTGAATGTTTCAGAAAAAAAATAGAAATTAGATAAACAAGGTAAATCAAAATTTCAAATTTTGGTTTACCTTGTCTCTTTTTGTCAAAAAATTGGAGGGTAAGAGGGGAATGGATTATACCGATTTAGGTAGAGATATTATTTTAGAGGAAAAAAATTTACCAGAAACAAATGGAGAAAGGAACCAAATCAAGTGGAAAAAATTTATGAGATTTATCAAAAATAATGTTTCCACACACATTTTCCGAACATGGTTCGTTCCCTTGAAACCGATTAAATTCGATAAAGAGGAAATAGTAGTTGAAACTCCATCGCAATTTTATTGCGAATGGATTGACCAACATTATTACTCATTAATTCGGGCTGGCTTGGATAGATTCTTTTCTAGCAACACAAAACTGAAATACCAAGTAGTTGTAGATACAAATAATCCCGAAGATTCAAAAATTAAATTACCAAGCACAAATGAAGCCACGCAGGAGCGATTACGCGCAAATATTCTTCAAAGCCTGGATTATAATCCAAACCTTGCAAAACATTTCACATTCGATAATTTTGTAGTTGGGGATAGTAATCAATTTGCTTATTCATCCTGTCTTGCAGTTGCGCAAAATCCACTTAAATCAAAATTCAATCCCTTGATTATATATGGTAATACTGGACTGGGAAAAACCCATTTAATTCAAGCAATTGGAAATTATGTGTTGATGAATTTTCCGAGTTTGAGAGTTTTATATTCCACAAGCGAAAACTTTGCAAACAACTTTATTGATTCTTTAAAGAATAACAATATGAACGATTTTGTCCAGTTGTATCGAAATATTGATGTCCTTTTGATTGATGATATTCAATTCTTTCAAAATAAAGGGAAAATTCAGGAACATTTCTTCTACACTTTCAACTCATTACATCAGGGCGGGAAACAAATTGTTTTAACAAGCGATAAACAACCTAAAGACTTAAAAGATTTAGACGAACGCCTGATTAGTCGTTTTCAATGGGGATTGCTTGTCGATATCCAACCACCTGAATTTGAAACACGAATCGCTATAGCCAAAATGAAAAGCGAAAAGGAAGGCTTAGAACTGTCCCCCGAAATTGTAGAATTTATTGCTCAGCACGTAACTTCGAATGTTCGCGAAATCGAAGGAGTGATAGTTAGCCTAATTGCTCAAGTTGCAATTGGAAATAAAAAACCAACAATAGATTTAGTTCGCGAAATTCTTAGAATAAAGCATATCAAAACAACAAAGATTATAACAATAGATAAAATCAAAAATGCAGTGGCAAATTTTTACAACATTAATCCAAGTGAGTTGGAATCGAAATCCAGAAAAAAAGAAATTGTAATCCCAAGACAACTGGCAATGTACATAGCAAAAGAACTCACCGGTTCAACACTCGAAACAATTGGGAAACATTTCGGAAATCGCGACCATACAACTGTCCTTCATTCAATTAACATTGCTGAAAGAAATATATTAATTGACGAAAGGATAAAATCTGCCTATGAGTACATAACTCGAAAATTGATTTAGTTTATGCATTCGAAAGCAAAGAATTCCTTTCTAAAACAAATAATCAAATATCTATCTCTTGGTATTGGTGTTCTATCTGCAACCTTTGGTTTAAAATCTTTTCTTTTACCAAATAATTTCATCGACGGCGGCATTACGGGAATTTCGATGTTGACGTCGTTGTTATCTGGTATTCCTTTGCCAGTTTTTGTTGTTATCTTTAATTTACCTTTTATCATTTTAGCCTTTTCCAATATTTCTCGGGAACTTTCAATTAAGGCTATTATTGGAATCACATGTTTATCTCTCTGTCTTTTACTAATTCCATTTCCTATTTTAACTTACGACAAACTACTTGTAGCGGTATTTGGTGGCTTTTTTCTTGGCGCCGGAATTGCTTTTGCAATTCGTGGTGGTGGTGTAATTGATGGAACGGAAATTCTTGCTGTATTTTTTAGCAGGAAACTACATACAACTGTTGGCGACATAATTCTAATTATTAATATTTTTATATTCAGTTTTGTAGCTTTTACACTCGGTATTGAAAATGCTTTCTATTCTATATTAACATACCTTTCTGCATCTAAAACTACAGACTTTATAATAGAAGGTATCGAAGAATATATTGCTGTGTTCATTGTTTCTGAAAAAGCCGAAGAAATTCGCCAAACTATACTTTTCATTCTTGGTCGGGGCGCAACAATTTTCAGTGGGAGAAAAGGACTTTCTACTACTTTGCAAGAAAACAAGGATATTGAAATTATATACACAGTGCTTACACGTCTGGAGCTTCCCCGTCTTGCTGCAGAAATTAAAAGGATTGACCCCAATGCTTTTGTTGTTATGCACAAAGTAAAAGACACAATTGGAGGTTACATTAAAAAACGCCCGCAAAACGTCATTTAATTTTTTTTCAACCAAAAATATGGACGAACAAAGCCTTAAAAGAGCGGTTTTGGTAGTTTCGGTCGTTTCATCTTTTCTAACTGCATTTCTTGGAAGTTCTGTAAATGTTGCTCTGCCATCGATAGAAAAGGAGTTTAAAATCGATGCGGTTTCGCTTGCCTGGATTTCGTCGGCATACCTTCTTGCAACTGCTTCTTTTCTCTTGCCATTAGGGAGATTGTCTGACTTAATTGGAAGAAAAAGGACATTTCAATTTGGTCTAATTATTTTTTCATTTTTTTCATTCCTCTGTGGTTTTGCTCAAAATATTGAAGTCTTGATTACTTTGAGAATTTTTCAGGGAATAGGAGCAGCAATGATTTTTGCCACAAGCAATGCGATTTTAACTTCGGTTTTCCCTATGGGAGAACGTGGTAAGGCAATGGGATTTGCTGTTTCTGCTGTGTATTTTGGGCTTACTTTTGGTCCGTTCTTTGGTGGAATCTTAACCCATCATATTGGTTGGCGAAGCATTTTTTATTTGAACTTACCTGTTGGAATTTTCATAGCATATCTTGCTTTTGCAAAGCTTCCTGGCGAATGGGCTGATGCAAAAGGTGAAAAATTCGACCTTTTAGGTTCAATTGCATATTCTTCTGGCTTGGTGCTTTTAATGCTTGGTTTTTCTAAAATACAAACGAAATATGGTCAAATTTTTTTCCTTCTTTCATTTATTTTATTTCTTCTTTTTATTTTTATTGAACAAAGAAACAAAAATCCAATTTTAAATGTTCAGTTATTTACAAAAAATGTTACTTTTGCTTTTTCCAATCTCGCTGCATTAATCAATTATAGCGCTACTTTTGCAATTAGTTTTCTTCTTAGCCTCTATTTGCAATATATTAAAGGATTGACCCCTCAAACTGCTGGTTTTATTTTAGCCATACAACCGGTGGTTCAAGCCATTTTCTCTTCATTTGCTGGCAAACTTTCAGACCGGATTGAGCCTCGTTTTGTTGCATCCTTTGGTATGCTACTTACAACTCTTGGACTTTTGGCTCTTTCTTTCATCAACACAAACACGAATTTGATTTACATTTTTTCTGCACAGTGTTTGCTCGGGCTTGGTTTCGCTTTCTTTTCATCTCCAAACACCAATGCAATTATGAGTTCAGTCGATAAAAAATACTTAGGAGTTGCGTCCGCTGCTGTTGGAACGATGAGGTTGGTGGGTCAAACCATCAGTATTGGAGTTGTAACACTTTTCTTTTCGATTCATTTGGGTGGGACAAAAATAAAACCAGTTCTATATCCAAATTTCATAAGCATAACTCACTTCTTGTTTCTTATTTTTTCTATTGCCAGCGGGATTGGAATAATAGCTTCTTTAGCTCGGGGAAACATAAAATAAGTGCCCGGAACAGGAATCGAACCTGCACGGCTATACAGCCACTGCGCCCTGAACGCAGCGCGTCTACCAGTTCCGCCATCCGGGCACTTGCGGAGAGTGAGGGATTCGAACCCCCGGAAGGATTGCTCCTTCAACGGTTTTCGAGACCGCCCCGTTCGACCACTCCGGCAACTCTCCACATTTTCAAAATTAACATTTTCGCTCGAATTCTATATCAAATTACTTCACAAGCACAATCCGCTCGATTAATTTGTTCCTTCCAGAACTTACCTCAATATAGTATGTCCCATTAGATACATTCGATAAATCTAATACTTTATTTTTTACTGGGTCGGAAAATGTTAATCGTTCTAATTCGTTTCCGAGTAAATCACGAACAATAATTTGAGAAATCCCATCTTCGGAATTAGTCGAAATTACAACAATTCCACTCGATGGATTTGGATATATTGTTATATTTTCGGTTTCTTCGCCTACCCCACTAACAAAATAATATGGGTCGGAAAATTCACTCACGCATCCTGGTGCAGTTGTAACTCGAACAGTATAATAACCTGTTCTTAATGGTACAATGGTTCGATTGGTGTCGCCAAGAAGTAACTTTCCATTGAAGTACCATTGATTACCATATGGAGCGCTTGAATAAAGGTATCCTCCACTATCAGCAATAACTGGTTTCTCAGGGAATTTTGCAATTACAACACTTTGTTCAATAGAATCCTTAAAGAAAGTACCGGGAACCCATTGAACAAGTTTAACTTTACCAGTTCCAGCCGAACCCCAACGAATCCAAATCCTTCTGTTAGATGGGTTCGAAGTTATTGTACCATTAACTACATACCACTGATTGTTTGCACCAAGATTGGAAATTGCCTCGAAATAGGTTTCATTGTTTTCACAAACAAGTGTGTCACCAGAAATATTAGTATATTCAAAAATTCGAACTAAAATTTCGCTCGAATCGTAACAACCAGCAATTGTTCTCTGCAAAAGCTTTACTTTACCAAATCCCGCTTTGTTCCACCCAACCATCAGTGTATCCAAATCATCTCTGCCAATAATAACACCATTTGTAACACTCCACTTGTTAAATACAGAAGCATCAATTTTAAAGGTGACATATTTTTCGATACTTTCAAGCATAACTTCTTTCTTGCCAGAAATTGTGGCTTCGGGTGTTGGGAAGATATCTACCTTCAACAAAACCGAATCTCGACACCCAAATTCATTAACTCTTTCTAAAACAACCCAACCTGGGGTGGCATCACCCCATCGAATGATTACAACATTATTGGCTAACTTCTTTTCTAAAGTTCCATTTCGAACTGACCAAATATTTCTAATTTGCGCAGAATCGGTCGTTGAATATATGTATGCATGACCCGAACAAACGTTTGTTTGGCCGGTTAGGAATTTTCCTGGGGGTTGGGAAACATGGATCATAACAAAAGTAGAATCTTCGCAACCTAACTCGTTAATTGCTTTCAGTATTACTTTCCCAGTCAAAACAGTGTCGAAACGAACATAAACTGTATCTTCCGTTGGGAAAGACAATAAGGTTCCACCTTCGGCACGCCAAACGAAAGAATTCAACAAATTCCATTGACCTTCTCGAATTGGAGATGCCCAAAGTTTAACCACATTTCCCGAGCAAACAATTGTATCGCCATGGATTTGTGGATGCGGTATTTCAAAGATGCTAAGACTATCTTGAATGTTAAATTCAGCACTTAAAGTAGGATTGGACGATAATATTCTTAACCGATAGTAATGACTGGGAGATATATTTTTTGGTGCCAAGCATAATATTGGTTGGGCAAATCTACTTTGTTTAGTTCCAATAATTATTGGATTATCGAAAGAACCAGCGGAATCGCTTAACAAAACTGTGAAACTATTATTTGGTTCAAAAAGGTAAAATGTATAAAAGTCCAAAAAGAATGGATTTCCCATACAAACATCTTTGTTAAAAGGTTTAATCTTAAGTTCAGGTTTAATTGTATCCTCGTTAAACACATAAAGCCCGTATCGAGTTGAAATCCATTTATTGTTAGATAAATCGGTAAAAACATTCTTAAAATGATTAGTATAGAAAGGAGCGTTAGCCTCCGTTATGAGATAATTTGATGTATCGTTTGCGACAACAATTCCGTTGTTCAAAGTAGTAATCCATAAATTATTCTTGAGGTCTATGTCAATATCAAGCACAGTAAAATCGGGAAAATCCTGTGTTGAAGGATTATGAGCTGTCCAAACACTATCGTAAGTGAACAAACCCTGCTCCATAGTCCCTACATACAACTTTCCATTCGAGTCTTGAGCAACATCAGTAATATACATCATAACAAGCGGTGAGTTCGTGTCATCGATAAACCAAACCGTGTCAGGTTCGAAAACTGCTATTCCTTCAATACCAAGGCCAGCAAAAACTCTTTCATAAGCAACAGGGTCGTTTCGAACTATCGCTGAACTTAATGAAGAAATCATGCCATTGAGTTTGGCGCCATACATCGTATCAAGTCTGACCCATTCACCATTATAATACAACACCAATCCAGAATCTGTACCAACAAAAACGCCCATGCTTGTAGGTAAAACGCGAGTAATTTTGTTGCTTGGAAGTGTTTCACCATCGTAATAATATTCTGTCCAATTATTATTGTCTTTCACAATCAGTCCAGAATCGGTGGCAATCCAAATTTTATTATCTTTGTCTACATTCAAATCGTTGATTTTTGCTACAATTGGAGAATTGGAACTATCATATAGTTCCCAATTGTTGCTGTCGAACGAAAGCAAACCAGCAGGGGTTGCAATCCATTTAATCAAATCGGTACCTTCGACTACTTTGAAAATAGAATTTGTTGGTAATTCGGAATTTGAATAGCCTATAACAATGAAGTTTGTGTCCGAAATCACAGTCACTTTGTTTTTTGTCCCCAAAAACTTTCTATTAAGTCCATCAATATAAATTGTATTTATGAAATTATTGGAAAGAGGTGAATTCGAGGTGTCAAAAATTTGCCATCCATTCTGCGAAACAAAAGCAACTCCTTTGTCGGTACCTATCCATCGAAAATGAGAAGTATCAAAAGCAAAGGAAGTCACAGTATTACTTGGCAAAGGGGAATTTGTTGTGTCGAAAACATTAAAATTATCCCCTAGCCAGTTTACCAAACCACCATTCAATGTACCAATCCATTTTGAATTATTAAAATTGTCGAATTCTATAAAAGTTATATAATTATCGGGAAGCCCAGAATTCCCTGTGTTCCAAACATACCATTGATTGCGGTCGTACATTCCAATGCCACTGACTGTTCCAACCCAAATATTGCCAAGTGGGTCAATTTTTACTGTTGTAACATAGTTATCTGGAATGTCGGAGTTGTTAATATCAAAAACTTCCCAATTATCGCCGTTTTTGTAAACCAGTCCATTATCTGTTGCAATCCAATAGGCGCCAAGTGCATCTCGAGTGATATCGTTTATTGTATTCGAAGGTAATGGCGAATTTGCAACGTTGTAAACAAAAAATGTGTCATTTCGTACACCAACCAAACCACGGTCGGTGCAAATCCAAATTGTATCGAGGGAAAACTTACGAATTTTTCTAACATTGTGGCTTGGAATTGAACTTACAATCTTTGAAGCACCCCCAATATATTTTAATGAGTCAAAGTTAAAAATACCAATTCCTGCTTCGCGTGAGCCAAAAAGGTAGATAGAATTTCCAAAAGCAGGAAGTATTGCAGTAATATCATTTCCATTAAAGTAAAATTTGTAGTTCGGATTTTGTTGCGAGAACAATAACCAATTGGCTGCTAAAACGATTAGAAAAGAGAAGATTAACTTTTTCATATAACCTCCAATTATTTATTTTTCTTTTGTAAATATCGAATGTAGTGTATTAAACACCATTTGTCATAATCAGAAAGTTTGTCGTGGTAGGAGAACATCAAATTCTGGCCTGCGGACAAAATATGAAAAAGGCGACCATCTGTAAGTTTTTTGGTTCCTTCGCTCGTTAAATCTTTCGGTTGGGGGAAACCTTCTTCCTCTTGTTGCAAAGGGACCGTCGTAATTAAACCATTTCCTTTTCCATCATAATTGTGGCATGGCAAACAAAACCGATAGTATAAAGTCCTGCCTCGCTCGAAGGTTATTTCACTTAAAGAAACAGGATTTACAAAACTTGTTTCGGGAACTGAATATTCATATGGTTCAAACTGGTAAAAAATAGAATTTATTGGGAAATTAGTTTTCAGAGGCAAATTGTTAATATCCTTTGGATTCGATAGGTTAATAATGTTGTCTTTCGAGATTTTATTTTGATTATCCATATCTGCTATTATTTGCATTACTGGTTTTTCTTTGTAAATTAAAAAATATCCGAGATTCAACAATATCAAAAAAACAGATACCACAACTAAAAACGAAAGTAAAAAATAAATAGTGAAAATTTTACGCATAGAGTAACTTTTTTTGGATTCTTTCGTTAAATCCGTTCCCAAAATATGTGGAATTTCATTGACATCGTCATAAAAAAGCAACAATACTTGATTATCTCTTAACTTGTCTAAAACATCCCATATTCCTTCTGGTATGGTTTTATTATGATAAAAATTCAAAAGAAAAAAATGAATAAAAAGTATTATGCCACATAGCAGTAAAGTAATCTCGAAAGCAAAAATAAACCCAGTAACAATATGAAAATATGGCTTGGAACTCAAAATTTGTGGGTTTTCAATTGAATTTGTGACAAATTGAAAAACAAGTGAAAATAAAAATACAACAGAACCAAATAAAACATGGAATAAAGAAAATTTCTTGCGTTGCAACCTTTTTGCCAACAAATTGTTAGTAGAAAAAAACTCTAATTTACGTATCTCATTTGGAGTTAGAGTCTTTAAAAAATCCTCCAGTTCAAATTCTGAAAGGATAATATATCTCATAGACACTAAAAAATGTCATCTTCAAGCATAGAAAGGTCCTCAGGTCCAAGATTGTATTCATCTTGGTAAATTTTCTCTTCCTCAGTTTTGTCGGGAGGTTTGACTTTCCCAGAGGAAACAAGTTGATCTATATTTTCTTTTGGTAAAACCACAAGGCTACCATCCTTTTCCAACATAATATGGACTTTATAATTGAAAATATCAATTTTGTGAATTCTGCCTAAACCTTGTTCCAATTCAACAACCGAAAACATAGGAGGATAGTTTTTGTATTCTTCGAGATAAATATTATGCTCGTATAAAATACAACATTTAAGGCGACCACAATACCCACTCAACTTAGAAACATTATTTGCAAGCCTTTGAATTCGAGCATGCTCCAAAGTTACGTGACAACTTTGGCAAGCAAAAGTTGAGCAACACAAAGTAAGACCGCAAGGTCCCATTCCACCAATTCTCCGAGCTTCTTCACGAGTGCTAATTTGCCGGAGTTCTATTCTTGTTTTATATATTTTAGCTAAATCTTTGACAAGTTCACGAAAATCTACTCGTTGAGGTGCGCTAAAGTAAATTGTCAACCTTTGCCTATCCAACTGCCATTCGGCTTCGGTTACTTTAATGTCTAAATTGTGTTTTTTAGCAAGCTCTCGAGTTGTTTCAACAACCAATGGTTCTTCTTTTCGGTTTTTTTCGAAAATTTCCATATCCTTATCGGTTGCGAAACGAATAACAGAGAACTGGAGCTCTTCGCCATTATAATTTTTCTGCCATTTCTCTTTTGCTTCGTTCCCAAAAGAAATTACAGTTCCAATATCGAATCCATTTTCAACTTCAACAATTACATATTCGTATTTGTAAAAACTTAATTTATTTGGGTTTTTGTAAACCTTCTTTCTTTTGACTTTGAAAATTACTTCTACAATATCCGAAGGAGAACTTTTATTTTCCCCATTATATTTTACTTTTCCTATATCAAAATTACCAACATAATCGATATTGTAATAGCGAACTTCAACACCACGGGGTGTTGTATTATTCTGGTGAAGTATCTGATAGTAGTATGGATTCCGCTTTTTTATATTTGGAGAAGATTTTTCATCGTTCGCAGATTTTTCTGAATTAAATTGAGAGCCATTATGTATATTTTCCATCGAATTTCCAAGATTATCCCATTTTAAAAAGTAAAATTAACTAAAAAAAAGAATTAAAACAATTTCTTTAGAAAGGAAAGAAAAAGTTGTTGTTGAATTTGTTGGAATTGAGTAGTGGCTAGGGACGGAATCGAACCGCCGACACATGGATTTTCAGTCCACTGCTCTACCAACTGAGCTACCTAGCCGTTTCAAAGTGCAAAATTACAAATTTTAAACTAATTAGCAAAATATATAAACAAATTTACAAAAAAATAGGGCGAGCCCAAACCAAGCTCGCCCCACTGAAAAATAGAATTTATCGAACAAGAGTCATAACTCCTGTCAAAGTGTTGCCATTAGCAGTCAAACGATAGATATAATTTCCATTTGGAACGAGGTTGCCATTTGAATCGGTACCATCCCAGAGCATTGTATTGTAATCACCAGCAGGCAACACATCATCGACAAGAGTTTTGACAACTTTACCATAGACATCGAGAACTTCCAGTTTGACTTTGCTTTCGCTTGGCAAGACAAATGGAATAGTAGTGGTTGTGCTAAAGGGATTAGGTGCATTCTGATAGAGTTCAAAAGCACCCACGCCATCGTATTTCACTGTTATTATTTGCGAATAGGTTACATTTGCATTTGAACCATCATTGTCAACCTGACGCAAGCGATATTGATAGATTGTATTTGGAACTACATCTCGGTCGAAGTAAGAGTATCGGCTTGAAGTTGTGGAATAGCCAGCACCCTTAACAAATCCAATATCTTTGAATGGAGTATTGTTATCAGTTCCAACGCGACGCTCGATGTAGAATCCATAATTATTCAATTCAGATGAAGTTTCCCAGAACAAATCTATTCCTAAATCTCGTGCTTTACCATCGAAGGTAAGAAGTTCGACAGGATCAATATCGCCAGGTTGAGTCAGATACCAACGATTACCGAAGTATGGTCGAATCAAAGGTATCCAAGTACCTCGCGAAAGCGTTGCAGTGTAGTTGTCCGAAGGTGAAATACCATAGTGATGTAAGTGGGCATAACCAGGATTACCAATTGTAGGCATAAATTGTACCCAGTTGCCGCTTCCACGAGTATTTTCAAAAGCAAATACATTATCATTCACAAGATTCAATGTAGAACTAAGTTTTCGAAAATCCTTTTCAATCATTAAGTGATAACCAGAACCACCAACAGCACCACCAGAGGTAATTGGAGGTGGAATATAAATCGAGGTAATTCTCATACCCATACGATATTTCGACGCGCCAAGTTCAAAGCCAGTTTCACCCAACTGGGCAATACTCATCCAATAGGTACCAGATTGCAAGATTAAGGGTTTATTTAGAAGGTAAGTAAGGTATTTTCCAACAGCAACAGAATCACCGTTGAAGTCCCAGGCGCGAAGAGTATAAATTGTAGAGCCAGCAACAAGCGATGTTGGTTGTTCGTTTCCAGTATACACTGAAAAAGCTATATAATCGGGGGATTGGTTTTGTTCAGCAAAGTATGCCTGATAACCATACAGAGTATCTTGTTGATACAAGGTAAATCGCATTGCGATTTGACCTGAACCATTACCACCTTCGTAACCAACACCATATTGATAGTTATAACTACCTGTCAACGGTCCATACACGCTACCAATTCCACCATAAGCAAAGCCAAACAGATTCAAACCACGACCAGGTATTCCAGAAAATTGTTGGTCTGGAACATCATTACGAGTGTTCATAGGTTGATCATAAGCGAAGTATGAGCCAAACCTAATATCAATATCAGTATAATTAGTATCATTCAAAGGTTCAAGGTCTCCACCCGGTATAGTCAACCAAGCATAAATTCGATATTGTCCGGGACCATACAAACGAGCGTTAAAGTTGGGCATCGATAGCTCATGAACCGAAGAAGGAAGCATGCCAGGCATTTGTTCAGTGCGCCTGTAAACAGCCAATTGCTCCCCACGTCTAAAGATCATAACGGTAACAAGGAACGTAGGTGCATTAATGCTTGTATTATTACTCAATTTGACACGTACAGGAATCTTTATTGCTTGGGATGCAGGCGCAACAGTATAAGGCCAGACAATTTTAACAGATGTTAATTCAACATCGGTAATTTCGCTCGGGAAAAGCAACTTCACATTATCAACATAGCAAACATCATCATCATCGGGAATACAAGTCGTACATTTCTTATTATTTCTAGCATACATCTTTATTCTAAATCGGAAGTATTTTGCCCCCTCATTCTGATAATAAATTACAGTGTCTGGAATTGTGACGAAAGCTTTCACATAGTCAAAGTCAATACCATCATCAAAAAGTCGAGGTCGCAAACCGTTAAGGTTCGGAGCAGAAGGCTTTGATAAAGCAGAGTCTTTATCGGACTCAAGATATCCAACCAGATAGCCACCGGCACCATACAATGAGTATGCTGGCATATCTGTTACAGGTTTAGCCCCACCACGTCGGGGGTGAATTCGCCACCTCTTTTCATCAATATTACAAATGTTAGTAATACCATTATCACTTGGCAATGCCCATTCGATTGCTATTTCATCAGGTGGATTTGCTGCTGAACCAGCATAATTAGTCCAAACACTAAATACATCTCCATTAATAACGGTTCTAGGCTCCATACCAATCAACTGGTTATCACTCCACCCACGATCCCAACTATCTTGCTTTGTTGCCCTTTGGAAGCCTACTGAAATTGTTGCTCCTTTCCTCCCAAGCAAATTAATTGGGAATGAACGGAGTTGGTCGCCCCCAGGGGCGGTTGCAGGTTCTTGTCGTTCAAGTGTCAATCTGTTCATTCTAATCACTGGTGAACGAAGCTTAAATGCTGAATAATCTGGGTTTTTAAAGTTGAAATCAATATTGTTTGTTGCTGAATATTCCCCCCGAGGTGGAAGCGGATAATAAGAAACTTCGTCACCACTGGCAACTTCGGCATCGATATTCACCCACTTCAAAGTACTGGGCATAGGAGTTCGTTCAGCAATATGGAAAGAGGTCACATCATCATTGAAATCATCAAGATGTTGCATAACAAACAGGCGAACACTTCCAGTGTCGTCAAACGGCCAAGTGTCGGTCCAAGGTTCTTGTGTTTTGGGATTTCGTGGATCAGCAATAACGTAGGCTTTCAATCTTCCGATACTATTTACAACAAATGGATTCGGTTCAAATGGTGGGAAGTAAACCTGGACAAACCCATAAGGTGGAATACCATTATATCGATTAGTGCCAGGGAATGGTAACTTTGTTGTGGTTAAAACGTTATTTTGAATAGAAACACTCACATATTGAACCTTGACACTTGGGTCGCCTATGCAGTTTTCCAATAATGTATCAAGAAAGCCATAAGCTAAGCAGGCGCTATCGACTGGAACCATTGCATTGTAAACCTTTCGATCGCTTGCAACATTGATAATCATAAATCGAGCGAAGAAGTTAAATTGTTGAGGTTGATAATTAACTCCTTGTGGTCCTTGAATATTATTCGAAAGATTTTGAATAATAGCAACTGGTTGAATAGCACCAAGTTGTTCGTGCCCAGCAAGCAACTCGTAATTGTTTACCTTGTTTGCTGGAATCTTTTCGGTAAAGTCAATAGCATCCTTTTGTGGCTTTCGGACCCTGTATTCAATTGCAACAACACGTAATGTATTTTTCCATTGCTTAAACTTTATAGCCAATCCATTTTTGGGATATGAAACATTAGGATCGGTCATCTTCATAAAGTAATGAGTATATTGCTGATATTCACTAGCCCATGGATAGTTTGGACCACCCGATTGACCATAATTCACATGACGAGCAAAGCCAGTTACACCAACGGTTGTATTATAACGAAAAACAACATACGAAGGAACTGCTCGACCGCTCACAACAGCAACCCCATCGAAACGTTCATAAACAATGGTTATACTACTGTCCTTTTTATCAAGAATCACTTGGGCATTTGCAGAAACATAGTTTTGTTCACCAAATCGACCATCAGTCGGTGCGGTGAAAGTTCCATAAGGTGTATTCATCGTCCCCTTTGGTGCAGCGTTAACAAAATAAATAATCAACTTGTCTGCAGTTGCAGTTCGTTTGAAATATACTTTACCATAGTCGTCGGGCATAACAGTAACTTTGTTAAATTGCGAAAGATGAAGCTCACCCCAAAAAGGTGCAATTAACTGGGCTTTGTAACTGGCAATAAACCCAGGAGCCGATGGCCCACCAAGTGCACCACCCCTCGCCCTAATACCACCTTGGGGGTTGGTTCTATCATTCCCAAGAACAACAAATTGATAACCCCAGTTATCCGGTGTTGGGTCATTTAGACCGTCTCCACTTGGGCCACGTAAGAACCAATCGCCACTCATAGGATCGTAACAAGATGTTGCTCCAGTTGGTATTGTTCTATTTCCAGCATTATCATAGAAATACCGGCGGTTAGTTAAGGCAATGATTCCATTTGTCGAAACATAAAAACTATCGAAACGCAATCCATTAAAGTAGAAATTGAAACCAATTGGTATGGGACCTGCTATTGCATCATCAGTAGAATCTGTTGGACCATTAAAATAATCCCCATCGGAGGGATAGGCTGGATTACGGAAAAATCTTAAACCTTCATCGGGATTCTGTGTCCAGAAGCTTGGGTCCAATATTCTAGGCCCAGGAACAATCCTACGCCACAACCCGGGTTCATCGTTTGTATCATATACAAACACACTTGGACGCCAATAATCGGGAGCATCGTCGTCGCTATCAACAAAGTAATAACCTGTGGATATTGCAGGTTGGTCGATTGGGTTATTTAACTGGTTAAAAGGCATAGGATAACTTGTGTTCTGATAAAAGGGATTTGGCTCGTAAATCTGGCTTCGCCTAAGGGGGTCGTCGCCAGCATTCTTGTCGTCGCTTGCTAAGGCAAAATAATTGCTACTTAGCAAAAGACCAAAGAAAAGAGCAAGATAAAGAAAACGCTGTTTCATTTGTAGAACCTCATATGATTGTTGGACATAACAATATTTTTTAAAAAATTATTTTAACAATTTTTATCTTTTGAATCTCCATCCTTTATCCTCGTTTTCGAAAATCCAGGCAATCAATTTACCTTCTTCTATAGTCTCAAAATTATTCCAATAATCCAAAGTATAGTTAAATTTACTACTTGTATCATTTTTAGGTTGTGAGTTAAGTTGTTCCATGATTGTCTTAATCCTATTTTGCCATTTAATAAAATTGGTTTGTCGCAAATCAACCCAACCTTCGGTGCACCATTTCTCAAGATTTTCTGGGGTAAAATCAAGCTCAGCGAATGAATTCGATAAAGGTATTTTAACCTCTTTCCCCCGTAAATAAGATTTTCCATCAGGCAACAAAATTACAAGTCCAATAGATAACATTTGGGAACGTAAGTTAATATTATTTTTTATAATTTCCAAAGAATTATTGGCAAGTTCTGTGGGAGAAAGTTCAATAACTTTTTTGGCACTCCCTGCAATTAATTTCAAAAGATAGGCTTCATAAAGTAACTTCGATAATCTTGGTGGTCCAAGTAATTCAAATGCAATACTTTCGGTTTTGTGTAATTTCTCTAATTCTTTCAATTTTTCCAGAGCATAATGTTGTAAAAAGCCACCCCGGTATGTTGGACCAAGAGTAAATGCATCCAATCCTTGAATAACATCCTTACCAGTATTTCCACCAATAATTTCGTGAACCGCATAAGTTGCAATTTCTTCGGGTGTGACAATTTCCATCTGCCCCAATGAACTTATTGCCTCGAATTCCCCGCGTGAAAAAATTCCGTTCTCGCCTGTATCAATAAAAACAGAGCGAAAATATTCATTTGTCGATACAATTCCTTCAACATCATCAAATCGGAATTTATCGCCAACGGTTTTAGCTTTTTCGACAGGCATATCAACAAGTTGTATGGGTTGTCCTTTTCGTATAACATTATCGAAAGCAATTTTTTTCCAAGCAATTGCCGCGGTTGGCTTAATCTCTTTGATTATTGGTCCATTTGGGGTTCGCGCCATTAAGTAAAGGAGCAAAGTTTGAGCACCAGCGACGGCAGATTTAGCTAGTAAAACACGAGAAGGCCTTTCTTCGCTATGAGTATATGGAATATTTAAGCCCATTCCACCCGTTCCGCTGGTTCCTATTTTTAAATAAATTTTGGTGTTAGAATCACACAACCCCCGATACAAAATTTGAATATGTCGAATTAATTGAGGAATATAGACACTTGCCATAAGCCTTTCCACATCGGCAGTTTTCAAATTATTGCTTTGAATTTCTGCACGAACTGAATTAACTGCCTTATAAATATCCTGATATGCTATTGCTGTTGCTGTATTAATACAATCAATAACCACATCGGGTTTACTTTCTTTAATCAAGTTATAAAGGTAAGATTTGCTCAATATCTCATCCGAAAGTTCATTATAAATATCGTCGATTATTTCCCATCGCCATTGAGGATTTGATACAACATCGTACCAATCCATATCCTTCCAATCAACTCTGGCAAAGATGTTGCCCCAACGAGCAACAAACATATCAGGATTTTCGTTCGGAAACTCGGCGCGAAGTTGTTCGACAGCCTCTTCTGCTTCGTGCTTGCGCAATGAAGAAACAACAATTTGTTCGGGCTTATGCTTCATCAATTCGCGGCAAATTGCCGACCCAACAAGCCCCCACCCACCTAATACTAAAACCTTTTGACCAGTTAATTCCATTTTATTCAAAATTTAATTTTAAAATTCAAAAATTAAAGATAACAAAATAATTATTTTTTTTAAAATATCAAAGTCAAATTTTTCCCGACGACTGCCCCCGATTTTCAAAGAACTTTTTTACTTTTCATACCTCTTTCAACGTATTTAACACATAATTTTTAAAAAAGTCGCAAAAAATTAAAAAAATTTTTTTAAAAGATTATAACTCCTTTAAAATCAATAACTTGCTTATTGTATTTTTTAGAAACAAAATAAATACCACTTGGAATTTTTTCTGTAATTTTTGAGAATTCATAAAGTTCTTTTGAACGAAAAATTAAATTACCAAGCAAATCGTATACCTCAATTTCATCGAAAATAACTTCTTTTGCTAAATTTTCAAATATCCCAAGAACATTATTTTTCTCCAATACTGCAACAAAGCCATCCTGACCGAATCCGTAGAACTTGATTTTTTTATTGATGTAATTTGTATCTGAAATAACTTTAAAAGAAATATTTGCTCCTATTAATTGTTTTGAAGAAAAATGGGCATCCAAAGTCCAATTTTCGCCAAAGTTATCGCTGAAAAGTATTCTTCCATCATCGAACAAAACAAAGGTTGTCTTACCATTGTCAATTGAAAAAACACAAATCGGTTGCATAGATGATTGCTGTGAAAAGACTTTTTCGAAAGTTTCAGTTTGGGGGTTAGAACGCCAAATTACTATTGTATCATAAACATTCCCAACGACAAAACCTATGGGAAAAGCATTTAATCCACGACTGGGAAAATAAAAATCTGCAATTTCAACCCCATTGTATACTTTTGAAAAATCAAAGAGTATTTTACATTCATCTAAATATTCATTGAAAAAATAAATTCTGTTTTTAAGATAATAAGAATTGCCACCCAGAAAGTAATAACTTGTATAGTTCGTTGAATCGTTCTTCTCTCTGAATGCTTTAACTTTGGTCAAAACAGTATTTGAATCTACAAAAATGATTTTCCAGTTCTGTGAAAGTTTATCAAGTTGAAAAACATAACCACCGTATCCAACGGCAATAAAAATCCGGTCGTCATCAACACAATCAAAAAAATTTTTCACATAAGGAAGATTTGAACCATCAAAAGAAAATGTTTCAAGTTGGTTACCATTGAAATCGAAAATTTTTACCTCAGCATTGTCTGAAAGAAAATTATATCCAACAGCAAAAAATCTATAATCCTTGGAAAATTTGGCAGAGAAAGGGAAAAAAGTTCCATCGGACCAACTCCACCAATTCTTTCCTTCATCAAAAGAAATAAAGTATGCCCCTTGGGTGCTACTCCACCCAACAGCCAAAATCGTATCGATTGCATCTTCTGAGTTTAATTCTATAAAATCATTAAGTTTTTGTTTAATATCTAAACTATACAATTTTTCTTTTCTGTTTGGTGGAGAAATGTTTTTCCATTGGGATAACATAGTGTTATGAAGGAACAAGAAAAAAGTTAAAATTGAAATAAAAATTTTCAAATACATTTTTAATTAAAAGATTTTTTAAATCTTGCATCCAAATTTTTTGCACGAGAACTTTCAGCAAGTTTTTGCTTGTATTCCTCGAGTTTTTGTTCAAGAGTGCTATCTTGAAGCGAAAGTATTTCGACAGAAAGAATTCCAGCATTCTTTGCACCATTGATAGCAACCGTTGCCACTGGAACTCCCGATGGCATCTGAACTATGGAAAGCAAAGAATCTAACCCACCTAAACTTTTGGTTTGGATCGGGACACCAATAACAGGAAGTGTCGTATATGCAGCACAAACTCCCGGTAAATGTGCTGCTCCGCCTGCTCCAGCGATAATCACTTTAATACCATTACTGCGGGCATTCTTTACGTAATTTGCTACATCATTTGGAGTTCGGTGTGCCGATGCAACAAAAATATCGTATTCAACACCAAACTCATTTAAAACTTCTGCAGCCTGCGACATAATTTCGTAATCGGAATGGCTTCCCATAATAATTGCAACTTTAATCATAAGTATTTCCAATATTTGAACAATCTCTAAATTACAAAAAAAATTGATTGCAAGGCGAAAATGGAGATTATAAAATTTAAACTAAATTAACAACAAAAACAAAAGGAAAAAAAAATCGTCTTTGGTTTTGCAAAAATTGGGTTGAAAAATGGAAAGTCTTGTTGAAAAAATAAATCGGCTTAAAAAAGAGCGAAATGCAATAATTCTCGCTCATTACTATCAAGACCCTTCGATTCAAGATATTGCGGATTTTCTGGGCGACTCGCTTGCTCTTGCTCAACAAGCAAAAAAAACCAATGCAGACGTTATTGTTTTCTGTGGCGTACATTTTATGGCTGAAACGGCTAAAATTCTTAATCCCGACAAAATTGTCGTTATGCCCGATTTAAATGCGGGATGTTCACTTGCCGATAGTGCTCCCCCCGATAAATTCAAAAAATGGGTCGAGGAACATCCCAGTCACGTAATAATTTCTTATATCAATTGTTCCGCTGAAGTCAAAGCAATGAGCGATATTATTTGCACTTCGAGCAATGCAGAAAAAATCATTCGTTCGGTTCCAGATTCAACCCCTATATGTTTTGCCCCAGACCGTTATTTCGGTTCATATTTAATAAAGAAGACAGGACGGAAAATGGTTCTTTGGAATGGAACCTGTCAAGTTCACGAATCCTTTTCTGAGCAAGAACTTATTTCGTTACAACGAAAACACCCGAATGCCTTAGTTCTTGTACACCCTGAATGCCCAGAGAATATTCTACATTATGCCGATTACATTGGTTCAACCAGTGGAATTATAAAGTTTGCCACCGAAAGTTCGAATGAAGAATTTATCATTGCAACCGAAGAAGGAATTATTCACCAGTTGAAAAAGAAAAATCCAGACAAAACTTTTTATCCTCTTGCAAGTTTAAACGGATGTGCTTGCAATCAATGCCCTCATATGAGAGTTCACACATTGGAAAAAGTTTACAATGCCCTCCTAACCCTTGAGCCCCAAATTACTATGGACGAAGATTTGCGATTACGAGCACTAAAACCACTCGAAAGAATGTTGGAGTTAAGTAAATAAAATTATGGCATTTCTACCATACCGACAGATTGACAAACTTGACCCCGATTTTATTATTGAGCGGTTGGTCTATTTTATTTTCGAAGATATTCCTGAAAGGGATATCACAACCGAAATTTTCTTCAATAAAGCATCGGTATCGAAAGCATTTTTCCAAAACGAAGAAGGGATGGTTTTTGCTGGAAAACAAATCCTTGAGCAAATACCAAATCTTTCCAATGAACCAGTATCAATACGAATCAATTTTGATGACGGCGACCAGGTCCCCAAAATGTCAAAATTTGCCGAAATTGAAGGTCCAACAACCTTCATCCTACGTATCGAAAGAACAATTTTAAATTTGCTACAGCGCCTCTGCGGAATTGCAACCAACACCCGAAAATATGTCGACATTGCAAAACCTTATGGAATAAGAATTCTTGATACAAGGAAAACAACTCCAGGGCTTAGACTCTTCGAAAAGTATGCTGTTCGATGTGGCGGAGGATTTAACCATCGATTAAATCTTTCCGATGGAATATTAATCAAGGATAACCATATTTTCTCCGCTGGTTCAATTACTAAAGCAATTGAACTAATCAGAATGCAATACCCTTTGCACTTCGTTGAAGTCGAAGTTGAAAACGAAAGTCAACTTTTGGAAGCAATCCTAATGAATGCCGATGGAATCTTACTCGACAATTTCGACCCTGAATCGCTGACTGAACTTGTTCGTTTTGCGCGAGAACGTCGTCCAAACATATTTTTGGAAGCATCTGGGGGGATTAACTTAAGCAACATTGAGAAATATGTTAAAACAGGGGTTGATGCAATTTCAATTGGTGCGCTAACTCATAGTGCCCAATCAATTAAAATGCATCTTGAATTTTATGATTAAACTATGAGCAAATTTTCTTACTTAAAACAGTTGCTCGAGCAAAGAATTCTACTTTTGGACGGTGCAATGGGCACTTTGATACAAAAGTGCCGTCTCGAGGAGAATGATTTCCGCGGGAAAAGATTCAAAAATCATACAAAAAATTTAAAAGGGAACAACGATATTCTTGTTTTAACAAGACCAGATATAATTGAAGAAATTCATGTAAAATATCTGGACGCAGGGGCTGATATTATCGAAACAAATACATTCAACGCAAATAAAATTTCGCAAAAAGATTATTCTACCGAAGACTTAGTGTACGAAATTAATTTCAAAGCAGCTCAAATTGCTCGAAAAGCAGCCGACAGAAAAACCAGTGAAAATCCAAATAAACCCCGATTTGTTGCTCTTTCGATTGGTCCGACAAACAAAACTTTATCTATTTCTCCAGATGTAACAAATCCAGCCTATCGCTCTATTACTTTCGATGAACTTGTTGATGCTTATTTCGAACAAATTAGTGGTGGAGTCGATGGCGGAGTCGATATTCTTTTGGTTGAAACCGTATTCGATACTTTGAATGCGAAGGCTGCTATTTATGCCATTGAAGAATATTTTGAAAGAACTGGTAAGGAGCCATTACCAGTTATTATCTCTGGTACTATCGTCGACCAAAGTGGAAGAACCCTTTCAGGACAAACCGTCGAGGCTTTTTACATTTCGATTGCACACACTAAAAACCTTCTTGCCGTTGGTTTGAATTGTGCTCTCGGTGCTCGCCAAATTTATCCACATTTAAAGGCTCTTTCACAAATTGCTGAAGTCTATGTTTCCGTTTATCCAAACGCTGGATTGCCCAACGAATTTGGTGAATACGATGATAGCCCAATTTCTATGACTGAAGCTATTGAAACTTTTGCAAAAGAAAACCTTGTGAATATTGTTGGTGGATGTTGTGGAACAACACCCGACCATATTAAAGAATTTGCCAAAGTTATCCCAAAATTCAAACCTCGAAAAATTCCTGAAGGAAAGCATTATTTACGACTTTCGGGCTTAGAACCTTTAATAATCACGCCCGAGACAAATTTTGTTAATATCGGAGAAAGAACAAACGTAGCCGGCTCGCGTAAGTTTGCAAATTATATCTTGAGCGGAGATTTTACCAAAGCACTCGAAATTGCTCGCGAACAAGTTGAAAATGGGGCTCAGATAATCGATATTAATATGGACGAGGGAATGCTCGATAGCGAAAAAGCTATGACAAAATTTTTGCAATTAATTGCAGGTGAGCCTGAAATAGCAAAAATTCCAATAATGATTGATTCGTCCAAATGGAGCGTTATCGAAGCAGGATTAAAATGCATACAAGGAAAGGGAATTGTTAACTCCATTTCTTTGAAAGATGGCGAAGAAGAGTTTATTCGTAGAGCAAAACAAGTTTTAAAATTTGGTGCTGCTGTTATTGTAATGGCATTCGACGAACGAGGTCAAGCCGTAACTTTTGAACATAAAATAGATGTTTGCCGTCGTGCATACAATATTCTTGTTAATAAAGTTGGTTTTCCGCCACAAGATATAATCTTCGACCCAAATATTCTTACAATCGGAACTGGGATTGAAGAGCATAATGATTATGCAGTAGCATACATCGAAGCAACAAAATGGATAAAAGCAAACCTTCCGTACGCAAAAGTAAGTGGTGGGGTTAGCAATCTGTCTTTTTCATTTCGTGGCAACGAAATTGTTCGCCGAGCAATACATTCTGTTTTCCTATACCACGCTATCAAAGCAGGAATGGATATGGGTATTGTTAATCCTGGGCAGTTGGATGTTTACGAAGATATTGAACCTAAACTCCGTGATTTGGTTGAGGATTTAATTTTAAATAGAAGACCTGATGCAACCGAGAAATTATTGGATTTTGCAAATTCACTTAAAGACACGATACGGGAAACAAAGGATAAAACCGAAGAATGGAGAAATCTTCCTGTCGAGCAAAGATTGAAATATTCATTGATTAAAGGCATTAATTCTTATCTTGAAGTTGATTTGCAGGAGGCTTTGAACAAATATCCTAATCCATTGGATATTATTGAGGGACCATTAATGGATGGAATGAACGAAGTTGGAAATTTGTTTGGCTCTGGCAAAATGTTTCTGCCTCAGGTTGTTAAAACAGCAAGAGTAATGAAAGAGGCAGTTGCATACCTCGAACCTTACATTCAAAATTCCATGAAACAGAAAAGCAGTGAGCCAAAGAAAAATGGGAAAATCTTGCTAGCAACAGTCAAAGGAGATGTTCACGACATCGGAAAAAACATCGTTGGAGTCGTTCTTACCTGCAATAATTTCGATGTAATTGACCTTGGGGTAATGGTTCCAGCCGAAAAAATACTTGAGGAAGCAATAAAACACAATGTCGATATTATTGGTTTAAGTGGTTTAATTACTCCTTCGCTCGACGAAATGGTGAATGTTGCAAAAGAACTCGAACGAGCAAAAATGAACATTCCACTTTTGATTGGAGGTGCTACAACCTCGCGAGTGCATACTGCTGTTA
>JBBIUA010000021.1:0-36566 GCA_037440445.1 Ignavibacteria bacterium
AGCGCTTCCTTGGTAAGGAAGAGGTCACCGGTTCAATCCCGGTCATCAGCTCGAGCGAAGGGGTGTAGCTCAATTGGCAGAGCGGCGGTCTCCAAAACCGTAGGCTGAGGGTTCGAGTCCTTCCACCCCTGCTAATTTTTTGAATAAAGGGCTTTTTTATGCTTGGCAAAGTAAAAAATTATTTGAACGAGGTTGCACGAGAAATGAAAAAAGTTTCTTGGCCCACTCGTGCGCAACTTCGGGAGTCGACCTATATTGTAATTGTTACTATGCTAATTTTTACTGCCTTCGTTTATGTTGTTGATTTTCTTATGGTTAAAATTCTTGAATTTATTTTTTGATCTAAATGGAAGAATATAAAGATTTTCAAAATATTGGGGAAGCAAAGCAAGAAGAAGGCGGTAAGCAGCCCGAGTTTAAATGGTATGCTTTGCGTACTTATACTGGACATGAGAACCGCGTGAAACTTACTCTTGAAGCAGAAATTAAACGACTTGGATTGCAAAATAGAATAACCGATATTATTATTCCGCAAGAAACTGTGTTTGAAGTTCGACAAGGGAAACGAAAAACTAAAGTCAAAAACTTTTTGCCTGGCTATATTATTTTGCGTGTTGCTCTTGATAAAAAACTTAAGGATTATATTAATTCTTTGCCTTCTGTTGTGAGTTTTGTTGGAACAAAAACCGAGCCTGTTCCCTTAACCGAAAGCGAAGTTAGAAGGATTATTGGAAGAGTTGAAGAAAGAAAAAATATCGAAACAATTGGAACTGAATTTCAAATTGGTGACCCTGTTAAGGTTATAGATGGACCATTTACTGGATTTCATGGGACTGTAAAAGAAGTAAACTACGAAAAGCAGAAATTAAAAGTGGAAGTTGGTATTTTGGGAAGAAAAACACCCGTTGAATTGGATTTCAGTCAAGTTGAAATTGGAGCAATTTGATTTTTGTTAACAAAATTAAAGAGATAAACAATGGCAAAAAAAGTCTTAGGTTCGTTCAAATTACAATTACCCGCAGGGGAAGCTACAATGTCGCCTCCCGTTGGACCTGCTTTTGGTCAGCGTGGATTAAACGGAGTTGAATTTGTTAAGCAATTTAATGCAAGGACTGCAAAGCAAAAGGGAACAATAGTTCCAGTTGTAGTGACTTTTTATTCCGATAAAAGCTTTACATTCGTTGTTAAATCGCCACCTGCTGCTGTTTTAATAATGAAGGCTGCTGGTATTGAGAAAGGTTCCGGGCAACCTCATAAAGTAAAGGTTGGACAAATAACTCGTGCGCAATGTGAGGAAATTGCAAAAATTAAAATGGAAGATCTAAATTGTGATACATTAGAAGCTGCTGTTTCAATGATTAAGGGAACAGCAAGAAGTATGGGAGTTACTGTTGTCGATTAACATTGAGGATTGTTTATGAAAAAACGTGGAAAACGCTACAATCAATTACTTAAAAATTACGACCCTAAGGTTTCTTATTCATTTAAAGAAGCAATAGAAATTGTAAAAAAGAATGCTACAGCGAAGTTCGATGAGTCCTTCGAAGTAGCGATGCGTTTAGGGGTTGATCCACGCAAGGCAGATCAATTAGTCCGAGGCACAGTAACGTTACCACACGGAACTGGACGGAAAGTTCGAGTTCTTGTTCTTTGTAAAAGCCCAAGAGATAAAGAAGCTCTGGAAGCCGGAGCCGATTATGCTGGTTTCGAAGAATATATTGAGAAAATTAAAGGTGGATGGACTGATGTTGATGTGATTATTGCTACACCAGATGTTATGGGCGAGGTTGGTAAATTGGGTAAGATTCTTGGTCCACGAGGTCTTATGCCAAACCCCAAAAGTGGTACCGTTACTATGGATGTTGCCAAGGCTGTTCGTGAAGTTAAAGCAGGGAAGATTGAATATCGAGTTGATAAAACTGGAAATATTCATGCTTCTGTTGGTAAGTGTTCTTTTTCAGCCGACCAGTTGGCAGAAAATGTATTAGCATTGTATCAAAGTATAATTAAAGCGAAGCCATCTACTGCGAAAGGACGGTATGTAAAAAGTATTCATTTTTCTTCGACGATGGGTCCAAGTGTCGAAGTACTTGAATCTTCGTTCCAAAGTAATTAATTGAGGAAGCTATTACGCACTCATATATGTTTATAAGCGGCTTGCTTCTCGTTCCTTTAGTGGAATGTAGTCGCTTTTGAAGAAATGAAAGGGTAGTAATATGATTACGAAAGAGAGGAAAGTTGAGCAGGTGCGGCAGCTTGTTGAACGTTTCAATAAAGCTAACGCATATTATTTTATTGATTTTACAGGGATGACCGTAGAATCAACCCTTCAATTTCGTCGGGAGTTGAAGAAGAACCAGATGGAATTGAAGGTTTCGAAGAACACTCTTTTAGAACGAGCAATTAAGGAATCGGGTAAACTTTCGAATTTTACTAGTGAATTCCGAGGACCAACTGGTGTGATTTTTGGCTATGGCGACCCAATTCAACCAGCAAAAGTCCTTAAGGAACGAATTGAAAAGTTCCAACAACCTCAGTTCAAAGGGGCTGTTGTTGAAGGAGTTGTTTATGGACCTGACCAATTGAAGACACTTGCTTCATTACCTTCGAAAACCGATATAATTGCAAGTATTCTTGGTAGCTTGAATGCCCCGATCTCTGGGATTGTTGGTTCGATAAACGCTGTGATACGCGACCTTGCATATTTAATCGAAGAAGTTGCAAAAAAGAAATCATCATAATTAATGTTTGTTAAATATTAGGAGTATTGAAATGTCTGCTATAGTTGAAGAATTAGTCGAGAAAATATCGAATTTGACTCTTGTTGAAGCAGCGGAGTTGAAAAAAGCCCTCGAGGAAAAGTTTGGTGTAACTGCTGCTGCCCCAGTAATGGTTGCCGGTGCTGCTGTTGCTGGAGCACCTACCGAAGCACCAAAAGAAGAAGAAAAAACTGAATTTGATGTTGAATTAACCGAAATGGGCCCGAATAAACTTAATGTTATTAAGGTTATTCGTGAAATTACGGGTCTTGGTTTGAAAGAAGCAAAAGAACTTGTTGAAGGCGCACCAAAGTTGGTTAAAGAAGCAGTTAGTAAGGAGGAAGCCGAGGATATTAAGAAGAAACTTGAAGCCCAAGGCGCCAAAGTTACTCTTAAATAAATTAATTAAACTTTTGGACCAGGACTTTCTTGTCCTGGTCCAAAATTGGTAAACAGGGAAATTTGAATGGAATAAGACTATTGATAATACAAGTTTCTTCTAAAGGCTTGTTAAATGGTAAAGCCATTTTCATGGTTTTACCTTATATTTTTTTGAACAAATTAGAATCAAATAAATTGGAGGTCAAAGGTGAAAAGCGAAATTATTGATAAGATAGCAAAAGAAAAAGGGCTGAGTATATTGCGTGGAGTGGAACGCGATGGCACTGTCCGATTAACTGAAAGACTTAACTTTGGTCGAACACAAAGATTTGCGGATTACCCTGATTTGCTTAGCGTTCAGTTAAAATCGTACGAGGATTTTCTTCAAGAGGATGTTCCCCCAGAAGAACGAAGAAATATTGGCTTGCAATATGCTTTTAATGCTAATTTTCCTGTGGAAGATACTTCTGGAGTTTATCAACTTGAATTTTTAAGTTATTCTTTAGAAAAACCAAAATATTCCGAAGAGGAATGCCGCGAACGTGAATTAACCTATGCAAAAACTTTGAAGGCTAAACTTCGTCTTTCGAGCAAAGCCGCTCCAGATTCGGAAGATTATATCGAAGCGGTTGAACAAGAAGTTTATCTTGGCAATATTCCAGCAATGACTTCACGTGGAACTTTTATTATAAATGGTGCCGAACGTGTAATCGTTTCGCAATTGCATCGTTCGCCGGGTGTGTTTTTCGACGATACAATGCACCCAAATGGAACAAGAATTTATTCAGCCCGAATTATTCCATTCAAAGGTTCCTGGTTAGAATTTACAACTGATATTCATGAGGTTCTCACTTCCTATGTTGATAGAAAGAAAAAGTTTTTGACTACTACTTTTTTGCGTGCTCTTGGGTTTTCGTCCGATATCGAAATTATTCAATTATTTCAATTAGACGAAGTTGTTTCAAACGAAAAATTGGACGAATCTTTTGCAGGGAGGAAACTTTCAAGCGATGTTGTTGACTTGACGACAGGAGAAATCATTGCTACTCGTGATATGATTTTGACCACCGATTTGATAGAAAAAATAAAGAGCACACAGGTTCTCGATATTCGACTTTATAAACCTTATGATCCGAGTGAAGAACCAGTGATTGCTCGAACATTGTCCAAAGACCCAACAAGAAACCGAGAAGAGGCTTTGTATCATATATTCAGGCAACTTCGTACCACTGAACCACCCGACCTTGCCGCCGCTGAATCACTTTTGGAAAAGTTATTTTTCAATCCGAAGAGATATGATCTAGGTATTGTTGGTAGGTTCAAAATCAACAAAAAACTTGGGTTGAATATCGACCCAGAGATGACAGTTCTTACAAACGAAGATATAATTGCAACTATTAAACATCTTTTGTATCTCCACGATAATAAATTAAGTGGTGACGATATCGATCACCTTGGAAATCGAAGGGTAAGGACAGTTGGCGAGCAATTGACTGCACAAGTAAATCTTGGATTGTCCAGAATGGTTCGAACAATTCGGGAACGATTAAGCGTTCGCGAAGCAGAGAATTTAACACCACAAGACCTTGTAAATGCCCGAACAATGAATTCAGTTATCAATCAATTTTTTGGGACGAACCAACTTTCCCAGTTTATGGACCAGACAAATCCACTTGCAGAATTAACTCATAAAAGACGAACCTCTGCTTTGGGTCCTGGTGGTTTGAACCGTGAAAGAGCTGGCTTCGAAGTCCGGGACGTTCATTATACCCACTATGGGAGATTATGTCCAATAGAAACTCCCGAAGGTCCAAATATTGGTTTAATTTCTTCACTTGCTCTTTTTGCTCGAATCAATGAAAACGGATTTATTGAAACTCCTTATCGTAAAGTAGTTAACGGTTATGTTACCGATGAAATTGAATATCTGACTGCTGAAGATGAAGATGGAAAAATTATTGCTACTGCTCAAACACCAATTGATAAAGATGGTAAAATAGCTGTTGATAAAGTGAATGCTCGATTATCCGGGGATTTTGTAATTGTTTCGCCTGAAGAAGTAAATTACCTTGAAGTAGCAACTGAACAAATCGCAAGTGCCGCTGCATCGTTAATCCCTTTTCTTGAACATGACGATGCAAATCGTGCTCTTATGGGTTCGAATATGCAACGGCAAGCAGTACCTTTGTTATGGCCTGAAGCACCTTTAGTAGGAACTGGAATGGAAATAAAGATTGCCAAAGATTCCAGAACTTTAGTGTTTGCCGAAGGACCTGGAGTTGTTACCTATGTGGATGCCCAAAGAATTAGAATTAGGTATGATGATGTAAGAACCGAGGAGGAAAAACTTTACGACTTTTCGTATCAACCTGAAAAAGAATACCAACTTCTTAAGTTTTTCAGAACTAATCAGGATACTTGTATAAATCAAAAGCCTATTGTTAGAGTTGGGGATAGAGTCTTCAAAGGAATGCCAATAGCCGATGGCGCCGCAACTGAAAACGGTGAATTAGCCCTTGGCAGGAATGTGCTTGTTGCATTTATGCCATGGCGTGGCTATAACTTCGAAGATGCTATAGTTGTTTCGGGACGCTTGGTTGCCCAGGATGTATTTACCTCTGTTCATATCGAAGAATTTAGTTTGCAGGTGCGTGATACAAAACGAGGCGAAGAAGAATTTACTCGCGACATTCCAAATGTTTCTGATGAAGCAACAAAAGACCTTGACGAGGATGGAATTGTGCGTGTTGGTGCAAAAGTTCGCGAAGGGGATATTTTGATTGGAAAAATTACACCCAAAGGGGAAACTGACCCCACTCCCGAAGAAAAATTACTTCGTGCTATTTTTGGAGATAAGGCTGGCGATGTCAAGGATACTTCATTCAAAGCCCCACCAGGATTGAAAGGCGTTGTAATTAACACAAGACTTTTCTCGCGTAAACATTCTCGAAGTTTCGACGGAGACAATGAAGAAAAAAGGAAATTAGAACAAATAAATCGCACTGAACAAGAGAAACTTCAACAATTGAGCAAACAAGCAATTGAAAAACTTGCAAACATTGTCGATGGTTATAAAGTTTATGGTTTGAAACTCAAATCTGGCGACCCTATTTTTAAAAGTGGTCATAAAGTAACTGCCCAAGAGGTGTTACAATTTTTTGGCAACCATAATTATACTTTTGAAACAATTGACTTTCCGCCCGATAAACCTATTATTGCAAATAAAGAACGCGAAGAAATTTTCAGGAAGATGGTAAAAAATTATTCCGAGCAAAAGTCCAAGATTCAACAAACATATAGAGCATATAAAGCAAAACTAACTACAGGGGATGAACTTCAACCTGGGATTGTGAAGATGGCTAAAGTTTACGTAGCAAAGAAAAGAAAACTAATGGTTGGCGATAAGATGGCAGGTAGACATGGTAATAAGGGTATTGTTTCTATTATTGTTCCAGTCGAGGATATGCCATTCTTGCCAGATGGAACTCCTGTGGATATAGTACTAAATCCTTTAGGTGTACCTTCGCGTATGAATTTGGGACAGTTGTTCGAAACATCATTGGGATGGGCTGCACAAAAATTAGGAGTTCGCTTTGCTTCGCCAATTTTTGATGGTGGTACTTGGGAACAAGTTTCTGAATTTTTGCAAATGGCAGGATTACCAGCCGATGGAAAAACTATACTTTACGATGGGCGAACTGGTGAACCTTTCCACGAAAAGGTTACTGTTGGTGTTATTTATATGATGAAACTTGTGCATATGGTGGAGGATAAAATCCACGCTCGTTCGATTGGTCCTTATTCGTTGATAACTCAACAACCATTGGGTGGTAAAGCTCAGTTTGGTGGGCAAAGGCTTGGGGAAATGGAAGTTTGGGCATTGGAGGCTTATGGTGCAGCTCATACTTTGCGTGAAATGCTTACTATTAAGTCCGATGATGTTGCTGGTAGAGCAAAGGCTTACGAGGCAATAGTTAAAGGTGATAACCTTCCTGACCCAAATGTTCCTGAATCGTTTAATGTTTTAGTTCGAGAGTTGCAAGGCTTGTGCCTTGATGTTGTTTTAGAATAAAAAAAGTATTATAAATAAATTGGTGTAAAAATGCAGGCAAAGCCAATACCAAAAAAAGGATTTAGGAGGGTTATAATTAAGTTAGCTTCCCCTGATTCTATTCTTGAGCGTTCTCATGGGGAGGTGACAAAACCCGAAACTATCAATTATCGTTCCTATAGACCCGAAAAAGACGGGCTATTTTGCGAGAAAATTTTCGGCCCTGTTAAAGATTGGGAATGTGCTTGTGGAAAATATAAGCGCATACGGTATAAAGGTATTGTTTGTGACAGATGTGGTGTTGAAGTTACCCAAAAAACTGTTCGCCGAGAACGAATGGGACACATTCATCTCGCTACTCCCGTGGTTCATATTTGGTTCTTAAGAAGTTTGCCCAGCAAAATTGGTGCAGTTTTAGGATTATCTACTAAGGACTTAGAAAAAATAACATACTATGAAACTTACGTGGTTATAAATCCTGGGAGATCCCCTTTTGAGAAGTACGACCTTATTTCCGATGTAGAATATCAAAACTTAATGAATAGTCTACCCGAAGAAGAAAAATATTTGGATGACGACGACCCAAATAAGTTCCTTGCTTTAATGGGGGGACCTGCTATAAAAGAACTTTTGAAACGTGTGGATGTTGAAGAAGAATACTATCGCCTTCGACAAGAAATGCGAGAAGAAACCAATCCCCAGAAAAAGCAAGAGTATTTGAAAAGATTAAAAGTTTTAGAAGCCTTTTTGCCCGACGAAAAAACTGGTGAACCTGTAAACAAACCTGAATGGATGGTTATCGATGTTATTCCTGTAATTCCTCCTGATCTTAGGCCTCTAATACCACTTGATGGTGGAAGGTTTGCAGCCTCCGATTTGAATGATTTATACAGACGGGTAATAATTCGAAATAACCGACTTAAAAAATTAATGGATATTAAAGCCCCTGGGGTCATTGTGCGAAATGAACAAAGAATGTTGCAAGAAAGCGTTGATGCCTTGTTCGATAGTTCCCGTAAAACTACTAAGACTGAAACAAATAGGCCTTTAAAATCGCTTGCTGATGCATTGAAAGGAAAGCAGGGAAGGTTCCGACAGAATTTGCTTGGTAAGCGTGTAGATTATTCAGGGCGTTCGGTTATTGTGGTTGGACCCGAACTGAAAATGCAAGAATGTGGACTGCCAAAAGATATGGCTGTAGAATTATTTAAGCCATTCATCATTAGGAAACTAATTGAGCGTGGTCATGTCAAAACCGTAAAAAGCGCCAAGAAGATGGTTGAACAAAAAAGAACGGAGGTTTGGGATATTTTAGAAAAAGTAATTGAAAATCATCCTGTTCTATTGAATCGTGCTCCAACGCTTCATCGTGTAGGTATCCAAGCTTTCCAACCTCGTTTGATTGAAGGCAAAGCGATTCAATTGCATCCATTAGTTTGTACTGCATTTAATGCAGACTTTGACGGCGACCAAATGGCAGTTCATGTTCCTTTAAGTTTCGAAGCACAATTAGAAGCTTTACTTTTAATGCTTGCTCCCCACAATATTATGCATACGCAAAATGGAGACCCAATTGCTGTTCCTTCCCAAGATATGGTTCTTGGAATTTATTACATTACTAAGGCGAAATCAGGGGTGAAGGGAGAAGGTAAAATTTTCAACTCTCCCGACGAAGTCATTATTGCATACAATAATAATGCTATAGACCTGCATGCCAAGATAAAAGTTCGAATGGATGGTAAATATGTTGAAACAACTACAGGAAGAATATTACTAAATCAAATTGTTCCCAAAGAGTTAGGCTTTATTAATGAATTATTAACCAAGAAACGTTTACGCCAAATTATTGGTTATTGTTTCCGTGTTGCGGGTCTTGCAACAACAGTTGAATTCCTTGACAATTTGAAACAATTAGGTTTCGAATACGCAACGCGCGGTGGTCTTTCCGTTGGAATTCCAGATGTTGTTATACCAAAAGAAAAATATGAAATAATAGAACAGGCACAAAAAAGAGTTGCTGAAATAGAAGAAGCTTATCAGAATGGGGTTATCAGTTTTGGGGAACGGTATAACAAAATCATTGATACTTGGTCGACTGCTACAAATCGTGTTGCCGATAAATTGTATAACGAAATAGCAAAGGCTTACCAAGGGTTCAATACATTCTGGATGATGTTGGATTCTCAGGCTCGAGGTTCGAAAGAACAGATTCGGCAACTTGCTGGAATGCGAGGCTTAATGGCTAAACCAAGAAAATCTTTGACAGGTTCAACTGGTGAATTAATTGAAAATCCAATCCTTTCGAATTTTAAGGAAGGTTTGTCGGTTCTTGAATACTTTATTTCAACTCACGGTGCAAGAAAAGGTCTTGCCGATACAGCCTTGAAAACTGCGGATGCAGGTTATCTTACTCGTCGTCTCCACGATGTTGCTCAGGATATTATTATTACTGAGCATGACTGCGGAACTATCCGTGGCGTTAATATGACTGCTCTGAAGGAAGGTGAAGAGGTCAAAGAAACTTTGTACGAAAGAATTCTTGGTCGTGTTGCATTGTGGGACGTTGTTAATCCTCTTAATGGAGAAATTTTGGTACATGCCGGTGAGTTGATTGATGAAGAAATTGCCCAAAAAATCGAGGAATCCCCAGTCGACGAGGTTACCATCCGTAGTGTGTTGACTTGCGAAGCCCGACACGGTGTGTGTGCGAAATGCTATGGAAGAAATCTTTCTACAGGTAAGTTAGTTGATGTCGGCGAAGCAGTAGGTACTATTGCTTCCCAATCGATTGGTGAACCTGGAACTCAGTTAACATTGAGAACGTTCCATACAGGTGGTACGGCTTTGCTTATTACAAGCCAATCTTCAGTAACAGCCAAATTCGATGGTTTGGTTCAATTCGAAAATGTTCGAATTGTGACATACGAAGAAGAAGATGAAGAAGTTCAAGTTGTTGTTTCGCGAAGCGGTGTTTTAAATATTGTCGAGCCCGATAGTAACAGGGTTCTTACAAAATATGATGCAATGTATGGAGCAATCCTTAAAGTTCGCGATGGTGAACTTGTTAAGAAAGGGCAATTGTTGTATGAGTGGGACCCGTATAATGCAACAATCATTACAGAAGTTAGCGGAAGGGTCCGATTTAAGGATATGATTCATAATGTTACATATCGTGAAATTAATGATGAACAAACTGGTCATATTACAAAGGTTGTAATAGAATCCCGAGATAAAAACAAACAACCTACAATTGAGATTCTCGATGACGAAGGAAATGTGTTGCGCTCTTATTCCATTCCTGTTAAAGCCCAATTAAGAGTTGAAGAAGATGAATTTGTTGGGGTTGGAACCGCACTTGTAAAAATTCCACGAGATCTTGGTAGAATGAGGGATATTACTGGAGGTTTGCCACGAGTTACGGAACTATTCGAAGCAAGAGCTCCACAAAATCCTGCTACCGTTTCGGAAATTGATGGTATTGTAACTTACGATAAAGTTAAACGAGGTCAACGAACCCTGCTTGTGACTTCTCTGGATGGAAAAACAGTTCGTGAATATAATATTCCTTTTGGGAAGTATATCCTTGTTCAAGATGGCGATTTTGTGCGTGCAGGCGACCGTCTTACTGATGGAGACATTAATCCACATGATATTTTGAGAATCAAGGGACCCCACGCTGTACAAGAATATCTTGTTAATGAAATTCAAGAAGTTTATCGAATGCAAGGTGTAAAAATCAACGATAAACATATTGAAATCATTGTTAGACAAATGTTGCAGAAATATAGAATTGCCGACCCCGGAGATTCTCGCTTCCTTGAAAATGATTATGTAGATAGAATTCGTATTCTTGATGAGAACGAAAAGTTAAAAAAGCAAGTTGTTATAACCGATAAAGGTGATTCGAAATTCAAAGAAGGTCAGATTGTTTCGAAAGATAAGTTCCGCGAAGTAAACCAAGAGTTACGAAAGAAAGGAAAGAAAGTTGCTCAAGCTCGACCCGCAGAACCAGCAATTGCCGAACCAGTTTTATTGGGTATCACGCAGGCATCGTTAACCACAGAAAGTTGGTTGTCCGCTGCTTCCTTCCAAGAAACAACCCGGGTACTTTCCGAGGCTGCCGTCGAAGCCAAAGTCGATTATCTTTATGGGTTAAAGGAAAACATTATTCTTGGTCAACTGATTCCAGCCGGAACTGGTTTGAAGCATTATCAAGATATAAATGTTAAAAGCGAAGTGGGTAATATTTTCGCAGAAGAAATTGGGATGACCCCCACAGTAACACAAAGAGCCATCCCAATAGAGCAATCTAAAGAGACAAGAACGATTACTGAACTATAAATTTTGTCAAGGTTACTATTAGAATTTTTTGAGCGTAGCAACATTCATGATTTGCTACGCTCTATTTTTCAATTTGTTTTTTAAAAAAACTAAAGAAGTTATGGACCATTTATATAATTTAAAATCAATAAGAAATATTGGAATTACAGCCCATATTGATTCTGGAAAAACAACTCTTAGCGAAAGAATTTTGTTTTATACAGGAAAAATTCATCAAATCGTTGAGGTAAGGGATAAAAGTGGTGCCGGTCCAACTCTTGATGCAATGGAATTAGAGCGAGAAAAAGGGATTACCATACAGTCTGCTTCCACATATTTCAAATGGAAAGATTACCATGTAAATTTGATTGATACACCTGGGCATATTGATTTCACTGTAGAGGTTGAAAGGGCATTAAGAGTTCTTGATGGAGCAATACTTGTGCTTTGTGGTGTTGCTGGTGTTCAAAGTCAAACCATTACAGTCGATAGGCAAATTCGGCGCTATAATGTTGCAAGGATAGCATTTATTAACAAAATTGATAGGTCGGGTGCAAATCCTGATAAGGTTTTAAATCAAATGCGGGAAAAACTGAACTTGCGACCAGTTATGATAACAATGCCAATTGGATTGGAGGATAACTTTTCTGGTGTGGTCGATTTATTGAAAATGAAAGCGATTTATTTCGAAGGAAATAATGGAGAAATTGTAGTAGAACAAGACATACCACAAGAATTAATAGAAGAGGCTCAATTTCGTAGGCTCCAATTGATTGAAACACTAGCTGATTTTGATGACGAAATTGCAGAACTTTACCTTTCGGATGAAAATATACCTACGGAAAAGATAATCCAGGTTCTTCGGAAAACTACCCTTGCCCACCTTGTAACTCCAGTTTACGTTGGCTCTGCAAAAAAGAATAAGGGTGTTCAACCTTTGCTTGATGGAGTTGGGATGTTTCTGCCTAGCCCAGATGAGCGTGAAAACGAAGCTTTTGACCTTGATAATAATGAAGAAAGAGTAAAATTGTATTGCGAAATCAATAAACCTTTCGTTGGCTTGGCTTTCAAACTCGAAGATGGTAGATTTGGGCAATTAACGTATATGCGAATTTACCAAGGCAAGGTAAAAAAAGGCGACGTAATTTATAATACTAAAAGTCGTAAGAAAATTAAAGTTCCCAGAATAATTCGAATGCACGCCCAAGAAATGCATGACATTGAAGAAGCATATGCCGGCGATATTGTTGCTATGTTTGGTGTCGAATGCTTTTCCGGCGATACTTTTACAGATGGAACTGTGAACTATTCCTTGCAATCAATGTTTGTTCCCACTCCTGTTATAGAACTCTCTGTTGCACCAAAGGAGAAGAATTCATTGACAAATTTTTCGAAAGCATTAAATAGATTTCAAAAAGAAGACCCGACTTTCCAAGTAATGCGTGACGAAGAGACGGGAGAAACAATAATTAAAGGCATGGGCGAACTCCATCTTGAAATTTATTTAGAAAGAATTAAGCGCGAATACAATTGCGAAGTAATAGTAGGTAAACCAAAGGTTGCTTACAGAGAAACAATCACACGAAGGGCAGATTTTAACTACACACACAAGAAACAAACAGGCGGTGCTGGTCAATTTGCACGAGTTGGAGGGTATGTGGAGCCTATTCCTTCAACCGAAGGCAAAGAATATGAATTTGTAGACCAAGTTGTTGGTGGAGCTATTGCTCGGGAGTATATTCCAGCGTGCGATAAGGGGTTTCAAGAGCAGTTGAAAGAAGGTATACTAATTGGTCAACCAGTTGTTAATGTACGAGTAGTTTTAAACGATGGGCAAACCCATCCAGTTGATTCATCAGAAATGGCATTTAAATTGGCTTCGAAATATGCTTTGAAAGAAGCATTGGCGAAGGCAAGCCCTGTTATACTTGAACCAATAATGAAATTAGAAGTTACTTCCCCCGAAGAATTTCAAGGTGTAATTATTGGGCAAATTAACCAAAGGCGTGGAATTGTTGTTAATACGCGAGTCGAAAATGGATTTGTTGTAATAGAAGCAGAGGTTCCTTTGAAAGAAATGTTTGGTTATTCTTCGGATTTACGTGGGGTTACTCAGGGAAAAGGAGAGTTTACTATGGAATTTCTGAAGTATTCTCCTGTTCCTAAGTTGGTTCAGGAGGAATTAATCGAAGAGTATAAAAAAATGAAATATAATTAGAAAAAATTGTTTAAAATTTTTTTGGAAATAATTTTTTTTGTAATTTTGTAGTCTCTTTTTTTAAAGTTTTTGATTTTGTTGTTAATAGGAGTTTTGAGTGCCAACAATAAGTCAATTAATTAGAAAGCCACGGAAAAAGGTTGTTAAGAAAAGTAAGTCACCGGCATTAAAAAGCTGTCCACAAAGGCGAGGAGTTTGTACAAGGGTGTATACCACAACACCAAAGAAACCAAACTCGGCATTGAGGAAAGTTGCAAAGGTGCGATTAAGTTCTGGCTATGAAGTTATTGCATATATACCTGGGGAAGGGCACAATCTTCAGGAACACTCAATTGTATATGTTCGTGGCGGACGTGTTAAGGATTTGCCTGGTGTGCGTTATCATATTGTCCGAGGGGTTGCGGATACTCAAGGTGTTGATGGAAGAAAGCAGGGACGTTCGAAATATGGCACCAAACGACCTAAACAAGCAGTTTCCAAGTAATATATTTTGATTAAGGATAATTTGATATGAGGAAAAAGAGAGCAGAGAAAAGACCAATTGACCCGGGTCCAAAATACCAGGATATCCTTGTTGCAAGGATGATAAATACTGTATTGAGGAAGGGCAAAAAAAGTTTAGCCAGAAAAATAGTGTACGATGCTTTTGAAATCATTGCACAAAAGACAAAGCAGAATCCTCTCGAAGTATTTAGGAAAGCAGTATCGAATGTTGCTCCTCTTATTGAGGTTCGCTCTCGCCGTATAGGAGGTGCAACCTATCAAGTTCCTGTAGAAGTTCGCGAAGACCGAAGGATTTCACTTGCTCTGCGATGGTTAAGATTGTATGCCAAACAGAGAAAAGACAAGTCAATGAGCGCGCGTTTAGCATCGGAAATTATCGCTGCGTCCAACAACGAAGGTGCCTCTGTCAAAAAGCGCGAAGATACGCACCGAATGGCAGAAGCTAACAAGGCTTTTGCTCATTTCAAGTGGTAACAAAAATGTTTGTTCTTTGTCAATTGAAATGCTGTAGTGTGTTATGGCCCCGCAAAGTTGAAATAAAAAAAGTTCGCAATATTGGAATAATGGCTCATATTGATGCGGGGAAAACAACAACTACAGAAAGATTTTTGTTCTACACCGGATTTTTGCACCGCCCCGGGGAAGTAGATGAAGGCACTGCTTTTATGGATTATATGGAACAGGAAAAAGAGCGTGGTATTACAATTACCTCGGCAGCAACAACTTTTATGTGGCGCGACCACCAAATTAACTTAATTGATACACCTGGTCATGTTGATTTCACTGCGGAAGTTCAGCGTTCGTTACGTGTGCTTGATGGGGCTATTGCGATTTTCTGTGGTGTAGGTGGCGTAGAACCTCAGTCCGAAACAGTTTGGCGACAGGCAGAAATGTATAATGTACCCAGAATTGCCTATGTCAACAAAATGGATAGAATGGGGGCCGACTTCTTCCGCGTGGTACAAATGATGAAGGACAAACTTAATGCTAAACCTGTTGTGCTTGAACTCCCTATTGGTAGCGAGGATTCTTTTGTTGGTGTTGTCGATCTGATTAGGGAGAAGGCTATATACTTCGATGAAGAAACTATGGGCTTTAAATTTTATTATGATGATGTACCCGAAAATATGTTGGATTTAGTTAAGGAATGGAAGGAAAAACTTATAGATTCTGTGGCCGAAACTGATGATGAATTGCTGAATTATTATCTTGAAAAAGGTACACTTACTGAAGAACAATTAGAATTTGGATTAAGGAAAGCCACCCTTTCGAATTCGCTTGTACCTGTTTTATGTGGTTCATCAAAAAAATACATTGGGGTACAACCCTTACTCGATGCTGTAATAAAGTATTTGCCTTCGCCTGCCGATATTGGTTCGTTTTGGGGCTATGACTACAATAATCACGAAAGAAAAATTGTTAGAAAATCGAGTGATGAAGAGCCTTTTTCTGCCCTTGCTTTCAAAATCATCTCAGACCCATATCTTAAGAAACTAACTTTTGTAAGGATTTATTCTGGCTCAATTAAAGTAGGGCAAGTTGCTTTCAATTCAAATTCGGGAAAGCGAGAGAGAATTCAAAAAATTCTGCGTTTATATGCTAATAGAAAAGAAGAAATCAGCGAAGTATTCAGCGGCGAAATTGTGGCTTTTCCCGACTTAAGGGCAACGAAAACTGGGGATACTCTTTGCGATGAAAAGCATAAGATTTTATATGAAAGGATTACATTCGCTGAACCGGTAATTAACCAAAGGATAGAAGCAAAAACGCAACAGGACCGAGAACGATTGCTCGAATGTTTGGCAAAACTTTCGGATGAGGATCCGACGTTCCATTTCACGAATGATGAAGAAAGCGGTGAAATTGTTATTAGCGGTGTAGGCGAATTACAATTGGAAATTATTGCCGATAGATTGAAGCGAGAGTATAATCTCGAAGTTCGAATTGGTAAACCCCAAGTTGCGTACCGCGAAACTATTACAATGCTAGTTGAAAAAGAATATGCATTCGAACGACAAATTGCAGGAAAAAATAACTTTGGGTATGTCAGGGTTATTCTGCGACCAAATGAACGGGGTAAAGGAAATGAAGTTCGATTTCAAATCTCCGAAGATTCGATTCCAAAGCAGTTTTGGACTACCATTGAAGAGGGAATTAAGGAGGGCTTGCAAATTGGTTTTTTGGGATATCCGGTAACTGATGTAATTGTCGAAGTATTTGGTGGTAAATACGATAAGGAATTCTGTACTGAACTGGGTTATAAAATTGCCTCTTCAATGGCAGTTCGAGAAGCATTAAGGAATAGTAAGTCCATTTTGCTCGAACCTGTGTTCAAAGTAGAAATTGTGTCTCCCGAAGAATATGTTGGTGACATAATTTCGGATTTTAATTCTCGTAGAGGGAAAATCGAAGAATTAGATCAGCGAGGTAATTATCAAATAATTAAGGGCTTTGCTCCGCTATCCGAAATGTTTGGTTATGTTACACATCTGCGTTCATTAAGTCAAGGCCGAGCATCTTATGTAATGGAATTTTCTCATTATGAACCGGTTGTAGAACAAAAATCTATTGTCTAACGGCATTGAAATTCTATGAATTTTAATTTTATAAATGTTGGTTTAATAATAAAGGAGTGTTAAAATGGCTAAAGAGAAATTTGTTCGTTCAAAGCCTCACATTAATATTGGAACAATTGGTCATATTGACCATGGAAAAACCACTCTAACTGCTGCAATTACGATGGCTCTTGCAAAGAAAGGAACCAATACCCAAGTTCGTACATTCGATTCAATCGATAATGCGCCCGAAGAAAGAGCTCGTGGTATCACAATTAATACCGCTCACGTTGAGTATGAAACAGAAAAACGACACTATGCCCACGTAGATTGCCCAGGTCATGCTGACTACATTAAAAATATGATTACTGGTGCTGCACAAATGGACGGGGCAATTTTGGTTGTTGCAGCGGACGATGGTCCAATGCCACAAACACGAGAGCACGTTCTTCTTGCTCGTCAAGTAAATGTGCCCTACATTGTTGTATTCTTGAACAAAATTGACATTTCAGATCCCGAGTTGGTTGATCTTATTGAAATGGAAGTACGTGAATTGTTGAATAAATACGAATTTCCTGGCGATGATGTTCCAATTATTCGTGGTTCCGCTCTACAAGCGATGCAGGCGGGGATGGACCCCAACGCTACTCCTGATGATCCTCGCTTAAAGCCGATTTATGATTTGATGGATGCTGTGGATGAGTTTATTCCTACTCCTCAACGAGATATTGATAAACCATTCTTGATGCCAGTAGAAGATGTTTTCTCAATTACTGGACGCGGAACAGTTGGAACGGGTCGTATCGAACGCGGAATTATTCGACTTAATGAAGAAGTTGAGATTGTTGGTTTTGGTTTGCATAAGAAAACCACCGTAACTGGCATTGAAATGTTCCGTAAGATTTTGGACGAAGGGGTTGCTGGCGATAATGTTGGTTTATTGCTCCGTGGTATCGACAAAGATGAACTCGAACGAGGAATGGTAATTGCAAAACCTGGAACAATTACCCCTCATACTAAATTTAATGCTCAAGTTTATGTTTTGAAGAAAGAGGAGGGTGGTCGCCACACACCATTCTTTTCTGGGTATCGACCTCAATTTTATTTCCGTACAACTGATGTTACTGGTGTAATTCAGCTTCCCCAAGGTGTTGATATGGTTATGCCTGGCGATAATCTCGATAATATTACCATTGAATTAATAACTCCTGTTGCTATGGAAGAAGGTCTTCGTTTTGCTATTCGCGAAGGTGGTAGGACAGTTGGTGCTGGGGTCGTTACAAAGATTATCGAATAATTTTCGGTTGCTCGAACGAGCAAGTCAATTAAATTAGGAGAAAGAAAGTGGCTGCGACACAGAAAATAAGAATAAAACTTAAATCTTTTGATCACTATCTTATTGATAAGTCCTCCGAGCGGATTGTTCGCACAGTCAAACAAACTGGGGCTATTGTTTCAGGTCCGATACCTTTACCAACGAAACGGTCTATTATTACGGTAAACAGGTCACCCCATGTTGACAAAAAGTCGCGCGAACAATTCGAATTGCGAGTTCATAAAAGATTAATTGATATATACAGCTCGTCTCAAAGGACGATTGATGCACTAATGAAATTAGAACTTCCTGCTGGTGTTGATGTTGAAGTTAAAGTGTAGGTGTTAATATGGGCGCTGCAATTTTGGGGCGAAAATTGGGGATGACGAGCTATTTCACCGAAAAAGGTGAACAAATCCCGGTAACTGTGATTGAAGCTGGTCCTTGCCCGGTAGTAAAGATAAATACAATAGAGAAAGAAGGATATCAATCGGTTCAGATTGGTTTTGGAACTCGTTCAGAAAAAAGAGTTAATAAACCCGAGTTAGGGCATTTTCGTAAAGATGGGGTTCAACCTACGCGATTTTTACGCGAGTTCCGTGTGCTTGATGTTTCTTTGAAACCTGGGGATGTACTTTATGTTGGTGATTTGTTCAAGAAGGGCGACAAAGTAAAAATTTCAGGAACAAGTAAGGGCCGTGGATTTCAAGGAGTTGTAAAACGACATCACTTTGGTGGGGTTGGTATGACAACTCACGGACAATCGGACAGAGTTAGAGCCCCTGGCTCTATTGGAGCTTCTTCGTTCCCATCTCGCGTTTTTAAAGGAATGCGAATGGCTGGACGCATGGGTGGAAAAAGGATTACTATCCGAAATCTTGAGATTATTGAAATTTTACCCGAGCAGAATCTTATGCTCGTAAAAGGTGGAGTTCCGGGACCAATTAATGGGTTATTAGAAATAGTTAAGTTGTAGGTAAAAAATGTTGGTTGATGTTTATTCGAAAGAAGGTAATGTTGTTGGACAAATAGAATTATTGGAAGAAATTTTTGGAGTCGAGCCACACGAGCACGCAATGCATATGGCTGTGGTTGCTTATTTAGCAAATCAACGGCAAGGTACACATAAAACTAAAATTCGAAGTGAAGTAAGTGGTGGTGGAAAGAAACCTTGGCGTCAGAAAGGTCGTGGAACGGCTCGTGCTGGTTCAATACGTTCCCCTCTTTGGGTTCACGGTGGTACTATTCATGGTCCTCGACCAAGAGATTATGGAATGAAGTTGAATAAGAAATTAAAAATACTTGCCCGTAAAAGTGCTCTTTCTTTGAGATTGAGCGAAGGAAATATCGTAGTGGTCGAAGATTTCGAAATGGACAAACCTAAAACCAAAGAATTCTACTCTGTGTTGAAGAACTTAAATCTTGCCGGTGAAAAAACTTTAGTACTATTGCCTGAAAAATCTGATGTTCATTACCTTTCCGCAAGGAATATTGAGAATGTTTCTGTTTTTTATGCCGATAAGATTTCAACCTACCACATTTTGGCACATAAAAAGTTATTGATCTTTAGAAGCGCAATAGAGCAATTACAAGCCTCATTTCGAAATTAGTAATGGAGATTTAATATGATTGAGATAATAAAACGACCGAAAATCACAGAAAAGGCAATGAAGTTAGGAGAGCAACGCCAGTATGTTTTTGAAGTTGACCCAAAGGCAAATAAGATACAAATCAAAAAAGCAATTGAAGAAATGTTCGAAGTTAAAGTTGAATCTGTAAGAACATTGCGTGTTAAGGGTAAAGTTCGAACTCGTTATACTCGTCGTGGTATTATGCGTGGAAAAACACCACTTCGAAAGAAAGCATACGTAACTTTGAAAGAAGGATTTACAATCGATTTGGTTGGCGGAACTGAAACTTAAATGAGGTAGAAAATGGGAATTAGAATTTTAAAACCAATTACACCAGGAACCAGATTTTATTCAATCTCGACATTTGACGAGATTACAACCGATAAACCATTTGAACCACTAGTAGTTCCATTAAAGAGCACTGGGGGAAGAAATAATACTGGTAGAATAACTTCAAGACATCGCGGAGGAAGACACAAAAGACGATATAGAATCATAGATTTCAAAAGAGACAAAAGAGGAATTCCAGCAACTGTAGAAACCATAGAATATGACCCAAATCGAAGTGCTCGTATTGCACTTGTTAAATATGAGGATGGGGAATATCGGTATATTCTTGCCCCCGATAATCTTAAAGTTGGCGATAAGATTATGGCTGGTCCAAATGCTGAATATAAAGATGGCAATGCATTGCCATTAAAGAATATACCTGTTGGTCTATTTATACATAATATAGAACTAAAGCCTGGAAAAGGAGGGCAACTAGCTCGTTCCGCCGGTGTTTTTGCTCAATTAGTCGGTTTGGATGAGCGATATGCTCAAGTTAAATTACCATCTGGTGAGATTCGAAATATATTAAATACCTGCTATGCAACAATTGGAAAAGTTAGCAATCCCGACCATGAAAATATTATGTTAGGAAAAGCTGGTCCGACCAGCTTTTTTGGAATTCGTCCGCAAACACGTGGTATGGCAATGAATCCAATCGACCATCCTAATGGTGGTGGTGAAGGGCGTTCTAAATCTGGTGGAGGCAGACAGCATCCTCGTTCTCCATGGGGACAAATCGCTAAGGGATTGAAAACACGTAAGAAAAATAAACCATCGGATAAATATATTATTCGTCGTAGAAAAGGATAATTTGGGATAGATTATGTCAAGGTCATTAAAAAAAGGTGTTTACGTTTACTGGAAACTTTTGAAGAAAGTTGAAGCTTTGAACCAGAGCAGGAAAAAGCAAGTTATTAAAACTTGGTCGCGAGCTTCGACTATTGTTCCTGAATTTGTTGGGCATACTTTTGCAATTCACAACGGAAATAAATTTATTCCTGTATATATTACAGAAAATATGGTTGGCCACAAACTTGGTGAATTTGCACCAACGCGGACTTACCGTGGTCACGCTGGCCATAGAAAAGAACAAAAAGCAGCAGCTAGAAAGTAATTGGGAGGTCAGATGGAGGCACGAGCTATTAAAAAGTTTTTGAGAATGTCGCCACGAAAGGTTAGAGTAGTTGTGGATTTAATTCGTGGTAAAAAGGCAAGTGATGCTCTTGCAATATTGAAGTTCTGTCCAAAAGCGGGAGCTATTGAAGTTGAAAAAGTATTGCGTTCGGCTCTTTCAAATTTACAAAATCTGAAAGAGCGAGGAACTGTTAAGCCTGAAAATGTGGTTGTTAAAAGAGCATTTGTCGACCAAAGTGTAACGTTGAAAAGAATACTGCCTGCTCCTATGGGTAGAGCATATAGATTACGAAAACGCTCTTGTCATATTACCATAATAGTAAAAGAAGAGGAAACCAAAGAATTAGTTAAACCCAAAGTTAAAAAGGAGGAAAAAGTTGGGACAGAAAACTAATCCAATTGGGTTACGGCTTGGAATAATTCGAGGCTGGGACGCAAACTGGTTTGATGAAAAAAATTTTGCTGAAAAATTGCACGAAGATATTAAAGTTCGAAACTATATAAAAAACCGTTTGCGTCGAGCCGGAGTTTCTAGGATTGTCATCGAAAGAACAACTAAATTGCTAAGAATTACAATTCATTCATCCCGACCTGGGTTGATTATTGGTCGCTCTGGTCAAGAAATTGCAAAGTTAGAAGAAGAAATCAGACGACTTACAAATAAGGAAGTCAAGATATTAATTTCTGAAGTTAAGAAACCTGAACTCGAAGCAATACTTGTTGCCGAAAATATTGCCTCCCAAATCGAAGGTCGAGTATCGTTTCGGCGGGCGATGAAGATGGCAGTAAGCAATGCAATGAAGATGGGTGCTGTTGGTATTAAGGTTCAATGCTCTGGTCGGCTTGGTGGAGCCGAAATGGCACGTTCGGAACAATACAAAGATGGACGAATACCATTACATACATTACGAGCAGATATTGATTATGGTTTTGCTGTAGCCCAAACAATTTATGGCAGTATTGGTGTAAAAGTTTGGATATGCAGAGGCGAAATTCTTGGTAAACCACAATTGGCATAAATAAAGGTGGAATATGTTATTACCAAAAAGAGTTAAATATAGAAAGACACAGCGAGGAAGAGTTCGTGGTATTGCTAATCGAGGAACCACGGTTTGCTTTGGTTCCTATGGTTTGAAAGCTCTGGAAGGGGCATGGATTACTAATAGGCAAATCGAGGCTGCTAGAATTGCTATTAATCGTTATTTAAAACGTGAAGGTAAACTTTGGATTAGAATTTTCCCCGATAAACCTGTTACAAAAAAGCCTTTGGAAACAAGAATGGGAAGTGGTAAAGGTTCCCCCGAGTTTTGGGTTGCTGTGTCCAAAAGAGGAAAAATTATGTTCGAGGTTGGAGGAGTTTCCAAAGAAAGAGCACAAGAAGCTTTGCGGCTTGCTGCCCAAAAATTGCCAATTAAGACTAAATTTGTTCAACGTGTGGATATAGAAGAATGAAACCTCGAAAAGCAAAGGATTTAAGGGAATTAACTGACCAAGAGTTACAGCAAATTTTACGTGAATCGGTTGAAACGCTCGCACGTTTGCGAGTTCAACATTCACTAAGTCAGTTACAAGATACTGCATCTTTGAAAATTTTGAAGAAAGATATTGCAAGAATAAAAACTATTATTTCCGAACGGCAAAGGGCAAAGGAATATGGAAGAAAATAAAATAATTAACGAGGAAAATAATATCGAAATTACTGACTCTGTGCAGAATTTAGAAGAAACAACACAACAATCTGAAAGTCAAGGGGTTGTGACGACAAACCAAACGGGAATTTCCCGAAGACGAAGAATTCTGGAAGGAAGAGTAGTTTCGAATAAACCCGACAAGACTATTATTGTTAGGGTCGAACGATATGTTCAACATCCATTGTATAAGAAATATTATAAGCGTTCGAAGAAGTTTATGGCTCACGACGAAAAGAATGAATGTCAGGTCGGGGATTTAGTTCGTATTATTGAATGGCGTCCTTTAAGTAGAAGAAAGAGATGGATGCTAAAAGAAATTGTTGAACGAGCTAAATAAGGAGGATAGGCGATGATACAAGAAGAAACTAATTTGGTTGTTGCTGATAATTCGGGTGCAAAGCGTGTCCGGTGTATTCGGGTACTTGGCGGGCACGAGAAAAGATATGCAACGGTAGGGGATATTATTGTAGTTTCAGTAAAATCTGCTTTGCCTCAATCCTCGGTTAAAAAAGGGGAAGTTTGCAGAGCAGTAGTTGTTCGAACCAAAAAAGAAATAAAAAGAAAAGATGGTTCGTTTATTCGATTCGACGATAATGCCGCAGTGATACTTAACAATCAAGGTGAACCACGTGGTACTCGAGTTTTTGGCCCAGTTGCTCGAGAATTACGAGAAAAAAATTTTATGAAAATTATTTCGTTAGCACCAGAGGTTTTATAAGGGTGATGAAATGAAACTGAAATTAAAGAAAGGGGATTTGGTTCAAGTTATAGCAGGAAACGATAAAGGTGCTGTTGGTCGGATTCTTGAAATTTATCCCGAGAAAATGAAAGTTTTGGTCGAAGGTGTAAATGTTCGAAAAAAACATATGAGACCAACTCAGCAAAATCCAAAAGGTGGAATTGTGAGTAAGGAAATGCCAATACATTATTCTAATGTAATGATACTTGATTCGGATAAAAATCCAACAAGAATTGGAATTCGCATTGAGGAGCGAGATGGTAAGTTGATAAAGATTCGCTACTCGAAAAAGAATGGTAAAGATTTGTAATTAAGAAGGTAAGGGAAAATGGCAACAACAACCAAGAAAAAAGTACAACCACAAGCAATTGTTTCGAAGAAAGTTGAATTTAAGCCTGAAGGAAAGCGGTTAGAAGATGTTAAGGACAAAGAAATACCGGTACCAAGGTTATATGAATACTATAAAACGACCATAGTGCCCAACTTGATGAAAAAGTTTGGGTATAAATCCCCTATGCAAGTTCCACGCCTTGAGAAGATAGTATTAAATATGGGCGTTGGAAGCGCAACTCAAGACCAGCGTCATTTATTGAATGCTATTAACGAATTGGAATTGATTGCTGGACAAAGACCAGCGATTTCTAAAGCAAAAAAGTCTATATCGAACTTTAAGTTGCGTGCAGGTGTTCCAATTGGGTGTTCTGTTACTCTTCGAAGGCAAAGAATGTATGAATTTTTAGATAGATTTATTAATATCGCAGCCCCACGAATACGTGACTTTCGTGGTTTTTCCGATAAAAGTTTCGATGGTCATGGGAACTATTCAGTAGGAATAAAAGAGCAAATTATTTTCCCCGAAATTGATGTTGATAAAGTTTCGAAAATAACTGGCTTGGATATTACATTTGTTATTCGTTCGCGTTCCGATGAAGAATCCTATGCACTTTTACAAGAGTTTGGTTTTCCATTCCAAAGAAAGGAATAAATTATGGCAACAAAAGCTGTAATAGCAAGGAACTTAAAAAGGATAAAGTTGGTTGAAAAATATAAAGTTAAACGCCAAGAACTTAAGGAAGCAGGCGATTATATAGGATTACAGAAGCTACCTAAAAATAGTTCTCCTGTTCGAGTACGGAATCGCTGTGGTGTTACGGGACGTGGTCGTGGTGTTTATCGAAAGTTTATGCTTTGCCGGAATGTACTTCGGCAAATGGCTCTTGAAGGGAAAATTCCTGGTATCAGAAAAGCAAGTTGGTAATTGGTAAATAATTTAGGGAAAATAGAATATGCCAGTAACTGATGTCATCGCAGATTTTATCACCAGAATAAGGAATGCTGGTCGAGCGCGGCATAACGAAGTGATTGTACCATATTCGAAAATGAAATGGGCAATATGCGAAATATTAAAAGACCAAGGCTTCATCGATGATTTTGAAAAAATTGGCGATGAGGTTAAGATCTTTATTAGAATTAAGTTGAAATATTACAACCGGCAACCAGTTATAAGAGAAATTACTCGAATTAGTAAGCCGGGTAGAAGAATTTATGTTGGTGCAAAGGAAATCCCACGAGTTAAAAATGGGCTTGGGATTGCTGTTATTTCTACTTCGAGAGGTATTATGACCGATAAGATGGCACGAAAGCTCAATATTGGTGGTGAATTACTTTTTACAGTTTGGTAAAATATTTGGGAGAGATGTCGTGTCCAGAATAGGGAAAAAACCAGTACAAATTCCAAAAGAAGTTCAAGTTGAATTTCAAGATAGGAGTCTTGTTGTTCGTGGTCCAAAAGGTCAACTTTCTTTTGTTATTCCTGATGGAATAGAGTATACATTCAAAGACCAGATTTTAAGTTTCTCTCGAACAAGTGAAGATAAAAAAGTTCGTGCAGCTCATGGATTAACTCGAGCAATTGTTAACAATATGGTTCAAGGAGTGACCAATGGTTTTTCGAAAACTTTACAAATCGAAGGAATTGGTTACAAAGCAGAAATGAAAGGGAACAAACTAATGCTATCCCTTGGTTATTCTCATCCAATTTTGTTTATTCCGCCTGAAGGAATAACAATAGAATCTCCAAACCCTACAACTATTATTATAAAGGGAATTGACAAGCAAGTTGTGGGGGAAGTTGTTGCCAAGATTCGTATGCTTAGACCGCCAGAACCATACAAAGGGAAAGGTATTCGTTATCTTGGCGAATACATTCGCCGTAAGGCAGGAAAAGCTGCGTCAAAGTAATTTAGTGTATAATAAAGTAATGGAAGTTAAATGAACAGACTTGAATTGAAAAAAGTAAGAAGGCTAAGAAGAAAATTAAGAGTAAGAAAAAAAATATTTGGAACTGCTGAAAGGCCTAGGTTAAGTGTTTATCGCAGTTTAAAACATATCTATGCTCAAATAATTGATGATGATAGAGGACATACCCTGGTAGCTTGTTCAACTTTGGATGCTGAGGTGCGTTCCAAAATAACCAACGAAATGAATAAAATCGAACAAGCAAAAGTTGTTGGTAAAGTTTTAGGTGAACGCGCTTTAAAAGCAGGAATTCAAATGGTTGCTTTCGACCGAAATGGATTTCTTTATCACGGTCGTGTTCGTGCACTTGCTGAAGGAGCCAGAGAAGCAGGTTTGAAATTTTAGGAAAAAAAGAGGTAAATAATATATGGGAAAGATTAAAGCATCTGAATTAGAATTGAAAGAAAAATTAGTATATGTTGGAAGAACTGCCAAAGTTGTAAAAGGTGGACGTCGATTTGGATTGACTGCTATTGTGGTTGTTGGCGATTATAACGGACACGTTGGAGTTGGCTTAGGGAAAGCTGCTGAAGTTGTTGATGCAGTCAACAAAGCCACCGAAGCAGCCAAAAAGAATGTTGTGAAAGTCAGTTTGAATGATAATACAATTCCACACGAAGTAATTAGCAAATATGGTGCGGCAAAAGTTTTAATTCGTCCTGCATCTCCTGGAACAGGTGTTATAGCTGCTGGTGGTATTCGTGCTGTTTTAGAATTGGCAGGAGTTAAGGATGTATTAACGAAGAGTTTGGGTTCTTCAAATCCGCATAATACAACAAAAGCCACACTTAAAGCACTTATGATGATGGAGGACATCGGACAAGTGGCAGCTCGGCGCGGCATTTCACCTCAAAAGGTTCTTTTCGGTTAATACGGAGTTGTTATGAGAAAGTTGAAAGTAACTCAAGTAAGAAGTATTATTAAAACAAATAAAAAACAGAAACGAACGATCGAAGCGTTAGGTCTTGGACGACCTAATTATTGGAATATTTTACCAGATAATCCACAGACACGAGGTATGATAAAAGTTGTTCAGCATTTAGTCAAAGTAGAAGAAATAGAAGTTAATGATTAAGGAGTAAAAATGAAACATATAGGAAATTTGAAACCTGCATCAGGTTCGACACATAAAAAGAAAAGAGTCGGGCGTGGTCCAGGTTCGGGGCACGGCAGTACAGCAACAAGAGGTACCAAAGGCCATCAGTCGAGAAGTGGATATCATCGAAAACTTGCCTTCGAAGGGGGGCAAATGCCTTTGGTCCGTCGTATTCCAAAATTTGGATTTAATAATCGAAACAGAGTTGAATATCAAGTTGTAAATCTTTCTAAAATTCAGGAATTTATCGATAAAGGAAAGATTTCTTCCGACGAATTAGATGTTGAACTTATGTTCCAAGTTGGTTTGGTTGGAAACAAGAACCAACCTGTGAAAATTTTGGGTGATGGGTATATTTCTAAGGCATTGACAATTAGAGCAAATAAATTCTCTAAATCTGCGATTAATAAAATTGAGTCTGTTGGAGGTAAGGTAGCACAATATGAGTAAATTTGTTCAAACATTTCAAAATATTTGGAAAATTGAAGAACTCCGGCAACGACTTTTATTTACGTTATTTGCTATTGTAGTAGCTCGTATTGGTGCCCATATTACTCTTCCCGGAGTAGATTTTCATGTGCTTTCTGCTTTTAATAAAGGGACTGCACAGGATTTATTTGGATTGTTCGACTTTTTTGTTGGCGGAGCATTTTCCAATGCGGCAATTTTTGCCCTTGGGGTTATGCCCTATATCACTGCATCAATTATTATGCAATTAGCGGGCATTGTTATCCCGGAAATTCAAAAAATGCAAAAAGAAGGGGAAGAAGGTCGAAGAAAAATCAACCAATATACCAGGGTACTTACTGTACCAATTTGTGCCTTTCAGTCTTGGGGAATGAGCATTCGATTGATAAATATGGAAGCCAATGGAATCCCGGTTGTTCCCAACTCGGGATTTTTCTTTTTCCTTTCGACAATTATCCTCTTGACTGCTGGCACAATGTTTTTGATGTGGCTCGGTGAACAAATTACCGAAAAGGGCATTGGTAATGGAATTTCACTTTTAATATTCGTTGGAATTGTAGCACGATTTCCCTCTGCTTTGTATCAAGAATTTTCACAAGTTTTTACACTCGGCGAACGACCCTGGCCTGTCGAAATTATTATTTTGACATTCTGGGTTGCAATTGTTGCTTCGATTATTTTTATTTCTCAAGGAGCCCGTAGAATCCCTGTCCAGTATGCCAAACGTCAAGTTGGAAGAAAAATATATGGTGGAACAACTCAATACATACCCCTGCGAGTTATTACTGCTGGTGTAATGCCAATTATTTTTGCTCAATCTATTATTTTTATCCCTCAAACAATTTTTAACTTTTTCCCAACAAGTCAATGGCTTCATAGTGTTGTTGTTGCATTCAGCGAGCGTTCATTTGTTTATGCTATTCTTTATGCAGGATTGGTAATTTTATTTACCTACTTTTATACTGCTGTTATTTTTAATCCTCGCGACATCGCCGACAATATGAAAAAGCAAGGTGGTTTTATTCCTGGAATTCGACCAGGACAACAAACCGCAGAGTATATAGATTCAGTTTTGACTAAAATAACATTACCAGGGTCGATTTTTCTTGCTTTGATTGCTGTTATTCCAACATTTGCAATTAATGTACTTGGTGTAACCTCGTCGTTTGCATCATTTTTTGGTGGAACATCCATTCTGATTGTAGTGGGGGTAATTCTCGATACATTGCAACAAGTTGAATCATTCTTATTAATGCGCCATTATGATGGCTTTATGAAAAGTGGCAGAATTCGTGGGCGTGCTGGTGCAATTGGAGGAATTTAATGAGAAAGTCCGGCAAGGTTACATATTCTCAGAATATTAAACCCTCTTTGGTAAAAACAACCGAAGAACTTAGACTTATAGAGAAGGCTTGTCGGATTGTTGCCGATACTTTAAGTTTGCTTGAAAAATATATTAAACCAGGAATTGAAACGATTGAATTAGACAAAATAGCCGAAGAATATATACTTTCGCAAAATGCCCAGCCCGCATTCAAAGGTTATAGAGTCGATAGTAAAGAATATCCTTTTACACTTTGTATTTCGATAGACGAAGAAGTTGTGCATGGTTTGCCAAGCAATAGAAAATTGAAAGAAGGGGAGATTGTTTCGCTAGATTGCGGCGTCCGAAAAGATGGTTATTACGGCGATAGTGCTGTTACATATCCAGTTGGTCAAATAAATCCAGAGAAAGAACGTCTTCTCAAAGTTACTCAAGAGGCTTTGGAACGTGGAATTGAGGCAGCTATTGATGGGAATAAAGTTTATGATATTTCGCGAGCGATTCAAAGTTATGTTGAATCGAATGGTTTTTCAGTAAATCGAGAATTGGTGGGACACGGAATTGGTAAGCGGTTGCACGAAGAACCGGCAATTCCGAACTTTGTTCCGCCTTTGTTGGCAAGAAAGCAATATCCAAATTTAAAATTGCTCGAGAATATGACGCTGGCAATTGAGCCGATGGTAAATTATGGTGATTATAAAGTTCGAACAAAGGAAGATGGATGGACAGTGGTTACCGCCGATGGAAAACCTTCGGCACATTTTGAACATACAATTATTGTTTCCAAAAATAAGCCAATTGTTTTAACATATAGATAGGAGGCTATGCCAAAGCAAGGAATGATACAAATGGACGGTATAATTGAGGAAGCCCTTCCAAATACTCAATTTATCGTTCGTTTCGATAACGGGCATAAAGTCCTTGCTCACATTGCTGGCAAGATGCGTATGAATTATATTAAAATCTTGCAAGGGGATAAAGTTCGGGTTGAAATTTCTCCTTATGATTTAACGAAAGGAAGAATAATCTATAGGTATAAATAATTAATAGGTGAGTATTTATGAAAGTCAGGGCTTCTGTCAAGAAAAGGTCGCCGGAAGATAAAATTGTCCGGAGGAAGGGAAGCATTTATATCATTAACAAAAAGAATCCACGATATAAACAACGACAGGGATAAGAAAGGAGGAGTAAATGGCAAGAATTGCAGGTGTAGACTTACCCAAGAATAAGCGTGGTTTTGTAGGATTAACATATATTTATGGCGTTGGAAGGACAACCGCTAAAGAAATTCTTTCAAAAGCCGGTGTCGATGAATTTAAAAAAGTAGGGGAATGGACTGATTCCGAAATAGCGCGTATTCGACAGGTTATTCAGGATTACAAAGTCGAGGGTCAACTTCGTAGTGAAGTTCAGATGAATATAAAGAGATTAATGGACATTGGATGCTATCGTGGATTACGACATCGTCGTGGTTTACCAGTTCGGGGTCAAAGAACTCGAACAAATGCACGAACCCGAAAGGGTCGAAGGAAAACAATTGCTGGCAAGAAGAAAGCTGTCGGAAAGAAATAATTTTTGTTTTACTAATTAGTGAGAAAAAATGGCGGCACCAAAACGAAGAACAAAGAAAAAGCAAGTTACCGAAACTCACGGTAAAGCCTATATACTTGCAACCTTCAACAATACTATTGTTACAATCACAGATATGTATGGAAATACATTATGCTGGGCATCGGCTGGTAAAAGTGGCTTTCGTGGATCTAAGAAGAGCACACCCTATGCAGCGCAAATTGCAGCAGAAAAAGCTGCGAAAGAAGCCTATGATATGGGTTTAAGAAAAGTGGATGTAATTGTCAAAGGTCCTGGTACAGGGCGTGAAGCGGCAATTCGTGCTCTTGCTACTGCTGGACTCGAAATTCATAGCATTCTTGACAAAACACCTATTCCTCATAACGGTTGCCGACCTCCAAAACGGCGACGTGTTTAATTGCTAATTATGTTAAGTTGAATAAATTTGGTTTAAAATGTTAGATATCGATTTATATTCGCTTCTTCAAATGCCAGATAAGGTAGTAATTGAAGAAACAGACAACCCCAACCATACTCACTTTATTCTTCAACCATTAGAAAAAGGATATGGAGTTACACTTGGTAATTCGTTTCGTCGTGTTTTAATTTCTTCTGTACCTGGTTATGCAATAGTTGGGGCTAAATTTACTGATGTCCTTCACGAATTCCAAAATATTCCCGGAGTTTTGGAAGACCTTACGGATATCATTATGAATTTAAAACAAGTTAGAATCCGTTCTTCCGAGAAACATCCATTCAAAGTTAATCTGCATTTGAAAGGTCCTTCAACTTGGACTGCACGCGACATTCAACGCAGTTCTGCACTTCTTGAAATCACTAACCCTGATCTTCACATTGCTACCCTTGCTGAAGATGCAGAGTTTGATGTTGAACTTAGAATTAGTTTTGGAAAAGGATATATTCCTGCAGAGGAGCACTCCCTTGTTGATTATCCAATTGGTATGCTTCCAATAGATGCTATTTTTACTCCAATTAAAAATGTTATTTATACTGTTGAACCTTACCGTGTTGGCCAAAAGACTGATTACGAACGACTTGTGCTTGATGTTCTTACTGATGGAACTGTTACTCCAATCGAAGCTGTTCAATTTGCTGCAAATGTTTTGACAGAACATATTCGTTATTTTCAAACATTCGAAGGTATTGAAAAACCAACAATTACCGAAGGTGTTCCAACATTGGAAACTATTGAAAGTGGACATGCTCGTTTGCGAAAAGTTTTGATGATGCCTATTGAAGACCTTGAGATTAGTGTTCGTGCATATAATTGTTTGAAAGCAAACAATATTAAGACTCTTGGCGATGTTGTTTCGAAAACTGAAAATGAATTATTGAAATTGAAGAATTTTGGTAAAAAATCTCTCAAAGAATTAGAATCAATTGTTCACCAATATGGTCTTGAATTTGGTTTGAATGTTGGTAAATATTTAAAAACTGAAAAGTCTAATCGAACTTACGATTACGGTTTTTAATCTAATTTCTCAAGGTGGTATATGAGACATTTGAAAAAAGAATGGAAATTAAAAAGAACAAGTAGTCATCGAAGAGCCTTGCTTCGAAATTTAGCTATTTCATTACTTGAACATAAAAAAATTGTTACAACTGTGGCAAAAGCAAAAGCATTAAGACCCTTTGTTGAAAAAATAATTACACGAGCCAAAAGGGCTGTTCTTCGTGAAAAAAATGGACAATTACCTGCTGGACAAAAAATTGATCTGCATGCCCGTCGGGTTGTTGCTCAACTTATTCCAAACAAAGCCATTTTGCAAGAATTATTCGACACAATTGCTCCAACTGTTCTGGATAGACCCGGTGGTTACACGCGTATTGTTAAATTGGGTTTCCGTCGTGGTGATGCTGCTGAACTTGCTGCAATTGAACTTGTGGATTGGGGAGCCCCTCAAGATGGAAATGTTTCCTTGAAGAAAGCCAAAAAGAAAACTTCCAAGAAAACGACAAAAGTAACTAAAGAAAAACAAAAAGTTAAAACTGAACAACCTCAAGTTGAAACTGTAGAAGTTGTTGAGGCAAAAAAAGTCGAAGAACAAACTTCCGATTTACCTGAATCTTCTCCTGATGTTAAAGATGAAACTGTTTCTAATGAAAAAAATCTTGAGGAATCCACTGAGGCTTCGCCCGAACAGAGTTCCGATATTTCTCCAATTGCTGTTGATGAAAGTAAATCAGAATCTAATAACGAAGAAACAAAGAATTAAATTTTCGGAAAATTTTAGTTTATTTATAAAAGGGGGTTTATCCCCCTTTTTTGTTTTAATAAAATTTGAAAAAAACCTAAGATATTGCAGTTAAGAATAATATTTTTTGAGTTCATACGAAATACAAAAGAGAAATTTCTTATATAAAAATATGTTGTGCATAAAAGATTATTCTTTGGATGAAATAGAAAAAATTATTACCGATGCTGGGTATGAACCTTTTCGAGCACGTCAAATTTTCTATGGTCTTTATAGAAATCGAGCAGAGAATTTTGAAAGTATTACCCCGTTACCCAAAAAGTTAATAAGTTTTCTTTCGGAAAATTTTTTCGTAAAGGAAATAACAAATTATGAATTCGAAAAGGCTACAGATGGAACAGTTAAGTTTCTTTTTACTTTTCGTAATGGTTCTGCTGTTGAAAGCGTTTTTATTCCTTCAGATTTTGGGCTTAAGGAAAGAAAAACTTTGTGCGTATCGTCTCAAGTAGGTTGTGCGCTGAGTTGTGAGTTTTGCGCAACTGGAAAACTTGGATTGGAAAGAAATCTATCTGCTGGGGAAATTATTGACCAAGTTCTGGAATGCGAAAAAATAATTGAACAAAGGTTAACGAACATTGTATTTATGGGAATGGGAGAGCCTTTGCAAAATTTTAATAATGTTGTTAAAGCAATAGAAATTCTTACAAACGATTTTGTTAAGTTGTTTGGCAGAAAAAATATAACTATTTCGACTGCAGGAGTAGTTCCAAAAATTTACGAGTTGGGAAAACTTCCTAAACCTGTAAAACTTGCTATTTCGTTACATTCGCCTTTCGATGAGATTAGGGAAAAACTAATGCCAGTTGCAAAAAAATGGAAATTGAAAGAACTAAGAGAAGCAACTATTTTTTATTATAGACAGACAAAAATTCCGATTACTTATGAATATATTTTATTCGATGGGCTAAACGATAGCGAAGAAGATGCCCGAAGGCTTGCTAAATTTGCAAGAGCTGTCCCTTCGAAGATAAACCTTATTCCTTTTCATAGGATTGATTTTATGCAACTTAATGATTTTGCTAAAAGTTTAAAGCCAGCTTCAAAGGAAAAATTGCTTAACTTTAAAACCCTTTTAGAATCATTTGGAGTTCGTGCTTTTATTCGCACATCGAGTGGATACGAAATTCGAGGTGCTTGCGGACAACTTGCTTTTGCTAACTTTCGTAAAATGGAAACATAGATGAAATTACAAATTGTGATGAACATAAATTTAAGCATTCTGCTTTTGTATGTAATATTCTATTCGAGTGTCTCCTTTGCTTCGGTAAAAAAGGAAAAATTGCAATTAGGCGAATGTTATGTTTTACGTCTTACAAATGGCGATGAAATCGAAGGAAAAATTGATTCATTTATTTTTGATGATGAAGAAGGCGAAGGTATTAAATTTGATTGTGAAATAGGTCTTGCTAAAATATTTTATAATCAAATTTCGGAGATTACACTTTGCTCAAAGTATTATCGAAATAGTCATAAATACTTCTTGTTACCGACGGCAATAGGAATTGGAAAAAATCACTTCATTGGCTTGCTCGAAATGTTTGTACTTTACGGAGGTGTTGGTATTACCGATTATTTTTCAGTGATTGTTGGTCGTTCAATCTTACCTAGTATTTACTCAAACCAACAGTTAACATTACTAAACATAAAAGGAAGTTTGCCAGAAATAAACTTTGAAGAGATACCCAGAAGGTTTCATCTTGCTTTTGGGGGAAATCTTGGTTTTGCAAACAACAACAACAGATTTATACATTTTTATGGAGTTGCAACTGCTTTATTCTACAAAACAAGTTTATCTTTCTCGGTGTTTTATAAGGCTGGGAGCGAGGATTTTTACTTAATTCGTTATGGTGTAAATTCGATTAATATGAACTACCCAAATGGTTCTTTTGGAGTTAGTTTTGGTTTGGATACAAAGATACCAAGTTACAAAGGAATGCATTTTATTGCAGAACTGTGGAATATTGATGTTCAAAGGCCTACCCATTCAGGTTTATTTTTAGGATTAAGATTGTCAAATTCTTCCATTTGTTCTGACTTTGGATTGGGTTGGTTTTCACAACCATTTGTTGTCCCAATTGTTAATTTCACCTGGAGTCCATTTTAATGGGGAATGATATTAACGCTATTGGATTTATACCTGCTCGGTTGGAATCGACAAGGCTTCCACGGAAGCTTCTTGCTGATTTATGTGGCAAACCAGTTTTGCAAAGAACTTGGGAAGGTGCAAAAAACTCTAAGTTTTTGAAAGATATAATTATTGCAACAGATTCCAATGAAATTGCTGAGTTTTGCGAAAAAATCGGCGCCAAGGTCTATCGAACACCCTCGAGTTTTCAATCTGGTACCGATAGAATTATTTGGGCATATAAAAATCTTTCAACCAAGTCGGATTTCGTGGTCAACATTCAGGGTGACGAACCTTTCATCGATGGTAAAGATATTGACAGACTAATTATAGGCTTAAGAGAGCAAAGTAATGCATGCGTTTCCACATTGATAAGCAAAATTGAAAATCAGGAAGAAATATTCTCCACTTCTGTTGTTAAGGTTGTTTGCGACATTGATGGTTTTGCTTTGTATTTTTCAAGAAGTCCAATTCCATTCATTCGCGATACTTACAAAGAGGAATGGATTTCAAGACATTCGTTTTACAAGCATATAGGAATATATTGTTTTCGAAGTTCAGCACTGGAAGTGTTTTCAAAATTACCTCCCTCAAAACTTGAACTCGCCGAAAAATTAGAGCAATTGAGATTGATAGAAAATGGAATGAAAATATTTTGTGTCGAAACCAATCGTAAGATGGTTAGCATCGATACATCGGAAGAACTTTTGAAGGCTAAACAATTGATTGCTTAAATTTTCTCTTGATTATTGCTAATAATTCCTTGTAAACGATTTCAGGTGAAATTAAGGACATATCGTCGAATTTTTCGGGGTCGTTGGTTTGTGGCGAAATTGTAGTTGAAAAAGGTCCAATTGGCCCCCACCTTTTAGCAGACAAGTGAGGTGTATTAGGATAAATACCGACCGAAGGAACCCCAAGAACAGAAGCAATATGAAGAGTACCAGTTGAATTAGAAACAAAGCCAAGTGCCATTGATATTAATGCAATTGTTTCATACAAATCGAGTCGCCCTATCAAATTAACTGTTTTTGGTGCTATTTGGCAAATTATTTGCCCCAGTTGACTTTCAAATTTACTTCCGGTTAAAACAACTTTTATGTCTTGTTTTTGAAGGATTTCGCCTAATTGACCAAATTTTTCTGCACTCCAAACTTTTGTTGAACCACCGCTACCTGGATGAAGTATAACATAACTATTTGGTTTAAGGTTCAAAGTGTCCAGTAGGTCGATAACCTTTTTTTTTGCCAATGGATTGACTTTGATTGGCACATACTTCAATTCCAATTTTTTGTCGAAAAAATACTCGACCATATGAAGATTATATTCTGCTTCGTTGAAAAGCGAAATTTTTCTATGTTCCTTAATTTTGTGAGTAAAGAGGATAGAATAAATTCGAAATGCAGTTCCGACTCGGGTTGGAACATTTGCTTTGAAAGCCCCAAAAACCTCTTGGAATCTTGGTCTTGGGAAAAAAGCAACATCAGGCTTAATTGAAGAAAAAATATCAAAAAAATCCTTTTTGAAATCCTCGATGAAAACAGGTCTGTCAATTACTGAGCATTCATAGAGAATTGGTTTTACATAATTTCGAGCAATAAGAAATAGAGTTGCATTTGGACAAATCTCTTTTATTGCTTGGCACATTGGAAGTGTAAGTACCAAATCCCCAAGACGGTCTGTTCGGGTTACATCAATAGTTTTAATGTCCTCTGGGTTACCTTCTAATTTCATAATTTGCATTTTTGAATTGTTAGGTATGCAATTTAATTGATTATAAAA
>JBBIUA010000022.1:0-34055 GCA_037440445.1 Ignavibacteria bacterium
CCAAATCCAGCCAGTGGAGGTACGATAGAACTAAGTTTTGGAGTTGCATTTGATGGTTGGACAGAAGTAGCAATCTTGAATACGAAAGGGGAGGTGGTGCGACGAGTAGCCACTGGAGATATGAAGGCAGGTGACTACACTGTGCGAATAGATGTAAGCGATTTGTCGAGCGGAATGTATATAGTTGCAATGCAAAGCCAAAGCTTCCGACATAAAAAAGAATTCTTGCTGATGAAGTAAATTGAATATCCTTCAGAACAAAGCCCACGACCCCATCTCGTGGGCTTTTTTGTTTAATAATTAAAAAATAGATGATAAAAAAATAATTAGGAAGTAAAGGTATAAGAAATAAAAGCTTCTTTATTTTCAAGTTCTTTTAAATATTCATAAAGCAAGTCTTCGATTTCGTATAATGATTCTGAAACAACCAACTTGGAGCGAACTTTACTCGAATCGGGCAACCCCTTCAAATATCCACTATAAAATTTACGAAACTCAATTATACCTAAACGCTCGCCTTTGGTTTCAATATTCAATTTCAAGTGTTTCAAACAAACACTTATTCTTTCAGCATATGATGGTGGTTGAGGAACAATTCCTTCTTGAAGATAAATTTTAGCCTCCCGGAAAATAAAAGGATTTCCAATGGCAGCACGACCAATCATAACACCGTCGCATCCAGTTTCGTCAAAAGCTCTTTTAACATCATAAGCAGATTTTACATCACCGTTCAAAATTACAGGAATTTTAACAGTTTGCTTGACCTTGGGTATCCAAGACCAGTCGGCTTGGCTTTTATGGGCTTCTTCTCGGGTTCGGCAATGTATTGCGATTGCAGAAACGCCAACATCTTCGAGCATTTTTGCAACCTCGCAAATTAATATGTTTTGCCGATCCCAACCAAGGCGAGTTTTAACAGTAACTGGCAAATTAACACTTTGAACAACAAGTCGGGTAAGTTCTTGCATTCGTTTTGGCTGCTTTAACATTGCAGCCCCAGCATTATTCCGAACTACATTCTTTACCCAACAACCATAGTTAATATCGATAAAATCTGGTGAAAATCTTTCGACCAACTTTGCCGATTCAACCATAGGCTCATCATTTGCACCAAAAATTTGTATTCCAATCGGGCGTTCCTTTTCGTCAAATTCAATTTTTTTTATAGATTTTTCTACCTTTCGAAACAATGCCTCGCTGGATATAAACTCGGAATAAACAACGTCGGCACCAAACTCCCTACAAATCATCCTAAATGGTTTTTCTGTAACATCTTCCATTGGTGCCAATATAACAGCATTCTTTATTCGAATCTTATCTCCTATCCGAAGAATTGACATTTTTAAAATCTATCTATTTTTTATAAATTAGAAACAATTATTTTTGTGATTTATTGTTTTAGAAATGAAACTTACTCAAACAAAAGTTTGGCGAAAACTCATTGAACACCAAAAACTTATTTCAAAAATACCATTAAAAGAACTTTTCGAGCAAAACACAAACCGGGCTAACGAGTTTTCATACGAATTCAATGATATCCTTTTTGACTTTTCAAAAAATTATATAACCAAGGAAACAATCCAATTATTAATTGAATTAGCCATTGAACAGAAACTGCCCGAAAAAATCGAATCAATGTTCAATGGTGAAAAAATTAACTTTACCGAAAAAAGACCAGTACTACATATTGCATTGCGAAACAGAGAAAATACACCAATAAAAGTGGACGGCTGGGATGTTATGCCAAAAGTTAATGCTGTTCTTTTAAAAATGCAAAATTTTACGGAAATGATACACAGCGGATTCTGGCGTGGTTATCGAGGAGAAAGAATTACCGACATTGTTCATATTGGTATTGGTGGTTCGGAGCTTGGACCACGTTTGATTTGCGATGCGCTTAAAAAGTATCAAAAACCGAATATAAATATCCACTTCATATCAAATGTTGATGGTCACGATATTAAACAAACTCTAAGCCAAATACCTCCTTCAAGAACACTGTTTATTATTGCATCTAAAAGTTTTACAACTCAAGAAACCCTGATTAATGCAAAAACTGCACGTGAATGGTTTTTAAAAAACACTAATGCAAGTGAAAAAGATATTGCAAAACATTTTATTGCAATTTCTACAAACGAGGAAGCTTGCAAAGCATTTGGTATACCGCCAAAAAATATGTTTCACTTTTGGAGTTGGGTAGGCGGTCGCTTCTCTTTATGGAGTGCAATTGGTTTAGTTATTTCTCTTTTCATTGGATTTGAAAATTTTGAAAAATTACTCGAAGGCGCACATCTTGTTGACAAGCATTTTCGCAATAAACCATTTGAAAGTAATATTCCTGTTTTGATGGCCCTCCTTTCTGTTTGGTACAACAATTTTTGGAATTTCAACACCTACGCTGTTATTCCATACGATATGAGATTGAAATTACTCCCTGATTACCTTCAGCAATTAATTATGGAAAGTAATGGGAAAAGAATAGTTTCAAGTGGCGAAGAAGTTGATTATCCTACAAGTCCAATTGTCTGGGGAAGAATTGGAACCGACAGCCAACATTCCTTCTTCCAGTTGCTACACCAAGGTACACAAGTTGTTCCAATCGACTTTATCGCTGGAATAGAACCAGACCACCATTTTCTTAATCATCACGATGTTTTGATTGCTAACTTAATTGCTCAATCCGAAGCACTAATGATTGGGAAAAATCGAGAGGAAATTATAAGCGAATTAGCAAATTCAAACATTGACCCTTTAGACAAAATTGAACTGGTTTCACATAAAATCTTCCCAGGTAATCGTCCTTCGACAACAATTTTTTATCAACGTCTCGACCCAAAAACTCTTGGTTCTTTACTTGCAATTTACGAACATAAAGTATTTGTTGAAGGTGTTCTTTGGGATATCAACTCTTTTGACCAATGGGGCGTTGAACTTGGCAAACAACTTACTAAATCCATACTCTCCCAGATTGAAAATGGTAAAATAGATAAAGGAAATAATCCCTCGACAAGCAAATTACTCGAATATTTCTTAAAATTTCGAAAAAAGTTAAATGATTGATATAATTCTTATTTCGGTTATCTCTTACTTTATTGGGGCAATTCCTTTTGCCTATATTATTGTCTTTTTGTTTTTTAAAAAGGATATTCGCAGGGAAGGCAGTAGAAATGTTGGTGCAATGAATTCATTTGAAATTACTGGGAAGAAGTGGATAGGTTTTATAGTTTTTCTTCTTGATTTTTTGAAAGGTTTTTCCACTATCTTCATTGCAAAATCAATTGCTCCAAATAATGACATAGCACTATTGGTTAGTTCCTTGTTCGCAGTTTTAGGTCACAACTACAGTATATACATTCGATTTAGCGGGGGTAAAGGACTTGCTACATCAGCAGGGATTTTATTCCTTGTTCAACCTTTTCTACTTTTCATTTGGTTCGTTTTATGGTTAATAATATACAATTTAATCAAAAGGGATATGGATTATGCTAACCCAATAGCAAGCGTTATTTCTCCGTTTTTATTCTTTTTCATTCCAGAAAGTTTTGCACATAAAGCCAACTTTATTCCTTTCCAATCTCGTATTGTACTTTTTATTTTGCTTGAATTACTTGCTTTGGTTATTCTTTCGAAATACATCACTTTCATAAAAATGGAACTGGGAAAGAAACACAAAATTTTGTAAATTGCTTTTTTTCTAGGTTCAAAAATGGAATTATATTTAGATACTGCAAATTTAGAACAAATAAAAGAAGTTGCCGAGCTTGGCATAATTCGAGGAGTTACAACAAATCCCTCACTCCTTGCTAAAGAAGACCCTACAGTTGATTTCAAACAGCGAATACTTGAAATTCACAATATTGTTGGGGGACATGTTTCCGTCGAAGTTATTTCAACAGATAAGGAAGGAATGATTCGGGAAGCAGAACAAATAGTTGAATGGTTCCCAAATGCAACAATCAAAATTCCTATGATACCTCAGGGTCTTGCTGCTATAAAGGAACTTTCCAAAAAAGGTATCCCTACAAATGTTACATTAATCTTTTCCGCTACACAGGCTATTGCTGCACAAAACGCTGGCGCTTCTTACATCTCAATCTTTTTGGGTCGATTGGATGATATTGCATACGACGGAATCTCAATCCTTAACGATGTATGCGAAATATGGGATGTCCAAGGCTACGATTCTTTCATTATTGCCGCTTCAATCCGTAACCCCTTGCATATTATTGAAGCAGCTCGCGCCGGTGCAGATATTGCAACAGTTCCTTACAATGTACTAATGCAATCTATAAAAAATCCACTAACCGACCGTGGATTGGAAATCTTCCTTCGTGATTACGATAAATATTTAACCGAGAGACAAAAGTCTATGTTGATTTAGTGTTTAATCATTAACTTTTTCGATTCTGTAACCTTCTTTTGTATCAATTACACTAAAACCGTAATTTTTAATTTGCTCTCTTAATTTATCGGCTGTTGTAAAATCTTTTTTCATCTTTGCCTCCCAGCGTGCACGAGCCAATTCTTTAACTTCTTTAGGAACATCGATAATTTCTTTTCTCCTTTGGCAAATCTCCCAAACGTTAAAAATTTTATTTAAATTTTCGAAAAAAGCTATTAACACTCGTGCCGATTCTTTATTAAGTTCCGATACCGGATTTTCGTTGATAAAATCAAAAAGAGTTGCAAGTGCTTTAGGTGTTTGAAGGTCATTTGCAAGATGTGAGAAAACTTCTTGCTCAAGTTTGTTTGCATCAACTACTTTTCCTGTCTTATTATCGTTCTCAAATAGTTCATAGATGTAGTTTTGGACCCTTTGTCGAGCTTTTCTGCTGGAGTTAAGTCCATCGAAAGTAAAATTGAGTTGTGTAGAATAATGTGCCGAAAACATCAAATATCGAATGTCAAGTGGGTCAACTCCTTTTGCTATTAAGTCCCGAAGTGTATAAAAGTTGCCAAGCGATTTGCTCATTTTCTTCCCATCCACAAGAAGAAATTCATTATGGCACCAGAAAACAGTGGGTTCAACTCCGTAACCTGCTTTACTTTGTGCAATTTCATCTTCGTGGTGAGGAAATTTCAAGTCTACCCCACCAGTGTGGATATCAAAAGGCAGACCCAAAATCTCTCGTTCCATTACTGAACATTCCAAATGCCATCCGGGTCTACCATCACATTTAATACCATTTAAAGTGAATTCCCAAAATGGTTCTCCCTCCTTTCGGGCTTTCCAAAGGGCGAAATCGCTAAACTCTTCTTTATCGTATGAATCTGCATCAATTCTTGAACCTTCCTTGAATTTATCGAAATCAATATGGTAAAGTTTTCCGTAAATGTCAAACTGACGCCATTTACTAACATCAAAATAAACCGAACCATTAACAATGTATCCAAATCCTTTTTCGACTATTCGGCGAACCAAGTCTTGCATTTGAGGAATATAATCAGTGGCTTTAGGCATTTTGTAAAAATCTCGTAAATTTATTCCAAGTTTTTGGATATCGACAAGAAAGGCTTTGCGATAAAACTCTGTAAATTTTATTAAATTTTTTAAGGGGTCATCAGTTTGCTTCCCCATTTCGGGCAACCAAGCAGAACTTCCAAAAGCACTGTCGCGAATTGTTTTATCATCGATATTGGTGATATTCATCACCCATCGGACTTTAAACTTACCAATGACCCGAAGAACTCTTTGAAGCAAATCGGCAAATAAAAATGAACGCATATTCCCGATATGTGCATAATTGTAAACAGTTGGACCACAGGAATACATTCGAACAATTTTATCTTCAAGAGGTTTGAACTTTTCAATCTTTCTTGTTAAAGAGTTAAACAAAAATATTTGATATTCCATTTTTAAAAGTGAATTAATTACAAACTAACAAAATTAATAAGAAAGGTTGTTAAATAACAATTGATACTTTTCTTTGGTCACCTCTATCGTCGAAAGATAATAATTTAACAATTTTGATTTCTGAGTTTGGTAGTTTTATTATAATTCGATTGGATTCCTTACGTGAATTTCGATGATATTCCTTTTGTGAATTCAACAAACTGTCTGAATTTTCTTCTTTGCTAATAAAGTCCTTGAATTGTTGCTCAAAGGTGGGCAAAACTGGAAGAATGTTTTCATTTTCTTCCCATTCAATTTCAGAAAAGTATTTCTGGCCAATTTTCTTTCGTTTATATCGAAAGATATTGAATTGCAGTGAGTCCTTTAAAAAAAATGGCGCAAAAACAAATACAATTTGTGGATTAGCGTAATTAAAAGCGGAATTTAACAACCAGAAACTTGAAAATCCAACTAAAATTTCTTCGAGGATGGTTTTAACATTTTCACCAGTACTTTGGTATTCAATGCTATTTTTGAATTTCCACAGAATTGAAAAAATGTTATCTTCAGTATTAAAATTATTCGGACTTAATAGAGAAAAAACTGAAAAAAGCGAAGGCCGAAGTATTGCATTTTTTATTATTTGTAATTTATTTTGAATTGATTCTGGGAAATAATGACTTTGAGAGAGCAAACTAAACAGTAATGCTGGAAATTGATTTGAAAAGTTTATCATTTTTAAATAACTTTCGAACAAGTCTGGGGTTGGTTCGAATTTAACTTGTAGAAAAAGATAAATAAAATTTAAAATGCTATCAATATTTTGCTTGGGAAAGTTTTCAATAATTTTTTTTGCATAATTAGCGATGGACAATACATCTTCTCTGATAATAACATTCGAACTTGTTTTTTCCTTATCAATTATTTTCTGAAACAACAGGGTCGAAGGTAAATCAAGAACACGAATAATCTCGGCAGTAGAAAGTTCCTTATTTTTTATTCTTGCAAATGTACTGTATATTTTTAAAACCAAAGCGGGTTCTGTTGATAGCACTTTAAAGAACAATTCATCTCCGGGGTTGAAATGCCCAGAAATTTCTGCGGTAAATGTCCCATCGGGTAAAGTAATGACAGCCTGTGAAGGCGAAAGAACTTCTTGAATCTTACCTCGTACAATTTCACCAACACGAACTGTAATATTACGTACCTTCGGTTGTGTGGTCTTTTGAAATTCAAGATTTTTACGATAACCTTCGCCCAAAGGGTCGATATCGCTCGGAAATTTAAATTCTGCAGCCATATAAAAAATTTATTTTTTTATAATATAGCAAGTTAATATATTTTAATAAAATATGAAAATTTTCTTTGTAATTTTGTTTTTTTATCGGAAATGTATATGAAAAAATTATTCTTATTGCTGTTTCTGCCATTGTTTGTTTCCTGCAACCAAGGAGAACGAATTATAACAAATTTACCAAAACCTACCAATCCAGACGACAAAGCCAGTTACTTGATGGGTTATGACATTGGACGCCAAATGATGCGCGACTCGTTAAAGATCAATATGGATTACTTAATTTTAGGGTTTAGAAATGCTTTTAAAGGCGATTCGATGTTTGTATCACACCAGGAATTAGATTCGTTCCGCATAGAATTTCAAAAAATGCTACTTGCTAAACAAGATGAAAGGATGAAACAAGAAGAACAAAAACTTCTCGAGCAAGCTCCAAAAAATTTAGAGGCAGGGAAAGCTTTTCTTGACAGCAACAAAAATAAACCTGGAGTAATCACAACCCCCTCTGGCTTGCAATATATTGTCCTACGCGAAGGCACAGGTAAAATTCCAAAAGAAACTGATTTCGTCAAAATGCATGTTCGTGCTCAATATCTTGATGGCAAGGAATTCGACAATACTTATCCACGGGGTCCAGTAACTCTAAATGTTGCTCAATTGGTTCCAGGCTGGAAAGAAGCTATTACTCATATGAAAGAAGGTTCTATCTGGCGTATCTTCGTTCCACCGCATTTAGGTTGGGGCGAAAAGGGTGCACCTCCGACTATTCCACCTAATGCAACACTTATTTTCGAATTAGAACTGCTTTCAATAGAGAAACCTGATGGTGGAAAAACACAAGGTCCTAACCCTAATTAATTTTTCCACAATTATGAAATCTAACTTTCAAATTGTTTTTTTTATCAAATTCTTTCAAAATAATAGAGAGAGGATTCTCCTCTCTCTATTATTATTTTTCCTCCCAATTTCATTCATTCAACCTCAAACAACGAAAAACCACTTTTTAGTTGTTGATAATAGAACTTACCCTATTGTAATCTCTCTAATTAATGATTATGAATATTTTTATTTTAATGTTCAAAATAGCAAGAAATTCATCCAACAACAAAAAAACAAATACGATCTTTCTTTTGGAAAATATAAATTGTTTTTTCTTCCTGGCTCATTTTTTTTCTCTATCTCCATAAACGAGCATCCAGGTCAAATTTTACAACTGAATCGACCTGTGGTTGAATTAAATCAAAGGCTTTTAATTCCTTTCTGGTCTTTCCTTTCTTGTTTGAATTCAACTGGTTATTTCGATTATTTTGCACATTCAAACTCTTATATTTATAAAACTAAATCAAATGAAAAGCTTATTGCAAAAGAAAAACCAAGAGAGAATAGTTTAAATAATATATCTAATGAAAAAGTAGCAAAAGAAATTCAAAGGCACAAAGATAGCATAGTAACAAATACTAAATCGTTCCCTAAAATTTTATTAACCGAAAGAGAGCGATTTTCGCTGCAAAAAATACCTTTTGAAATTTCAATTAATGAAAATATTAAATTAGAATACAAAACACCTATTAAGATTGACACTATATCAATCCCACCTAAATACTACGTTTTACCACCAGAATTAAAGAACAGCCCAAAGTAATCTATTTATTTTGGAGAACTTTAAAAGAGATAAAAGCCTTAGTTTTTGAAAAAAGTTGATTATTCTTTTGGTTGGAATTCCATTACTGCCTGATAAACAGCATCTACGATTTCTTCTTCTTTAACTTTTCTAACAATTTCGCCATTGATGTAAAGCAAACCGCCACCTTTACCCGCAGCAATACCAATATCGGCTTCGCGAGCTTCGCCAGGACCATTGACCGAGCATCCTAAAACAGAAACCTTTACTGGCTTCTTGATATTTTTAAGTTTTTGCTCGAGTTCGGCAGTAATTTTAAACAAATCGACATCTAATCTACCACAAGTAGGACAAGAAATAAGTTCAAAAGTTCGTTGGGCTAATCCAAGAGAACGAAGAATTTCTTTGCCAACTTCAACCTCTTTCTCCGGTTCGGCTGTAAGGGAAACACGTATAGTATCGCCAATTCCTTCAGCGAGCAAAGTACCAATTCCAACTGCTGATTTTATTGTTCCAATTCCTTCTCTTCCTGCTTCGGTAACACCAAGATGCAATGGGAAATCTGTTTCCTGAGCAATATAGCGATAGGCTTCAATCATTAATTGAACATTTGTGCTTTTCACTGAAATAACAATATCTTCGAAACCAAGTTCGGTACAATACTTTACGTGTCTCAAAGCACTTTCAAACAATGCTTCGGCGGTTGGGAAGCCGTGTTTTTCTAGCAAATCCTTTTCAAGCGAGCCACTATTGACACCGATTCGGATTGGTATTCGTCGCTTTTTGGCTGCTTCGATAACCTCTTTGATTCTTTCTTTAGAGCCAATATTTCCAGGATTGATTCGAACCTTAGCAACTCCAGCCTCTATTGCTGCAAGTGCATATATATGATTAAAATGAATATCCGCAACTATGGGAACTTCGACCCGTCGAACGATTTCTCTAATAGCTTCGGCTGCTAATTTGTCGTTAACAGTAACACGAACAATATCGGCTCCAGCCTCTTGACATCTTTTTATTTGAGCAACTGTTGCTTCGATGTCTGCAGTTTTGGTTTTTGTCATCGTTTGAACAGAAATTGGCGCACCCCCGCCAATTGGGATTCCTCCAACATTTACTTTACGAGAAATTCTTCTTGTATATCTAATCATAACTAAATTCCCAAAAAATAAAATTTTACTAAAGTTTTTTACTGAGTTCCAATAAGATTCTTTTTTCTTTTTCGGTTAAACTTTGGTAACCACGTTCGGCAATTTTATCGAGAATTCTATCAATAATTTCTTGAGTAATCTCTTCCCCTTCGAAAGTAAAAAAACTTCTTTTGGATTCAGTTTTTGGCTCGTCGTAAATCTCATAATACTCAGGTTCATCCGCAAAAGGTTCTTGCCTAAGATGTCGTGGTTTCTGAGCAAAGTAACTTCCTCTATATATATCATATGGATGATAAGAGGAACCGCCAGTAAATCTATTTATTAACCGATAAATTCCAACGCCGTCGCCAAATTTGAACAAAAGAAAACCAGTTACAGCACCACCAAGATGGGCAATATGGGCAACATTGCCAGCCGAACCTGTAATCCCAAGCAAAAAGGCTAAACTCGCATAAAGAATTACAAAGAATTTTGCAGGGATTGGAATAAAAATTGGAAACATAAAAACAGGGCGGTTAGGAAAGGTTAAACCAAGCGCAGTTAAAACTCCGAAAACAGCTCCAGAGGCGCCAATTGTTGGCAAAGGGTCAGAAAAAATTGGGGCAATGAATAATTGAAACAGCCCTGCACCAATTCCAGAGAGTAAATAAAAAGTCAAAAACTTACGACTTCCCCAAATAGACTCTAATTCAACACCAAACATCCACAATGCGAAAAGATTGAAGAAAAGGTGCAATATTCCACCGTGAATGAATTGGTAGGTAATTAGTTGCCAAATGTAAAAGTTCCCATCTTGCAAAGGATGTAAGTAAAAGTATTTAGCAAAATAGTAAATAAGCGGTGTATCTCCAATTCGGTAAATTTCAAAAAACAGTATATCTAGAAAAAAAACAATAACATTTATAACAATCAAAGATTTTATTACTGGCGGGAAAATAGTAAACCCACCAAAACCATTTCGAAGAATTTGCTTTTTCATAATGCTCCTTATTAAAAAATAAAAACGAAAAGCAATGAAAAGAATTGAATTAGTTTAAATAAAATTTATGGAAGTCAAAGACATCAAGATGGATTTGTACATAGTTATAGATTTTATCCCATACTTCTAAAAAGCCATTCCAGGCAAGGTAAAATGCCTCGGGGTTATTATCAAAATCTCGCCATACTTCAGTAAGGTGGGTTAATATCTGTTCGAAGTTAAGCAGTAAATCAAAATCAAACTGTTTGCTCTTTTTAATTTTGAAGTACATAGGAAGGAAAGCAGAAACCTGATGAAGAAACATTAAAACCAAAGTCACAGAAAGATATAGGCTTGTATCTTTCAAATTACGATTTTTTAAACCCTGAACAATTTCATTTGTTTTTTGGATAATATTATTTACTAACTCAAATTGTTTCCTTTCATTGATAACAAATTTCATAGGCACACCATTAAAAGAATTATAAATGAAAATACAAAAAATTTATTGTAAAAATTTATAAAGTCAATAACTACATCGCAAATAACCCAAATGTCAAGAATGAAAAATTCTTTAAATTTAGTTTTTTTGATTAAGTAAAGTTGAAAAATGGACGACAAGAGTAAAGAGCTTATCGAAGAAAAATTAAGGCATATGTTTGAATTAAAATCCAAAGCACTTGAAGGCGGAGGGAAAGAACGAATTGAAGCACAGCATAAGAAAGGAAAACTAACTGCCCGTGAACGAATTGAACTTCTTTTGGACAAAGGCAGTTTTTATGAAATCGATATGCTTGTTCACCATCATTCGCATGACTTTGGATTGGACAAAAATGTTTTTTTGGGAGATGGTGTTGTTACTGGATATGGAACTATTGATGGGCAAAAAGTTTTTGTTTTTTCACAAGACTTTACTGTTCTTGGGGGTAGTCTTGCCGCAGAGCACGGGCGAAAAATTTGCAAAATTATGGATATGGCAATGAAAGTTGGTTGCCCTGTCATTGGTTTAAACGATTCTGGGGGTGCTCGCGTTCAAGAAGGGGTAATTTCACTTGGAGCATATGCGGATATTTTTCTCAGAAATACATTGGCATCGGGGGTAATTCCGCAAATTTCTGTTATTATGGGACCTTGCGCCGGTGGTGCTGTTTATTCTCCTGCTATTACTGATTTTATCATTATGGTCGAAAAAACTTCTTATATGTTTGTAACAGGACCTAAGGTTGTTAAAACAGTTTTACACGAAGAATATACATCGGAAGAACTTGGAGGTGCAAGTGTTCACGCAACAAAAAGTGGTGTAGCCCACTTTACCGCAAAGAACGACTTGGAAGCACTCCAACTCGTAAGGAAACTTCTTTCCTATATACCATTGAACAACAGCGACGACCCACCATATATTCCAAACGAAGACCCTATTGACCGCGAAGATGAAGAGTTGAATTATATTGTCCCAGCAAATCCAAATATCCCATATGATATGAAAGAAATAATATGTAAAATTGCCGACAATGGTGAATTCCTTGAAGTTCATAAAGATTGGGCACCAAATATTATAGTTGGATTTATTCGTTTAGGAGGTTATCCTGTTGGAGTAGTAGCAAACCAACCTGCTGTTCTCGCAGGCGTTCTTGATATTAATTCATCGCGAAAAGGTGCCCGGTTCGTTCGCTTTTGTGATGCTTTTAATATACCTTTGTTGGTTTTCGAGGATGTCCCTGGTTTTATGCCCGGAGCAGACCAAGAATGGGGAGGAATTATTGTTAATGGAGCAAAATTACTCTACGCTTTTTGCGAAGCAACAGTTCCAAGAATAACTGTAATCACCAGAAAAGCATATGGTGGGGCATATGATGTTATGAATAGCAAGCATATCCGAGGGGATTTCAATTTCGCCTGGCCAACCGCAGAACTTGCTGTGATGGGTCCTAAAGGTGCAGTTGAAATTATTTTCAAAAAAGAAATAGAAAATTCACCGGACCCTGCAAAAAAAGAAGAAGAATTAATAGAACTCTTCAATAAGAAGTTTGCTAACCCATACATAGCAGCATCCTATGGATATATAGATGATGTTATCGAGCCGAAAAAGACTCGGCAAATCTTAATCAACGCATTCAAATTACTTGAAAGCAAGGTCGATACAAATCCCCCCAAAAAACATGGGAATATTCCACTTTAAAAGCAGGGTGGTTTGAATTATTAAAGTTATTTCAATGTAAAATTAACTTTTGCTGATTCTCGAAAGCCATTCTTCGACTTCTGGAATTCCACCTTGAAATATAAGGTACCCGTCAATAGGTTCTCTTTCAGTAATTTCACCAGCAATTGGGGTTAACATAATCTCCTTTATCTCATCAATTTTGTTGGTTCTACCCAAAACCCAACAAAGTTTCATATATGCAGCTTCTGGTAGCATATTCGCTCCGGGAATTACCCCAAGTCCCACTATATTTCTCCCGGTTTCGTAAACATACATTTGAACATAACCCCAAAGCGTTTGTACAGTCATAAAAACAACCACACCCCTTTCGTGTGCTTTCTGCAAAGCAGGATAAATTTGGCGATTGACATGCCCCAAACCCGTTCCAGCAATTACGATTCCTTTGTAACCGTTGTCTACTAAGGCATCGATAATATCGGGCTTCATATTTGGATAATTATATAGTAATGCAACTTTTTCTTCGAAGGAAGGTAGAAAGTTGAATTGAGTATCAACCCTTCGTTTGTTATAATCTGTTCTTAATGGTGTTATTTTTTCAGTATTAACAATTGCCAAAGGAATATCACCTATGGTTCTAAAAGTAGAACGATGAGAGGAATGCATTTTTCTGACACGGGTTCCACGATGGACTAAACCCATAGAATCTGAAATTGGACCAAGAGCACAAACAGTTACTTCTGCAATATCGCTTTCGGCTGCAACCTTAATGCTGTGAATTAAATTCAAAGGAGCATCCGAAGCTGGCCTATCGCTGGAACGTTGTGAACCGACAAGAACAATTGGAATTGGAGGATTCTGAATCATAAATGACAGTAAAGCAGAAGTATAATGCATTGTGTCGGTTCCGTGACCAATAACTATTCCTTGGAATCCTTGTTCAATGTCTTTGGCAATGGCATTGGCAATTCCTAACCATTGTTCTGGTCCAATATCCTCGCTCAAAACACTATACAACTTTTGAGTGTATAAGTTGCAATAATCGAATATCTTAGGGACAAACGCATACAGTTCTTCTGGCTCAAAAGCCGGGACTACTGCCCCTGTCTTGTAATCCATTCTCGATGCTATTGTACCACCAGTGCTTAACAATTTAACTTTTGGTTTATCTGGGTCGAATGGAAATTCTTTTCGCAGCGAAGCAGGATGAACTTCTACCTTCTCAATCAATTCTATACTACTTATAGTATCAATTGCAATACCAATATTATATCCTGTTCGAAGTTTAATAATAATATGTTTATCGTCAGCAATTTCACTACGAGGAAGAATTATTCCAATTAATTCTTTATTATCGGTTTTAATTTTTACATCGCACCAAACACCAACTCCGAAGGATTTCAATAACGATAGTGCTTCGCCCTTATATCCCTTGTAATCAATTGATTCCATCATTCCTCGTTCAATTTTGTCTCGATAAATTTCACCACCTCGGAACCTTCAACTCTTCCACGAAGTTGTTCCATCATAAATCCAATTAAAATTTCCTTCTTTTTTTCGGGGTGATAAATTTTCTTTGAAGTAAATAATTCCAAAGATTTATTGTAAGCCCTATCTAAATCTTCATTAGATGCAGGAGCCAATTTAGTGGGGATTTCATTCCACTTCCCCTTCAATGCATATTCAATCGCTTTATAAATTCCAGCACGAACAATTTTCCCATTTTTGTACATTAACAAAATCTCTTTTAATCTATCATTAGAAAGATTTTTAGTTTTATAATTTTTTTTCTTAAGAGCAGAAAAAAACTCTATAAAAACCTTGGCTAATAGATTTGGACCGATTTGGTGCTTGTCAACAAGCTCTCGAATTAGATAGAACCTTGATGATGTTGCTATTCTATGTGCTAAATTTTTCGGAAACCCAACTTGAACACACCATCTTACCCTTTCACTATAACTTTCTTTTGGCACCAAACTCAATCCAGCAATTCTATCTTTAGAAATTGTAATATAAGGTAAATCTGTATCTGGATACATCCTTTGTGAACCAGGTAGAATTCTTTCAAAACCAGTAGCACCAGAAGGTAAAGCCCGACGACTTTCAGCCGGAACACCTACTGTGGCTTCGAATGCTCTTATTTTAATTTCTTCAATTGCAGTTTGAACATCATCGGGCGAACCCCAAACGATAACAAATCCATCGTACTTAGAGGCTCCGATAAACTTTTTTGTTTTATCAATTTCTTGCTGAGAAATAGTATTATCGATGATATCCGAAACAATAATGTTCGGACTATCCGTTAAACAAGCAATAACCCTCACCCTTTCAGAAATTTCTTGCGAGAAAGAAACATATCTTTGGGTAGGCCATTTCAATAGCCCCCCCCAATTCGGCAGTTTTATGCAATAAACCACACCTCCATTTCCTAAAGCTTTTTGAATTGGGTAAAAAGAAGTATGCTTTAAAATGCTGCTTAATTCATACACATCATATTTAAAATTTCTAGGAGTTATATTTCTTGAATGCAATTCATCTCTCAATCGAAGCAAACTCCACTGCCTGCGTGCTTCGTTATATGCAAGTATTGGGATACGGCTAATTTTGTCGACTCCTTTGATTTCACAACGATGCGAACCGTCGATACTAATATTTAAATCCATTCTCAATGTTCCACTACCTTGTCGAACATTTCCTGCAACTAGGAACTCATTTCGAATGGCTTCAGCAAATTCTTTAAGTTCTGTAGGAGAATTAAAGGCTGGTTCAGTAACAATTTCAATTAGTGGGACACCTAAACGGTCTAAATAATAAGCCCTTTGGTGAAAGGAATCGAATATTTCTCGTGCCGCATCTTCCTCAATTGTAATTTCTGGTAATCGGATTTTCTTCCCCTTAAAACAATATTCTCCATCAAGCCCAACCATTGCAGTTCTTTGATAACCGCTTGGTATACTACCATCAAGATGATATTTCCGACAAATGTAAATTTCGTCAACAATTCTTGCTCTAAATTTTAAACAATAAGAAATTACGATATCAAGGGCATATTGATTTATCTCGAAAGGCGGACTTTGGTCAAGTTCATACAAGCAAACTGATTCCCGATTTATCCTATAAATTATTTCTTTCTTACTCTTGTACTCCATCAAGATAGAGGGGTCAATTTCGCCGAGCTCCGATAATGCAGGCCTAAATGTTCTGTAAATTTCAAATTGGTATGAATCATCATAAGGTGGTCGAGGTGAAGTACACCTACAAAATAATTTATACTTTGTATCAAGTTGCTGATGAATTTCTATGCCTGCACGGAATCCTATTTTGTGGTAATCATCTTCTGTTATTTCTTCAAATTCTTTAAAAGGAACACTTATCATACTTTATTAAAAATAAAAAAACAAAATTACAAATTTGAAAACTCGTGGAAGGTAGGAAAAAAGTTTCGTTGTTCGAAATGTTTCTAAAATAAATAACTACAATATATTGAGTAGTTCTTCCGATATCTTCCAGATATTTCCGGCTCCAATTGTTATTACCATATCTCCATTTTTAAGGTGATTTTTCAGGAATGGAACAATATCGTCAATCTCGGGAATATAATAAACATTTTTATGACCAAAGTCTCTTGCGCTTTCGGCAATAAGTTTTCCTGAAACACCTTCTATTGGAATTTCCCTTGCTGGATATACATCTGTAACTATCAAAATGTCCGAATTGTCGAAAGATGAACCAAATTCTTTTGCAAAAGCCAAGGTTCTTGAATAGGTATGAGGTTGAAATATAGCAATTATCCTCCTATCCCATCCATTTCTTGCCGATGTCAAAGTTGCTTGAATTTCGGAGGGGTGATGTCCATAATCATCTACAACCATAATTCCTTTTTTAATTCCTTTGATTTCGAAACGACGGTTGACACCAGTAAAATCCGAAAGTGCTTTTTGTATTAATTGAAAATCAATACCCAATTGAAAACCAAGTGCAACTGTAGCAAGTGCATTCTTAACGTTATGAACTCCTGGAACATTAAGCATTATTTTGCCTTTATTTTGACCAGCGTAGAACAAGTCGAAGAAAGTTTGATTTTCTGCGAAAGCAACATTTTCCGCACGAAAATCAGCAACACGCGTAAGCCCAAAAGTTACAACTTTTCGCTTTAAATCGCGTAAGATTTCTTTTACTCCTGGGTCGTCAATACCCGCTATAATAACTCCATAAAAAGGAACTTTGTTCAAGAATTCAACAAAAGTCCGTTTTATTTCATCATAATTTTTATAAATATCCAAATGCTCTGCTTCGATATTGGTAACAATTGCAATTGTCGGCAAAAGTTGAAGGAAACTCCTATCGTATTCATCAGCCTCAACGACAGTCCAATTTCCATTACCGAGCCGAGCGTTTGTTCCCCCAAAAGAACGTAGTCGCCCTCCAACAATCACAGTTGGGTCGAATCCCCCATACATAAGAAGCAAACCACACATCGAAGTTGTAGTTGTCTTCCCATGAGTTCCCGAAACAGCAATTGTGTAATTCAATCGAGTGATTTCCGCAAGCATTTCTGCTCGGCGAATAACAGGAATTCCAAGTTCCCGAGCTTTGATTGTTTCGGGATTTGTTTCTGGATTTACAGCACTGGAATAAACCACTACATCGCTTTGGTTAATATTTTCGGGGGAATGTCCAATTGAAACTCTTATACCCAAATCGGAAAGGTATTTGGTATTTTCAGATTCTTTTAAATCGGAACCGCTAACTTCGAAACCTTGCCGAAAAAGTATTTCGGCAAGCCCACTCATTCCAATTCCACCAATCCCAACAAAATGTATTTTTCGAACGGCTGTGTAAAATCCTTTTTCCATTTCAAAAAAATAAATATCCCTTACTTTATGTTATACAATAATAAACAATAAGATTAAATGCAAATAAATTTTGCTTTTAATAATTATCAATTTGTGCTCGTTGAAGCCTATTTGAATAATCGATATATACTGTCTTCCATTCTGTAAAAATATCAAATACAGTCCAGCCACCTTCACGGTGACCGTTCCCTGTGCCTTTTACACCACCAAAAGGCATATGTGCTTCTGCACCGATAGTTGGGGCATTAACATATGTAATTCCGGCTTCAAGGTCTCGAATAGCAAGGAATGCATTATTAATATTTGTGGTATATATTGAAGAAGAAAGCCCATAATCAACTGCATTTGCAAGTTCAATAGCATGTTCAAGCGATTCTGCTTTCGAAACAGAAAGAATCGGTCCAAATATTTCTTCTTTAAATAATCTCATTTCTGGGGTAACATCAATGAATATGGTAGGTTCAAAGAAATAACCTTTGGCAAGTTCGCCTTGCGTTGCTCTTTTACCCCCACAAACGAGCTTTGCCCCTTCCTCTAAACCAATTTTTACATATTCCTCGCAAGTGCGAAGTTGCTGCTCGTGGATAACTGGTCCAACATCAACCCCATCGTTTAGTCCATTTCCAAGTCGGAGTTTTTTTGCCCTTTCAACTAATTTATTGATAAACTCATCGTAAATATCTTTGTGAAGAATAAGACGAGAAGTTGCTGTGCATCGTTGGCCAGTGGTGCCGAATGCCCCCCAAAGAACCCCATCAAGAGCTAATTCCATATTCGCATCGGGCATAACAATTAAAGGATTTTTCCCACCCATTTCTAAGGAAATTCTCTTGTTCAGCCTACCACAAATTTCACCAAGTTTCTTACCAACTTCAGTTGAACCAGTAAAACCAATTACTTTAACATCGGGGTGTTCAACAAGCATATTCCCCATATATCCTTTTCCAAGGACAACATTAAAAACACCAGGAGGCACACCTGCCTCTTCCATAACTTCAGCAAAGACAATACCTGAATGAGGAACATCTTTCGATGGCTTAAAAACAACAGTATTCCCAGCAGCAATAGCGGGAAGTATTTTCCAAGATGGAACAGCAATTGGAAAATTAAATGCAGTTATAACACCAACAACACCGATGGGCACACGAAAGGAAAGGTTGGCTTTATCAGGTAGTTCGCTTGGAGTATTATGACCAAAAAGCCTTCTTGTTTCTGAAGCAGCATAATAGGCGGTATCGATTGCTTCTTGGATATCCCCTCGAGTTTCAAAAACGGGCTTTCCCATCTCACGAGTCATTATTCGAGCAATTTCTTCTTTTCGCCGAGCAAAAATGTCGCCAGCGCGCTTTACAATTTCACCACGTTTGGGAGCAGGCACTAACCTCCATCGACGAAAAGCTTCTTTTGCCGCTGCAACAGCCTCATCGACATCTTCTTTGCCTGATTCTGGAAATTCGCCGATAATATCTTCTGTATTTGCTGGATTGATATTTAAAAAATACTTGCCACTTTTGGGTTCAACCCACTTACCATTAATGAAATTTTTAAATCTTTCCATTTTACCTCCAATTGTAAATTGAAAAACTTTGGAATACAAATTTAAAACAAAAAAAGGGTTATAAAATAAATTTTCTTTTAACATAAACAAACATAACTATAAAAAAAAAAAGGGGATTGAATCCCCTTTTTAAAGTTATTTTGAAAACAAATATTGAACAGTTTCAACTTAGGTCCAAAAGGCGTTTTTCTCCTTCCAAGGCTCGATATGGGTTTACATCCTGTACCATTTCAACAACGCCTTGATAATTCCCCTCTTCATCACGAACTGCGTAATAAGCAATAAAAAGATACATCCCATTGAAATGTATCCAGAATGTAGCTTTATCGCGTATCCCTTCCTTCATCTCTTTAATTATCTGATTAACCAAATGAATGCTTTTAGGCGGATGGCATTGTTGGACTAATCTCCCTATGGCTGAAAGTGTTCTGGAAAAAATTTTCTCTTTGTCAAGCTTATTGAAATAACGAACTCTATCCTCTGCATCTACAAAAGTTAATTCAACAGGTATCGAGTCTAACATATTACTTATAACATCAATAGGCAAAGAAGCAAGCAAATTGATTCTTTCACCGGTTTCCTTTTCCATTGCATCGACAAGAGTTTTAAAACGTGTGTATGCACCAACCCCTAACGACTCTTGCTCTATTCTCTTGAATTCGCTTGCAAGATATGGAATATCTTCGGGTTGGACAAACTTTCTGCCCATTGGATAAAGAATATCATTTTCTTTCCAAATATGGTCTTTTGTCAAGGCTGAGTACTCAGTAAATAAGTCAATGAATTTGCTTATTGTTTCATCCGTTTTTTCTGAAGTTAATGCAATTTCTTTCAATTGTGTTAAATATTGTCTTTCTTTTTCGTGTTCAGCCAACATAACCGCTATTGGTCCTTGGGGAGGAAGGCCTCGTTCGAGTAGCAATGGGAAATATACTTTTTCCTCTTTCATATTATGACAAGTCTCGCCATAATCCCAAAGGACATCAAGTAGGGTTTGAATACCTTGCCAATTTTTTTTCTTTTTTTCAAGTTGTCTTTCCAAAATGACCAAAGCTTTCTCGATAATCGCATGGTCATTCATTAACATTGAAATATAAATATCTTCCATTTTTAATACATTCCCTTATGAGTAAATACAAAATTACCTAAATTGCTATAATCAGACAAAATTTTCTCATTTGGAACTATTAATCTGTTGCTACACTATAATTCTTGCATCCACTGCTACAATCCCTTTGCTTGTTGCAAACGCAGGATTAATGTCCATTTCTAATATCTCCGGGGCAATTTGAAGTAAATTTGAAATTCGTAATAAAATGTTGCTGATTGTCTCTTTATCAATTATGTTACAACCGCGCGCCCCTTCGATAATTGACTTTCCTTTTATCGAATCAATCATTTCTTTAGCCTCTACTGTAGTCAATGGAGCCAAATTCATTGCAACATCTTTCATTATTTCGACAAAAATGCCCCCTAAACCAAATGCAATTATATGGCCAAAATCTTTTTCGTATTTTACGCCAAAAAATAATTCAGTTCCTTTCATCATTGGTTGAACTTGAACACCAACAGCATTTGGAATTCTCATTAATTCATTATACTTTTGTTCAGCTTCATTAAAGGAATTTATACCTAAAACTACACCCCCCAAATCTGTTTTATGCAGAGGTCCTATAACTTTTAACACAACTGGAAAACCTAATTTACTAAGCGCTTCTTCCAACTCTGGAATATTTTTTACTATCAAGGTCCGAACGAAGGGTATACCTACAGCATTTAAAAGAGAAATGGTTTCGTTAATGGGTAAAAACCCATTTGGGGAATTATTAATAATTCTACGAACTGTATCTTTATCAATATCCTCAAATTCTCTGACTTCACCCTTTTCTTTCAATTCAATTTTTAGAACTTTAGCCAACGCTTTGCCAAAAGAAACCTCGTCGTTGAAGTAATTACCTCCAAGTGATTTATACTTTTCAATAGCATCGTGTGCTTGTACAATTGAAGGCAGGATAGCAAAAATCGGTTTCTTTAAATTTTGTTGTCTTTGAAACAAAATCTGATAAACGTTTGTAACATCGAACAAGCCAGGAGTACCAAATATTACACCTACTGAATCAATATTATCAAACTTGTTCTCGGCGAAGTCCAATATTAAATCTAATTGTTCAGCAGTACCGGTAGCAAGAAAATCAATTGGATTGGCAACGGAAGAACCATAATTCAGTTTTCCAAGCAATTCTTGTGCATATTTGCCTTCAATTTTAGGAACTTTCACCCCTTCGCTTTCAAGTGTATCTGCCAACATTACGCCAGGTCCACCGGCATGTGTTACTATTGCAACACGGTCGCCTTTGGGTTTATTGCCTAATAGTACACCCGCAACATTTACTAAATCCAATCTTCCTTCGCATCGAATAATACCAGCCTTGCGGAAAAGCAATTCAACTGCAGTATCTTCGCCTGCTAAAGCACCTGTGTGTGACGAAACGGCGCGCTGGCCAGCCTTTGTTCTTCCTGCCTTAATAGCAGCGATTCGACATCCCTTTTCTTTCAACGAAATACAATGCTCCAAAAACTTTTTTGGATTTGAAATTTGCTCGGCATAAATCAACTTAACTTTTGAAGAAAACCCAGGTTGATAGGTTTGATCCCAATATTCTAAAACTTCTTCAATTCCGATTTGTGCCGAATTCCCAACAGAAAATATCTCTGAAAAACGAATCCCACGAACTATTGCCTCTTCGAGAATAAAAACTGCAGTTGCCCCAGAAGCGGAAACGAAATCGCATCCCATTTGTGCATATTCAGGTATCGGACCAGCAAAAACTCCTTTATACTTTTTTGTTATAACTCCAATACAGTTCGGACCAATCAATGTTCCATCAACCTTTTCAACGATATCGATAATCTTTTTCTCTAGTTTTTTCCCCTCTTCACCCATTTCGCTAAATCCAGCAGACAAAACGATGAAAGCGCGAGTTCCATGTTCAGTAAGTTGTTCCATTGCATCGGGAATCAACCCCGCTGGAATAGCAAAAATTGCAAGTTCAACTGGGGGTAACTCTTCGCAAGAAGGAAAGGCTTGAACATTTTGGACTACTTTTTCTTTGGGGTTCACTACAAACAATTCACCGTCGAAGTTGCCACGGATAATGTTTTCCAATACTTTCCCTCCAGGTTTTCGAGTATCATTAGAGCCACCAACAACAACAATGCTTTTGGGTTCAATAATTTCCCTGACAATCATTTTTCTTCTATTTCAAATTCTAAACAGCAAAAATACCCAATTATTACAAAACACTATGGGTTAATTTCCGAACCAATAAAGTAGCTTGAAAAACCGAATAACAATTGACTTAACAAGTAGAACCATAACCATAAGTTATTTTATTTCTAATTTTGTATTGATAAAAAAATTTTTGAAAAAATGGATAAAGTTTTTATCATCGGAGCTGGAAAAAGCGGTGTTTCGGCTGGTTTGCTTGCACAAAGGAAAGGTTTTTCAAGAATTTTTATAAGCGAGTATAATTCGAGCGAAAACTTTACCGAGGTAATCAAAATTTTCGATGAAAACAACATTGAGTTCGAATTTGGTAAACATAGTTACGAACTTCTCGATGATTTCGATTTAGTCGTCACCTCGCCAGGAGTTCCTCCGAATTCGCCCATCATTACGGAAGCAGCAAAAAGAGGGAAAAAAAATCATCAGCGAATTGAATTTGCTTACCAATACATACAAAATCCGATAATTGCAATAACCGGAACAAATGGGAAAACAACTACAACAGCCCTAATCGATTACATTTTTAAAACTTCTGGAGTCAAGTCAGTTACTGCTGGTAATATAGGCACTCCTTTAAGTGAGGTTGTTGATGAAGTAGATTCGGGAACAATTATCGTTCTTGAAATCAGCAGTTATCAACTAGATAGAATTGAAAAGTTTAAACCCAATGTTGCTATAATATTAAACATTACTCCAGACCATATTAAATACCATGGTGATTACGAAAGTTATCGCGATGCAAAATTTAAAATTTTTGCAAATCAAGATGAACAAGATTTGTTAATTTTGAATTTCGATGACAAAGAAACTTATTTAGCGAAATCGCTGGCAAGGGGGACTATCGCCTACTTTGGATTAGAGCACTCTGAAATGGGTGCATATGTCAAAGGTGACGAAGTTTGCCTGCGATTTCCTGAAACAAATAACGAGGAGGTAATAATGAGAACTGGGGAAATCAAAATACCGGGCATTCATAATTTGTATAATTCACTTGCCGGAATAATCGCAACTCGATATTTTGAAGTAAAAAAAGAAGATATTCGCAAAGCTTTAATGAATTTTAGCGGAGTAGAGCATCGCCTTGAATTTGTGCGAACTATTGATGGAGTAGATTATATTAACGATTCAAAAGCAACGAATGTCGACGCTGCCTACTACGCACTTCAAAGTTACAATAAACCAATAGTTTGGATAGTTGGAGGTAGAAGCGATAACAACGACTATCTTTTCCTTAATGATATTGTCGAGAAAAACGTCAAAGCAATTGTAGCAATAGGTGAAGCCCGAGGCGAAATTTTCAGCAATTTTTGCACGATGAAAAGATGTTACCTTGAAGACTCACTTGAATCGGCTGTTAACCGAGCAAAAGAAATCGCTGAACCAGGAGATATTGTTTTATTTTCGCCTGCCTGCAAGTCGTTCGATATGTTTAAAAATTTTGAACATCGAGGCAAAGTTTTCAAAGAAATTGTGAATAAACTATAATGATTAGATTAGCATTTCCAAAAAATCCTATTTATAATCCTTTATTTGAAGAAAGTGAAACATATTCAAAGGAAAATAATATTCGTTGCTATCGATTAAACGAAAACGAATGCACCGATTATATGCTTCGTAACTTGGTGGATGCTGCCTTCCTTTCGCCTTTAGGATATGGTAAAGGCGTTAAAATTGCTGATTTTAGAATTATTCCTGGACCAATGCTTTTCTTAGAAAACTACACTGGATTTGCTTCAATTTTTTTCAAACCAGGTTTGGATAATATTTTTAGTTTGTATTCTCCAACTCCTGATGATTTTATAATTCAAATTGGACAATTGGTTTTGAACGAAAAGTATGGGATTGACATTCAAGTTAATAAAATGGCTGGAAGTAAATCTGAAATACTCTCGAAATATGATTCAGCCATTCTTTGGGGAAACGCCGATGTCGATGACATATCGTTGGATGTTAGCGAAGAATGGTATGACCTTATAGAAGAACCTCTGCCTATTGGCTTTTGGGTTTGCCGAGCAGAAAGTCATCCACCAAAAATCGAGAAGATTGTATCGTCGCTAACTTCGAGTAATTTTATCAAAAGCCAAGAAATAATTGAAGCCAGTTCAAAATATCATGAAAGGAAAGGTAAAGTTTATTGGTATTGGGAACCTGAACTTGAATCTTCAATTGAAACTATGTTAATGTTCCTTTACCTAAATCAATTACTTCCCGAAATTCCCGCAGTAAAAATCTTATCTCGAGATTGATTGTAAAAAATATTTCAAAAATTAAAATCACAATTTCAAGAATAATAATCAACGACTTTGACATCTAAACAACGCTCAAGGATAAATGCAAGAGTTTCCTTATGAATCGGATTGTTGCGATATATCTCGAGCGAATTTAAATTATCGAATTTTGAAATAAGAACCAAGTCGTATGCTCTTGGGTCGTCAAGCGCATTTATACCGACTTCGTAATGAATAATTTCGGGTATTAAAGTTGGTAGTCGTTCAAGTTTTTCTTTAATCTCCTTAACTAATTCATTTTTATCTTTTCCGTCATACTCATCCTTTAATTTAAATAGGACAATGTGGTTCAACATATTATCTTCCGACTTGTATGAAATAATATTTCGAAACAAATCCACTTGTTGCAACAACAATATAATTTCCGCTAGCGACTTTATAGCCTTCGTCCGTAGTACAATCCCATTCTAAGTTCAAGTTTTCAGAATTTAAATCCCCTTTCCAAAGTCTTTTTAAAAGTTTACCCTCTGTATCGAAAATTTCAACATATAAAAATGAATTTTGGTCAGTCTTAATATTAATTCTGAAAGAAGAGGACGAAGGATTGGGGTAGACCTTTATATCAATTTTAGATGGAATTTCATATAGAACATCCTTTACATCTAAAACTTTATCGATTTTAAAATCCCAGATACCGCGTCCATAAGTTGCAAAACGGACTGTATTAAGGCTTGGCAAATATTCAACATCCCAAAAAACTTGGTCTGGGCAATCAACTCCACTTAAAGAATACCATTTACCCTCTGCAAAATGATAAACAAAAGGGCCTATTTCGGTTGCCGCAAAAAGTAAAGACTCATCTTCATTAAACTCAACATCGAAGAAAAGTGTTGAAGGTAATGAATTACTTAGTGGGGTGAAAGTCTTACCTGTATCATAAGAAATAAATACACCAGGGGTTGAATATCCACTTCCTGCAACAACAATTTTACCCACTTGTAAACGCGAAGGAAGAATCTTATTCCCATAAAAATAGTGACCTTTTGGACCAGCAAAATCAGAAATAACTTCCCAATTATTACCAGAATCAGTAGAACGAAAAAATACACCATCGTTGCTTATTGCATACCAATACTTGTATTTAAGTGGAGAAATAGCAAAATAGGAAACTTTTCGGTTTGGGTCGTCCAAAGCAAAATTGAAAGGTATTACTTCATAGAAAATACTATCTTCGCTTTCCAAATATGTCAACTTGTATATGAACGAAGCAGCGGTTGAAGTAGGTAATTGATTATCCCCGCTTAAAACATAAGCAACAAGTGGGTTTTTTGGGTCGGTTATTATAGGAGGTAACCAAAGGAAACGACCACCAACAAAATCCCAACTTTTTAGATAAGAGTAAATTTCGTTTGGTTGAAATGCTAACATTGCAAATCCAGGGTAAACACACCATAAGTGGTCCCCACCATCGCTTGAAACTAAATGACCATAATCTCCACTAATAATTTGCGAAAAGGATAAGGCTTTTCCTGAATCGGTCAGACATCGTTGCAAACCTTGGTCTTGGCTACCTGCAAAAATGACTTTCGGGTCCTTCTTATATGTATAAACCGAGTAGTATTGCGAAATATTTAAATTCTTCATCGATAAGTTAGTAACATTAAATGAATAATAGTAATAATAGTAACTAAATTCTAACAAATACAAACCACCATCAGTACTAATAAAAACATAATCAATAAATCGTTCCGATTGTGAATCCCAAATCCGAAAACTAACAATGCCTGGAATATCAGCATGCAATTTTGTTTCAGGTTTGGAGTGGTATTCATACCAAGCATTTAGACGAGACCATCTGCTACCATTATTTCTACTGTAGTAAAACTCCACTTGACCAAAGTAGAGAAAATTGGGAAAGGCTTGGGAAACTTCGAAACTATTTTTTTCGAAAGGATAAAAATCGAGTGACCCATTTCTTGTAAAACTTTTACCACCATCAGTAGAATAATAAAAGGTTGTTTTGACATTATTATCTTGTATTGCAAGGTATATATGCAAGTCTTTCCCAATTGCACATCCTCGGACCATCACTCCTTCGGTATATTTATCGACAAAATAATTAATTCTAACTATACTGAAATTATTTTGTGAATCAATGGTATAAAGCGTATCTTTTATGGCAAAGTAAAGTATATTTATATCGTACCGTGGAGCCCAAATATCACATAGTTGAGAATTATTAAAATCTAAATAAGCGGAATAAATTTTAGAAAAAGATTGGGCGAAGTCTGAAGATTTGTATAAACTCACAACACTTTTCCAATTTTTAAAATCCCATTCTGTAAGCAACACATAGATACTTTGGTCAATGGTAACTTGACCACGAATCATCCAGCCCCATTTTTCTGCATTGTCTAATCCCAACGATTTTACCCAATTTTTGCCAAAATCATCGGTAAAATAAACCGAAGAGGGTGAATTTGCAACTACCACAATTCTTTTCGTTCCACTTAAATTCAAAATTTTCACCATTCTAGGATTGGGAAACCTTTGAGAATTGTTCAAGCAAACCCAATCATTCCTCTTGATTGTTCCTTTCCAAATATTTCCACCAGCAGAGGCAAGAATAATTGTCTTATCTACAGTATCAAAATCCAATGTATGTACTCTTCCCGATAAATTATCGCTTCCTTTTTCAATCCATTGACCAATTATTCTACCATTAGCATACGAATTTTGTAAAATCGAGTTAGACTGCGATTCCTTTACCATTTCTCGGTAAACTTCCTTTGCTTTGTTGTCCAAAATCCAATAAGGCAAGCCTTCTTCGCAACGATGTAGGCTTTGAATCCACTCATTACGTTTCCGATGAAATTCTTCATCATTTTCTTTTCTCATTTCATAATTAATTATGCTTTGAGAAAAACTTAAAATTGGAAGGAAACTCGACAATAGAAGAATAAAAAATTTTCTCATAATTTTCCTAGTTAAATTTGCAAAACAAGGTATAGCCTTCAAATTTTAAAGAAGTATATTAAAGAAACTTATTTTTAAAAATATATTGATTACACAGAATTTAATACAACGGGGAACTTCTTTTTTCAATTTTAAGGTCGCGAAGAACAGATGATTTTATTCCAAATCGAAAGTAGAAACCAGTAAATGTCCCATAGGGATACCATGTGAAAGTTAAATCCCAGCAATGCAAATCTTTATTAATTCTTATTATTGGTGAAACTATTTCTTTATTTATCGCATCATATTGAGTAGTCAGAAAAATACTCCAAGTTGGGGTAAGCCTTAATGCAAAATCAAGGCTAAGATTTAACGAGGAAGATTTTTGATTAATCAACTCATGATTATAATTATAATTTATATCAATGGAAAGATTCCAATTTGCATTAAAGGTTTGAAAACCAGGAGAGTGTTCGCCCCAAAAGTCGAATGTTTCTTCTTCGTAGTTCCTACGAAGTGAGAATCTTTCTCCAAGCGAAAGTGAATCCAAAGGTTTTTCTTTTGTAGTGGTCAATTCTGGCAATCTGCCTCCACTAACCTTGGTGCTCAAACTCATCGAAAATCTTGTCAGGCGGAAAAGCCCTTTCCCAGAGGATATTAAAAATCTGTTAACTTTGTGGTAAGTTTTTTTACCACTTGCATCGGTAATAGCATCTTGTTCATATAACGTCAATCCAAGAGAAGCATTTAAAGATATATTTGGAATAGTAGTTGAAAAAAGAGAAACTGAAATATCTGAAAATCGAAGTGAATCAGCAACAAAATTATAACTTCCAGAAAGATTTACATTAAGAAAATCGATGACTTTATCTTCGCCAGTGTCTAAAGGATTGTATTTCATCGAAAAGTTATTCTGTATGCTATAGGAAAGCAATTGAAATCGTGAGCGAGAAGCCAAACCTCCGCCATCTTTTTCAAAACGCGAGTATAATACTTCTCGATTGTTTTTTAAGTCGAAGTATTTATCGTAAAAGCCAAACTTTGGATTCGATAAATCAGGTGTATACGAAAATTGAATATTAGGTGAGACCGTATGCCTAATGGATTTAACCCCAAAAATGTTTGGCGAAACAATTCCATAGAGTTTTGTCGATGCATTTATTCCTACAGAATAGGTATATTCGGTAAAAAAACCTTTTTCTGTATCAACAATTAGACTTGAATCAGAAGGGTTGATTCTTTTATTTATTCTTCGAAAATAGTTATTAAACGAAAAAGAGAAAAAAGGTGTAAAACTGAAATAACTAATCTTTGGTAACTGAAAAGAAATGCTTGGATTATGTGTGATTTTTGAAGAGTAATCAAAAATAAAATTTGAATCAACAAACCTTTTAACTTTTGTATGATTTGTTCGCAAAGAATATTGAAAAGAAAAATTCCTTAGAAATTCTACATTTGGAAAAATAGAGCGGAAGGGATTAAGCGTTGGAACATTATAACTAAAACTTGGAGATTCAGTATACTCATCTGTTAAAATATTTTGAGAGCGGGAATAGGCTAAAGAAAGCGAAGTTCCATCTTCAAAAGTTTTAGAATAGGATGCATTCGAGGTCAAATCTTGGGTTTGGCGAGTCAACAAATCAATTGAAGTATTTCTGAAATAATCCTGTGAATAGAATCGGACATCTGCATTGAAAGATTCAAAAGGATTTATTTTATGATTATGTTGTAAACTAAACGACCATGTTTTTTGATATGGATCATAATAAGATAAGCGAACCCGACCATATGAAACTTCAAGATTACCAGAGAAAATGTTTCGATATTTCCACTGAGAATAACTTTTTGTTAGGAACCCACCCTTGGAATAAAAATCAAGTGTAAAGCGAGTATCGTAGTAATCCGAAAGTGCAAGATACAAACCAAGATTTTCGATTGTTACACCACGCTTTTGCGAAAAAAAGAAGGAAGGTACAATAAGACCCGATTGCCGTCCACTTTTGTTTGGGAAAAATAAACCAATAGGCAGAATAAAAATTGGTAAATCCTCGACATAAAAAATCAAAGGGTCGAGATAAACGCTTTGGCCAGCAACAATTTTCATTTTTGGCGACCCAAAATAGTAATGAGGATGCGGAGCATTGCAAGTAGTGTAACATCCATTTTGAACAAAAAATTCTTCCTCGTTAATCCTTTTAATTCGGTCGCCAAAGTAATACCCTTCTCCCAACTGGGTTTCGCCCACCGAAATGGTTCCCTGTTTTGTTCTGAAATTGTACGAAATTCGTTCACCATAGTAAATTTCTTTGTTATCGGTAAAGGCTGGGAACCCATAAATTTTACCTTCGTTATTTCGGCTCCCTTGAGCTTTTAAAAGCGAATTTTCGAAGAAAAATTCTATAATTTCTGCTTCGAGTTTCTGAGTTTTATATTCCACCTTTGCTTTTCCTCGCATATAAAGATGTTTTCCCTTTACATTTAATCTAACCGAATCAATTGCTGAAAACTTAATGATATCGTCGATTGTTGTTTTGCTTTGTATTGTATCTGGTAAACTTTCCATTCTATTTGTAGTTTCCTGAACCCGATTTTGCAAATAATCGTCTCTTTTGGGTTCTGTTGGAGCAATAGTGTCTTTAGAAGAACTTTTCTCTTGAATCTTTCTTTTTGGGGCGGGCTCGGATGGTGGTTGCAGCAGATTCAATGAGAAAAATGCATCGATAGTTTTATTTGCAAAAGGAAACAAAATATTTTCTCTTTGTTGTGAAGATAAATGAATGGAAGCACAAAAAAGTATAATCAAAAATGAAATCAGACTTAAACTAATTCGATAAAATGACAATTGTATAATTTTAATATTTAAATTCAAATAATTCATTCGAAGTTGAATATTTCTACAGACTTGGGAATATTAAACGAAAAAGGTCTGCTTGTATCCACATTAAATTCAATTTGGTCAATATTAATACTTACATTTCCCTTTCGTTCTTCAAGTTGCATAAAATACTTCTTGGGGAAAGTATATTCATCAACATTTAAGTACTCTGGAATGGCAATATTTACAACTATTTTATCCTCGTAATTTTTCTTTTGAAATTGAACTAAACGAGAATTTTCGACAAGGAAAAAATCAACAAACTCGTTTGTTCTGTAAGAATATAGTATTTTACCGTCGTCGTTTTTCTCAATTCGTAAGGAATCAAAAGGATACAACAATTGCCCTTTAAATAAATAAATTATGTCAATAAAACTTAATGGAACTCGAGAGGCTTTATAAATATTTTCCCTTGTAGGATTTCCAACAATAGCCCAATTATTAAAGACATCGTAGTATTCAAAGAAATTTTTATCGGAATATGCTTTCACAAGAATAACACCCATTGGACCATAGAATGAAATAGAGGCAGAATCGTTACCCACAATTTTAGCCACAAATTGTGCTGAGAAACTTAACTCTGGCAATGAAAAATTAATCGTCCCTTTTGCTTGATATGAAATTGAAAGTAAATCATTACCTTTGTCAATCCCTTTTTCCGTTTGGCAGAAAAGACTTAAACTAAAACAAAAATAAAACATTGCAAAAAACAACATATCCCCTCTAAATACTAAATATTTCCTAAAATGTTTCGTAAATTACTTTTTAAATTTACAAATTTATGCATAATAGAGGTATGATTTACATAACAAGACGAGAAGTGTTTTCTGCAGCACATCGTCTATACAATCCAAAATTTTCTGATGAAGAAAACGAACGAATCTATGATAAATGCAACAACCCGAACTGGCACGGTCATAATTATGTTTTGGAAATTACAGTATGCGGTATTCCCGACGCCAATACAGGTTATCTAATTGATTTAAAAGAACTAAAAAGAATTATCAAGGAAACAATAATTTCAAAGGTCGACCATAAAAATTTGAACCTTGATGTAGATTTCCTTCGTGATGTAATTCCAACATTGGAAAACCTTGCAATTGCATTTTGGAAAGAATTGGAACCAAAAATCACTTCTTGTAGACTTTACAAAATCAAACTTTACGAAACAGAAAATAATGTTGTTGAATATTTCGGTGAACAATTACAATAACTTACTTATACTATGGAAAGTTACATTGAAAACAATGATTTTGACGAATTTGATAGCATACCCGACGAAGTTTTAACAACTTTCCCCGACAAAAATCAATGGGGGGAATTACTTTTCGATGCTAATGGAAACATTCCCCTAACCGAAGAAGAAAAAGAAATTATGATTAAACGACTTGAGCAAAAGTTTATCGAAGTTATGGAAATTCTTCGAATCTCCCGACGCGACCCAAATTCGACTCGAACACCTTTACGAATTGCTAGAATGTTGGTACGCGAACTTTTTGCTGGTAGATTCCAAGAACCCCCAAAAAGTACAGTATTTCCAAATCGAAAGAAAGTAAATGAATTAATCATCAGCAAGGGCATAACTGTAATGAGTGTTTGCTCGCATCATTGGCAACCAATTTCTGGTGATTGTGCAATTGGTTATATTCCAAACAAATATGTTTTGGGGATAAGCAAATTAAGTCGAATAGTTGATTGGTTCTGCCGACGGGGGCAAATCCAAGAAGAATTGGGTGAACAAATCGCCGACTACATTGAAAGCCTTATAAAACCCAAAGCGCTTGGAGTTGTTATCCGAGCACGCCACTATTGTATGATTGCTCGAGGAGTTAAAGGAAACGAAGAAAATTCTCTAATGATAACTTCTGTAATGCGAGGTTATTTGTTAACAGATTTGAACTTACGTAATGAATTTTTGAATTTAATTGGGATGGGTTACGTTAAGTAATATGCCTTCCCCTTCATTTGATTTTGAAAAACAATTTTGGAAAAAAAACATTTTGGTTGTGGGGATTGACGAGGCAGGTCGTGGTGCACTTGCTGGTCCCGTAGTTGTCGCTGGTGTAATTTTTCCATTAAACTTTAAGCCAAATTTTCAGGTTTTCGACTCAAAAGAAATTAGCCCCAAAAAAAGGGAAGAAATCTACCAACATATAATTTCAAACTCAGTTTACTGTTCAATTAAAATGAAATTTCCAGATTATATCGACAAGACAAACATACTTCGTGCAACAATCGATGCAATGAACGAAATTCTTCTTGAACTTATAGAACTTCAACCTTTTGCATTAATTGATGGAAACCGTTATGACGGAAAATTTCCTGCTAAAACAATTATCGACGGGGACGCAAAGTGCTTTTCGATTGCTGCTGCTTCGATTGTTGCAAAAGTTCATCGAGACTTGTGGATGTGTGATATTGCTCACAAACTTTATCCTCAATATGGCTTCGACCGACATAAAGGCTATGGAACAAAACAACACATCGAAAATATATTGAAATACAACCCATCGCCATTGCATCGCATTTCTTTCCTGAAAAAAATTATTAATAAACAATACGAGATTTTCAAATAATATTAAACTTAGCATTATATAATTGTATTACAAAATTTCTCTTAACCAAGGATTTATTATCCGTTTTGTATTTTTGTATTTGATTTAGTTTTAAAAAACTATGAAACAAGAATTTCCTGATTTATCAAAAGTAAGTTTAGAGAAAATTGAGCAAAAATACATTTTTGAATATTGGAAAAAAGAATTTAAAAAAAGAACTGGCAAAGAATTTGAAGAACTTATAAAAAGGTCGCTTGAAGGAATTGATATATATCCGCTTTATACATTAGAAGATTACAAGAATTTCGAACATCTCGATTTTACTGCGGGGATACCTCCATATCTTCGCGGACCTTATCCAACAATGTACTTACAACAACCTTGGACAATACGGCAATATGCAGGGTTTTCCACAGCAGAAGAAAGCAACGCATTTTACCGACGGAACCTTGCTGCTGGTCAGAAGGGTTTATCAGTAGCATTCGACCTTGCAACCCACCGTGGATATGATTCCGACAATCCTCGCGTTGTTGGGGATGTTGGTAAAGCAGGAGTTGCAATCGACACAGTCGAGGATATGAAATTACTTTTCGAGGGCATACCTCTCGATTTAATTTCTGTCTCTATGACGATGAATGGCGCTGTTTTACCCATAATGGCTTTTTATATTGTTACTGCCGAAGAATCAGGAGTTCAGCAAGATAAACTATCTGGAACAATCCAAAAC
>JBBIUA010000023.1:0-32462 GCA_037440445.1 Ignavibacteria bacterium
CCCGCGTTGGGCAATTGCATATAAATACGAAGCCGGAAAAGCGACAACAATATTGAAGAATATAATATTACAAGTTGGAAGGACCGGTATTGTAACTCCGGTTGCAGAATTAGAGCCAGTTTTTCTTGCTGGAAGTACGATTAGTCGTGCTACTTTGCATAATGCGGACTATATTAAAGAGCTCGATTTGCGCATTGGAGATACAGTGATTCTTGAAAAAGGAGGCGAAGTCATTCCAAAAGTCGTTGGAGTTGTTCTAGAAAAAAGACCCAACTGGGCAGTTGAATATGTTTTCCCTGAATTTTGTGAGTGTGGCTTGCAAGGTAAGCTTGTTCGACTTCCAGGGGAAGTAGCATACTTTTGTCAACATCCAGAGTGTCCTTGGCAACTTCGTCGAAGAATTGAGCATTTTGCTTCGAGGAACGCTATGGATATTGAGGGAATGGGTGAAAGGGTTGTTGATGATTTGGTATCCTTGGGTTTCCTAAAAAATATTGCATCGATATACGAATTGAAAAATTACCGAGAAAAATTGATAAATCTTGAGCGATGGGGGGAAAAAAGAGTTGATAATTTGTTGAATGCTATTGAAGAAAGCAAAAGAAGACCTTTGCATCGATTAATTTTTGGACTTGGAATAAGATTTATTGGAGAAGGAGCAGCAAAGATTCTTGCAAAACACTTCAAAAACCTTGACGCAATTATGAAAGCTTCGAAAGAAGAATTTACTTCTATTTATGAGATTGGAGACAAAATGGCTGAATCCCTGGTCAAATTCTTTTCCGACCCAAAGGAGTTGGAAATAATAGAAAAACTGAGGGCTTATGGTGTGAATTTTTCTGAGAAAGAAGAAACAACATTAACAAGTAAAAAACTCGAGGGGTTAACTTTTGTTCTTACTGGAGAACTAAAAAATTTAACCAGAACCGAAGCCAAATCCAAAATTGAACAACTCGGGGGAAAGGTTTCCAGTAGTGTGAGCAGAAAAACTAATTTTGTAGTTGTTGGGGCAAACCCAGGTTCAAAATATTCTGAAGCTAAAAAGTTAGGGATTAAGATAATAAATGAAGACGAATTTTTGGAAATGATTGGTTTATCTGATTTAATCCAAAACGAAAGGAAAGCTCCTGAACAAAGTACTTTGTTTGAGTAATTGGAAGATAAAATGGCCTTTAATCGTTATCAAAAAATTCTAATTTTCTTTTGGGCAGTTGGTATAATTCTTTGGATTGGTGGTTCAATTGTTCGAGTTTCAATAGTATATGATATTTTTGAACCCAGAATTAATTCCATTTCATTTCGATATTGGGTAACCAAAGATTTTGCATTATGGACTGTACGCCACTATTCCATTGGTTCTTTATACACAGGAATAGGTTTTATACTTGCTTTAGTTTCTTCTATAGGACTTTTTCCTTCGATGAAAAGTAAATTTAAATTCGAAGGATGGCTGTTGATGTCTTATTTCCTTTTTTTTCTTGCAGTACTTTCTGAACTTTTCCTTCTTTACTGCGATATTAGGCTTGGTTTATATGTTTTTTTCGAACATAATTTAGATTATTATTCAAATGAAATTCAGACTTTTTTTCACAATAGATTTGCAAAGCTAAACTTTCTTATGGTCTACAATTGGCTTGCAATTTTTACCATATTGTTTCTTTTCGTTTTTCAACCATTAAAGAAAAAACAAAATGAAGAACAAAGTAATTTATGATGAATTAATTGAATTATTAAAAAATCTTGGTTATAAAATTAGGAAAGAAAATGGGAATTTTGAAGGTGGAGCTTGTATTATCAAAGATGAAAAAATTATTGTATTAAACAAAAATAGACCAATTGAATTGCATTTGTCGATAATGTCGGCTGTCGCTTATGAGTATTCCGATAAGATTTTTATTAAACCAAAATTGAGAGAATTCATTGAAAAAGAAATTCAAAAAATTGACTTAAAACCAATTGAAATTGTTGTAAAACAAAAAGAGGAAAAAAATGGAAGTAAATTTGACCCTTGAGAGAAATATGAGACTAATTGGGAAAAACAAGCAAAACTTAGAAGTGATTTTTGATACAGATCCATCAGTTGGTGGCGAAAACACGGCTCCAAAACCAATGGAAATTTTTCTTATGTCTTTGGGAGCCTGTACTTCTATGGATGTCCTAAGTATTTTGAGAAAAAAACGCAAAACTGTTCAAGGTTTTAGTGTGAAACTTTTTGGTGAACGTAAAAGAGAACATCCGATGGTATTTACAAAGGTGCATATAATTTATGAACTTGTTAGCCCAGATGCTACAATAGATGATTTGAATCGTTCAATAGAACTTTCTCAAACTAAATATTGTCCTGCTTCTGCTATGATTAAAACAGCAGGATGTGAAGTAAGTTGGGAAGCTAGACTGAGAAGTGAATAAAATTAGAACATTGGTTCAAAATCGAAAATTTTTTCAGGATTTTCTTGCCACAGTTTTTCAAGAATCTGAACAGCATTGCTTGCAGCTCCTTTCCTAACATTATCGGCAACCACCCAAAGGTGTAAGCCATTTTTCTCGTTTGGATTTTTTCGGATTCTTCCGACAAAAACGAAGTTTGTTCCTTCTGCAATTCTTGGAGTTGGATAATCTTCATTTTCTGGGTTGTCTACCACTTTAATGCTGGGACTATTTTTAAATAATGTTTCGACCTCTTCTAAATAGAAGGGCCGATTTGTAACGATTGAAACTGATTCGCAGTGTGCTACAAGAACAGGTATTCTAACACAGGTGGCAGTAATTTTAATTTTATTTGAATTCAAAATTTTTCGTGTTTCATTAATAATTTTTGTTTCTTCTTCAGAAAAACTATATTTCGATGGTATTGAATGAAAAAGAATATTAAAAGCAATAGGATGTTTGGATAAAACATTTTCGGTTCGACCAGTTTGAAGTTCATTTTTTAATTTATCAATCCCTTTTTGTCCAGCACCACTTATCGCTTGGTAAGTGGATACCTCGACCTTGCGAATTCCATAATTTTTGTAGATTGGGTTTAAAGCAACAACCAGTTGAATAGTAGAGCAGTTTGGGTTGGCAATTAGCCCTTTATGTTTCAATGCAAAATCGAAGTTAATTTCTGGAACAACGAGAGGTACCTCTGGATGCATCCTCCAATAACTACCGTTATCGATAACTAAACATCGATTTTTTACGGCAAGTGGAGCAATTTCTTTACTTGCGATTTTGCCAGCGGAAAATAACGCAACGTTAAATTTTGAGAAGTCAACGTTTTTAACATTATCCACAGCAATTTTTTTACCTTTAAATTCGAGTTTTTTTCCAGCACTTCTTTCGGTTGCAAACAAAGCAATTTTTGAAATTGGCAAATTAGTTTCTTCTAAGACTTTTAGGAATGTTCGACCTACAAGTCCTGTGGCTCCAATAATTGCAATTTTTAGAGAATCATTTTTTTTAACCATATTTATTCTTGAATTTTAGTTTTGATAAACTCGGGATAAAAGAATCTTTCAATCTTTGTGCATTTTCCATTCGATTTTTCTATTTCGAGATAAACTCCGGCAATGTGTTCTTCGCCGCTCGCTTGTTCAAATTTATGGGGAGTTTGTAATAAAAATCTTTTTAATGCAGTCTCAATTTTTAAACCCACAACGGAATTGTATGGTCCTGTCATTCCGACATCGGTAATAAAAGCAGTGCCTTTGGGTAGTATTCTTTCATCAGCGGATTGTATATGTGTGTGTGTACCAATCAAAGCACTGACTTTCCCATCAAGATAATGAGCAAGAGCAATCTTTTCGGCAGTTGTTTCGGCATGAAAATCGACAATAATAACATTAGTTTTATTGCTGATATCGTTAATTGCTCTGTCGGCAGCATGGAATGGGCAGTCAATTGTATACATAAAAGTTCTTCCTTGTAAGTTAATAACCCCGATTTTTGAATCTGTTTCAGGAATATCATATACATAATAACCAAGACCTGGATTTCCAGAAGGATAGTTCATAGGTCTCAAGACTTTGTTAGTTTTGGCTAAAAAGTACCTTGATTTCCAATTATCCCAAATGTGGTTTCCTGTTGTTAGAACATCAAACCCTGCTGAAAAAAGAGTTTCGGCAGTTTCAGGAATTATACCTTTTCCGTCGTCTGCATTTTCAGCATTGCCAATAACAAAATCTGGGTCATATTTTTCTAAAAAAATGGGAAAAAAGTTAGAAATTGCCAACAAACCTGATTGACCGAAAATATCTCCAATGAATAAAATTTTTATTTGTGTTTTCTTTTCCAAATTTAAATTGTATTTTTAAAAAACTTAAAATTAATAAAATTAATTTTTTTGGAATTGAGAATGAAAATATATACAAAAACAGGTGACCAAGGTGAAACCCATCTTTTCGATGGCACGCGTGTTTCAAAATCTTCTTTAAGGGTAGAAGCCTATGGTACAATTGATGAATTAAGTTCCCATCTTGCTGTTATTGCTTCTTTCGACATTCCTCTTTCCGATAAAACTAATCTTTTACGTATTAACTATTTGCTTTATATAATTGGAACCGACCTCGCCACTCCCTTTCAGTCTAAACATAAGTCTAAAATTGACAGAATTACCGAAAAGGATATTTCTTTTATCGAAAATTTAATAGATGAATATTCCGAGAAATTACCTGAACTTAGGAGTTTCATCTTGCCAGGAGGATGTTTTGAATCTGCCTTTGTTCATGTTGCCCGAACAATTTGTCGTCGTGCTGAACGAAGGGTAGTTGAATTAGAAATAAAAGAAAAGGTAAATCACAATATTATTGTTTTTTTAAATCGTCTTTCAGATTTTTTATTTGTTTTTGCCCGTTATATAAATAAGATAAGAAATATATCTGAAGTAGTTTGGGATTCGAAGAAAAGTTTTTAATTTTGTTTTTCACTTTTATGGTTTTTATGAAAGGCATAATATTTTTTCTCTTAAATGTAGGTTTAGGAATTACGTATTTATACTGCCAAGAAGGCAAACTACCTGTTTCTGAAGAAAACAAATCGAAAAAAGTTACTATATTAGGTGTTCCACAAGAAGTGCTGGATAAGATTCAGATTTTTTTTGATAATATTATTGCAAACAAAATTGAAAAAGCGTTCCAGGATTTGATTGGCGATAGCCCTTTGAAAAAAAAGAAAGATGAATTGGAGAAATTAATGACTGAAACCAAAAGAGCTAATCTGATTTATGGTTCAATCAAATCTTACGAACCAATTAATTCTGATATTGTGTCTGAATCCTTTATCAGAGTCCGTTATTTAGCTTATCATACTGATTTCCCAATGCGTTGGGTATTTACTTTTTACAAGTCTCCTAAACTTGGATGGATAGTAGTTAATATTCGGTTTGATGATTTAAGCGAATTCTTTTTCAAAGAAGACTAATAATAAATTATCATTTGATTTCTTCGTTTAATATCTTTTAAAATTGTGCTTTTTCTATGCAATTTTTGAATCCCTTATACCTACTTGGTTTAGTCGCTGCTACAATTCCTATTATTATACATCTATTAATAATCAGGAAGAATAAACTTGTTGAATTCTCGTCTATTCGATTTCTAAAAGAGTTACAGAAAACTCAAATTCGTCGTTTAAAAGTCAAGCAAATTTTACTTTTAGTTCTACGAACTTTAATAATTGTATTTCTTGTTCTTTCCTTTGCTCGTCCTGTTGTTAAAAGTAATTTCCCTTTTTTTCGAAATTATTCAAATGTCTCAACTGTTATAATTTTAGATAATTCAGTATCGATGGATGTTTCCGATGAATATGGTAATCGTTTCCGTCAAGCAAAAAACTTTGCAAGAAAAATTATCTCGAATTTAGTAGAAGGAGATGAAGTTACCGTTGTTTACACTTCGAATAATACTGATTCTACTTCTTTTCAATCGACTTTTGAATCGGTTCAAGACGATATTTCAAGGGCTAATATTTCTGTATTAACTTCATCATTTGAATCTGCTATACGAAAAACACAAAAAACTTTTGGGCAAGCAAAAAATTACTATAAAGAGATATTTATTATATCCGATTTTCAGAAATCTTCGCTATTGCCTTTTTCCGATTCTTCTAAATTTTTCGATGAAAATACCATAGTGAACTTAGTGCAAGTTGGTGCAAAATCTAAAATTTCAATTAATAATCTTTCAATCGATACAGTCGTTCCTTTAAGTACAATTTATGAAATTGGCAAAAATTTGGACTTTGAGGTTCGAATAAAAAATAATTCACAAAGTTCTTTCCAAAACGTTGTGTTGAGCCTTATTGTAAATGGCGAAAAAGTTGCTCAAAGAATTTTTAATATTAATAGCAAAAGTTTTCAAAATGTTATCATAGGGTTTTCGCCAAAAGACTACGGGGCTTATCGTTGCCTGTTTGAATTAGAAACTGATGCTTTGGATTATGATAACAAATATTGGTATGGTTTAGTAGTTCCTAAGCCCCCAACAGTTGCTTTAATCACAGATGATGTTACCGGACACCTTGCAACTTTTCTTAAATCATTAGATGGAAGCCGAATACAATTGAAAATAGTTCCTCTTAATTTTATCAGGCAAGTTGATTTAGGCGGAAATATTGTCGTTATCATCGAAAATCCCCAAATTCTTACATTAGATGAATTTCAAGATTACGAATTTTTGTTAAAAGCGGATGGATTTCTTTTATTCCCTGTCAAAGATGGTTCTGCACAAGCAATATCGAACATTATGAATATTTTTGGAATAAAGGCAAATTTTGAATACAAAACATTTTCTCCAAATAATCAACCATATTTCACTTTCATTGATAAAGACCATCCTTTGTTGCGGGGAGTTTTCAAACCTTCAAGCAAGGAAGAAAATGCAACAATAGATGCACCCAGAATTAAGGCTATGTTGCCAACCTCCAGTGGTATTCAAATTATCCAAACAAATGCTGGTTCGTTCCTTACCGAATTTAACAGACAAGGTTTAAAACTTCTTTATTGCTCAGTTTCACCATCGATTGCTTGGGGTAATTTACCTTTCTCATCGATATTTCCTGTACTTATTTATAGTTCAATTTATTACCTAACCTTTTCTTATCAAATTAATTATGTTGTTCCTTGCGGGACCAACCTTTCAATTAGTTTACCTACATTTTTTATTTCTGCAGGTATTAATATTGAGGATCCTCTTTTGAACAAATATCTTAAAATTCCCACTGAATTACCTTCCGGACCTTATTTTGATCTAGATAACTTGAATTTATTAGGAGTGTATGTTTTAAGCGATCAATTGGAGAATGTGATTGGGACTGTTTCGGCAAACATTGATTCTCGTGAATCAGACCTCGAACTATCCGAGGAAAATACAATACTTTCCTATTTCTCTGCCGTTTTCAAGAAAGGAGTTACAGTAAATTATTTTGACAACCCGAAGAGTTTTGTTGAAAAAGACTTTCGGAAGTATTCTGGTGCAGAATTGTGGAAATTTTTTCTTATTCTTTCATTGATTTGTGCCATTGGAGAAATGATTATCGCTAAGACATCGAAAAAAGAAATTAGCAAATAATATATTCATTTTGTTTTTAATTTAGTGTTGGAAAAATTGAATAAATATGCAAAATTTTGATGACGTTATTATAAATAAAAGAGTTAGGTTACTTCGGGAGAAAATTGAAGAGCAAAAGAAAATTTTGTTAGAACTTATTGAACAATGGTATCACTATCGTTATGTAGTTCAACCAAGAATTCTTTTTGAATATGAAAAAATATTTGGTGAACTTGAAAACGAACTCGAAGAAAAAACTGAAATTTGCAGTAAAATCGAAAGAAAAGTAGAACTTTTTTTTGTCAAAATTTCTCGTGGGATGAAAATAACACGGGATGTTTGGAATATTATCGAAAAGTCTGTAGAATCTAATTTTCAAGCAAGTCAACGGAATTTTGTTAAAGGAAACAAAGACGGTAATGCTTTGCCTTTGATGTTTCAGCAAAGTTCAGATAAAAGTGAAAATCTTCAAAGTGAACTAGTTAAAATGTATCGTCAACTGGTTAAAAAGTTGCATCCAGATGTTGCTGGAGAGAACGAGTTTTTTAAAAAATTTTGGATTTCAATACAAGATGCATATAAAGAAAGAAATTATGCAAAAATTCGAGTTTTCTACAAACTTTTAAATTCAGATTTAGTTAATTTTGAATATGAAGAGGATGTAATTAGAAAATTAGAAGATGAATTGAAAGAATTTAAGTTAATGGTTAATATAGAAAAAAGGATTATTGAAAGGATGCTGAACCGTGAACCCTTTACTTACGAGCAAAATCTTAAGAATCCTCTCTGGATTGAACAACATAAAGCTGAACTGAAGAAAAAGATAAACTTTCTCGAAAAACAAATTGATTTTAATAGTCGATTGTTAAAGAAAATAGAGGAGAATATCGAAGATGACTACAGATGAGATATTATCAAAAGGAAAAGAACTTACTAATCTAATTGATTATCAAATGAACTGCATAGTGAGCAAAGTTTTGTTGAAAAAAAAGAATGGAAATGTAACCCTATTTGCATTTTGGGGTGGACAAGAACTTAGCGAGCATACTTCGCCTTACGATGCTATGGTTATATGTTTGGATGGGAAAGGTTCTGTGTTTATCGATGGAAATGAAAATGTTATGCAAGAGGGAGATGCTATAATAATGCCCTCTAATCATCCTCATTCTGTAAGAGCTAACGAAAATTTTAAAATGTTATTGATTATGATAAAAGATTAACTATATATAGAAAGGTAAAGAATGGCTGTTCAAAATCCATCGAAACTTATTACAATTGATCGTCATATTAACGAAGAACAAGATTTGCATCCAGAGGCTACTGGTGAATTTACTTTTTTGCTTCACGATTTTACTTTTGCTATCCGCTTAATTGAAAGGGAAATACGAAGGGCTGGGTTGACTGATATTTTGGGACTTACTGAAAATATGAATGTTCATGGGGAAGCTGTACGAAAGCTCGACCAGTTCGCATTCGAAGTTATTTATCGAGCTATGGATCACAATGGAAATCTTTGTGTTATGGCTTGCGAGGAATCAGCTGACCTAATGAAAATTCCTGAAAGATATCCAAAGGGTAAATACGTTCTCGTTTTCGACCCTCTTGACGGTTCTTCGAATATTGATGTAAATATTACCTTGGGAACAATTTTTGGTTTTTACAAAAGACTTGACCCAACTTTAAGAACTGATGGAACAATTGAGGATGTTTTGCAACCTGGAAGGAAACTTGTTGCTGCTGGTTACGTGCTATATGGGAGTAGCACAATTTTGGTTTATTCAACCGGGCATGGTGTAAATGTTTTTACTTATGACCCTACAGTTGGTGAATTCCTTTTAACCAAAAGAAATTTGAGGATTCCTAAATGGAACAACCAATATTCAGTAAACGAAGGTTATTATCACAAGTGGGATCCTAAGTTCCAAAAGTATATTGATTTTGTTAAAACTCCTTCCCCCGACAAAAAAAAGCCCTATTCTCTTCGGTATGTTGGTACAGCAGTTGCAGATGTACATCGGGTTTTGCATTATGGCGGTATTTTTATGTATCCCTCGGATTCCTCGCATCCAAATGGGAAATTGCGTTTAATTTACGAAGCTAATCCTCTTTCTTTTGTTATTGAACAAGCAGGTGGGAAAGCTACTAATGGTAATAATGATATTTTAGATATTATTCCAACTACCCTTCATCAAAGGACACCTCTTTTTATCGGAAGCGAAGATAATGTAAATGAACTGATGGAATTCCTCAATTAAGTGAAATTTTTTTTATTTAAACATCCTTCTTGATTCAATTCAACGATTCAATTACTTTTTTTTAATTTTTTATTAATTGTGTATTTACACAAGCCCTTATAATTTTGTAAGTTATGTCTAATTATGTTGGATTTTTGTGTCATATTCAAAGAAAAGGTTATTAGTTTTTATTTTATACGCTATTAGTTTATGTGCAAGTAGTTTTGCTTTATTTATTTTGGGTAAGACTATTCTTTTTGCTGGGAACGAGGTCAATAATCAAAAAATAGAAATCAAAGTTCCAAAAATTGAAGAATATGATATTTCTGAATATTTTTATTTTTTGCAAGAAGGAAAATCTTCCTGGTATGGGAAAAATTTTCATAACCGGAAAGGGGCGAGCGGAGAACGTTTTGATATGCATAAACTAACTGCTGCACATCGTAAATTACCATTTGGAACAATAGTAAGAGTAAAGAACTTACAAAACAATCGAACAGTTTTGCTTAGAATTACTGATAGAGGACCATTTGTTCGTTCAAGAATAATTGACCTTTCTTACTACTCAGCTAAAAAGTTGGATGCTTTGGGTAATCCACCAATTTTCCTCGAGGCTTTGGTTTATGACCCTGAGGTTCAAGATAATCTTGAAAAAGATTATTTGTTTGGTTATTCTTATTATTACCCACTTGTCTGTTTACCCAGGAATAAGTTGAAAATTATTGGCGAATTTTACGATTTTGATGAAGCTATTAAGGAATATGAAAAGATTTTGAGCAATTTTCCATCGAATTTTTTATATCTTTTAGTCCCACCCAACCAAATTTACAATAATATTAAGGAAATTGATAGTCTTCAGTATTTTATTGGTTTTTACCAACCGTTTGAACCCATTGAAACTAAAAAATTGTATGTGAACAAGGATAACATTAAGTAATTCTATTTTTATTAACTTTGTAATTTAAAATTTATAAAAGGTTTAAAAGTGAAAAGAAAGTTCTTTTTTTATTGTTTTTCTTTAGCATTTATATTACTTGTCCAAGGATTTCAGTGTTCTTCTCCTGAATTTACCACTGCCAAAGTTGCTCTTCAACAACGTGATTACCAAAAGGCTGAAGAGAATTTAATGAAGGAAATTCAAAATAATCCTAATAATGCCGAAGCGTATATTTACCTTTCAGAAGTTCGGTTAATGAGAAATGACTTTATGGGTTCAGCAATTGTAATTAATAATTCTGATTCTGCCGTTCGCAATTCAAAAAACTTTGAACTTATTACTAGAGCCGAACAATTAAAAGGTCAAATTTGGCGCTTGGCTTATAATTTTGGAATAGACCTTTTTAATCGTTTCTTCGCAACTAAGGACACCAAGTTTCTCGATTCTGCAATAAATGTGTTTAGAGCAGGAATCACTGTTAGACCACAAATTTACGATTTTTATCCATTGATTGCTCAAGCCTATGAAGTAAAAGGAGATACTTTTAATGCTGTTAAATATTATCAGTTGTATTGTGATCTAATAAAAGAGGAACTAAACTTTTCTCGCTCCGTTGGTGTATATTTAAAAATGCCACGCGAAGATTTAATAACCAAAATTGGGAAACCTCAGCTTTCTCGGGGAATAAGATTTTCTCCTGACCGAGATTCAATTCAAATTGATAAATTTGACTACAATAACAATGAGGTTTATGTCTATTCCAGTGATAAAGAAGGTTTTTTTACTATTTTCGGCTGGAGAGTTAATCCACCTAAAAGTTGGTTGAACGACGAAAAGGAACAACCAACTGAACTAAATACTGCTCCTTTTGCATCTTTGGCGCAATATTATTTCGAAAAGAAAGATTATGAAAATTCTGCCAAATATGTAAAATATATTTTGCTTTTGGAACCAGACAATAGTGAAGCAAACGCTTTTCTTGTAAATATTTATCAATTGTCTAATAAACAAGAAGAAGCAATCAAATTTGCAGAATCACTTGTTGCCCAAAATCCAAAAAATAGGTTGTACCATGCAATTTACGGCGATATTCTTATGCAACTTGGTAAATATGACCAGGCTATTACTCAATATGAGAAAGCTTTGCAAATAGACCCTAATTTTGACATTGCATTGAGGAACTGTGCTGCTGCATATAAAAACAAAGTTGCTATCATACAGAAACGACAATTGGACGAAAATAAGTTAAACGAGAAAGAATATATAGGGGATTTAGAAAAATCCGCTCAATATTTTGAAAAGGCTAGATCTACTCCTCGTTTTGCTAATGATTTTGAAATTTATAAAGACCTTGCCGAAATTTATTTTGTTTCGAACAAACAATCCGATTTAAAGAGAATAGTGGCAGAATTGGAAGCTTTGGAGCCAATTGTTAAATCTGAAGAGAGAGAGAACTATTTATTAGCCCTTTTAAAAGTTTATAGTTCATTCTTAAAAGACGAGAAAAAGACAAAAGAAATTCAAGAGAAAATAGAAAATCTTAGACAATAAGGAGGTTAATATGTCGGAAAAAACAGAACCCCAACAAATACAACAGCAAATTAATATTGAACTTGGGGAGAAAGAAGCAGAAGGAATTTATTCCAATCTTGTGATTCTTTCCCATAGCCCAGCAGAATTTGTATTTGATTTCACAAGAATTTTACCCGGTTTGCAAAAAGGGAGAGTACTTTCAAGAATCATTATGACACCACAGCATGCTAAACTTTTTATGCGTGCTTTAATTGAAAATATACAAAACTATGAAAATCAGTATGGGGAAATTAATATCGATAGAGGAGATAAAATTTTTCAGGGTATGGGTAATATTCCAAAAATCAATTGAAAGAAGTTTTTCTATATTTCAAAATTTTATTTTTGCAAGGGAGCAAGCCCTTGCTTTTTTGTTAAAGTGGAATAAAAATGTATTCAGGTAGTTATGTTTTAATTTTGCATACTCATCTTCCTTGGGTTTTGCATCATGGAACATATCCCCACGGGGTAGATTGGCTTAATGAAGCAGTTGCAGAATGTTATATTCCCTTGTTGAATGTTTTTAATGAACTTCTTGCCGAGGGAATTGTTCCGAAAGTCAATATTGATATTTCACCAGTTTTATGTGAACAACTTGCACATCCAGATTTTCCAAATATTTTTTCAAAATATTGCGAAGATAAAATTGCAAAAGCGAAAGAAGATGAGAAGAGATTCACTATTTGGGGTTATCATCCGCATCATATTTACTTAACAAAGTTTTGGCAACGGTGGTATTCAGACAGGCTTGAAGACTTCGAAGTAAGATATTCGAAATCAATTATCAATGCATTGAAATCCTTGCAAGATATTGGTGCGATAGAGATATTGACTTGTGCGGCAACCCATGGATATCTTCCTTTAATTGGTGACGATAGAAGTGTTGAATGTCAGATACATATTGCAGTTGAAAATTATAAAAAACATTTTGGTCGAGAACCCAAAGGCATTTGGTTGCCCGAATGTGCATATCGGCCTTCTTACGAATGGAAATCGTTAATACCTTTGCATCCTTTCCACCAGAAACATTTACGACCTGGAATAGAACAATTTCTTTCCCGTTATAATTTGAAATATTTTATTACTGATCAAAAATTGTTTGAAAACTCAGTTCCTATTGGGAAATTTGTTGATGATATACACGATAAGATTGAAGTTTTTGCTAATCCAAATGAAATTCCTTTCGATAGAAATCCTTTACAATTGGTTAATGTGGCTTCCAGTGAGAAAATTGAATATGGTACTGTTGTGGTTTTTTCTCGCCACCAGATGATTTCTATGCAGGTTTGGAGCGGAGACATTGGATATCCAGCAGAGCCTGATTATCTTGATTTTCACAAAAGACACCTTGATTCGATGCTACGTTATTGGAGAGTGACTGACAAAAAAGCCGATATGTTGTATAAGACTTTGTATTATCCTGAATGGACACCCAAAAAGATAGATTTGCAATCTAACCATTTTATTCACAATCTTGAGAATACTTTAAATTGGTACTACAACCAAACTGGAATAAGAGGAACACTTTGCACTCCTTTCGATACAGAGTTATTCGGGCATTGGTGGTTCGAAGGTCCGGAATTTATTCGTGCAGTGATTCGAGGTTTGAATTTTTCGCCTTGGGTAAAAATGGCTCTTTGTAGCGAAGAAGTTTTCCGTGTCAATCCAAAGTTGATTGTTCGATTACCCGAAGGTTCTTGGGGAGTTAATAATAATCACGATGTTTGGAGCAATCCTGATACCTATTGGACTTGGGAAGCCATTTACAATGATGAAAAAAGGTTTGGAGATTTTATTGCTAACCATTCTCCAAGATTGAATAATAAAGAATTGAATCGAATTCTTAAACAAGCCTTGCGAGAATTACTTCTTTTACAATCCTCTGATTGGCAATTTTTAATTTATTCTCGTTCCGCTAAGGACTATGCAGAACAAAGATTTTTCTTTCACCATACTGACTTTAATAGGTTAATGGATTTTGCTGACAAAATAGTTTCAAACAATATTCTTTCCGTTGAAGAAATATCCTTTCTTGAAGAATGCGAAAGGAGGAACTCATTGTTCTCTGAATTAAAAATCAGTTGGTGGAATTTAAGTCTCTAAAATGGGTAGAATCGTTCGAAACACCCTGCTTGTTGGTTTTTCTGAATTTTTCAGCAAAGGAATATCCTCTTTAGCGATTATTTTGCTTGTTCGAACACTTTCACCCGAAAGTTTTGGAATTTATTCTTTTGCTATAACATTAACTTACTTTTTCGTAGGTTTTCTCCATTCTGGTTTTTACACAATAGGAATGCGTGAGCTTTCTAAATACCCCAATTCCATAACTCAATATTATAGTAATGTTCTATCCTTAAAATTAATCTTTTCTGTTTTATCTTACGTTGTTTTATGTTGCGTAATTCTTTTTCTGGATAAACCACCCGATGTTAAGAGTGCATTTTTTATTGTTGGTTTGTATCTTTTCATTTTAGCGTTTCATATAGATTGGTTGTTTCGTGGAATAGAAAAGATGGAATTTCCGGCAATCGCCAGTGTTTTACAAGGCTCAATCTTGTTAATTTATTTATATTTTTGGGTTAATTCTCCAAACGATTACAAGACAGCTGTTGTTGGTTATGTTATTTCTTGGGGTTTCTCTGTTGCTTTTTTAAATTTTGTTTATTTTTATAAGTTCAAAGATTTTAATTTAAAATTTGACAAAAGTCTTTCGCTTGAAATTTTAAAAATGTCACTTCCAATTTCGCTTTCATCCCTTCTGATTGTTGTTTATGCAAACATAAATGTACTTATTTTAAACTTGTTTAAAGGAGATTACGATACTGGAATTTACTCTGCCATGATAAGGTTAATGAATGTTCTTTTGATTCCGAACAACATATTACAAATAGCTTTTTTCCCCGAACTTTCCCGTTCTGTCGTCGAAGGCAACTTAGAATATACTCAAAGGAAATTTCTTTTGTCGGATTTTATTATTGGTTTCTTTCTTGTTTTTGGGATGTTTGGCTTTTCAAGGGAATCTATTGCATTGATTTTCGGAAATAAATACTTAGCAGGAGATTTAGTTTTAAGGGTTTCTTTGGTTTCTTGCATTTTGTCATACTTTACAGCTTCTTTAGTTACTGCTACCTATGCTCTAAATAGACAAAACCAGTTTCTAAAGTCAAGTATTATTGGTGGGTTTGTTTCAATTTCATTGAACTTGATATTGGTACCACGTTTTGGTTCTCTTGGTGCTGTTAGTTCCCTTGTTATTACTGAATTGTGTGTTTTTTTGTCATTATCTTTTTTTAATTTAAAAACCAAAGTATTAAAATCCTATACTGAGGTTATTAAGCCATTGCTGATTGGTATTTTATCAATTATTTTAGCAAAGTTGCTTGCTCTCTACACTAACTCAATTGTTGGTGTTATTATTTATGCCCTTTTGTTCTGGTTTTTTGTTTTCTTGTTTAAGTTATTTACGATTGAACAGGTTAAAAAAATTTTACGAATTAATCCTCAGAGCAATTTATAAGAGTTCTTTTTTTGTGTGTCCATTATTTCACTAAAGTAGTAATTTTCTGGAACAAGTTCTGCATCTGTTATGTAATGTACATCGAGAGGTTTTGGTCTAAGAAATCCAGTATTAATGTAGATGATTTCTTGAAGCATAATGTTCCATGGTTCAAACCAAGCATCCATCAATTCTTTGTGTCGTGGATCACCATCGTAGTGAACAAGTATGTCAACATCTGAGGCATCTGAGGCACTTTTTGTAAATACAGTTCCGTAGAGATAAATCCCCTTAATACCAAATTTCATAGGTGAAATTTTACTAACTAACTTTTCAACAAATTTCCAGCGAATTTCCCATGGTTCCTCAATTTTTAATTTTGAAATATCTTTTCTTCGATTAATCAAAACTACAGGAGAAATCGAGGATTCGCTTAAAATACCTGTAGAAACGCCTAATTGTGTGTTATTGAAAATTCGAAGTACTTTACCGTTGGTTTCTTTCGGAACAGAAACAACTTTCACAATATGAGAAATGTTTATATTATTTGGAAGAATTTCAGGTAAGAGGTTTTGTGATTTATGAATGAAATGTTCATTGAAAATAGTCTCTTTCTCTTGTAAGAAAAGAGCAACATATATTATCCCTGATTCAATTAAATCTTGGAAAAAATGAGTGCCGAAAGAAACTTCAGGAGCAAAATTGCCGATGCTATGGGCAAGTTCTATAAGAGCTGCTGTATTGTTAATCGATGAATAATTGACCTTGACACCAAGACGAAAATCGTCGCGAGTACCCCAACGACCTGGACCTATTAGGATAAATTTTTTTGGTGGTAGTAACTGGTTGATTTTGTCAATAGATTCAGCAACATCAACAAATTCTTGATAGTTAGTGATTCTTGAATAATTTATTGGATCCACAAATACTATAAATTCAATATCTTGCGATTTCCCTCCCCCGATAAATTTGTTACTTTTGAAAAGTAAATCTTCCGGTGAAATTTGTTGTGGTATATCAAAGCTTTCAATATCTTTAATAAAGCTTTGTGAACGACATTGTAACAAGTAAAGATAATCTCCGTCGAATGCAAATTCAATATCAACTGGGATATTAAGTTCTTTTTGTAATATTTTTAAAACTCTGTGGATAGTCTCCATAAAATTAGTTTGAGAAATAAGGTTATTGAAGGTAACTACAATTTCGTCTTTATATGTGTTGATACCTAATCCAATAGGGTTACGGATTTGATTATCTTCTACAATCGAAAAAATGTAATTTAACATTGGAAAATCATAGCCAAGAATTTTGACAAGACTCTCAATTTCTGTTGTTTCAAATGAGTTTGTAGAAAGGTTAATCAAATCGATTTTCTTTGGGGAATAACGTAGGGAATCTTCTGGGTTGGCGTAAATTGATAGGGAAGGTTTCCCCGGGGAGGCAATGAAAGTATAATCATCTCCCAGACGGTCGACAGCACGAGTCCCTAACCCAACTACTAAACGAATTAGACCATCTTCACGTTCAAGTCTGGGTGACCACCTCAAATCGTTCAAACTGAAAGCAACTCCTGCAAAAACAGGGAAGAAAAAGTTTCCATATTTTTTTCCAACTACTTCTTGTATCATAATTCCCATTTCTTCATTAAAATCCAAGAGTTGATGTTCTATGCGATAACCGATAGGTTCTGGGCTAAAGGTTGAGGCATAGACTTCGGCTATTGCATCCATAAGAGCATTCAAACGTTCTTGTTTAGTCCCTTGGTTCGCTAAAAATATACTTTTGTATTTTCCTGGGAAAGAAGCACCAAGCCTGTCTTCAAGCAAACTCGATGAACGAACAACGATGGGGTTTTCGCCAAAGTCGTCAAGAGCACGAGATAACCCATTTATTAATTCCGGTGGAAATTGAGAATTTTTAAAAACTTGAATGATGTTTGGATACTCGCTTCTTATTTCATCAATAGGTTTGTATTTTTGCTCAATAATATCCTCGAGGTTATTATAATAAAGAAAATCATAAAACGAATCAGAAGGAATAAACCAAGTTTTAGGTGTTTTTATTTTATTTAAAGAAAAAATTTTATCATCGGCAACCAAACTTTGATGTTCCTCAACATAATTCTGTAAAATTTTGCTTGCAAGAATTAAACCTGCGGCTTTACCACCAAGCCTTCCTATTCCCTCACTGGTAATTATTGTTTTTTGGAGTAGTTCATAAAAATCATTAATATTGATAAAATTTTTTGCAATGTGAACGAATTCCAACTGGTCAGAAAGTAATCTTCGAGCAAGGGCAACTCGTATCCCTTGTACTGCAGGGGAAGAAACAAAACGTCTTTCTTGCTCTTTTAGGTTTGGAGTTTGGAAATAGTATTTTCTAATGGCTTCAGTAATTTCTTTCAAAGGAACGGATTGATTAGCTAGTAATCGTACAAGGGAACTTGCTTTTTCTTCAAATATCCATTTTTGAATTAAATATATAATTTGTTCATTTGTAAAAAATTTAGAAGCCAAATTGAAAATCAAGTTTACATATTTTAGGGTGTTTTTTAATATTGTTTTTTTTGTCAGTTTATTCGTTTCAATCAAGGTTTGCTCATTTTCGAATTCCCAGTTCCCAATTGCAACTCCTAATTCTTTGGCTTCTCGGTATCCTTTGCAAAGCAAAAAGTTAAGCATTTTGTGTGACAACAAAGAAAGAAGATAAGGGTCTATGTGAGTAAGTATTTCAATTATTTGAGTCCAATTAGAAGTTTGAACCATTTCGTTTGAATTATCCATTCCAAAAGCCTCCTTGATTTGCAAATTAAAGTACAAAATTAGTTCGTCCTCACTCTCAAAATTAGTTATTGTTCATCGAATTCCATTGATAATTTGCATATGTTTTTTAAAAATCCTTAGCATATTTTCCCTTACTCCACCAAATTGAGCGCTAATATTGTATCAGATTGAATTGACATTCAGAATTTTTTCTGTCTTTGTAGTTAATATTCTTTAAGATTTTGCTATAAACTAAAAACATTTTCTTAAATGATTAAATTTGAGTTTAATAAGATTTAGAGGATTTGAAAAATTTCTTTAATCAAAATGAAAAAGCCAAAAAACTAAACTCTTAAAATTAGAGTCTTTATGTCAAATTAGTTTGTAAAGAGTACAATTTCGCATAAAAGCCCTTTTTATCAAGAAGACTTTGATGGGTGCCTTGTTCGACTATTTCCCCATTTTCGAACACAATAATTTCATCAGCATCAATAATGGTTGAAAGACGATGAGCAACAATGATTGCAGTTTTATCCTTTAAAGAATAAGTAATTGCCTCTTGGACAACTTTTTCAGATTCAGAGTCAAGAGCAGAAGTTGCTTCGTCGAATATTAAGATTTGCGGGTTCCGAATGAGGGCTCGAGCAATTGCAATTCGTTGGCGTTCTCCCCCGGACAACATAACTCCTCGTTCACCAATAATAGTGTCAAATCCATCGGGCAATTTCATAATGAAATTATAAGAGTTAGAAATTTTACATACATTAATAATATCATCTTCGGTAGCTTCCGGATTCCCAATCAAAATATTATTTCTAATTGTGTCATTAAAAAGGATAATTTCTTGAGATACAATCCCAAAAAGTTTTCTATATGATATTTGGTCGAGGTCTCTAATATCTACTTCATCAATAAGAATTCTCCCCTCTGTGGGGTCATAGAATCTAACTATTAAGTCGACAATAGTCGATTTTCCACTTCCGCTTGCTCCAACAAGAGCAACCTTTTTCCCTTTAGGAATTTTAAAATTGATGTTTTTTAAGACTAATTCTGAATTGTATCCGAAGGAAACATTTTTGAATTCAATTGAATTTTTGAAGTTTTTGATTTGTTTTTTTCCAGAATGAATATATATTTCTTGTTCTAATATGTTGAAAACCCTTTGAGTACTTACGATTCCTCTCTGAAATTGCGAAATATTATGCACTATTGTAGCAACTGGGCTCATAATCGAAAAAAGTGCAAAAAGAAATAGCATCAGATCTTCTGCACGCATATTGTTTTGAAGGACAAAATTTCCTCCAATAAGGAAGACGACTACCAATGCAAATACAGCAAATATTTCGTTCAAGGCAGGAACAAGAGAAATTACGGATTGATACTTGATTGATGACCGGTAGTACTTTCGAGTTTTTTCGAAAAATTTCTCCTTAATTTTATTTTCGAAATTGTAACTTTTGATAATTTTTATACCTGAAAGTGTTTCTTGCAGAACGGATGTGAAATCTGCCATTGCTCCTTGCATCCGATTTGCATATCTTCGCAGATAATCGGTGGAAATTCTCAATATTAAAATTGTAACAATGCTCGAACTGAAAGCAATTAATGTCAAAAGAGGGGAAATTGAAAGTAGCAAAAATAGGTATAAGATGACTTGAATAACTTCTCGTAAAAGTCCTGTGAAGGCAGAAACAGTTGTGGAGTTAACAACATTCACATCATTGGTAATGGTTGATATAACTGTTCCTGCTTTAGTAGCATTGAAATAACTTAAGTCCAATGAAATTAGTTTTGAAAAAATAGAGTTACGAATATATCGAATAATACTTTCTTCTAATTTAGCATTTGTGATTGAACCAAGATATTTAAAGAAATTTTTTAAAATGAATAGAATTATTATAAAAATTGAAAGGTTAAGTAATGTATTATGGATTCCACTTTTTGAAACAATAAGATTTTTAATAAATAAAAAAAAATGAGATTTAATTTCTGCAAAAACACTAACATTGTCGGAAAGCTGCTCTGGAAGTAATTTGGAATTAAAAATTAATTCAAAGATTGGTTTGATTGTTGCGACAGTTGCGGCTGTTAGTGACGAAAAAATAGTATTTAATAGGATTGTTAATAAGAATAAGCCAACAAAAGGCTTTGCAAAAGTAAAACTCTTTAAGAAATAAGACCTTGCAACTAACTTGGGCATTTTAAATTACTTCTGTTCACTGTTTGTTTGGCTTGCTTTTTCATCTTCCAGGAGTTTGAGTATTTGCTCAAACATAATGTCTTCGTCTCCTGTAGCATAGCCATTGTGTTCCCAAACAATTTCCCCTTTAGAATTAACAAGAAATGAGTGTGGCGGGTTATTCACTTTAAGGGCCCGCTTGAAATCACCGTTTTCGTCTAAATATACTTCAAATTTCCAATTGCGACCTAAAACAAAAGGAGCCACTTTTTTTGAACTTCGAGCGTCGTCGATTGAAATAGCAATTAGTTTGATTCCAGTTTCTTTCTGCCATTTTTCGTAAACCTCGTGAATGTTATTTAACTCCATAATACAAGGTTTGCACCAGGTTGCCCAAAAATTAATAATGAATGGTTTTCCATTGTTGTTAATGTTCTTTGTTTCAACAGTTTCGCCTTTTAGATTTTTGATTTTGACATTTGGAATTTTCTTGTTTTCTTTTGAAAATGAAATAAAAAGCACCAAAGGGATAAGAATCATTGAAAGGAATACTTTGTTGTTCATATCATCCTTTTTAATTAATTTACCTTTTTGAAAAGCAAAATTAAGAAGAAATATGAGAAAGTCAACTTTATTGCTTTGTTTTATCTTACTTACACCTTTTTTTGTTAAAGCAGGAAGTATCGAGATAGTGTCGATTGATAGTGTACTTATTGTTTCACCTTACATCAGTGAGGCAAAGGCAAAATGTATTTTTAAAAATACTTCCACTGTTACTAAAAGTTTTAGTCTAAGGGTGGTTGCAACAAAAATCGACGAAGGTATTGATTTATCTTTTTGTTGGGGTCCAATATGTTATCCGCCTCTTTCTGAAAACGAACCTTTTGAACCTTTGGATTTAATTACTTTGGCTCCAGGTGAAATTTCCGGTCAAAACGAATTTTACTTTACTTTTGTCCCTAATGGATATATTGGAGAGGCTATTGCCATTGCTGTTATATTCGATAACAGCAATCCAACAGATTCTTTGCTTTTAACATTTCGCTTTGTTTCTCAAACTCTTGGAGTTGAATATTCAGAAAATATTTTTAATAGCAACGCTATTATTATTGAGGATATAAAAGAACTTGAAAACTTTGGTTTCGATTTATTGAAAACGGTAATTTTCAATATTTCTGGGATAATTATTGGGAATAATTTTAAATCTCTTCAAAATCAAAACTATTTATTTTCCACTGGGGTATATTTAGCCCAACAAGGTGACCGAAAGAGGCTGTTTTTACTAAGATGAAATAGTTTTTTTTTTGGAATATAATTTGCTTCTTAAATTTCATAAATTTTAAGTAGGTGGGTTAATGGAAATCCAAAAATATATTGAATTAATTCTAAATTTATCTTTGTTGGTTACTTTGAGTGTAATATCGGGTTTCTTTCTCAGAATCTGGAAGAAGGAAACCATTTTAGGAAAAATTATGCAAGGAATTCTATTTGGGTTGATTGCAATTATTGGTATGATTATTCCCTTTAGTCTTGCACCTGGATTAATTTTCGATGGCCGAACAATTATTATAAGTTTGTGTACATTGTTTTTTGGTGTTTTGTCTGGTGCAATTTCTGCTTCGTTGGCTTTGTTGTATAGGTTATGGATAGGTGGTGTTGGTCTGCCAATGGGTTTGGCAACAATTTTTGAAGCGTTTTTATTAGGAATTATTTTTAATAGAATTATTAAAATCAGAGATATTTACTGGTTGAATACCTGGCGACTATATCTATTCGGTTTATTAGTTCATATCTTAATGGTTTTGTTGGCTTTTACTTTGCCTTCAATCTATTCGAAACAAGTTTTAACTGGACTTGCTTTGGTAATTGTCATCTTTTACCCTTTGGTTAGTCTGTTGATTGGGAAAATTTTGTTCGATCAAGAAGTTGGGACAAGATATTTGAATGATATTAAATTGCGTGAATCACTTTACAGAACTACACTTTATTCCATTGGGGATGCTGTTATTACCACAGACGAAAAAGGTTATATCCAAAATATGAATCCTATTGCCGAAGACATTACTGGTTGGAAAGAAAATGAAGTTAAAGGTTCGGAAATTGAAAAAGTATTTAATATTATCAATGAATTTACTTTGGAAAAAGCCGAAAACCCTGTTATAAGAGTTTTACGCGAAGATAAAGTAGTAGGGCTTGCCAACCACACAGTTTTAATTTCAAGGGATGGTAAACGAATTCCAATTGCCGATAGTGGTGCACCTATTAAGGACCCATTTGGAAATATGCTGGGGGTTGTCTTAGTTTTTCGGGACCAGACAAAAGAGCGAGAATATCTTCGTAGACTTGAAGAGTCCGAAAAAAGATATAGACAATTTGTTTACTTCAGCACTGATGGGATTTGGAGATTCGATGTTGAAGAACCAATTCCTATTAATTTACCAATTGAAGACCAAATTCAGTTAATATTTAAAGGTGGTTTTTTGGCTGAATGTAATGATGTTTATGCGCAAATGTATGGATACAATAAAGCAGAAGAAATTATTGGCATTCGTCTTTCTGATGTTTTGAAAGAAGATGACCCAGGTAACATTGAATATTTAACTGCTTTTATAAACAACGGATATAAATTGACAGGTGGAATATCTACCGAAATAGATAGATTTGGGAATATTAAGTATTTCGAAAATAATCTTGTCGGAATCATAGAAGATGGTTATTTGATTCGAGCTTGGGGGACGCAAAAAGATATCACCGAAAAGTATATTCTCGAAGAAAACTTGCGAGAAAGTGAAGAACGATTTCGATTGCTCACAGAAGCCTCCCTCGTTGGTATTTACTTAATTCAAGATGATAAATTTCATTACGTCAACAAAGCTCTGGCGGATGTCTTTGGCTATGGTGTTGACGAGTTAATTGGAAAACGTGGCCCGTTCGATTTGACACACCCAGATGACCATCCAAGAGTAAGAGAGAATATTGACAAAAGAATTTCTGGTGAAATTGAAGCAATAAATTACACATTTAAAGGTGTTAGAAAAGATGGAACTGTTAATTTTATTGAAGTCTTTGGCAGAAGAATAGTTTACAAAGGGAAACCTGGTGTCATTGGTACACTTATGGATATAACTCAAAGAGTTAAACTTGAGGAAGAAAATCGCATAAAAACAAAACAATTAATTGATACATTAGAAAATACTCCGAATGTTGCAGTTCAATTTTATGATGAAGAGGGGAAAGTCACATATTGGAATAATGCTTCAACCAAAATTTATGGTTGGAGTAGAGAAGAAGCATTAGGAAAAACGCTAGATGAACTGATTTATACAAATGAACAATCCAAAGAATTTTTGAATCTATTGAAAGAAATTAGAAGTACATTGCAACCTGCCGGTCCATTCGAAAGCAAGTTTCGACGAAAAGACGGGAGTTTGGGGTGGATATCGAGTACAACTTTTGCGATTCCTTCTGAAACTGGAAATCCTACATTCGTTTGTATGGATGTTGAAATTACGGACCTAAAACGCGCAATCGAAGAATTAGCCGAACAGAAGGAATTATTTCAGACTTTAATTAACACTATTAATTCTGCTGTATTGATTTATCAAGGTCCAAAGGTTTTATATTGTAATCCAGCATTGTTGGAAATAACTGGTTATTCCGAAGAAGAGGTCTTAGACATGCCTGGTTGGAATCTTGTGCATCCTGACCAAAGGGAACAAGTTAAAAATTGGGTTTTACGAAGATTTTCTAGGGATTTGGTTCCATCGAGATATGAAATTAAGATATTATGCAAAGATGGTTCTGTTAAATGGGTGGATTATAGTGTAAGTCTATTTAATTATAAGGGTCAATTGACTGCAATTGGTAATGGTATTGATATTACAGAGCGAAAGTTAAACCAGGAAATTATCAAAATGCAATTTGAAATTGCCGATTCGCTTGTTAAAGTCCCAAATTTATACAAATTTTTCCAAATCGTTCGTGAAAAACTTTCGCAATTTATCGATACTAATAACCTTTTTGTTGCTTTTTACGACGAAGAAACAGATGAGCTTTATTCCCCGTTCGAGTGGGATGAGAAAATGGACGCACCAGTTCGCTGGAGCGCCAAAAAGTCTTTAACTGGAATGGTCGTTCGCGAAAATAAAACTTTATTTCTTAAACGAAAAGATATTGATGAATTAATGAGTCGTGGCGAAGTTGAACAAATTGGTTCCTGTTCTGAAGTCTGGATTGGAGTTCCTTTATTTGTCGCTGGGAAACCTTATGGCGCAATCGTTGTTCAAAACTATGATAACCCGAATGCATACGATTTAAAAAGTGTGCAATTGTTGGAGATTGTAGCTTCCCAACTTGCTACATACATTATTTGGAAAATGCAGCACGATGAACTTGTCAAACTTTCGAAAGCAGTTGAAAAAAGTCAAGTTGGGATTGTAATAACAAATAGGGATGGAACGATTGAATATTTCAACCCCAAATTTTGTGAAATAACTGAATATAGTTATGAAGAACTTATTGGTAAAAATCCCAGGATTCTGCAATCTGGTTACCATTCTAAAGAGTTCTACAAAAATTTGTGGGACACTATACTCAGTGGAAATGATTGGTATGGAGAATTTTTAAATAAACGAAAGAGTGGTAAATTATATTGGAACCGAGAGCGAATATCCCCTATATTTGATGAAAGTGGGTATATTACACATTTTGTTGGTGTCGAGGAAGATGTATCCGAACAAAAACAACTATTGGAGGAGTTAGTAAAAGCAAAAGATAAGGCTTTGGAAAGCGAAAGGTTAAAACTGCTTTTCTTGCCAAATGTCAGCCACGAAGTTAGAACACCTTTGAATGGAATTCTCGGATTTGCTCAAGTTTTAGAGACGCAGGAAGTTAGCATGGAAGAAGTAAAAAAATTTGCATCAATAATTTTGAGAAGAGGGAACGAACTTCTTGAACTTTTCAATGAAATTTTGGATTTGTCACTCATTGAATCAAATCAGTTGCGAATTTCCCCCAAAAGTGTAAACATTAATGGTATTTTATATGACCTATTTTCCACGTTTTTGTTAAACGAAAAAGTAAAATCCAAAAAAATAGACCTTCGGCTTGGCAAAGTATTGCCCGAGGATTTTGAATTTATCACGGACCCACTAAGGCTTAAGCAAATTCTTTCAAACCTTATTGAAAATGGAATAAAATTTACAAAAAAAGGATTCGTTGAATTTGGGTGTTTAAAACAGGAAAACGGTGATTTGTTATTTTACGTAAAAGACACAGGCATTGGAATTCCTTCTAATAAATTTGAAACAATTTTCGAAAGATTTCAACAAATCGATTATGATTTTATATCACGAGAATACGAAGGGGCAGGATTAGGATTACCTTTGGCAAAAGGTTTAGTTAATTTGCTTGGAGGAAGAATTTGGGTCGAATCAGCACTTGGTGAAGGTAGCACTTTCTATTTTACAATTTCTCCATTAAAAATGCCTGAAAAAATTGAATCAACCAAAATCAAAATAGAAATGGACAGTACTAAGAAAGAAGGGAAGCAAATTACTTTTTTAATTGGCGAAGATGATTATTTGAATTATGTTGTTCTTGATAAAATGCTGAAGAAACATTTTAATTGTGAAGTTCTTTATGCAGCAAATGGTAAAGAAGTTCTTAGTGTTCTTGAACAACGGAAAGATGTTGATTTAATATTATTGGATATTAGAATGCCAATAATGGATGGGTTTAAGACTTTTGAGGAAATTAGAAAACAAAATAAAGAGATTCCAATTGTTGCAGTTACTGCCTATGCATATTACGAAGATAGAAAAAGAGCATTAGAGATGGGTTTTGACGAGTATATTGTGAAACCTTTTGAATTTTCAGAGTTGGCAGTTAAACTAAACAATATCTTATCGAAGATTAAGAAGGAAAGAAGGAGTTAATGTAGAACAAAATCCTTTTCAAAGAGAGGAAGCCTTCCACCGAAGCGAAACCGTTGAGTGTAATAACCATCAGTTATGTGACTAATTATTACCCCTTTGGAAGTTGACGAATGAGCAAAAATCCCGTTGCCAAGATAAATCCCAACATGCCCAATCCGCTTGGATTTTTTGTTATTACCGGAAAAAAATATTAAGTCCCCATAAGAAAGTTCGTCAATATTTAATATTGGAATTACAAGACGACTTTGAGTTTCAGCATTTGCTGGAAAATGAATATTGAAAGTTTCTTTAATTATTTTAGAAACAAAATTTGAACAATCAATTCCGTTGTCCGATGAACCTCCCAGTCGATAAGGAGTTCCAAGCCAAAGTAGAATATTTTGCAATAATTTATCTGCAAGAAAGGAATGATTAAATTGATTGTGTTGGGTTGAAATTGATTTTGTATTTATAGTCCCTACGATGGGAAAATCGACTGAAATTTGTTTGTAACCAATTAAGTAAGTTTTTAATTTCAAAAGTGATTCTTGAATTAGTTTTTTTTGTTTTAACCTAACTTTTTTGGTGGACTTACTTAAAAGTTCGTAGTTTGGAAGTATCAAAAGTGTTACCATCAAAAATAATATTAAAAATTTTGAAGATTTCATTTTAATTATTCAATTTTTAAAAATTAAAGTTATTATGAAAAGGATAAAATCACAATTAAATCTGACTTAAAAAATATTAATAATGATAAATCGGACAAAATCGTCGTTATTCTTTGTTGAATATTTATGAATATTTAATGCGTGTAGTAATTGTTGGTGCTGGATTTGGTGGTCTAAGTGCAGCAAATGCCCTTAAGCAAAGCAATATTGAAGTAATACTAATTGATAAAAAAAACTATCACTTGTTTCAACCCCTTCTATATCAAGTTGCTGTGTCGGCATTATCACCAGGTGATATTGCATATCCAATCAGGTCAATATTTAGGAAATGCAGGAATTTTCAAATTATAATGGATGAAGTAGTAAGAATCGATTTACAGGAAAGTAAGGTTATTTTGGTTAGCGAAGAGGCAATTGAATATGATTATTTGATTCTTGCACCAGGCTCTATGTCTTCCTTTTTCGGTAACAACAAGTTAAAAAAATATGTTATTCCGTTAAAAGATTTACCAGATGCTTTAAAAATACGAGAAAGAATTTTGTTATCATTTGAAATTGCTGAAAAAATTTTTGGGAAAAGAGACATAACTCCCTATCTGACTTTTATTATTATTGGGGGTGGACCAACAGGAGTTGAACTTGCTGGGGCAATTGCAGAATTAGTTCGAAAAACCATTTTGCCTGATTTCCCACTTTTAAAAAAGCAAAAGATAAGAGTAATTTTGATTGATGCAGGAAAAAGGATACTTTCTACTTATCCTGAGGACCTTTCGGAATATGCAAAAAAATCATTGGAAAAGCTTGGTGTCGAGATTGTTTCAAATACAAGGGTAATCGAAATCGAAGGTAATGAAGTGGTTACAACCAATGGGAAATTCTATGCAGAAAATATTTTTTGGGCTGCAGGTATTTCCACTCCCTCAATGTTACAAAACTTAAATGTTGAACTTGACCAATATGGAAGGGTTTTAGTTAATAAGGATTTATCAATACCTGGTTATCCCAGTTCCTTTGTTATTGGGGATTGTGCAGCTTTTCGGACAGAAAACGGGGAGTTTTTACCTGCAATTGCACCTGTTGCAATTCAACAAGGGCAGTTTGTTGCAAAAATAATATCGGAAAAAGTTCCTTTCGAAAATAGGCCATCGTTTCGTTACAGGGATAAGGGAATTATGGCAACCATAGGTAAAGCACGTGCTGTTGCTGTATTGAAAGGTCAAGGATTGAAAGGACTTATTGCTTGGCTTGCTTGGTCACTGGTTCATATTTTCTTTTTGATTGGTTTTAGGAATAAGATACGAGTAATGTTAGAATGGATTTGGTACTACATTACAAATAAATCTGGTGCAAGGTTGATAGTTAATATCAAAAAAGAGCAAGATTTATCTTAGAAGTCTCTTTTTACCTTTTCCATAAAATCCATTATCTCCTTTTAGACGTGCGATTTCATCCCGGATTTCTGCAGCACGTTCAAAATCGAGATTACGAGCGGCTTCTTTCATTTCTTTAAACAATTGCTCTATAAGTTCTTCCTTTTGGTTTTCATTTAGGAAATGTGAAAGTGGTTCAGTAAAATATGATGCGGAATGTAAAACTTTTTCTGCTTTCTTTTGTTGTCTTTGCATTTGTAAATCTGCAATAGAAGTCGAATTCAAAATTTCTTCGAGTGTTTTGTATACAGTTTGCGGATTAATGTTATGGATTCTGTTGTATTCCAATTGAATATTTCTTCGACGATTTGTTTCTTCAATAAAGTTTTTTATAGAATTTGTTATCTTATCTGCATATAGAATTACAAGACCTTCAACATTTCTTGCGGTTCGCCCCGCAATTTGAAGTAGAGACCTTTCACTTCGAAGGAAGCCTTCTTTGTCGGCATCAAGAATTGCTACGAGTGAAACTTCAGGCAGGTCCAAACCTTCTCGTAATAAGTTTACACCGACCAAAACATCATAATTTCCAAGTCGTAAGTCTCTTATAATTTCAACTCTTTCAAGGGCATCAATATCGGAATGAATATATGCTACATTGATATTTAACTGGTTCAAATATTCGGCTAAATCTTCTGCCATCCTCTTCGTAAGGGTAGTTACCAACACTCTTTGTTTTTTTTGAACTCGTTTTCGAATCTCGTCAATTAAATCGTCTACTTGATTTCTTATTGGGCGCACTGATATTTCAGGATCGACTAAGCCGGTTGGTCTAATAATTTGTTCAACTACAACGCCACCTGTTTTCTCGAGTTCATAAGGTCCAGGAGTAGCACTAACATAAATCACCTGATTTACTAATTGTTCAAACTCTTCAAATTTTAGTGGCCTATTTTCCAATGCAGAAGGTAAACGAAATCCATAATCAACCAAAGTTTGTTTTCTTGAACGGTCTCCGTTGTACATTCCTCGTAATTGTGGAATTGTTACATGACTTTCATCTATAATAACTAGAAAATCCTTTGGAAAATAGTGTAAAATTGTTTCTGGGGTATCTCCGAAATTCCTTCCCGAAAGGTGCATTGAATAATTTTCTATTCCAGAACAATAACCAATTTCTTTCATCATTTCGATATCAAAAAGGGTTCTTTGTTCAAGTCTTTGAGCTTCGAGCAACTTGCCTTGTGAACGAAGTTCTCGTAGTCTTTCTACAAGTTCATTTTGAATAGCTACAATCGCTCTTTGTAATCTACTTTCGGTTGTAACAAAAAGTTTTGCAGGATGAATTGTATATTCATCAAATTCTTTCAATATTTTGCCTGTTGTCGTATTGAACATTGAAATTTTATCAATTTCATCACCAAAAAGTTCAATTCGAATACCAACATCAATTTCGTATGCAGGAATTAAATCAATTATATCACCCCGAACCCTAAAGCAACCTCGCTTAAAATCTAAATCGTTACGATTGTAGTAAAGGTAAATTAATTTGTTCATCAAAGCTTTACGGCTGATTTGCATTCCTTTATAGATTGGAAAAATGAATTGTTCAAATTCTTCCTTTTTGCCGATACTGTATATGCAACTGACAGAGGCAACTATTATTACATCTCGACGGTTTTCTACCAATCTACTTGTTGCTTTAATTCTTAATCGATCAATTTCGTCATTTATAGAAAAATCTTTTTCTATGTAGGTATCAGTTTGTGGAATGTATGCCTCTGGTTGATAATAATCGTAGTACGAGATGAAATATTCAACAGCATTTTCCGGAAAGAAATTACGAAACTCGCTATAAAGTTGTGCAGCAAGTGTTTTGTTGGGCGAGATAACTAGAACTGGTTTTTGAACTGCTTCAATTACATTTGAAATAGTAAAAGTTTTACCTGAACCTGTAACTCCTAGTAGTACTTGGTGTTTTACACCATTTTTAATTCCTTCCACCAACTCTTTGATGGCTTTTGGTTGGTCGCCTGCTGGTTTATAATTTGAATATAACTTGAATTTAGGCATTTTAAATGCTTTTTTAACCAAATAGAAACGAAAAAGGTATAAAATAATTTGTTTCTATTAGTTCAAGTCTTTATTTTTGTTTTTTCTTTAAAGGTTGTGATTGTGAAAAAATTTATTTTGTTTTTTATTTTTTTATTTTTTTTATATGGGTGTAAGGAAAGCCAGAAGTTACCCCAAAACCATCTGGGAATAGGACAGCCCTCAACACAAAGAACTCAGTCTAATACAAATGAAGAAACAAATTTGATTGATTTGAAACTAAAACCAAGTATTGGTAAAGAATACACTTTTAAAAACGAATTTTCGCAAAATATTACTCAACAGATTGATACTTTGACAGTTGAAACACAAAATACCCAAGTTTTAGTTTATTCATTAAAACCTATTTCCGCTTTTAATGATTCAATTCTTTTCCAGGTTAACTTTAAAAGAATTCAACAGAAAATTGTTTCTCCCCTCTTTACTATTGAGGTAAATACAAGTAAAACGGGTAAAAATTTAAGTCCATTGGAAGTTTTCTTTTCTTCCATTATTGGCAAAAATTTTGGACTTATTGTTAACATTGCAAGTAAAAAAGTGGAAATAATTGGTTTTGATTCGGTGCTCAACAAAGTTATTGAAAACATTTCTAAACGAAAGGAATTCAGTAGTATTGATAGAAATATGCTTTTTCAAATTTCAAACAGTTTTTTTAACCCTGGAGAGTTAAGAAAAAGTTTCGAAAAACTTTTTGAAATCTATCCATCCAAAAAAATTTCACTTGGGGAAGTTTGGGATTATGATAAAGAAGTTTTTGAACCAATACCAGCAAAAATTTCAAATTCATTTCTTTTGAAAAAAGTAGTCGACGATTCTTTGTTTGTTTCTCAGAATACTAAAATAAATTTCCTTAAAGGAAAGCAAAATGTTAATGAACCTAAAATTTCAGAATTTATTGGAAATCAAAGTGGGGAATTTGTTGTTAGTCGAATTTCTGGATTAGTAATAAAAAGTAATATGTTTCAACAAATAAATTTTGTTTATACTTTACCAGCATCACCACAAACAAATAACAGAGAAGTGAATGTTACAACTAAAATAAAATCTAATTTTAGTTTGCGTCTACAATAGACGAAAAATTGTATCAATTCGTAATAAATATTTGAATTAAACATAAGATGAGTATGAAAAAGTTTGTGTTTTTTGCATTTTTTGTTTTAAGTTTTTCATTTGTTTTCTCAGCTCCTCGACTTCGCTTCGATTGTGGAGATACTTACGATTGGGGGAAAATCCGAAATGCTGATGAGCCCCTTAAAGCTAAGATTAAGGTTTTTAACGATGGAGATGATACTCTTAAAATTTTTTCTGTTAAACCTGGTTGCGGATGCACTGCTGCACCTTTAAATAAACAGTATATCGAACCCAATGGTTATGCCGAAATGGATGTTAGTTTAATTGTACCAAAAGGTCCGGGCAGTCATACTAAATCAATAAGAATTACTTCTAATGACCCTGAAAAAACTGAAACTTATTTGTATTTAAAAGTTGAAGTTGTTCCTCCTTTGAAGTTTTTCCCCGATTCCAAAGTAATGGCTTCCAATTTATTAATTGGGGATACTGCTACATATAAAATTATAATGAAAAACACCACCGATGAAGATATTATTATAAAGGAACCTAAGGTTGAACCTGAGGGTGAAATTGAAACCAACTTAAAACCTGATTTTACGTTGAAACCCAATCAAGATTTCACT
>JBBIUA010000024.1:0-31419 GCA_037440445.1 Ignavibacteria bacterium
ATTCCAAATGTTGTTTTTTCTTGTTTTTTTTTGTTTTTACATCGATTTATACCAAATAAATCATTATAAAAGAGAAAATTACAAAAATCAACTCTCAAATTCTAAATAAAATTTTCTGATTAGTAAGCCCCACAATTGTCAAAGAACATTTCAAATCTGGTCACAAATATTCCTATAAGTACAATCAATACATCGATTAGTATACTTTGTTCTTTTAGGATAATACCCTTTTTTTATAATTTCAAAAATATCATCAACAACAGAAATAGCTTTTTGAAAATCCTCATTTGTATAGGCTATTTCTTTTAAGGAATACCCTGTGCGAACATAGCAGATATACCCACGAGTTACAGGTTTCTTATAGACTTCCTGGATAAGTAATGCATAAATAATCGATTGAATCCGATGGGTTTTAAAAATAAAATCCGAAAAGAAAGTAAACTTATAATCGAGAGGAGCCAGGGTTCCATCAGAAAGATACAGAACTTCATCGACAACGCCACGAACGCCAATTTTGGGAGAAGCAAGATAAACAGAGGTATCCTTTTTTACGCATTCAGGATTTTTTCGTAAGTAATTTGGGTTATTTTTTTCGCGTTGTCGGTGAATCTGCCTGCCTTTCAAAACCTTTAATCGAATTTCTTCGTGTTGAGGTATACCAAGAATATTTAAGTAATAGAGGTATCGAGGACAATAAATATATTCAATGATTTCGCTAGGGGTAATCATTGGAGTGTGTTCAGTATCGAAATCGGGTGGAACAAAAGAAGGAATTCTATTTTCAATTAATACCTCAATAAATTCTTGAAGTTCCTTATTCATATTATTTTTCAAATAAATAAAGCCTTTACTTCATCGGTAACAAGTTTCTTATCGAAAGCCTGTCCAAGAAGTATTACGCTTCGAAAATCATCTTTGCACATAGGAAAAATGTAAACAGAATCGGAATCTTTATCAATAACATCTTCACAAAAAATTGAAAGTTCATCGAGTTGATTGCGATTAATTGTACCAAGAAATGCTGACTTTTGAACGCGATAAAGTCCTTTATCTTTACATATTCTTACCACTTTATTCCGAATTTTGTCATCGGATATATCGTATACAACCCAAACTAAAGTTTCATTTTGTTTCATACTCTTTGCCTATCAATTGATTTGCAAAACGATGACAATCAAATTGAATAATATTTTTTCTTTGAACATTTCTATTCCGATATCGAACAGTTTGTTCAAGAAAATTGTTGAATTCGGTAACAAGCAAGATCTTTCCTTCTTTGTTCAAAACCATTCCGTTAGGGACCTTATCGAACATTTCAACTTTTACCTTACGTGAAGCGAAGAGATTAATTACGATTTCATCTGCCCAAACTCTATAGTTTTCGATTAAGTCGAAAACGAGAGATTTTTTATTATAGTTATCGGAATGCAAAAAACCCAAGTAAGGATCTAAACCAGCAATGATGCAGGCTTTTTCAACACGAGAATAAAGAATTCCGTAGGCATAATTCAACAAAGCATTAAACTCATCTTTGGCGGGATTTCTACTTCGACCTTTAAATTGGAAACGCTCAGGAAGGAGAGCAGAAATAATATCAAAATAAACACGAGCGCCAGTTCCTTCGATTCCAAGAATTTCATTGCGACATTCGGAAATTGAAGAATATTCCAATAACAATGTTTCCAAACGAGAGGAAATTTCTTTTAATTCATTAATAGCAGAGGTAATTTCAGATGAGCGGTGAGGACGGGTTTGGCGTAAACGCAAAAGTAAACTAATTTGATTATCGAATTTATTTCGCACCCAATCTAAGGCATATCGTAAACCATCTGTGGATTCCGAAATTTCAAGTTGACGGCGTCGAATTAGTGTGGTACTGCCTAGTTTGGGCAACCACACACGAGCAAACGGATATCCAGAGTGATCAAGAAAAACAATATCAATGTTATTATCCATAGCAAGTTTAATTGCATCAGTGGTAATTAATGCCGAAGTTGAAATAATGATGGAAGAAACTTTTTGACAGGGTATTTCAATTGTTTTTTCATCAGTTCTAATTTTGAAACAATCTCCATTTTTTTGAACATATGCACCAAAACTATTAATGAACAGTTCCATAAACTTATGCAAAAAGACAAAATTAAAAATAGGAACCGTCATTTTCAAATCCGACTTAAATTTCATATTAAATCATTTAATAATTTTCATATATTTTGAAATTAACTCATAATCTGGAAGAAGTTGTAGTATCCCTTTTTGGCAATTCACAATTTCGGAGGTTTTGATTATGGCACCGAAGCCACGAGAAACAGATTTCCCAAGCCCCCAAAAAAGTGGCAAGGAGAAATTGGTTAAATATTTACAGTAGAAAGCAGCCATTCTAACATTTTTCACATTTACTGAAATTGGTTTATAATTAACAATCGAGGTGTGGATTCTTGTTCCAATAGTAAATCCCAAAGATTTTGCAACCGAAAGGATATTTCCGGTTAAAATCTTTTCGAGTTGCCATTTTCGCTCCTGAGGATTTTTGGAATCTTTATAAACACGAAAATTTTCCTCGTTCAAAGCCAACCATGGTGTCAAGAATTGATATTCAATAGGTTCAATTGAAGGAGCAAATTCTTCGACTGCTGTTTCAAGTGCTTTTGAGTGAATATTTTTCCAATTTTCATCAATTAGAAGAGTTTCCAAATTTGCAAAGACTTGTTCTACAATTGGAATACCTTCGTTGAAGGCAACAATTAAGCAATTGCCATTTATTACTTTGTATTGAACTCGTGGATAAGTATAAATAAGAGAACCATCGGGTTTGTGTTGATGAGCATAAGGATTAGTCCAAAAAATACTACCCAAGTATCCACGAACTTTTTGAGCATCACGCTTATTTAGAACACCATCAATTGCTAAAAAAATCCTGTAGGATTTAATTTCCATTACACACTCATTGTTGAAATATTTGGGATAAGAATGAAACCTGTAGATTTATCATAAAACAAATTTAATTGATTGTTGGGAATATAAGCAAGATTACCAAAAAAATTAACAGGTTTATTTTTAACATTTTTAGGAATCGAAATAACATATTCATAAAACTTGGTTTTAAATTCAGCAAATTCTTTCATTCGCTGGAAACGGTCAAGGGATTTCTCGGAATACAATTTAATAAATTTTTGCCATAATTCTTTTGCTTCATCATCAATTTCGACGAAAACACTTTGTTCAAAATAATCTTCGTCGATTAGTTTAAAATCCTCTATAGAATAAGAATCTTTATCTAAAGAAGAGTAAATTAAGAACTTAATACAATCGATTAATGCCATGGATTCATTCTGAACCTTCCTGCGAGAAGTTTCTTCGAAATAGATTTTGGAAATATTAAGAATTTCTGGTTCGGTAATACATTTTCGGTTTTTCAAGATTGACTGAGTAATATTCAACAAAACAGAATCGTAAATGTAATTTGCATAACTTTTTCCATTCTCGTCAACAAGATTGAAAACGAAGACTTTCCCTTTGCTTAGACCATTCCGATTGCATCTACCAGCGGATTGAATAATAGAGTCGAAAGGTGCCAAATCGCGAACAACAATATCGAAGTCGATATCTACCCCAGCCTCGACCAATTGAGTTGAAACAACAACAAGCGGTTCTTTAGAAATTAGTTTCCTTTTAATCTCATTAATCCTTTCGAGCCTTTCTTTAGGAACAACGTGAGTTGAAAGAAATATAGAATTCTCCCAACGTTCTTTGACAATATCAAAAGTATCTTTGGCAGATTTAATTGTGTTTAAAATAAAAAGTATAGCATTGTTACCAAATTCAAAATTATCCACAAGTTCTGCAATAGTAATTTGGTTTTCAATTTGTGGGTAAAGTTCAATTCTATCAAGTTGTGATGAGTATTTTTCAGAATTTACCAATTCGAGAGCTTCGCTTTTTTCGAAAATCAAAGGCTGGGTTGCAGTAACAAAAATCAAGTAAGAATTTAATTTCTCAACGATTTCCAACATCAAATTTCGAACCAAATACCAGTATTTAATTGGAATACTTTGGACTTCATCGAGAATAATAATAGAATTCGCCAAACGATGAAATTTGCGAAGATTTCTGTTAGAGTTCGAAACAATAGTTTGAAAAAACTGCACAAAAGTAGTTACAATAATCTCGGAGTTCCAGCCTTCAATAAGTATTTTCGATTCATCATAGTCAAAGTCCACTTCAGCATAGGAGGAAACATATTTCAAATCGCTAAGATGATGGTGTTTCAAAATAACATTGGAAGTAATAGGAATCCCATTGTAGGAAAGAACTTTTGTGAAAACATCAAAATTTTGGTCGATAATGCTCAAAAATGGTAAAGAATAGATAATTCGATGGGAATTTCCAAGTAAGTTTCTTAATTTCAAAGCAAAAGAAAAAGAAATCAATGTCTTTCCTAAACCTGTAGGCAAAGTCAAAGTGTAAACTCTTTGTTCGGGATTAATTTTTTTGTTTAGAACTTCGGAATAAGCATCTTGGCGTAGATAGTTCAAAAAAGTTTGGGTCTGGGTCGAAAGAAAATTTTCGGAATTAATGTAGGAAGTAACTAAATCTTTGGAAAGTTCAAATCGGGATTCGAGAATTTCTTTGTTGTCCAACACAACATCAGATTTATCTGCATCGAGAAGGATAGAAAATATTGTATTAACAATTATATAATTTTCCAAAGAGTTAAGGTTATTAATGTATTTGAAAATTACTCCTTGTAAGAGATACTTATTTTTTTGAAAATTTAGAACAAACTTTTTAAAATTGTCTAAGACAACCGACGAGAAAATATTTCCTAAAGTGGGAAAATCAGTTTCGAAATTTTTTACCAGATTTTGAAGCAAAATATTGAACTTTTTTGGTTGGATTGAATCAATTTGTTCTAAAAGCAGTTCGAAGTCTTTTTGCTCGAAAGTAAACAAATGTTTTGGATCAGATAAGTTGCTATGATGTTTGGAAATCAAGAAAAATACGAGGAATGATTTAAAAAAGTCGCTATTAAAAAGGTGAACAGACACAAAAAAGCCAAAGAAAGCAGAAAGGAGGCTATGCTGTCGTTTTTCTGTACTAACTTCTTTTTGTTTTTTAAGATAATCTTGAAAAAAGGTAGTTGCTTTACCAATATCGTGAAATAATGCACACAGAAGGGAAACTTCTTCGATTTTATTTTTCAAAGAAAGAGGTTTTTCATTCAAAATGGACTTTGCCAGTTTAGCAACTTCAATAAGATGCTCTTCAAGAAGCTTCCCTTCGTGCGAAAATAAATCAGAAGAAAGTAATAATTGTTCCATCTTCCAATTTCTGATATTTTTTCACTTTTGCTTTGATTGTTCCTCCTTGAGGTTCGTAAATAACTTCTTCGTATTCTTCCACTTTTCTATTGGAATTCATTTTTACAGGTATTTTTTCTTTTAGGTACTTTTTCCCTGTTTCAAATTCAATAAAATTGTCGAGGATGTTGCTCATCAACAAAGGAGTCGAAATTTCCACAATATCATTTTCGTATTCTTCGAACTCGAAAAGTCCAGCAAATTCAAAATTGGCAAGCAGTTCACTTAAACCTAATGATACAGAATAAATGCATCTATGTTCTTTGGTACTTATTATAAGTTTTTCAAAAACACTAACATCGTCGTGATTTACGAAAATTGTAAAACTTGGTTGAAACAGGAATTCTGTCCTAATTTGAGTTCGCGGCTCGTGAAATTTTTTTCTAACAAGTTGCCAATTGTTATCTTTAGTATTAATCAAATTGATTCCGATGCGAACCTTTTTAATATTGTTGACAATTTTCAATGCGGTTCGGCAATGTTTGTAATCGAAAATATTGAGATATTCATCTTTGCTGGCGCCATATATCGCTCCCAGGATTCCAGCAATAGTTGGGGGTGGAGGGAAAGAAAAAGTTAATGGCGAAGAGGTAGAAAAAAACTTTCTGAAATGCCCAAAATCACCATAAAGATTAATTGCTAACACTCTCATAGCACATACTCCCTAAAAAGGAAGTTCATCGACAACAAAACCTAAATTAATTAAAGTTGATTTCAAATCTATTATTTCTCCATTTTTGATAAAGCTGACTCTATCGTCAAGTTTAAGGCGGATCTTTTCAACCATATGTTTGTTGTTGAGAAGAATATTAATTAAACTGCTCACATCCAGTTTGACTTCAGATATATCTCGTATAGCTTCTTCTTGTAAATCCGAAACTAGTTTTATTAATTTATCTAATTCTCCAATATGGTAATTTTCCCCAGTTTTGTAAACAACTTGAATTAGCACTCGAGGCATTTGACCAACTTTACTACGAGTAATCAAGTTCTTTGTTCCTTTCCAAATTCCTTCCAAAAGCAAATCAACATCCGTGTTGGTTAGGTTAGTATCTTTCGCGGAATTTTCATTCACAATGCCATAGAAAGCAATTAAGGAATAGGGCAAAATATACTCTTCTCTGAAAGTAAATTGAAGTTTTTTATTCTTTTCATCATATTTATCGGCAAAAGCACCAGTACCTTTTATAAAAGTTGGTCCATCAACTTTATGAAGAGAACGACCGAATTTAAATTGAACTGGACCTGTTAAGGTAATCGAGCCGCTTTTTTCAGCTTCAGATGATTCTTCACCCGATTTTTTTCCCGTTTTTTCTACTTTTAACTCTAATGGAATCACTCCCCCAAAAAGTCTAATATCGATACACTTATTACAAATATCATCTTTAATAACTTGCCTCATTTCCGAGAACTTACCTTGTTTAGACAAAAAATCATTTGCGCGAGTTTTTGCATCATACAAAAAACCCTCTTGATCTCTAACTTCTTTGACAAAAACATCTTGCCCAACCAAACGACTATCGTTATTTGCTATTAGAGTTAAAAAATAGTCTCTAATAGTTCTTTTCAAACGGACATCGGTGACAATGTTAATACCAGTTTCTTCATCAATTCGAGGCTTATTTTCGTCAACTGGGTCACCATTTGGATTAGAATCTTTAACATCATAAAGGAAAAGAATTTCCGAACGATTACGAATTGTTTCCATTATTATATTCCTCCTTTTTTAAATTGTTATACAAAAAATTAGAAACTTTATCATACAAATTCATTCCACAAGCAAAGTAAAAATTAATTTCGTCAACGCTCAATTTCCAAGAGTCGCCCGATTGCAAGAATAAATCAGAAATAATATTTGCTAGTTCTCTTTTGCCAGAGTCGAAGCGGTCGTATTCAATAAACTTATTTTGAACTTCAGGCAGCAAGCCGCGAATGTCCTTCTCATCCATTCGTAAGCCTTTTAATTTTTTCATAAAGGAAGCAGAACCTCGCATCTGATATTGAATGTTCAATAGCATCTGCGTCAATGCACCAAGAAGAAATATACCGCGCTTCGTTGGAGTATTGAGTGAGTTGCCATATCCTTCGAAAATTTCTTTAAAAGATGATGTTTCCATATAAACCCCCTTTGAATAATTTATTAAACCTAAATTTTCAAGGAAACAATTTACCATCATTGCATCGGTTACCCGATAGCGGAAATGTTCATCTTTAACAAAAGCCTTCGAAATTGTATTCATAAAGAATTTGAAAAGGAAATTTCGGTCTATTGTTTTACCCTTGAACACAGCGTCGGTAATTTCAAGAAAATATTTGTCTAAATCATTATTACTTTTACCCTCATCGCTTTTGCTGAAAAAAGTTCTAATCTTACCAAAATTAAAACTCTTATTGTAATTTTCCCAGATGTTCTTCTTTCCTTCTAAATTGTCTAATTTATTATTTGCAAAAAGAAATTCATTAAACTTAGCCTCAACATCGTTCTTTTTCTCGTAAATAATCCTCAATCTCGAAGGTAAAATATCTTCTATTAACAAAAGAATTCTTTCAGCACCTTGCATTTTTCTAATAAACATTAGATTGACTGCAAGAATATCTTTCTGTCCTTTTAGATAATGAAAAGGTTCATTCTCATCATTAGTTAAAAGTAAACTATTAAATAGCAAGTTATCATTATTTTCATTAACAATATTTTCCATCATTCTTTTTATTCTTTCCTCTTCATCAGTTACGTACTTTAATTTTTCAAGAGTTATGTTTCTTATCCTACTTTTATCCGACAATATTTTTAGGACATCCTCAATAGTTTCCTTATGACCAATAAAAAAATTGGGAATTAGCCAGTAAGTAAGCCCATAAAATCTAAATTGAAGAGAGTTTTCAATAAATCTCTTCCCAGAAATTAATTTATCTCGGCAATCTTTGCAAACTGGAATATTGCGCCAAGAAAAATTCTTATTAAATCCACCAGCAATGAAACCTGGCTTATCATCTGTATCAAATTGAAAAGCACCAGTTCTTGCAGTAACTAAAGTTTCTTCGCTGCATACTGAACAAGTACCATTATACCAATCTTTAACTTCTCTACTCTTATTCCAAAACTCTTTGATTTCGTCATAGTTTCCAGCATACTCCCCACTGATTTTTAATCCGAGAAAATAATTAATCTTGCTTGTATTAAAGTCTTTTACTTTATTATTTAGTTCTGTTCTAACCTTATCTAAATTCGCTAAGAAGTTTTCCAAAATTTCTCTCTTTTCAAAATTGGTATTTTCTCTAAGAAAATTTTTAAACCAGATTTCTATCTTGGATTCTAAAGAATGAGCTGGGTCTATAGTTCGACAAAAAGGCAAAGAAGAATTCCCTTTTTTTGTATTCTCATCCCAAAGATATAAATTTGATTTGCTTTTGTCGAAATCCTCAATTTCAATTTCAAATTGGAGTGGATTTGGTTGCAGAAGATTGATAAAAATCACCTTTTCTTCTTTGTTCCTGGGTTTATCATCTGTTGCGTTAATATTGGTTTCTATTGCAAATTCGCCAATTTTTTTTACTGCCGATAACATAATTCCTCCATTTATTTCAAGTTATATTTTCTTCATGGAAATATCCTTGAAAGAAAAATTTTGAAATTCCTTTGGATGAACAAAAATTAATGTTTTTACTAATTTCAATATCCACTTATAGATATCAAAATACAAATATAACAAAAAAAATAAAAAAAACAAATTACAATACGACAAATGATGTCTTTATTAATAATTTTTTGTATTAATTTTCTATCTGACTTCATTTTATTTATTTAACGCATTTTAATAATAGATCAAAAAAGTTTTTCGAGTAAAAGATTAATTTAATAAAAAGAATTCTATTTTTTCTTTGAAAATCATTATTATGCAAATCTTTCGAGTTGTTCTATCAATTTGGTAATTCTTACAAAAGAAAATCAATTTAGCAAAGTATAATAGTTCCCTAAATTAATCTTTTAATTTTATAACCTTTCTGCTTCAATAATTCAACAATTCCATTCTTACCAAGAAGATGAGCAGCACCAACAACGACAAAAAAGCATCCCTCCTGATTTGTAAAATTTTCAATTTTTTCTAACATTTTCTGATTTCTATTTTCAATTAAAAAATTTTTATATTCAGATGAAAGCGGAAATCCTTCAGTCTCTTCATTCATAATATCTTTTAGTCTTTTTTCATCACCAGATTCCCAAGCGGAATAAAGGTCATCGAATTGAATAAAACTTAAATCTCTTCTAACAAGAAAATATTCAAAAAACAAATCAGGATTAAGGTTATACAAATTTTGAAAGACTTCAAGTTGTTCAACCAAAGACTCAAGTTCCAAAATATTTTTTGTGCTATCGATTTTACTCAAAAGATATTGTTCGGTTCCAGGAACGATATCTTTTAAATTTCCTGAAATCTCCAAATTTGAAAGTAAAAGCACTGCCACCCATGGTTTTAATTTATTGTAAATAAATTTTGGAATAGAGTAAAGATTGAACAAACTATCAATTATCTTCAAGTATTTTATAGGTACAACGTTTTCTAATTTTGTAGTATCTTTATATATTCCTAAGTCAACAATTTCTTTTATATTAAATTTACTCAAATTAATTTCCATTACAAAATTTGAACAGTTAATAAAACAATTTTCAACAAGTGTATCCAGTGGATAGGCACCTTTTTTGGCAATGTGTATTGAACCCAAAAGAAAAACTCGACCCTTTGAGCCCGAAACTTCATAGAAAAAGCCTTTTCCATAAAGGCTTTCACAAACAATTATAAATAAAAGAATGAAGTAGAATATTCTCCTCTTCATTTTCCTCTAAAATATTAAGTTTGCAATTTAAAAAAAGAATATGAAAAAATATTGTTTTATTGTTTCAATATTGCTTCTGTCATTACTCGGATGTTCGAAAGAACAAAAACGAATAAAATTCTGGCATTTTTGGAGTGAACCTTCACAAGCAAAAGTTGTTCGAAACCTAATTAAAGAATTTGAACAGCGTCACAATTGTCAAGTAGATGTTTCCGAGTTAAGTTGGAATGATGGGAAAACCAAATTAATAATCGCTTTTAATTCTCGAACAGCCCCCGATGTACTTGAATTAGGGTCTGATTGGATAGCTCAATTCTCATCGGCGGAAGTTTTAGAGCCAATTGATACTTTATTCCTTAAAAAAATGAACTTTTACAACTATACATTGGAACCTGCTAAGTTTAATGGAATATTATATGCTTTACCTTGGATTTTAGGTACAAGAATACTATTTTGCAATCTTGATTTAATGAGAGAATGTGGAATTGATTCACCACCCAAAAACATTTCCGAACTCATAAATTATGCTCAAAAAATCAACGATAGTGGGCTCGGTTATGGTTTTGGATGCAATGGCTCTGACCCACATAGATTATACAAAAAAATATTACCTTTGATTTGGTCGCTAAATGGCAAAATCCAAGATACAAATGGCAATATTACAATTTATTCAAACGAAACAGTTCGTGCTTTCGAAATTTACTATCGACTCTCTCGATTAGGAATAATCGAAACACAAAAGCAAATTGATTTACTTTTTGTGCAAGGGAAAATTGGCTTTTGTTTTTCTGGACAATGGCTTTTGGAATTATTACTCAAAGCTCCACATAAATTTAATTTTGCAACTTGTTTAGTTTCAGGTATTGATAGTTCAGTGGGAGTTTCTTTTGCAGGAGGGGAATATCTCGCAATCAATAAAGAAAGCAAAAACAAGGATTTAGCAAAAAAATTAATTAATTTTCTTCTTTCAGAAGACGCTATTATAAAATTAGTTCAGGAAATTCCCGAAGCTGGCTTTCCCGCGGATACTGTTTATTTACAAAAATATCAGAATAATTTAGACCAATTCAAAAAAGTATTTGCCGAGCAATTGAAATACTCAAGGATGACACCAGTCCATCCACGATGGATAGAAATCGAAGCGATTATTGAAAAAGCCCTGGTTGAAGTTCTTTATGATAAAAAGGCAATTTATCAAGCACTAAAAGATGCTCAAAAAGAAATAGAAGTTTACAATAGAAACATAACATTTTAACAACATTTTAATTACATTTTTTTAATTTATTATTTCAATCACTTAGTTTTGTTTATTTTTGAATTTAGTTTTTTCTAAAATTATATGAATTTGATGATAGATATGTTTTTAACTGAAGCAAACGACGAAAAAGTTTTAAAAGTTGTTTCGATAGAGGCTGGAAAAAATGTAAAACAAAGGCTTATAGCACTTGGTTTACATCCAAATGACCTTATTCAAGTTATCTCAAACCCTGGTTTTGGTCCTATATTAATAAAAAATCTTTCGAAAGACAATGCCAGAATTGCAATTGGGCGTGGAATTGCCCAAAAAATTAAGTCGATTGTATCCTCTAAAACCATTGCTTTAGTTGGTCAACCAAATAGTGGTAAAAGCACTCTTTTTAATGCTTTATCCGATGTTAAGGTTTCAACGGCCAACTTTGCTGGGACGACAGTCGAATTCAAGGAAACCAATATTGAAATTTATGGGGAACTCGTACATCTAATTGACCTCCCTGGAGTTTATTCACTAAATCCAATTGAACCAGCGGAATTTGTTACAACAAACTACATACTCGATAACAAACCTGATTTAATTCTAAATGTGATTGACTCTACCCTTGTAACCAAAAGTTTAGAGTTGACAGTAGAATTGCTGGAACTCGGTTTGCCAATGGTGGTAGTTTTAAATATGAATAATGAAGCTATAAAAAAAGGTATTCAAATTGACGAAACACTGTTGGCTAACATCATAGGTGTCCCGGTTGTAAAAATCTCTGCTTTATACAGAAAAGGTATCAACGAGCTTCTTGACGCAATTTCTTTACAATTATCCGATGAAAAAATTTTGCCCAAATATCCAAAATTTACTTACCACATTGAAGAATGGGTAAAAAAGATTGAAAAATCAATTGAAAACATTAAAGAAGATAAAATATATCCACGATTCTTTGCAATTAAAATCCTCGAAAATCCTCCTTTAGTTACTAAATATGTAACATTATTAGATAAAGAATTAATTCAAGAAGCAAACAAGGACATATCCGAGCACCATAAAACCAGCCTTTTCGAAGTTTTCGCTTACGAGCGTCATCACATTAGTATGGAAATATCCCATAGAACGATAAAATACTTATCACAATCAAAATTGCCATTTACAGAAAAAATTGACCTTCTCTTTTTAAAACCACTAACAGGATATTTCTTTGCTATTGTATTTTTTGTTCTATATTTTTTAATTGTCTTTAAACTAGGGAACTGGCTGAGTGAATTAATCGAAATTCCAATTTCATACGTGGGAGATGAAATCATTTCACTAAAATCTTTAAATCCCCTATTATGGGCTTTAATTGATGGATTATATCAAGGATTGGCAGGCGCATTAGGAATAGTTTTGCCCTATTTTCTCCCTTTGTTATTTCTAACAGCAATTCTCGAAGAAAGTGGATATATGGCTCGAATTGCATTTTTAATGGATACAATATTCCATCTCATTGGACTGCATGGAAAATCAGTTGCTTCTTTTGTTATGGGTTTTGGATGTACTGTCCCAGCAATTTACGCTACCAGGATTATTGAAAATCGTCGTGATCGTCTCCTTGCATCAATTTTGATTAACTTTATTCCTTGTTCAGCACGATTAACGGTAATTTTTGCTTTAACCACTGCGCTCACGGGACCTTTGTGGACTGTTGTTATTTTTGCTTATGTTCTTCTCGCAATAGCAATTACTTCGAAAATTCTATCTATTTTCTTCCCTAAGCCTATCGGTCTTATTATGGAAGTTCCACCTCTTCGCTTGCCATCCTTTTCAATTGTGTTTCGGAAAACCAAGTTTAAGTTGATAGAGTTTTTTAAATTCGCATTTCCTTTCCTTCTGGCTGGAAGTATTGTTCTATCTTTACTTGATTTTGTTAACTTGACAGAAATGATTAACAAATTACTCGAACCTTTTATCACTGGTCTTTTAGGTTTGCCTGAGAAACTTGGGTCAACATTGGTTTTTGGATTTTTACGCAAGGAACTTGCCGTTTTTATGACTTCACAAGCCTTTGGAATTACTGAACTTCGACTCCTTCCTCTTTCAATTCCTCAAGTGATAACTTTCATTATTTTCATCATTTTTTACCTTCCCTGTATTTCTACTTCCGCTGTTTTACTCAAAGAATTTGGTTGGAAACATCTACTTTTAACAATACTTATAGGTTTATCGCTTTCAACATTGTCTGCATTGATATTTAAGATTACTTTAGCAACATTTTTTTAAAATATGTAAAAATTTTTTTTGTTTTCATTTTATTTTTTTTAATTTAATTTTTGAATTTTGTTAAAGAATTATAAAAAATGAAAAAGGTGTAAAATGCTAAGTCAAGCAATTCAAGACTACTTAAAAGCAATTTACAAATTACAGGGAAATGAGCCAGTTTCAACTACTGATTTATCCAAGGAGTTGGGAGTTTCGGGAGCATCGGTAACTGGCATGCTTAAACGACTTGCATCAATGGGATTAATAGAATATAGTTCATATCATGGTGCCAAACTAACCCCTACAGGTGAAAAAGCCGCTCTTGAAACCATTCGATTTCATCGCTTACTCGAACTCTATCTAAAAGAAAAGTTGAATTATCCATTGGAAAAAGTTCACGTGGAAGCTTGTAGGCTTGAACACTTTATTTCAGAAGAATTTGTAGAAAGAATTACTAAAATACTTGGCGACCCAAAGTTTGATCCACATGGTCATCCAATACCTTCCAAAGAAGGAAAAGTTTCATCTGTAAATGAGTTTCCGCTGACAGAAGGCGAAATAGGAAAAACTTACGTAATTAGTCACCTCGAGGATGACAGACCTGAATTATTAGGTTATCTAGAATCCCGAGGATTACTTCCAGACACTCAAATTCAAATCGTTGATAAAACACCTATAAATGATACCGTAACTATAAATATCAAAAATCAAAACAAGAATGTCATTATTGGATACGAAGTAGCAAGGCGAATCTATATCAGAAAATAATAATGATGACAAATATTTCTGACATTTCGGTTTGTATGATTGTCCGAAATGAAGAAAGGTTTTTGGAACAATGTCTTCGTTCCGTTCAACCCATTGCAAAAGAAATAGTTATAGTCGACACTGGCTCCACCGATAAAACTCTTGATATTGCCCAAAGATTTACTGACAAAATATTTAGAATTAAGTGGGAGAATGATTTTGCTAGTGCTCGAAATTATGCCCTTTCAAAAGCATCTTGTCCGATTATTCTATCTATAGATGCAGATGAAGAACTACAAAATCCAGAAGCATTAATAAGAATATTTCAAAATAATAACGAGAATGTTGGTGGGTGGTTAATCAATAGCATTTCTTTTGCTTCGAAATCACAGGGAAGTGGTTTCGATACTTTCGCGACCAAATTATTACGAATATTTCGAAACGACTCAGATATTCGTTTCGAAGGAATTGTCCATGAACAAATTCACGAGTCCGTGCTAAAAAAAGGGTATCAAATCAAAGATACTGATATAATTTTAGTTCACTATGGTTATTCACTATCCCCGCAAGAAATGCAGCGAAAACAACTTAGAAACCTTGAGCTTTTGCAGAAAGCAATTCAAAATGAACCCGAAAATTCTTATCTTCTCTTTCAAATTGCAAAAACTTACCTTGCTTTAAACAAACTTATGGACGCTGAAAATTACATTAGAAAAACGCTATCCCTTGTAAACCCAAAAAGTTCAGTTCGGCCTCAAGCACTAAATTATGGTGGCATAATAGCTTTTCGATTTGGCGATTTCAACCTTGCAATTCAAAGAGCCAAAGAATCGTTGAGTATTATTCCAAATCAATCCTTCGCAAATTTTATACTTGGCGAAACCTATTCTGCCCTTACACAATATGATATTGCACTTCTCCACTATTTTGAAATGGAAAAAGCTTTGTCCAATCCTAATGCAATGGCATTGGTGGTTGGGGACTTTTTCCTTCCTTTCGAAAAACTTTATTTTAGAATAGGAAGATGTTTGATAGGCTTAAACAAGCCCATTGATGCAGAAAAGTACTTTCGAAAAGGTTTAGATATTAATCCAAAAGATTTCGATTGTATCCGAGGACTTGCTAATGCATTGATTTTCCAAGGAAAATTCAGTGATTCTGTTCTCTCACTTAAATCTTTTAAAGAAAGAAATGCGGAATTTGCAACCGAAATAGATAATTTTATAAGCCAAATCTATGATTATGAGAAAAAACAGAAAGGATTCATTGAGTATACAACAACTAAGTTTTCTCAACCAGAAACCCAAAATATCCCACAATTTAAAACAAAATCGACTGCAAAACCATTCATTTCTCTTAGTATGATTGTTAAAAATGAAGAGAAATTTTTGCCCGGCTGCTTGGAAAGTGTTAAAGATATTGCTGACGAAATAGTTATTGTCGATACTGGTTCCACAGATAGAACAAGAGAAATTGCTGAAAGTTATGGAGCAAAGATTTTCGATTTCGCTTGGCAAGAAGATTTTTCCCTTGCAAGGAACGAGGCACTTAAATATTGCACTGGTCAGTGGATATTATATCTTGACGCAGATGAAAGAATTGTTTATCCGCCTGCGAAGGAACTTTTGGAATTTTTAGCAAATGCAGATAAAACAATAGGAGGTTTTTATTGCTTAATTGAAAGTGAACATTATCAAATGGATGGTAGTACAGAAGTGCATCGCGGTGGGTATCCAAGAATTTTCCGTAATCTTGGCTACCCAAAAATCAAATTTATTGGACGTGTACACGAACAAATCGCTCCTTCAATATTTCAAAATGGTCTATCTATTCAATTCTCAAATATTAAAATTTTACATCTTGGGTATAATCAAGGTCGTGAAGTTTTAGAGTCAAAAATAAAAAGAAACTATCGTATGCTTATTCAACATGTAAAAGAAGAACCCTTGAACGGTTACGCTTGGTACCAATTAGGACAGACACTTGCTCAAATGTCATTAGCAACCGAAGCAGAAAGAGCAATCAGAATGGCAATTCAAACTAAAACACTTTCCAAATCTGTTTTTGCGGCCGCAGCCTCAACACTTGCGAAGATGGTAGGTAATAAAGGGAAGTATGAAGAAGCATTACATTGGGCAGAAAAATCTTTGGAAGCAGCACCGGACCAGATTTATGCATTGCATTTAAAGGCATATGCCTTGCTTTACCTAGAAAGATACGAAGAAGCGGAACTCGTTTTCTATGAAGTTCTTAATCGACTAAAACAAAAGAAAGGAATTCCACTTACTGGGTTCGATATTCTTATCCCAGAAGATATTGTAATTAAAGGTCTTCGAATGACACAACAAAGAATTAAGCCAATATAAAGTCATTAATTATTTTATTTCAATAAAGTTTATTATTTTTGCAATTGATTTGCCAACATAGCTCAGCTGGTAGAGCAGCTCACTCGTAATGAGCAGGTCGGCGGTTCGAATCCGCCTGTTGGCTCAATAATATAAATGCAGTTGGAATGCCCAACGAGTCGATTTACTCTCTGTTGATTTGAAATATCGATATTCTACAAGTGTTTCTAAATAAGGAACAGGGAAATATTTGATTCCCAAAATTGCCGATTGGTTCTCCAATTCCCATTTACTTTTTGGGGTTATGCTTAAGTTAGTTTTTGCAGTTTCAAAAGCCAAGAAAGGCGTAATTCCTCGAAAAGGATGGAAATAAACTCTTAATAAATAATTCATAGTTTTACGATATTCTTTTAACTCGGAATAAGCATACTCACCAAGCAAAGAAAAAGTTTCGAGTAAATTCATCCCAACAAATGAACTCGAATAAAAGAAATTCCCGTTTTTTAAAAATGAAGTGCCTAAAAATGAATAGATTAGAAAATCAGAGCTAAGTTGAGGATAAAATACCAACTTTAAATTGAAACTTGGATTATGCTTAAGAACTATAGGAATATTACCAAAAATAGTAACCTGCGAAAGAAATCTTGAATCGAAAGCCCCTAAATAAACATCCAAATATTCAAAAGTTCTATAAGAAATTTCAATCCCAAATTCAGAGTAATCTGGAGGAAACAAACTTGAGGAATAATCGACCGAAGCAATTCTTCTATCAAATTTAGTCATATCACAATCTCGAATGCCGAAAGATGGCTGGAATTTTCCAATTTGAATTTCAGGTAAGAAATCATCAAATTTCAAATTTGCTGAAGCCATCCAATTGTCTTGTCCTTGAAAAATAATCGGACCAGGGTTGAATTGTCCATTAAATGACAAGTTCTTAAAAGGGGAAAAAACTATATATAAACCTAATTCCATAGGGAAAATTCTTCGCTTAGCAAACTCGGTCTTGTGAGAACGAACAGATTGGAGTCTGAAATCCATTCCATATGCAAAACTTTTCGAAAAAGTTTTTCCGTTACCGGAATCACCAAGTTGAATATCAACGTTGTAGGTCTCTTTATCGAAAAGCTCATATATTTTTTTGATCTTATCAATGCCAATAGAGAAATGTGAAGCATCACGAAGGAATTTCCAACCAAATTCTGTTCTAACTCCACCTCCTTGGGGGTTAATATGACACTTTGTACATTTGTTACCAGTTTGCAAAGAAAGGTCAGGAGTGGAAAATAGATTAAAACAAGAGATTACCAAAACAAAAAAAAATCCAGTGCAAAAATATTCTTCTTTCATAAAACACATTACTTATGAGGTGGCAATTTCCCTAATTTTCTTGCTTTAACTACATCTTCAGCAGTGACACTCTTATCCATTCCATTCAATTCCTTAAACACATATTCCAAAATCATGGCAATATCATCATCTGAAAGGCTTTGATCAACTTCGGTTGTCATCACACCATAATAAACCTCACCATTAACAATTATTTTACCACTACGACCAAAAATCATTCCTCTAAGTAATTCTATTTTATCACCTTTTTGAACATAATCAGAATTCTTCAATGGCGGATAAACACCCTTAATTCCTCTCCCATCTTTTCGATGACATTTAGAACACTGCTCAATGTATAATCTTCTTGATTTATCTTTGTCAAAGGGATTAGCCGATATAACAAGCAAAGCCAGGGAAAAAGTAAAAAATAGTAATTCAACAAACTTTGGAATTTTATTCAATAACATATGATTTTTTATACTTCCTCGAAATAATTTTAGCATCTTTTTCAGCCCTTTGAATATCCGGGTAACCCCACAGAACTATTTTATATTTCAAGATACCATTGTCAAAGAGACGAGAATAATATGCCTTAAATCCATTTTTTTCCCAATCTTCAACCCTTTTTTCTGCAATTTCTTCACTAACTACAGTGTCGACAACAATTGTATACGGCAAAACTGAGGGAAGAAGCCAACGAATTTGAACCCTTCGATTTAATATAGCTGATATTTCATCATCTTCCTCCATATACAATGGATTGCTTACACCAGCACCGCAAACTTTTATTTGTGAAGGATTCACTCCATTTTCGACTAAAATTTTTTTTACAGAGTTTGCACGAGACAGGGATAATGATTTAGCATCACAATTAATTTCACTTAATCCTGCATTCCCGGTTAGTTCAATTACAAAGTCTTTATTTGATTTTAACAAATTAGATAAGTTGTTCAAGACCGGAAAAAAATAATTGGAAACAGTTGTATCGTACTCTTTAAAAAGTGCCACGGCTTGATAATACTGATAAAACTCTCTCTCTTTAAAAGGTAAAGTTAAACTATCGGAAATCTCAAAATATTTTGTTTTGGCAATTAATTTAAACACTACATCACTACAACTATGAGGATTTAATTGAAATGGTATTGTCAAAGAATAATAATATTTTTTCGAAAGCGAAATCTCGCGTAGAACATCTTTAATATTACTGAAATCCCAAGGTAAATGGTAAAAATTACCACCAGTTTTATAGCTCAGATAACGATAAACATTCAATGAAATTTCGTTTCCTAACCCGATAATATTAATCTCGACATTTTTCTCGAAGGCTTTGCTAACAACATCATCTGGTAAAACATTGATTGAAGAGTTATCCATTCGATTAGTTATTAGAATAATTGTAGAATTTTCACCAGGGACAACTTCATCAATCAAATTATATAATGAACGGTATATCGAGCTTAATTCAGTTCTCGGGCTGAAAACCTGATTCTTTAATTCCCAAAAAGCAAAGTCGTACCTTTTCAAGGGTAATAGTGACGTAAGTTTGACTCCAACAAAAGAAAGAGATAACTTATCTGTAGATTCAAGATATCTTAATCCTTCAATAAGTTGTTCTTTAATATTTGGCAACAAATGCAGGACCGAATAGTCAATAAGAACAAAAAAGCTTAAATTACGGCCATAGGTTAAACTTTTTGGGAAAGAATAAATATTTGATTTTAAAATAGACTTTGGGCATTCACTAATAACTTCCAATTTACTGTCGCTTGAATAATTGTATAAGTCATAAATCATATTGCCTGAGGTATCGAGTAAGCCAAAATTAATTTGACAAGAATCAAGATTTCTGGATAAAGAAATCCTAAAAATTTTAAGCCTTTTAGCATTGTCAATACTATTCGAAACAAACCCACTAAAAAATGATGACCTTTCTGTGTTCTTAATACTTTTTAAATCGATTGTCCCTAAAGGTCCTCTTTGTATAGGTGTTTTTTGCTGTTCTTTAGCTTCAAGAGGTCGCACCAAAACATACACAGACTGAGTAAGGCTTTCTCCTTTTTGATTAGAAGCAATGATATCAACTCTTGTAGAATTTAAAGGCTTAAGTAGAATGGAATCGATTGGATTAAATTCCTTTTCAAAGATTGGTAGTTTTACGGAAGAAGCATTAAGGAACTTCCAATGAATCCAAACGCTATCACCCTGATTGATTTCCTGCAGTTCAGAAACTTTTTCAACAATAATCTTAGTAGATCTACAAGAAAAAAGAAAAATAAGTGCAATAAGGATAACAAGAAATCTATTCATATTATCATACTTTAGAAAAAACAAATTCACCATTCTTTGAACTTATCATAATTTTGTCTCCCGAGACAAATTTCCCCTCAAGAATTAACAAAGCCAATTTATCGACAATGTGACGTTGGATTGCTCTTTTCAACGGTCGAGCTCCAAATTGTGGATCAAAACCAATAGAAGCAATTAGATCTAAGGCTTTTTCATCTAACTCAAAATCAATCCCATTCTCATTTAGCTTTGATTTTACTTTATTAAGTTGTAAGATTGCAATTTGGAAAATTTCTTCGCGTGTTAAAGGTTTGAATACAATAATATCGTCAATCCTATTCAGAAATTCTGGTCTTAAGCGTTTCTTCAAAAGTTCGAAAATTTCATCTTTCAACCGTTCCATTATTTCTAAGCGATTTTCTTGCGTTAGAAAAGCCATTTTCTCTTGAATCAATTCCGTTCCGAGATTTGATGTCATAATTATAATTGTATTCTTAAAATTGACAACACGTCCCTTGCTATCAGTAAGTCTACCGTCGTCCAGAACTTGCAACAAGATATTGAAAACGTCGGGATGAGCCTTTTCGATTTCGTCAAGCAAAACAACTGAATACGGTCTTCTTCGAACGGCTTCGGTCAATTGTCCCCCTTCTTCGTATCCAACATATCCTGGTGGAGCACCAACGAGACGCGAAACACTAAATCTTTCCATGTACTCGCTCATATCGATACGGACCATGGCATTTTCATCATCAAAAAGGAATTCTGCCAAAGCACGGGCAAGTTCAGTTTTGCCTACACCAGTACTTCCCAAAAAAATAAAAGAACCGATTGGGCGATTAACATCTTGCAAACCAACGCGGGAACGTCGAATAGCGTTTGCAACTGCCCTAACAGCCTCCTCCTGATCAACAAGTCGTTGATGAATCCTTTCTTCCATTTTCAAAAGTTTAGTTCTTTCGCTTTCAAGCATTTTTTGCACCGGAATCCCAGTCCATTTTGAAACAATTTCGGCAATATCTTCTGCATCAACCTCTTCTTTAAGCATTTTGCCCGAGCGTTGCAATTCCTGAAGCTTAGAATTTACTTCAATTAACTTTTTTTGTAATTCATGAATCAATCCATAACGAATTTCTGCAACTTTAGCAAGATTCCCTTGGCGTTCATATTCATCGGCTTGTAGTCGCAAGTTCTCAATTTGTGATTTATAATCTCTAACTTGTTGAATTAAATTTTTCTCTTGTTCCCAACGTGCACGAAGCTCTTCCCTTTTTGCTTTTAATTCCTCTAATTCTTTTTCAATTTCTATTAACCTTTGTTTTGTAGCAGCAGTAGAGTCATCCATAGTTTTCCAAAATAAATCTGAAAAATAAAAACGAAAATATAAATAATTATTTAAAAAAAATAATTTCTTAAAGAAAATCTAAACAAAAAAGGGAAGCTAAATAGCTTCCCTACTTTAAATAATTCAAAAGTGTTAATTACTTTTCCTCAAGGTCTATTTTTTGACCATTATCAAGTTCAATATACAAAGGTAGCCATTTAACAAAAATAGACCTTGGATTTTCTTTCAAAGATTTAACAAGAAATTGCTCATTTTGATTTTCTTCTTCCATTCTAAATGTAGATTGGAATTGAGTGTATTGCCCTGCTTTAATAGTTTGGTCAACATTTAACCGATAAGCCCTTATCAATTGATTGTTTCCAGTGAAAAATTGTAAATATCCGTTAATTCTCTTAATGTCGTTTTTAGAAATATTAGAAATAGTATACGTAAACACATTAAATTTTGAACCATTAATTTCAATGGGCTTCCAGTCGTCATAACGGAAACGGGAATAACTTACAATTGCATTTGTAGCTAAGTTGATGAAACTTTGTCTACGACGCAACTTCTTCTCTTGTTCGACAATTTGTTTTATTGTTTTGTTGAAAAGCGAATCCAAAAGATTGCTATACCGAGCAACGCCAGAGCTAAAAAAGTCAATATCTTCGTAAGATAAAAGAGTATCCTTTTTAACTTTTTCCACTAATTCAAAGAAATTTTGCGGAGTTAATCTTTCGTTAAGTAGCGGCGAAATTTTTTTCTTTTCGCACCCATTTGAAAGAAATAAAATTCCAATAGACAATATTAAAATAAAAAAAGAAGAACGCATCTTTAAACCTATTTGTTCAACAAAACTTCTAAATTACTAAAACTAAATTAATTTTTAACGAACAAAGCCTTAAAAATATACCCAGCTATGTCTGGATTTTCCTTCAACCTACGAGTTGAATAACCATACCAATCCTTGCCAAAAGGAACATAGACCCGAAGCCGATGTCCAGAACGAAGAAGTTCATTGCGTCGTTCTTCGCGAACACCAAGTAACATTTGAAATTCGTAATCTTTAGGTTTTAAATTGTATTTGGTGATTAACTCCAAAGCATAGTTTATTAAAACATCATCGTGGGTAGCAATCGCAGGATACAAGCCCAAATCAAGAATAAGTTTCAACAGTTTTTTGTAATTCTGCCGTATCCCTTCTTTGTCCTGAATGGCAATGGAAGGAGATTCTCGGTAAATTCCTTTGCAGAGTCGAATGGAAGGATTAAATTTAGCAAGATCTTTAATATCTTTTTCGCTTCGATAGAGATATGCCTGAATTACAATACCAACGTTTAAATAACCTTCATCGCGTAATTTCTTGAAAATTTGAAATGTTTTGTCTGTGTAGGGTGAATTTTCCATATCGAGACGAACAAAAAGGTTCAAACTCTTCGCCTTCTCTACAAGCTCTTTAATGTTCTCATATGCAAATTTAAAATCAATATCCAAACCCAACGAAGTAGGCTTCACGGAAAGATAAGATTCAAGTTGATTCTGATGAATAGTATCAAGGACTAAAGAACACATTGATTTCTCATGTAAAGCCATTTCTTTTGTCGTAACAAATTCCCCTAAAACATCAATTGTCGACATTCCTCCCATTTTCATTAAACTTTTGGTTACTTGCACAGCATCTTCTAAATTTTCACCAGCAATATACCTGCTCGAAATTTTTCTAATTATTGGTTTTGGAACCAGAGGCATTGTTTTAATAATTAATTGATTTAACCAGTCCATAATCTCACCTTCGTTTAAAAAAGTAAAGATGCAAATTAATTGCATCTTTACTTAATAAACAAATAGCAAATTTATTTAGGCATAATTATCTTAACAAAACAGTTGAAACCAAACTGCTATCACCATCAAATTGCAAAATTAAGAACAAAATACCCTGAGTAATAGAATTAAGTTTAATAATTTTCAAATTGTTGTTGGAAGGAATATTGTTCAAAGTTTCAGAAAATATTTGCCTTCCTAATAAATCATACAATACAACTTTTGGATTATGAAGAACTTCCAAGTTGCCAACTCCAAAAGTTATCGTATAGTCTTGTGGATTGAAATTAACATTAAAAATGTAATCTTTTGTTGCATAATTTGTAGGAGAAACGTCGCCAACCGCTTGACAGGAATCAATTGCAAAATTAGACTCACTTCTTGATAAAGTTGTTTCGGTAAATGTAGGTTTAATTCGAACCAAACAAAGATTAGAAATTTTATTCGGAACTTTCCAAACAAAAGCCCCCAATTTCGCATCAAGATTTCCAAGAGCAAGTCTACGCCAGTTAGCACCATTATCGGTGGAATATTCCAAATTTACTTTATTTATGTATGAAGCATTCCAACGAACACTATACGAAGCTCCAACACACAACATTTCCCCTCCCTTTGGATAAATTATCTCACCCGATGGTGCGCCTATCTTAAAAATTGGCGATTCTGCAACAATTCTTCCATCATTAGAAGTTACACGAAATTTACATTGGTCGGACTGGATTCCTGGAGCAACCATCTCGTAATAAGAGCCAACGTGATCAGTTAGCAAAGTCTTAAAATTGTTACCTCCATCAGTTGAAAATAAAATATTAAAAGTATCAACCAAAGTTGCGTTCCACGAGAGAGGAACAATTTCCCCTTGTGCAAATTCTTCGTTTAAATTGGGTGACAAAATAGTAATGGTTTTAGGCAAAATAGAAAATGGAAGCAAAGAGGTATCGGCAACGTTTGGATTTCCTTTGTCTCGTATATAAATCAATCCTTTAGTAGTACTGATATTGGGAAGTTGCCAGTAGTAAATTGAATCTGTCGTTGGAATATTATCCGCGATCAAATTCCAATCCTTGCCATTGTTTTCAGAGAAAAATATTGTGATGTAATTAACATTTGCTGAAGTCCAACGAATTGGTAAAGTTTCACCTGCAACATAAGTTTTGTCTCCAAGAGGATTTAACAAGGAAATATAGGGTGATGAAACTTGTTTAACACAACTTGAACGCTCAGCAGCACTTCGAGCAAGTGGCAACTGACGAGGATGGAAAATGAGCTGTACAGAATGAGTTGAATTGGTTAAGTGGCAATAACTCATAATTGTTCCAGGTCTTGGAATTGGTTTTCCAGTTTTAATACAGGCATCACCAACACCATAAGTTTCCCCAGTTACACAAGTATCTATCATATTTGGTTGCCAGTAGCAATTATGAGTATGAGGTAAACTGAAATTATGTCCCATCTCGTGAGTTGCTACATTAACATCCCAAGTATAATTAAGAGTAGGATATTTGGAATTACCACGAATTCCAAGAACACAATATCCATAGTCCTTATTACAAAGACTACCATAGTAAGGAGTTCCTCCAAATGAAATTCCAGCAACGGTTTCGTTAGCAGGTTGACTTGCAAGATTTGCAAACAAAACAGTTAATGCTCTGTCGATAGATTTACCTTTCCAAATGCTCGGCATCTTATTAAGTTTTTGAGAAAGATTTGCAGTCCCTGTGTAAGGGTCTTCCCACGAATCTTCCCAAACAACAACATATCCAATATAAAGCCTAACATTAAAAAACTCCTGATAAATTTTCGAAGATTGAGCAATTACAGAAGCAATATAAGCAATTGCGGATTGAGAATTGCCAAAAATCGAGAAGAAGTCAGAAGTACCTTCGCAAGCAAGTTTTACTTCAAGTAAAGGTTTTTTAGCAAGTGGAACATCATCTTTATACAACTTAAAGAAATCTTCAATTTCATTGGAATTACCAGAATAGTCCTCGGTAAGACAGTTAAAGATGTTGTTTGCATCAATTACCTGAGAATTTGACTCAGTTAAGATGTGGTTTCCATCTTTTGTTTGATATTCAGGAGCCAAAGTATAAATTTTACCCGTCTCGGTTTGAATAGTGCCAATCAAACCAAACTCGGTGTAATTTAAGAAAACAAAAGAATTAGGCTCTCCCTCAATTTTGCCCGAAAGACACATCAATATTGGGGCTTTGGTCCGAATTAAACCATTACGTGTACCACGATAGAATTCGCTATTTTGGTCAAAAGGAATCATCGCCCGCTCTAAAACCAAATTGGATGACCCTTTATCAAGTACTGGGAAATTTTGAATCAAAACTCGGTCATAATCAGAAGTGAAAATCTCGCGAACAACAGAAGGAACAAGTTTAAATGTAATGTTTGGAAGATTTCCTAAAATTTGTTCCGAAGAAACATCTTTAATTAAAAACTTCGAATCAATAATAAGATCTTTCGAAAAGAGATTGCTGCTCATAGTAAAAAGCAATAGATAAAAAAATAATTTGCCAATTTTCATTTCAACCTCAACTTTACCTATTCATATTTCAAAATTTATTTAGACAAAAGAATACACAAAAAGTTACACAATTCACTTTGGAATGACGACCGAATTCATTCTTCCTTGTATAAATGCGACTCTTTTTTCAATATACGGAGTTGGAGCAGTAGGGCTCCATCGACGTGGATTAGGAAGAACCGCAGCAAGTAGAGCAGATTCCCTTTGGCTTAGTTCGGAAGCATTTTTGTGGAAGAAATGTTCTGCAGCTGACTGCACACCATAAATTCCTTCTCCGAATTCGATAATATTTACATAAACTTCCAAAATCCTTTTCTTCCCCCAAATAAACTCAATTAATACAGTAAAGTATGCTTCGAGTGCTTTCCTAAAATAATTTCTGCCGTGCCAAAGAAAAGCATTCTTCGCTGTTTGCATAGAAATTGTCGAGGCACCACGCAATTTTTTCCCCTTGCGAAGCTCATTGTAACGGCGAGCTGCTTCAATTGCATCCCAATCAAACCCGTTATGGGACATAAACTTTGCATCTTCAGCAGAAACTACTGCTCGAAAAACATTTTTAGAAATCTTATCATAAGGTACCCACTTCTTTTTAATACCAATATTCTTACCTTCGAACCATCCTTCGAATTGTCGGATTATCATAATTGGTGTAACAGGGGGTGGAACAAATTTATAAACAATTACAATTGCTAAACTCGAAACAATAAAATATAAAATAACTCTAACAAAAAACTTCAATACTTTTAACATAAATCTTCTATTTTTCCGGTGCAGCCAATCCGTTTACTTTTATAAGAGAATCATATCGCATACCATCTACAATAGTAACCCTAAGAAGACGACCATAAATATCCAAATTTGGTTCGTGATAATCTCTCCTTAATTCAACCTTTTTGTATAATAATGTTTGCTTTGCAAATTCTTTCGCTTTTAACCCAAGAGCAAGTGCAGAATCTTCGGAGATTCCTGCTCTTTTAGATTGGTCAGTAAGTCGGCTACCCCTCGAAATTTCGAAACAATCAACATACAAAACTCTTACTTTCCATTTCTGATTTTTATAATAAATTGCAAAAGTATCTCCATCTGATATATCAATCACAGTTGTTTGCAAAACAGTTTCCAAAGGAACTTCACTTTGATTCGATGGTGGAGTAGTTTCATCACAAGAATCAAACAATAGAATAAAAAATAAAAAAACAATAAACCAAAATGGAAAGAAACATTTTTTAAAATATTTCAAAAAAACCATATTCTACTCCACAAGTTTAACAGAAAGGACTTTGGATACACCATCCTCTGCCATTGTAATTCCGTAAAGAACATCAGCAAATTCCATAGTTCTTTTGTTATGAGTTATTAAAACAAATTGAACCTCAGAAGAAAACTTTCTCAACAAATTCAAGAACCTGTCTACATTTGCATCATCCAATGGAGCATCCACTTCGTCGAGAACACAAAACGGGGATGGTTTCACCAAATAAAGAGCAAATAAGAGGGAAAGTACGGTTAAAGTTTTTTCTCCTTGAGAAAGAGTATCTATCGAATTCACTCTTTTACCAGCAGGTTTAACACGAATTTCAACATCGGACTCCAAAGGATTCGAACGGTCAATAACAAGTTCGGCAAAGCTATCCCCTCCGAATAATTCAGCAAAAACTTTCGAAAAATTTGAGTTGATTTTCTCGAAAGTAACCAAAAATTTTTCGACAGCTTTTTGATTTATTTCTTTTAGTGCTTCTTTTAACGAACTTTCGGAGCGGGTTAAATCGTCGATTTGCTTTTTATATAAATCTAACCTTTGCTTTTGTTCTTCATATTCTTGCAAAGCAAGAAAATTAACATTTCCGAAAGAAGCTAACGATTTCTTCAAATTCCCAATTTCCTCTTCGATTGCTATTAGATTTAAATCTTTACCAAATTCAATATTAATATCGTTTAGATTAACATTATAAACCTCTAAAGCTTTCGAAAACAATGAATGCAAATTTTCCTTTAACCGAGCAATTTCAATTTCATTTTGATATATCAAACTTGAAACTTTATCTATTTTATATTGTATCTCATTTCGATGAGATTTCTGTTGATTAATTATATCATCGTATTCTTTCTTCTTTTCTATTAAAAAACCTCTCCTATTTCTAATTTTTACTAAATCTTCTTCTACTTTTTGCTTTCTAATTTCATTCAACTCTTTTTCCAATTCTAATTTGTTTTGAACTAATATTTCGATTTCATTATTAATTTTCTCAATCTTTTTCTCCTGTGTTTCTTTTCCGCTTTTAATTCTTAAAATTTCCTTTTCAATTCCTTCAAGTTCTGTTTTGATTCTAACAATTTGTTTCTCACTTTCATTAAAATTGACTTTTCGCTCCTCGACAAATCTTTGAAATTCGGTAAAATCACTTTCAGAAGCCCTATTATTAGAATTAAATTCCTCTAAATTTTTTGATAATTGTTCAATTTTTAAATTTAATACTTCAATTTCGGAATTGAATTTTTGTATTTCCAAGTCAATTATTCGAAGTTCATCTTCAGCTGAGTCTTTCCGATAGTTTAAATTACTTAATTGATTTTCGAGTTTTTGATGGGAATTACCAAGATTTTTGATTTTTTCGTCAAGTTTCGAAATTTTACTCTTAATCTCATATATAGAAGCTTCTAAACTTTTGTTTTCTGCTAAAAGCTTATGAAATTCCGTTTCTACCTCTTTCAACTCCCTTCGAATGCTTTCTCGCTTTTTTAACAACTTATTTATTCTTTCTTCCTTCCCAATGCTTAACCCTTCCATTTTTAAAATTTGTCCACGCTTTTGAATGTATTTTCCCCAAACAAGTTCACCAGATAAAGTTACAACACATTGAACAGGATACTTTTGCGAAATTTCTACTGCATCTTCGTAATTTCGGACAATTACACTATTGCCAAAAATTGCATAAAAAATATTCCTAATTTTATTGTCAATCTCTGGTAGCTGCCAAACAAACCCAATTATTTTGGAATCATCAAAATTGGCATCAAAAACCAAGTCTTCGGGGACCTTATCCATAGAAACAAACAAACATTTCCCTTTATGTCCCTTAGAAAGTTGTTTTATAGCATCTTCAATATCTTGTTCCGAATCAACGAGCAACACATTTTTAAATTGTCCTAAGAGAGAATCATATGCAATACGAAATTTTTCATCTATACCAATAACTTCCGACAACAAGGAATATTTTCGGTTTTCTTTCCAATCAGAATCATTAATAAGATACTTTGTGTTTTCATCAACATCGAGAATAGAATTTAAAAAGTCTAAAGAAACCTGAACCTCTTTCAATGCAATTTTTAATTCGTTTTCCTTTTGTCTTAGTTCATCTAGGAATTTTTTATTCATTTCCAAATGATGGACTTTTTCGATTAACTCTTTTTCTAAAAAGATTTTTTGAGAATTAATATTATTTATTTCGTTCATAATTTCCACTTTCTCGGAGGATAATCTATTTAAATCGGAAAGAATTTGTTCCTGGTCTTTTTCGATTTTTTGCTTTTGTTTCCAGAGATTTTCAATGCTCGAAAGCAACTTGTTTTGATTGAGTTTTTCATACTTTAACTCATTTTGCACCTTAATTATGTCTTCGCGAATTGAATTAAAATTTTCTTGCCTTTCTTTAAGTTCTAAGTCGAGTTGTTCAATTTCCCCTTTGAAATTCTCATAATTTTTTAAAAGATTATCTAAAATATTCCTCTTGGAAAGTTTGAGATTTTCTAATTCTTTGAGTGTTCTAACATAACGCGAAATTATATTTAAGGCATCTTTGCTTTCTTCATTCAATTTTTTTATGTTTGCATCTATCGAAACAATTCTTTCACTAATTAAGTTTATGCGATTTTTGAAATCCGAAAAATCGCGAAAAGCTTTGTTTTCCTCCTCATAAACTTCTTGAAGTTCCTCTTCCAGTTTAGATAATTTTGATTCAAACTCATTAATTTCTTTATTAACATCTTCCAAAAGTAGAATTAGTTTTTCCTTTTCCTCTTTTTTTGTAATGTTCTGACTTTCAATGTTATTTAATATTTTATTGGAATTTATGAAATTATAACCCCAAAGAGTTAATTCGAGCTCTTTTAGTTGAGATTGTATTTGATTATAGCGCCTTGTTTTGGAGGCTTGACGTGCAAGCGAACGAACCTGATGCTCGATTTCTCCAACAATATCATATATTCTTTGTAAATCATTTTGCACGGATTCTAATCGTTTTGTAGTTTCCTTTTTTCTCTGTTTAAATTTTGCAACGCCAGCAGCTTCTTCTAAAAGTCTCCTTCTTTCCTCAACGCTACCATTCAAAAGATTTTCTATCATTCTTAATTCAATTATAGAATAGGAATTGTGACCAATACCAGTATCCAAGAACAAATCAACTATGTCCTTCAGTCGGCATTGCGAATTGTTTATCAAATATTCACTTTGACCATCTCTATATAATCTACGAGTAATGGTTACCTCATTGAATTGAGTTGGAAGAATATTTTTATCGTTGATAAAAGTTATCGAAACTTCAGCCATTCCTAAAGGTTTTCTGTTCGCTGAACCGTTGAAAATAACATTTTCCATAACTTCGCTTCTTAAAAGTGAAGTTTTTTGTTCACCAAGTACCCAGCGTATGGAGTCAACTACATTAGTTTTTCCGCAACCATTTGGACCAACAATTGCGGTTACACCTCCATTAAAATAAAAAACAGTTCGATTCGCAAATGATTTAAACCCGACTAGCTCTATCCGAGAAAGAAACATAATTGATTCAAATCTAAACTACAAACTTAAGAAAAAAGAGCGAGTCGATTATTTATCCTCAATCCTTTTAACCCCAAATAAACAATTGAATTTTTCGTTTAAGATATTCGTAAAATTTTAAGGAGGCTTTTATGGGAAAAAATTATCTTAGAATCGGCATTGTTTCTGTCGCTACTCTAACAATTTTTGCTGTTTTGTATTTCGCATTGTTCAAAGGACAAATTTTTGCTCAGCCTGAAATCGGTGCAACGAAACCACCAGTCGAGTTGAATCCAACAATTAAAGCACTTAACGAAGCATATCAAAATGCAGCAAATGCAGTAATTGAAAGTGTTGTAAATATCCGTGTAAAAATCGAACAAGATCAGAAATCAAAAAGATTTGAACTGTTCCCGTTCGATGAAAATGATCCATTTTTTAGGGATTGGAAGGATTTCTTTAAACATTTTTATGATGATTCAGAATCCGAGGTTACTGCCGCTGGAAGTGGTGTCTTTATTACATCCGACGGCTACATTGTAACGAATAATCATGTTATTGAAAATGCAGACGAAATTAGGATTATGACTTTTGATAA
>JBBIUA010000025.1:0-28721 GCA_037440445.1 Ignavibacteria bacterium
GACGCAGGTGTTCACGCTCTTGGTCAGGTTGCACATAGCAGGATTGATGAAGATTTCCCTATACCGGAAAAGAAACTCTGCTCCGCTTTTAATTCTGCTTTGCCACCAGACATACAAATCCTCGACGCCAAAATAATAGATTCCAACTTCCACTCTACTAAAGATGCAATTGCCCGGGAATATGCATATGTTGTATCTACAAATAAACACGTATTCAACCGAAACTACTCTCTGTTCGTTCCTTTTGAATTAAATTTAGGAATTTTGAACACTTGTGCTTCTATTTTTTTGGGAGAACACAACTTCCGTCCTTTTGCCAAAAAAAACCCCTCAACCAAAAGTTATATCTGTAAAGTTGAAGAAAGTTACTGGAAGCAATACGGAAATTCAATCTTCATATATAACATTAAAGCGAATAGATTTGTGTATGGTTTAGTCCGTTCATTGGTTGGGGTTATGCTTGATGTTGCAAAAGGACGCCGGAGGATAGAAGAAGTTCAAGTTGCTTTGGAAACTGGAAACAAGAATTTTCCTTCGCCACTTGCTCAACCTAAAGGGTTATTTTTAAAAAAAATCTATTATCCTGAAGAAAAAAATTTTTTTAAAAACAATTTGGATTTTTCGAAAATATTATTAATTTAGTGTGCACTTTTTTTAACAGTGTAAATTTTTTTAAACATTATAAAGGGAACTTATGCTCGCTTTAATACCAGGGATAATTGTCGGCATAATACTTGCCTTGCCACCTGGTCCTGCAGCCCTAACCGCAATCAAACTGGGCCTTAGCAATAGTTCCCGCCACGGATTCCTTTCTGGACTTGGAACCGCAGTAATTGATTTTTTCTTTTGTCTTATTGCAATTCTTGCAACTTCCGCTTTAATCAATTGGGCAGCCGAATTTTCGGACCATTATCCGCTCATTACAATTTCAATTCAATTAGTCATTGTGATAATGATAATCTACATTGGAATACTGCATTTGAAAGCAAAGAAAACCGCTCCCAATAAAAATGGTGAAGATAAGTTTTCTTTTATCGAAAGGCTATATGAACGCGGACCTTTTTTTGTAGGAGTTGGAATTGCACTAACAAACATAATCAACCCAACATTTCTACCTTCGCTTGGTTATGTTGCACTTAATGTTCAAAAATTGGGTTTTGTTGAAAGCACACTTTTGAGCAATTTAGCTTTCGCTTTAGGTTTCGGCATTGGAAACTTTTTATGGTTAATACTACTTGTTAAAATTTTCGTTTCCTTCAAAAGTTATATGCCCGAAACATTCATCCAAAAAATCCATAAGTTTGCTGGCTTAACTTTGATTGGATTTGGAACTTTCCTCGGTTATCGAGTGCTTGAACTTGCTAAGTGGAGTGAAATTACTCGTTTTATATTTGCCTTTTAAGAACCAATTTTCATCTAAAAAAATTCTTTCTTTATTCCACGAATACTCTTCTTTAATATTTTGATTTTAATTATTTTTCAATTTGCATTTCTTATAATTTTCAAAAAATTGTGAAAAGTAAAGAATACATAAGTTTGCCAAATTTAGTTAATTCAATTTGCAACTATTATTCCGATAAAAAAACTGCTTTCAAATACAAAACGAACGGTAATTGGATTGGATTAAACTATTTAGAGTTTTGGCAAAAAATCGAAAATTTTGCCCTTGGGCTTCTATCCCTTGGTTTCAAGCCAAACGACCGCATTGCGATAATTTCAGAAAACCGAATCGAGTGGTTAATATCCGATGTTGGAATTTCTGCTATTGGAGCCATTACTGTTCCAATTTTTCCCACCACGACAGCTAAACAAATAGAATATATCCTAAATGATTGTAGTGCCTATGGTATTATTGTTTCCAATCAATTTCAATTAAATAAAATTTACCAAGTGCATAGCAATATTCCTTCGCTCCGCCATTTTATCACTTTCGAAAATGTTGAAGAAGAAAAATCTGATTTATCCATTAAAACTTTTAATGATATTATTGCTATTGGGTCAACATCCAGAGGAAAAGAGAAACAAAGAGAAATAATTCAAAGTGAAATAGATAAAATCAAACCCGATGACATCAGTATGCTAATTTATACGAGCGGAACCACAGGAAATCCAAAAGGTGTTGTGTTAACCCACAAAAACATTATTTCGAACATTGTCGCTTCAGCAAAAACAATTAACTTTGGAGAGTCAGATATTTTTCTTTCTTACTTACCTTGGTGCCATTCGTACGAACACACAGTACTTTATGCTGCTTTTTCTCGCGGCTCGACAATCGCTATTGCAGAATCAATAGATACTATAAGTTCGAATATTAAAGAAATAAAACCAACGCTAATGACCACGGTTCCCCGACTTCTTGAAATCATAAAGAAAAGGATTTATTCACAAATTTCTAAAGAAACTAACTTGAAAAAAAAGATATTCGATTGGGCATTAAAAACTGGGAAAAAATATGTAGAAGAAAAACTCGCAGGAAAAGTTCCATTCGCAACCCGCAAAAAATATGAATTAGCAAACAAACTTGTATTTTCAAAAATTCGCGAAAAATTGGGTGTTGAAAATATTCGATTTGTTTCTGGTGGTGCCCCATTGCATCCCGATGTGAATTATTTCTTTTGGGCACTCGGCTACAAAATTTTCGAAGGTTATGGGCTCACCGAAGCCTCCCCGGTTGTTTCTGTTACGCGAGAAGACGATGTTGAAATTGGAACAGTTGGAAAGCCATTGGAAAATGTTGAAATAAAAATTGCCGAAGATGGTGAAATTCTTGTTCGTGGACCTAATGTTATGAGTGGATATTGGAAAGATCCCAACGCTACAAAAGAAGAAATCGACGAAAATGGTTGGCTTTATACAGGCGACATTGGATATTTTACTGAAAGAGGAAATTTAAAAATAACTGATAGGAAGAAATACATTTTTGTCAATAGTGGAGGGAAAAATATTTCACCACAAGTTATTGAAAACATACTCAACCAAAGCCAATATATTGACCAATGCATCATTATTGGAGACAACCGGGAATACAATACAGCATTAATTCTACCTAATTTCGATGAATTAAAGAAATTAGCCGAAGCAATTGGAATTAAATATTCAAGTATTTCAGAACTTACCACAAACGACATAATTATTAAAATAATTAAAAATGATATCGACAGACTACAGAAGGATCTATCTAAATTTGAAAAAGTTAGAAAATTTGCACTACTTACCGAAACATTTTCTATCGATAATGGTGAACTAAGTCCCAAACTTAGCATTAGAAGACACGTTGTAGAAAAGAAATTCGCAGATTTAATTGAACAAATGTACAAGTTTGATGAATATTAATGAAATTTGTAACAATAGTTTTTGAAATAAGTTATTTTTCTATTAATTTTTATTAAATTGTAAGTGAATTTGAAATATTTGGAGGAAATTATGAAAAGCAAATTCTTCACTTTTTGGATTATAATTTGTATACTCTTAGTTAATGTCAGTCTTGCACTTTCATTTACAAATGGATACTACATTCCCAACTTCGGACAATGGGAAAATAGAATTTTATTTGTTTCGCAAAATTCTGGATATAACTTATTTATTACCAATGATGGTCTAAATTTCGATTATTATAAACTTGAGAGGAATGATGCAAATGTTACAAAACAAGGACACCTCGTAAAACTCGAGATTTCTGGTGCAACACTAAATAAATATTCATCTTCGCTGCCAAGCACTTGGAGACTTGCGTATATAAAAGGGAACGACCCAAGCAAGTGGGTTCGCGACATATCAGGTTTTAAAGAAATAACATTTAACAACATATACCCAAAAATCGATTTAAAAATTAAATTTCAAGGAGATAATCCCCGTTACGACTTCATAGTTAAACCGGGGGGAAATCCCAACGATATCCTAATAAAGTTCGAAGGTATAAAAGAAATTCAAACTGATAACAAAACAATCCGATTTTATACTCGGTTCGGTGAAGTAATTAATGGGAATCTGTTCGCTTTCCAAAGTGAAAATGGAATCCCAGCCGAAGTCCAATGTCAATTCAAAAAGGTTGGGGAAAATCTTATTTCATTTGATATTGGAAAATACGATGAAACGAAAGATTTAATAATCGACCCTATTGTTATGATGAGCTACCTTGGCGGAAGCAATAACGAACAAATAGTCGAAATGAAAGAAATTTCAACTGGCATCCTTCTTGCAACTGGTTGGACTGAATCTGCCAACTTCCCAACTACGCCTGGTGCTTATGACGATAACTACAATGACCTCCGTGATGTATTTATTTGTAACCTAAATGTCCAAAATGCAAAACGAGAACTTCTTTATTGCACTTTCTTCGGAGGCAATGGAACAGACTACCCAGTTGGAATGTCCATAGATGACCAGGGTAACATTTATATTGGTGGAACAACAAATTCCACCGACTTTCCACTTAAAAACTCGTTAACTCAGTCCATCAATGGCTTATATGATATCTTCCTAACAAAATTGACCCCAGACTTAAAAAACCTTGTTTATTCAACTTATGGTGGCGGAAACAAAGACGACATTGCAGTTGGAGCGCAACTTACCCCCGACAAAGGATTTATAGTGTCTGGCTACACCGAGTCTACGAACCTTCCAGTAACTGGTGGGGCTTATCAAACTAAACTAAAAGGGAGAAAAGATATTTTCGTATTAAAAGTCTCTTCTTCTGGTCAACTAATTGATTATTGCTCATATATTGGTGGGAGTGACGACGACATTCCTTATGCAATGGCTGTTACAGAAACTGGAAACATTTTCCTTACTGGGACAACGAAGTCTGGTGATTTTCCAATGGTACCTTATCGAACTAGTCAATGGGGCGTGTTAGATTCACCCTACGACAGAACATTTAACGGAGGTTGGGATGCTTTTTGTATTAAGATTCTTGGAGAGGGCAAACTTGAGTATTCAACTTATTTTGGTGGTACCGCAGATGATATTGGTCTTGCAGTTACCTACACAACCGATGAGAAGATTATTTTCTCTGGTATTACGTACAAAGAAACAACAAATCCATCTTTCCCGATTTCCCAAAATGCTTACCAAAACACTCACAAAGGTAATGTCGAAACTTTTGTTGCCTCTCTTTCAAATGTTATTACGTCCTCTTCTCAATGGGGAACAACCAGACGCCAGGATTTGCTCTTTTCAACCTACTTGGGCGGCTCTAGCAACGATTATCCAAAAACTTTAAGCCTCTTAGGGAATTTTATTCATATACTTGGTACAACTAATTCTACAAATTTCCCAATTGTAAACAACCCCACTGGCAAAAAAATTGGGAAATATGATATTTACTATGTTAAAATGACAACCGATGGTAGCAGTGTTTCCTACAGCGATATATATGGAACTTTGGACGACGATAGTGCATCCGCAATTGTTATGACATATCTTGGCGATTATTACATTGCTGGGGTTACAAATTCCAAAAACTTAACTCAAATTAATCCAATTGTTGGAAGCGGATATTCAGGGGGTAACGATATTCTACTCCTCAAATATTCAAGCGGTGACCTCAAAATAGATTATCCAATTGGTAATGAAAAGATTTGTCCAAATTCAAACATAAATATAAAATGGTCTTCGGAAACATTTACCGCAACCGACACATTTAATATTGAGTTTAAAACAAATCTTAATCCAGAATGGTCTGAACTTGCCTCGAATGTAAAAGGCTTAAGTTATAACTGGTTCATCCCTACTACTTTCTTCGCCGATAGTGTTTGGGTAAGGATTTCTCATAAACGAGGAATTGTTGCAACTTCAACAATTCCATTTAGGATCTATGAGTTGCCATCAATTCTTGAATCGAAAAGTATCCCCGAAAACCCAAAGGTCTGCGAAGGTGATTCTATTATCCTTTTGGTAAAAGCAAGAGGCTCTAATATCAAATATCAATGGTTGTTCAATGGCTCACAAATTCAAGGTGCTACCGACACTATTTATGTCATTCATAATGTTGACCAAAGTAAAAAAGGAAAATATAAAGCAGTTGTATCTGGACCCTGCCCTGTAACTGTCGAAACCCCAGAATTTAACGTAGACTTTGTCCCATCCACAAAAATACTTGCTCATTCATCCGACACAACAGTTAAGAAAGGCGAAAAGTTATCTCTTTATGCAACTGCCAAAGGCGAAGATTTAAAATATCAATGGTATAAAGATGGACAGAAAATTCTGGGTGCAACTGAAAACACTTATTCGATTTCCAACGTCTCGATTTTGGATGCTGGACATTATATGTGTAAAATCACGGGGACTTGTGGAACAGACTCCACTCCCGAAATCAATGTTACTATCGACACTGTTATCGTCAGCGTTGAAAATCAAATCGAAAGTGGTTATAAGTTCTATCTTTTAAATAATGTTCTCACCATAGAAATTCCCATAAATAAGTCGCTGCAAATACATTCTGCAACTTTATATAATTCACTTGGACAAATACTGAATCCAGCAACGTACGAAATCGAGGTACTAAGCAATAGAATTATTCTGAATCTATCAACTTTATCAACAGGAATTTATTTCATCCAAATCAATGATGGAATAAAAACAATTAGAGTACCAATATCATTGGTTAGATAAAGAAAAGACAATAGTTTAACATTTATTCGATCTTCCTAAAAGATAGTTGTTTTTCTATATAAGAGGCTATTACTATTACCTCTTATAGTTTGAGGGTTGAAGGATTGTATTTCACTCTTTGTGTTTTATGGTGAAGTTGACGCTTGAAAACTTGGGAGGAAGTTTCTACGCCTAAGATGCTTCGAATATCTAACAAAAGAATTCCTTGCGAGAATTCGCCTCAAATAATGAATTCGGAAAAATTTCAACTATGAAATACGAATATATTGTTATTCTATAGAAATCTTAATTATAATACAGTTAAAAACAATTTATGCCAAAACTGTTAGAAATTTCCCCAAATTATCCCAAACTTCCTATTATTCTAAATTGTCGAGAATTCTGGTTCCCATCAAAACTGCCCCGTCGAGAGGTGTTCCTTTTGGCACAACAATATTGAATCTTTTGTCTTTGCGTATTTCCTCTTCAAGTTTCCTTCCCAAAAGGCTTTTGGATTCAACAATTCCACCAAGAAGAGCAACATCAATTTTCGAGGATTTGAAATAAGGGAACAATGCATTAAGTAATTCCACCAAATGAAGCGATGAGCGATTAATAATATCTAAACAAATCTCATCCCCAAGTTCGGCACATCGCATTACAGTTGGGGTAAGCATTTGGTATTCGAAAGTTCGCTCTGCATAGGCTTTAACTATGGTTCTTGGATTATTTATGTCTATTAAAGGATTAAAATCGGCTAACATTTGTGTCAACATTGTGGGTTTACCTCGTCCATCCAAGGCTCGAACAACCGCTGTTAGTCCTTCGCGTCCAATCCATGCTCCACTGCCTTCATCGTCAAGTTCAATTCCCCATCCCCCGCACCGAACAAACTTATCCTTGCCAATTTTACCAATAGCAATAGAGCCAGTTCCAACGATTAGAACAATACCATTACCTCCGCCAAAAGCACCTTCGATTGCAATTTCCGCATCGCTTGTAATAATAATATCATTCAAAGGAATGTTTTGGGTTCGAGCAAGGGTTTTTAGCAAATGTGTCGAGCGTTGTTTCTCCTCGTCGAGCCAAACTCCAGCAAGCCCTGCAACAACAATATCTATCTCACTTGTGTCCAGTTCGGCTTGGTCGCAAAGGTCTGTAATTATTGTTAATAATCTTTCACAAGATTCACCAACACCAACGGAACCAACTCGAGTAGTTCCTGCAGTTGTTTGCGATAAAATTTCATCGCCTCGCTTCAAAATCGCACGTGTTCGCGTCCCCCCACCATCAATAGCGATTATCGTATACTCATATCTCTTTTGCATAAAGTTTTTAGTTTGTCAACAAATTGATAGATATTCACAAAATTTATGCCAATAAAAAGCAAAATTAAAAACTTATACCCGTTTGATTATCTTTTAATTATTTTTGCATTTTTATATTTGCTTTATGCTCATACAAAAATATGTTATAAAACAATTTCTTCAAGTCTTGTTTTTTGCTCTTATTGCTTTAACTATTATCTTTATTATTGTTAATATGATAGAAAATCTGGATGATTTTATAGACAACAATGCAACTAGAGAAATAATTTTGAGATACTACATATATTTTACCCCCGAAGTCATCAAACTTGTAACTCCAATTGCTGTTCTTGTCGGAATTCTTTTTTCACTTGGAAGAATGTCTTCGCTTAACGAAATTATGGCAATGAAATCTGGTGGCTTAAGCCTTTATCAACTTATTTTGCCGTTTTTTTTTATGAACTTGGCTTTAAGCTTCGCTCTTCTGTATTTCAATGGTTGGATTGTTCCTCGTTCGAACGAAAAAAAATTCATAATCGAAAAAAAATATCTTAAAAAAGAAATTGGAACTACTTCCATTTACAACTTTTTCTTTCGTGATAATCCAGTTCGTAATGTCTCTTTTCAGTATTACGACCCCGAGGAAATGAAAGGACAATACCTTTTTGCCGAAGATTTTTCTTCACCTTCGAAACCAAGAATTATACAAAGAGTTGAAGCAAAAAGCTTTCGTTGGGATTCTACAAATAATAAATGGATCTTCTACGATGTTTTGATTAGAGACTTTAGTTCCTTTCGCCCTAAAATTTATTTTTATGATTCCCTTTCTTTCAAATTGCGGATAAATCACAATGAACTTTTAAAGTTGCAAAAAAAAGTCGAAGAAATGACATTTGATGAACTTCGTGATTACCTTGACTTGCTTTCGAAAGGTGGAAAAGATGTTCGACGCCAAATGATTCGCTACTATTCTAATTATGCATTTCCATTTTCTTGCACAATCCTTGTCCTTTTTGCAGTACCATTTGCATCAATAAAAAGACGGGGTGGTATCGCTTTGCAAATCGCTGCTGCAATGACTTTCTCTTTTCTTTATCTTTTCTTTACAGAAATTGGGCAGATTCTTGTTTATACCACCACTTTGCATCCTGCATTCGGTGGTTGGATTGCAAATTTCGTTTTCGCCCTATTTGGTTTCTTCGTTTTATTTAAGGTAAGGAAATGAGATTGAGTATGTACTACATTATTCTTTTGCTATTGTTGTTTAATTCAAATAACCCTTGGGCTCAAACAACTTCTGAGAGCGATTTATTCAAAAGTATCGTTAATGATGTATATAAACAAAACTTACAAACCGAATCTATAGGGAATTTGCTTTGCATTGTTGGTCATAGATTTATTGATTATCCATACGAAAGTGGAACGCTTGACGTTGATAAGACTGAACATTGCATTGTTACATTTTCGGGTTTCGACTGCGTTACTTTCTTCGAAGTTTCGCTTGGAATTTCAAGAATAATTAAGAAAGGCAAAACAGATTTCGCCGATTTGTTATCCGAAGTTCAATACACACGCTATCGTCGAGCTATTTTATCGGATTACACATCGCGTTTGCACTATTCCTCTGAATGGATTCACGATAACATCGAAAAAGGCGTCGTCCGCGATAAAACAAAAGAACTTGGTGGAATCCCTATTAAATTCAAACTAAACTATATGTCCAATCATCCAGATTCTTACATTGGATTAAAAAATTGTCCAGAGCAAGTTGAAAAAATAAAGGAAATTGAAAAAAAGATTTCAACTTGGACATTCCATTACATTCCAACAGAACAGATTTCTAAAATTGAAAATAAATTAAATTCGGGCGACATTATTTTTTTTGTTCTCGACTTAAACGGTTTAGACTTTAGCCACGTTGGGATTTGCTGTCGTGTTGGCGAAAAACCTTGGCTCCTGCACGCTTCCTCGAAAGCAAAAAAAGTTATTCTGGACAAAACAATTTCAGAATATTGCAAAGAACATAAGAAAATTAAAGGAATTACAATTGTAGAACCCTTGGAACCAACAAAAAATACAGAGAATAAATGAAAAAATTGAAGGTTCACCATTGGATATTAGTTGCCTTTGCTTTGGGTATCGTCTTTGGCATTATTTTTAAAAAAAACGAAAATAGAATTGAAATTTTTTATGGAAAAGAAAAAGTTAAAAAGGAAAAGATACTCTTTGGTGGGAAAACCGAATTTATTGTCAAAAAGCAGTATAAAACCGATACTTTACGATTCCAAAATGCTTGGCAATTTTTAAAATTTTACGAAAAAAACAAAGAAAATGTTCTAATAGCAACAATCAACGGAAAAGAGTTTGCAGAAATTCAAGAACTAAAATCGGTTGAATCTCCAATTAAGTTTCTTTCCCCTTTTGGAACCCTATTCCTTCGGTTGCTTAGTTTCCTTGCTATACCCTTGGTTATTGCATCAATGATTGTTGGGGTGGCAAGTTTAGGAAACATTAAAACACTTGGAAGAATTGGCTTTCGTGCAATACTATTCTATTTTATAACTACTTGCCTTGCTGTTCTAATAGGAATAATAATTGCAATTACAATCCGACCAGGGAAAAAAATTTCATCGGAAGCAAAGGCACAAATCGAAGAAATAAGCAAGGAATATGTAGCAGAAAAGATCCAAACAAAAGGAAAATTCGACATCCTTGATTTTCTTGTAAACATTGTTCCTTCAAACCCATTTAAAGCAATAAGCAATGGCGAAATGCTACAGATTATCTTTTTTGCAATATTTTTTGGGATTGGTTTAACATTGGTCGAGTCTGAGAAACGTCATATGGTAATATCATTTTTTGAAACAATTTCCAATGTTTTCATTCGAATGGTTAAATTTGTGCTTTGGTTCGCACCTTTGGGTGTCTTTGCTTTGATTGCCGTTGCTGTATCCGATTTTGGTATTCCAATCCTTTCCACCCTTGGTTACTATATGTTCAGTGTTATTTTGGGCCTTGCTATTCAATTTGTTTTTGTTTATTCAGTCCTAATTTGGTTAATTACAAGAAGCAACCCATTCAATTTCTACTATGGTATGCGCGAAGCAATCGTCGTTGCATTCACAACAAGTTCCAGTGCAGCCACATTACCAGTTACTTTTAAATGTGTCGAAGAAAATTTAAATGTTCCAAACCATATAGCAAGTTTCGTTTTGCCATTAGGTGCAACTGTAAATATGAATGGAACATCCCTTTACCAAGCAGTCGCAGCAATTTTCATAGCACAATTCTATGGTTTGGATTTAAGTCTTTCGCAAATCGGTGTAATTCTTTTAACATCAATGCTTTCAGCAGTTGGTACAGCACCTGTACCAGGGGTAGGAATAATAATGTTGATTATGGTCCTGCAATCGGTTGGAATTCCTGCCCAAGGTATAGGCCTTATTCTTGGTGTTGATAGAATTTTAGATATGCTTCGAACAATTCCAAATATTACTGGTGATGCCGCAGTTTGTTTAATTGTCTGGAATTTGGAAAACAGAAGAGCAAATAAAAAACAAAAGATTTCGTAATTCTTTTTTTAAATTTTCATCTTTGCTAATAGTGAAAGAACTAGAAAAGTTAATCGAGATATTAAAGCCATTAGAAATCAATGGAAGTCTTGAAGGAAACGTTTCTTCCATTTGTTACAACTCTAACCTTTGCGAACCTTATTCGATGTTTTTTGCTATTTCAGGTAATACCACCGATGGACATCTTTTCATCGACAATGCAATTGAAAAGGGTGCAAGATATTGCGTATGCGAACATCTACCCGATAACATTAGGAAAAATTGCACTTACATTGTAGTTGAGGATACCCGTAAATCCCTTGCCCTTGCTTCGAATTACTGGTTTGGTTTCCCAACTAAAGACTTAACTGTTATTGGAGTTACTGGAACAAATGGTAAAACTACAATTACTTACATTTTAAAAGAAATTATGGAAAAAGCGGGGAAAAAAAGCGCCGTAATTGGAACAATTGGTGCTTTTGCAGACAACTACTCAAAAAATTTAAAAAATACAACTCCCGAAAGTTTCGAATTGTTCAAAATTTTTCGCGAACTAAAAAATCTAGGGATTGAATTTGTTGCAATGGAAGTATCGTCGCATTCTTTAGTTCAAAACAGAGTTTTGGGTATCGACTTCGATGGAGCAATTTTTACAAACCTGACCCGAGACCATCTTGATTACCATAATAATATGGACGACTATGCCAAAGCAAAAAGTATTTTGTTTGAGTCTTTAAAGAGCGAGTCTTTTACTGTTGTTTTTGCCGATAATCCTTTCGCAATGAAAGTTGTTTCACAATCTAATTCAAAACATAAATATTTTATTAGTCGAAGTCCTAATTACGACGTTCAAATATCAAATGAAAATCTTACTTTTGAAGAAAGTAACTTTGAACTTATTTTTAAGAAAAAAATTGCAAGTATTGAGCGATTAAAAATAAAAACCAAATTGACAGGAAGTTTTAATGTTGAAAATAGTTCCCTTGCTGCGGTGACTTCACTTCTAATCGGTGCAAAACCAGATGAAGTTCAGAAAGGACTCGAAAATTTTGCTGGAGTTTCAGGAAGAATGCAAAAAATAAAATTAAAAAATGGGGCAATTGGAATTGTGGATTATGCCCATACCCCCGATGCACTTGAAAAGGCACTTACAAGTTGCCGCGAAATTTTGCAAAAATCTTTGCACAATGGAAGACTGATTTGTGTATTTGGTTGTGGAGGTGAACGAGATTCGTCCAAGCGACCAATTATGGGAAAGATTGCTTCTGAAATTGCTGATTATGTAGTAATCACCAACGACAACCCCCGAAAGGAAAATCCGATAAAAATTATTAATCAAATCTATTCCGGAATCAGTAACGATGGCAAGAAAAAGGTAATTCAAATAGGCAACCGAGACGAAGCTATAGAATATGCCTTTAGAATGAGTAGACCAGGTGATATCATCCTTGTTGCTGGCAAAGGGCACGAGGATTATCAAATTATCGGCGACGTTAAATATCATTTCAGTGATATTGAACAATTACAAAAGTTTGGAGTCGAAGAACAATGAAAAATAAATTTACAGACGAAGAACTACATCCACAACAACCTGTTAAAGCCTACGATAATAGAGTTTTTATTCATAGCAACGAAGGTAGAATAATTAGAATCGTAGCAGAATACCTTTACCCCGAACAACATTTCAAAAAACACGGAATAAAAAAAACAATAATCTTTTTTGGTTCAGCAAGAATTAAACCTAAAGAAGAATATTTAAAAGAAATAAGTGAATTGCAATCTAAAATGAATATAGTATCCGAGCGGGATAAAAAAAGAATTAAAAATAAAATCAAAGAATTGGAAAAGCGAATCGAAGGTGTATCACGGTATTATGACGAAGCATACAAACTTGCAAAAACTATAGCAGAATGGAGCCAAAAGCTTCCACCAAAAAACCGATTTTACGTATGCACTGGTGGTGGTCCGGGACTAATGGAGGCAGCGAATCGTGGTGCCCACGATGCCGGAATGAAAACCATTGGCTTAAATATAAGTTTACCTTTTGAACAAAAACCAAACGACTATATCTCGCCCGAACTGAACTTTGAGTTCCATTATTTCTTTATGAGAAAGTTCTGGCTGGTTTATCCTGCCCAGGCTTTGATTGTTTTCCCAGGCGGATACGGTACTATCGACGAAATGATGGAAATTCTAACTCTGCGTCAGACTGGGAAAATGAAAAAACCCAGGCTAATTATTCTGTATTCAAGCGAATACTGGAAGAAAGTGATAAATTTCGACTATTTAATTGAGATGGGGATGATTGGCAAAAATGATACAAAAATTTTCGATTTTGCCGATTCCCCTGAACAAGCCTTCGAAATTATCATGAAGAAATTAACACTGGAAAAGAAGTAATTAACAAATTTCATAATACTTGTCTTTTACAATAAATTTTTGAAAAAAATTATTCCTTTTTTAATCTGTAATTCATAAATATTCCCAGAGCAATTAAAAGAATAGTAAATATATTCGAAATCAAAGATAGAGTTTTACCTCGTTCAAAGCCTGGTGATGTGAACTTCATTTCTAAAGTATGATTACCCTCGGGAACAATAACAGCACGGAAGGCATAGTTAGCCTTGATTATCTCGACTTCATTCCCATCGATATATGCTTTCCAGAAAGGATAATAGATTTCTGAAATAAACAACAACGAGTTTGTATTTGTTGAAACTGCAAACTTCAAATATTCATTCTTCTTTTCCAAAATCTTAACTGAAGCAGTTGTATCTGGAATTCCGAGTTTCTCCTTTAATGGCTTTTCAACGAAAACTGTGTCTTTTGGGTTAAAATCACCTCGCTTCAAATGATATAAAATTTCGAGTGGTTTTTCGACAACAACATTTTTCACGAAGAAAGCACGAGGAAGATAGCTGAAGTTAGGATAAATGAAAGCAGAACCATCGGGGGATTTATAGATTGGTTCAACACCTTCCAACTTCCGAGAGAAAATCAGATATTTCACGTTCAATAAATTCCAAAGGAATGGATTATAGAGTTGAGAAGTAGAACCTTCCATTCCTTCCATGTTAGCGACATCGAGTAAATCCTGGTAAACACGAAGTTTTGCAGCGTGATAACCATTTATGTTTTCCACAAGGTAATAAGCGGTTAAATTAGCAGGATTAACAGAAAAATCAGCGATTCTGAAAATGCCAGTGTCTTGCTTGATGGCATCGTAGATATTTCTTCTTGCTTCAAATGCTTCTGTCGGGGAACCCTCCTTTGCATAGTCCATTCGTTCAGAATCAATGCGGAAAAGGTCTATTACAGTTAAAATCCCAAAAACAGCCATCAATGTAACAAAGCGCAATTTACCATTAATGTAAAGAAGAGAAAAGATACCAAACGAAAGCAAAAAGATAGCGTTTACATAAAAATCTTGAATAGTTTTACTCCAAACAAATTCTTGTAGTTCGTTTACAATTTCGGCACCATAACTTTTTGCATATTGCTGAAAAACTCCTGAACCACCTACAGCAGAAATATATGTAGACTTCATAAATGCTGAGAAAAAGAACGCAACGACAAGAAATGCTAAAGGTAAAACCACCAACAAAGTATTTGCTTGTTTACTTGGGTTATCTTTTAAACGTTTCAAAGCCAAAAAGCCATAGGCGGAAAGTATGGGAACAACAAAATGAACCAACACTAGTGCCATCGAAGGCGCCCGGAATTTACTAAACGAGGGAAAATAATTGTAGAATAGGTTATATAGAAAAGGTAGGTTCTTACCAAAAGAAAGAAACAGCCCAAACAAAGAAATAAGAAAAAGTATTTGAACAAAAGTATCCTTCTTGATATAAATAAGCCCAAGAATTGCCAATCCAAGAACAATAATCCCCATATATGGGGGTGAATCTTCGGATTCTTTTGTTCCCCAATATGTCGAGGCTTTTCCTTCTCGATAAGTGCGAATTCCGAAACCAAAATAACTTGGAACAATAAATGTAACAAGTTCTTTAGGATGATACGACCACATTGTTGCATATTCATAGTCGCTTATGTTGGCTTTCTGGTTTTTATCGCTATGAATTTTAGTTATGGGTGCAGAACCTCGGACAGAATAAGGTGCATATTCAAGAGTTGAAAAATACCTGTCGGACGACATAAAAAATGCAATAATCAAAGCAACAGCAACAAGAAGAGCAGAACGTAACTTCAACCAGATTTTTTCTTTTTTTATAATTCCAATAATAAAATCATAAATCAAATATATAGCAATCGCAAGCCCACCGTAAAATATCATTTGTAAGTGATTTCCAATAAACATAATTGCAAAAACAACAATCAGAAGGGCAAAATCGAGCAAATTTAGTTTCTGCTTTAACTTCTCAATAAACAAGAATGCATAAGGAAACATAGCCACAACGATTGGTTTAGTGTTGTGTCCAATCATTACCCAAGTAATCACATAAGTTGAGAAAATAGCCACAAAAGCGGAAAAAAGCGCAACAGTTTTATCGAATTGTTTGTATCGGAGCAACCAATAAACACCGACACCGTACAGCAAATAGAAAAAAAGGACTCTAGCAACATCGCTACCAAAAATTCCACCGAAACCAACTGAAATATTTGTAAAAATTTGGGCAATTATGTCCCAAGAGCGATTCCCTGTTACCAACAACGAAGCATAGGCAGGCATACCACTAAAAATCAAAGGAATCCATAAGGGGAAATTACCACTACGGTTTGCTTTTTCAATAAAAGGACGAAACGACCACGAAGAAAGGTTATCGAAATCTATGAACCCCGCCCCTTGAATAGCACCCCAGAAAAAAGAAAAGAGCAAAACTGCAAGAACAATTATTGCAAGAATGTCCTGAAACTTTGCTGGAATAATCTCTTTCTTCTGCTGTTTAACTTTTGTAACTTTTTTTCCCATTAAGCCCCCAAATTTTATCAAATATTTTATATATTTTTGCAAAATATAATTTTTTTTTGAAAGTATTGTTATGACAAACAAAAGCCCAAAAATCGTTTTTATGGGTAATGCTGAATTTTCTGTTCCTGCTTTGGAACTCCTAAACAATGAGTTTGGAATTTGCTTAGTGGTTACCAATCCTGACAGACCTGCTGGAAGGGGAAAAAAACCAACACCAACACAAGTTAAAACCAAAGCAATCGAGTTAAATATTCCAGTTCTTTGTCCCGAAAAATTAAAGGAACCTGAATTATTAAAGCAATTAGAGGAAATTTCTCCAGATATTATTGTTGTTATTGCATTCAAAATCCTTCCCCGAGAAGTTTTTTCAAAGGCACAAATCGCAAGTTTCAACGTTCACCCAAGTTTGTTACCCAAATACCGAGGTCCAGCACCAATAAATTGGACTATAATCAATGGGGAGAATGAAACAGGGCTAACAACATTTATATTACAAGAAGAAGTAGACGCAGGGAACATTATTTTGCAATGGCGATACTCAATACCAGATGGTTTCACGGCGGGTGACCTTCACGATTTTCTTGCACCAAAAGCAGGAGAAATTGCTGTTGAAACCTGCAAAATACTATTAAATGGTAATTACCAACTTAAGAAGCAAGAGGATAGTCTTGCAACAAAAGCGCCCAAAATCTACCCTGAGCAATGTGAAATTCAGTGGAATAAAAGGGCAAGGGAACTTAGAAATTTTATTCACGGTGTTTCGCCTTTTCCAGGAGCCTGGACAATTTTAGACGGCAAAAGATTTAAAATTTATCGTTGTGAGTATAAAGAAGAACACCACAACTACGAGTTAGGTAAAATTATTATTTCAAGAAACGAAATGATGTTTACCTGCCTCGATGGTTTTATTCTTCCCAAAGAAGTGCAAATCGAAGGTCGAAAAAAAATGCAAGTCGAGGAATTTCTTCGTGGCTATCGTTTTGGCTGTTGAAGTTCTTTTTTCTTTGCTTCAATTAAATCATTAACGGCTGATTTTTTAACAGAGTCGATAAGTTTATCAAATCTTTTTGAGTCCTTATTCTTCAGTACCCAAAATGTTTCCAAAAACTGGCGAAAAGAATAACCATTTTGTTTTATAATCTTCAAAACTTCCTGATTTGCTTTTACCGAGTCTTCTATTGTATATCGAGTAAGTAGAATTTCTTTATAAGTTTTAATAAATTTTTTTTCATCGGAAGAAAATTTATCCTTCGAACACTGAATACAAAAAACAAACGAAAAAAGAATTAAAACCAAAAAAAACTTTTTCATAATTATTCAGCAATTCTGTTAAAGAAATTAAAAACGATTTTGTTTTCTTTATAATTTTTTAGTTCTTCGGGTGTTCCCGAAGCAATAATGGTTTTAGCAGATTTGTCGAGCATAATAATTCTATGTGAAATTCTAAGAATGCTTGAAAGGTCGTGTGTTACAACAATCATAGTTAAACCAAGAGTGTTATTCAAACTGATGATAAGGTTGTCCAGAGAGGCAGAAGTTAATGGGTCAAGCCCAGACGAGGGTTCATCGAAACACAAAATGGGAGGGTCGAGTGCCAAAGCCCGAGCAATTCCTGCGCGCTTTCGCATTCCCCCACTTAATTGCGAAGGGTAATAATTGTCGTAGCCTTCTAATTGAACTAATTTTAGTTTAAACTGAACTATTTGATCAATTCGCTCATCCGAAAGTTTTGTAAATGCTTTCAAAGGAAGTTCGATGTTCTCAAACAAAGTCATTGAAGCAATTAAACCACTTGATTGGAATAGAACCCCAAACTTCCGAAGAATTTGCTCACGTTTTTTGCCTTTGGCGTTTGTAAATTCTTCACCATCGATGAATATTTCGCCTGTTGTTGGCACTTCCAACCCAATGATTTGCCGAAGCAGGGTACTTTTTCCGCACCCACTTCCCCCAACAATAACAAAAATTTCTCCTGGATAAACTTCGAAATTGATGTTTTTTAGAATAACAACGTTGTCGTAGACAACAGATAGGTTAACAACTTTGATAATCGGATTCATTTTTGTTATTTGCAAGTTTTAGTGCAATTTTTACAATTCCATTAGCTTGGTTTAGGAGTTCGACAGCACTATCTTTGTTCACTTTACCAAGCAACATCACAAGTGCTACTTTTACTTTACCGCCTGCCTCCTTTAAAGCTTTTTCAGCAGTGTTATAATCTACACTACATAAATCCATAATTATTTTTTTCGCTCTTTCACGCAACTTGTTACTTGTTGGTTGCAAGTCCACCATTATATTCCCATAAGTTTTGCCCAGTTTAATCATCGAAGCAGTGGAAAGCATATTCAAAACAAGTTTTTGGGCAGTCCCACTTTTCATACGCGTCGAACCAGCAATAACTTCGGGTCCAACAACTGGGCAAATATATACATCGGCAATCATTCCAAGCGTTTTGACTTGTTCAAGTGGAGCGGTAGCAACCAAAACAGTCTTAACTTTTCGTTTTCTTGCTTCACTTAGAGCCGATTTAACAAAAGGAGTCCGCCCCGATGCTGCAATACCTACAACTACATCAGGAGGGTAAATCTTATACTTTTCGAAAATCTCTCGTCCTTCGTTTTCATTGTCCTCGGCTCCTTCTTTAGCCCGGAAAACTGCCTCCTTTCCACCAGCAATAATTCCTTGAACCATTTCGGGGTTTGTCCCAAAAGTTGGGGGGCATTCCGATGCATCGACAATTCCAAGACGCCCACTTGTTCCAGCCCCAACATAGAATAAACGTCCCCCCTTTTGTAATCCATCGACAATTAATTCAACAGCCCGCGAAATATTCGGTATCTCCTTTTCCACAGCAAACGGTACTTTCTTGTCCTCGTCGTTTATCAATCTTAATATTAATTCTGTTGGCAAAATATCAATATCTTTGGTTTGCGGGTTATTCTGTTCAGTAGCCAATAGCGAAATTTCTTTGAAAAGTTTATCGTCGCCCATAATCATAAAATGCAAATTCAAATATAACAAAATTGATTTTATCTTTTGAACATAGAAAAGAAAACTATTTTCAAATTATTGTATTATTTTTGTAAAACATAGCAAAAAAGCAATGGATACAATAGTCGTAGGATTTGGAAAACTCGGCAAGGCATTAGCATTAGAATTATTGAAAAAAAACAGACTTTACGCAATAGTTTCCCATCATCTACCGCTAACCGAAGAAGCAAATCAATTTACTCAAAATAAGGTAAGAATTGTTAAAAAAATTTCAGAATTGGAAAAATTAACTGGTTCGGCTTTCATTTGCTCCAACGACGATCAAATATCAGAGGTTGTTAAAGAAATCGCTTTAAATTTTCGAAATGAACTGGTAGGAAAAATAATCATTCATTGCTCTGGTATTCATTCACACAAAATTCTGGATGAATTAAAGAAATTAGGAGCCTACACTGCTTCGGCACATCCTTTGCAAACCTTTTACTATTATCATTCGGAGATATTCCAAAATATATACTGGATTGTTCAATCTGAAAATTTTGAACAAATCGAAAAAGTATTGAAAGAAATTGGTGGGAACCCAATTCTAGTAGATTTCGATGAACGCCAGCGGGCAATTTACCATACAAGTGCTGTTGTAAGTTCCAATTTCTTGAATTCTTTGTTGCTTTTCGCAAGAAAATTAATAACTCAAATTCCTCTCGAATCAAAAGTTCTTATTCCTTTAATTGAACAAACTCTCAAAAATAATTTGACAAACTTTTCTGAAATCAATTCCTTTCCATTGACTGGACCGATTGTTCGAAAAGATTTTGAAACAATAAGAAAACATATAGATGCACTTAGTTTGACACCAAATTTGCAACAAATTTATTTGGAATATCTTAAAATAACATTATTACTTTGCAAGGAGTTGGGAATTTTAACTGACGAAGAAATCCACACAATTGAACACAATTTGAATTTGCAAAACTTAAAAAAGACATAATTCTCCTAATTTGTTTTTTAAAATTGAATGCTATATGAAACTTAATTTTCAAAAGATTGTACCAACAAAAGGTTATAAGATTGCTTATTCAGCAATATTTGGTTGTTTAACTGGCCTATTAATTTTTGGAGTTTACGTGTCGAGAGTACACTCCTATTTGTCGAATGAACCAACTGCTTGTATCAATTGTCACATAATGAACCCATTTTTTATTACTTGGTTCCACAGTAGCCATCGCAATCACACAACTTGTAACGATTGTCATGTTCCTCAAGGAAATATTTTCCGCGCATATTGGTTCAAAATAAACGATGGGCTAAGGCATTCAACATTATTTACTTTGAACAAATACCCACAAGTCATAAGGATTAGAGAATCTGGTGCTAATGTTGTTCAAGAAAATTGTGTTCGCTGCCATTGGAATCAGGTTAACCATATTTATCCATATGCACAAGGGAAATTTTCTCATTCTTCGGAAAATGGCTATTGTTGGAACTGCCACAGAGAAGTACCACATGGTCGAATCTCAAGTCAGTCTTCGACACCTTATGGCAGGGTCCCAGTTGATTATAAATTAACTCCAGACTGGTTAAAATTTAAGAAATAAAGTTATAATATGTTCAACAAAAATGAAATAAAAAATGGAAAAAAAGTCTAAAAAAAGTATTTATCTAATGATTTTTTTCTTTTCTCTGATAATCGTTATTGTTGTTACTTTATTTGTATCAACAATTATTGAACGAAGGGCTGAATCGATAGCCAGATTTCAAATAGTCAAACCCATTGGGGATTGGGAGCCGCGAAATGAAGTCTGGGGCGAAAACTTTCCCAGAGAATTCGAGTCGTATAAAAGAACACTCGATACCACTTTTAGAAGCAAATATCAAGGCTCTGGCCATATTGATTTACTTGAAGACTGCCCCGAGTCTGTTATTATGTGGGCTGGTTATGCATTTGCAAAAGATTACAACCAAGCACGTGGGCATGCTTGGGCTGTTTATGACGTCAGAGCAACTCTCCGAACTGGTGGCGTCAAAGAATCGCCTCAACCTGCAACCTGTTGGTCCTGTAAAACAACCGATTTCCCCCGAATGGTTGCAAAGATTGGAGCGGAAGCATTTTATAAGAAAAAATGGTTTGAAATGGGCTCCGAAATGGTAAATCCAATTGGTTGCCAAGATTGCCACGACCCGAAAACAATGAATCTTCGTATCACGCGCCCTGCTTTGATTGAGGCTTTGCAACGAAGAGGTGTAAAAATGGAAGATATTACACACCAAGAGATGCGTTCTTTGGTTTGTGCACAATGCCATGTTGAATATTATTTCAAAGGGGAAGGAAAATACCTTACTTTTCCTTGGGACAAAGGCTTTTCTGCAGATTCAATGGAAGCCTACTACGATGAAATAGACTTTTCCGATTGGACCCACAAGTTAAGCAAGGCAAAAATGCTAAAAGCACAACATCCCGACTACGAATTGTATATGACTGGAATTCATGCAAAACGAGGAGTAGCATGTGCCGACTGTCATATGCCTTACAAAGTTGAAGGAGGAATTAAATTTACGGACCATCACATTCGTAGCCCATTAGCAAATATTGCTAATTCCTGTCAAGTTTGTCATCGTCAAAGCGAACAAGAACTTATTCGGGATGTATACGAAAGGCAAGACCGAGTGCGTGAAATTCGAAAAATTGCTGAACAATCCATTGCTAAGGCTCATATCGAATCCGAATTGGCTTGGAAATCTGGAGCAACAGAAAAAGATATGGAGCCAATTTTGAAACTAATACGTTCCGCTCAATGGCGTTGGGATTGGGTTGCCGCTGCAAACGGAGTTGGTTTCCACTCCCCAGTCGAGGCTTTACGAGTTTTAAGCACTTCAATTGAACGAGCAGAAAAAGCACGAGGTATGCTGGCTGTTCTATTTACAAAACTCGGTGTGAAAATGCCAATCCAATACCCTGATTTTTCCACAAAAGAAAAAGCCCAACAATATATCGGTTTGGATATAAAAGCATTGCAAGAAGACAAGCAGGAATTTATTCGGACAATAATCCCACTTTGGGATTCACTTGCCAAACAAAGACAAGGAACTTTATATAAATACTGAGTTTAAAAAACAATAAACTACAGTAAAATATTAAAAATAAATTCCCTTTTTCGAATTATCCGAAAAAGGGAATAAATATTAATTGGTAAAATCAGAAGTAAACAAAGTTTAAATCTTAACTGGTTCCTTTAAAATTATAGTATTATAGCCGCGCATAAAAGCTTCCTGATTCAAAGGTATTAGTTTGTGGTAGCGTTCAGGCAAAACGCTTGCCAATCCTTTCCAAATAGACTCAATGCTCACAACATTGGTTATTTTCAAAAAGGCACCAAGCATGACCATATTCAAAACTTTTGTGTTTTTCAATTCAACAGCAATTTCACTGGCAGGTAAAGAATAAATATTAATATCGGAGCGTGTTGGTGGTTTAAGTGTTGTAGATGTGTCGTAGAGCAAATTTCCACCAGGTTTGACAGCCTTCTCGAATTTATCTATAGAAGGTTGATTCAAAGCAACTACTGTGTCGAATTTCGAAATAATTGGGGAACTTATCATTTCGTCGGAAACAATAGTAATACAATTTGCAGTTCCACCACGCATTTCGGGTCCATACGAAGGCATCCATGTGACTTCCTTACCTTCGTGAATAGCGGCGTAGCCAAGAATCATACCCATTGTTAGCACGCCTTGACCTCCGAATCCAGAAAATATTGCTTCGTGTGTCATTTTTTCACCTCCGGAACTTTAATATCACCTAATGGATAGTAAGGAATAAGTGAATTTTGAACATATTTATTTGACTCAACAGGTGTCATTTTCCAATTCGATGGACAATTAGAAACTATTTCAACCAAACAGAATCCCAGGCCCATCTTCTGGTATTCCAACGCTCTTTGCAAGGCTTTTTTCGTTCTACGAACATTTTGTACAGTGTTCACTGCTTGCCTTGTAACATAGGCTACTCCAGGAAGCGGGGCAATCAAATCAGCAAATTTTAATGGATAACCCATAGTTTTGACATCCCGACCATATGGTGAAGTTGTTGTAACCATACCTTCGATTGTAGTAGGTGCCATTTGACCACTTGTCATTCCATAAACTGCATTGTTAATAAAAATTACAAGGAAATTTTCCCCACGATTAGCAGCATGAAGAGTTTCATTGCCACCAATAGCAGCAAGGTCCCCATCGCCTTGATATGTAAATACATATTTGTCTGGAAGCATCCTTTTAATTCCTGTTGCAACTGCACAAGCACGACCATGCGCAGCCTGTTGCATATCTACATCCATATAGTTGTAGGCAAAAACGGCGCAACCAACTGGCGCAACACCTATAATATCGTGCTGAATACCCATTTCTTCGACTACCTCCATAAATATCTTATGTACCGTGCTATGCCCACAACCTGGACAATAATGCATTTCAACATCTAACAAAGTCAATGGTCGTCGATAAACCAAATTTTCTGGCTTAACTATATCTTCGACCATAACTTCTAAATTTTCAATAGCCATTTCTTACTCTCCATAAATAAACATCTTTTCAAAATTTTGCAAAATTTCTTCGGGTGTTGGAATAACTCCTCCCATCCGACCGTAGAACTCAACCCGTGTTCTACCTTGAACCGAAAGCATTACATCTTCGACCATCTGACCAGAATTCATTTCTATGTCTAAAATTCCTTTTACTTTCGGGGCAATTTCTGCATAAACCTTCTTTGGAAATGGAAACAGTGTAATTGGCCTTATCCATCCAATTTTGTACCCTTTTTGCCTTCCAAGATCCATTGCCTTCAATGCGATTCTGCTTACCAATCCGAAAGCAGTGAAAACATATTCTGAATCTTCAAGATTTTTGGTTTGAAAACGAACCTCTTCTTGTTCCATCTGCTTGTATTTTCTTTGTAAACGTAAGTTGATTTCTTCCATTTTTTCTGGTTGAATATGCAACGACGTAATAACACGTCGCTCTCCATTTTTGGGCTTTCCAGTTGTTGCCCAGGGATACTCAATATTAACTCGTTGCTCCTGCGGGGGTAACTCCACTTTTTCCATCATCTGTCCCAAAGCACCATCGGCAAGAATCATCACAGGATTTCGATATTTAAATGCTAACTCGAAACCAAGCTTGACGAAATCTGCCATTTCTTGAACGTTATACGGAGCAAGAACCAGCAATCGATAATCGCCGTGCCCGCCCCCCTTTACTGCTTGGAAATAATCTCCTTGTGCAGGTTGTATTGTCCCTAATCCCGGACCTCCACGATTAATATTTGCCAATAAACAAGGCAATTCCGCACTTGCTATATACGACAGCCCCTCTTGCATCAAACTAATTCCTGGACTCGAAGATGTAGTCATTGCTTTTTTGCCACATCCTGCTGCCCCATATATCATATTAATTGCCGCAACTTCACTTTCGGCTTGAAGAACCACCATACCTGTTCGATTAGGACCTTCTCGAGATAAATACTCTATAACTTCGCTTTGTGGGGTAATCGGATATCCAAAGTACGCATCAACTCCAGCTCGTATTGCCGCTTCTGCTAATGCCTCGTTCCCTTTCATTAATTTAATCTCTCCCATCTCATTACCTCCTATACTGCTACTTCCTGTTTTTGTTTCAACGACTTACGATATACAGTAATTACAGCATCAGGACATAATATGGCGCAATTTACACAACCTGTGCAATTGTCATTCACTTTAATTACATATTGATAACCTTTATGATTAATTGCTTTTCCCAGAGCAAGCGTTTGTTCTGGGCAGGCTTGGATGCATAATTCACATCCCTTACATCTTTCGATATCAATTATTACTTCACCAACTACCTTTGCCATGACTCTCCCCGTTGTATATCTAAAAAATGCAAATTAATATTTAGTTTTTATTTAAAAACTAAAAAAATTTCATATACTTAAAAAATGTTGCTTTTTGTTGTAATTAATTTACAAATTTTCTCAAATAAGGTGAATTGTATATTGTTAAAACAATCTTTTTAAAAATTGGAACAACTGTAAATCTTGCATAAATCGAACTTTTTGGCTCGTCCAACATTACAAGAATTAACATTTTTGGGTTATCTACTGGAAAGAATCCAACAAATGTATTTATATAGCCACTTTTCGAATAACTTCCATCAATAAACTTCTGAGCGGTTCCTGTTTTGCCTGCTATTGTCAAACCTTCGATTTTGGTTTGCATACCTGTTCCTCTTTCGACAACTCCAACAAGCATTTTCTTCAATTCGTTCGCTACATTTGATTGAATAATTGTATCCAACTCATTACGATTGGATTGACCCAATAGAACTTTCGGCAAAACTCTTCGTCCCCCATTTGCAAGCACACAAAAAGCAGTAGCAAGTTGAATCGGTGTGAGTGATATTCCATACCCAAAACCAAGAAATTTTTGCCGTATCGAACTTATTTCTTTGACATTTGGTAAATTTCCACAAGGTTCAACTCCAACACCTATTCTTGTTGGATTTTTGAAACCAAATCTATGAAGGTCTCCTATCAAAATCTCGCTTGGAATTCGCGAGGCAACTTGCGAAAAAACAATATTGCTCGAAAACACGATTGCTTCTTCCAATGTAATTTTCGAAGCAGGATGCTCATCTGTAATTTCAACATCCCCAATCTTTAACCTCCCGTTAAAACCCTCGAATATTTCCTCGGCAGAAGTAATTTTTCTTTCTAATGCAATTGCGGCAATTATTGGCTTTATTGTAGAACCAGGCTCGAAAAGGTAATTTGTTGCATAGTTTTGGTAAATCCCATCATTCCACGATTGTGAATTATTTGGGTCGAAATTCGGATAACTTGTCAATGCCAAAATTTCCCCGTTTTGCGGATTCATTGCAATTACACATCCGCCTTTCGATAATGTTCTTTCTATCCCCTCCCGAAGATAAAAACTTGCAACTCCTTGCAGAACGTTATCAATTGTTAATTGAATGTCCTTGCCATCAACAGGCTCCACCTTTGGCAACTCGAAACTGGGAATTAAATGTCCGCGAGCATCCCGCAAGAAATATTCGTAGCCATCGCTTCCCCGAAGAATTGAATCCAACGAAAACTCAATCCCCGAAATGCCTTTATTATCGATGATTGTAACTCCAATGACATTTGAAAATGCCCTGCCAAACAGATAAAAACGCCTCGGTTCTTTCGTCTTGACCAAACCAGGAAAGTCAAATGTGTCCAAAATCGCAGAATAATCCAAAATCCCACGACGAAGCCATTGGAAATTCCTTTTTGTATTCAATACTGACCTAATTTGCTCTTCTGTTATTCCAAGCAATTTTGCAAAAACATAAAATTGCTTAACTAAATTAGTGTCCTTTCGTATTACCTGTGGCTCGATTGCAAACGACCGACCTTGAACCATCGTCGCGAGCAAAACCCCATTCCTGTCGTATATATCCCCACGCCGACCCTTCAGTTCAACTTTGCGTATTTGCTGCTTTTCCGCTAAGTTTCGATAATATGCACTATCTATAATCTGTATTTCAAACAAACGAAAAAGAATAACCATCATTAACAAAAGAAAAAATAACAACAACAACTTTAATCGCAACTTATTGCCAAGTTCTACTTCCATTCGCCCAAAGCAAAAGAAAAACAAAATTAAAAAATTAAGCAAATTGCTGCCGCTTCCGAATCATCATCACAATCGCAAATTTCAAAAAAACTGTTTAAAATAATTTCGTAATTATCTGTAAAAATATTAATTTAGTTTTCATTTCAAGTTTAACAATGTTCGACCTGAAAGCAATAATTCAAATTGCTTCAAGCATTCGCAAAGAAATTTGCAAACGATTCCCTACAGTAGAAAACAACATCGTTTTCGACGCAATACAGGATGCTTTTCTTACGCTTATTTGCAAATCCCCTCCAATTAATGAAAGTACTTTTATTCCAATTTTCAAGAAAATTGTTTACTACAATATTTTAAAATACCTAAGAAGAAAAAAAGAACAACATATAGACCCCAACGAACTCGATAAAATCTTGCAATATTATCCAGATTATTATGCGGAAGAGGAAGGATATGAACTTTATTCAGAACAACTATATTCCATTTTGATACAGGCAAAGCAAGGGTTAAAAGAATCAGAAGCGAGTTTGATAACATTAAGGTACTGGGAAAATAAGACATTCAAAGAAATCGGAACTATAATGGGGATAACCGAAACTGCTGCACAAAAGCGTCACGTAAGGATTTTGCAAAAATTACGAACAAAAATTTTAGATTTTTGCAAAAAATTAGATGTAGCCCACCCGCAAAAAACCGTGCCAGACATTAATTTTGTCCGAAAATTCCTGATTTTGGATTATATATATTAGGTATTTAACAAAAATTAAAAAAGTGATGAAAAAGGGAGGAACCAAACAATGGAAAAGCAACACTACACTACTATAGTTCGAATGTGTGTATTTGCCAAAACAAAAGGAGAGAGGGAAACCTCTCGCCAGCACCAGTAATTCGTTGGTTGCGAAAGAAACCAAGAATCGAAAGCAAAATTAAGGAATTCGCTTTAAAAAACAAAGTTCTTTGAAAAAATTTTTTAAAAATTAATTATTTTTGTTTAACAAAATTATAGGTGGAAAAATGAAAAAGATAGTAATTGTAATAGCGTTATTATTGCTTGCAAAAGTTCCTTTTTCCTCATTTGCTGCAACTGCTAAAGTTTATGGAAAAGGCGGCGTAGTTGTAAAACCTTTTCCCCCACAAGGTGTAATTTGTCCTGAATCTGCCACTACGGTTTGTGCTGAAGTGAATTTTTTAACAAATATTCCGGGAGAACCTGATAATCCCAATTTTGTGGGTTTACAAGTGAATCTTTGTTACAAAAATACCCGCTTTTACAATCTTGTGGTTGCAGAACAACCCACTTATACACGGACGCCGGAGGGAAGCTATGTTTTCTATAGTGTGTCGTTAAATACTGATGAAGCAACCGCTAATCAACTGCAAAGTATGGGAGAGCCTATCCCACCAAATTGTCCGCCAGAGTAATTTTTAATGGGGGCAACCTGGTGTTGCCCCCTCGTTTAAAGTTAAATTATTTGACATTAATAAAGGAGTTTAATTATGAAACAGTTGGGTTTAATAATATTTATTTTATTATTTGGAATTTCAATTTTAGAGACTCAGGATTTACAAAGGATTGCCCAATACGAAGGGACAGAACATAAGGTTAAAAAATTGCTCAAAGAATGCAAGTTAGCACAATGTGAGTATTTATATTTGTTCTTGTTATTTCCATCCAGTTGTCCCCGTTGCGAGGGTA
>JBBIUA010000026.1:0-24822 GCA_037440445.1 Ignavibacteria bacterium
AACAACTATATTAATTCTTGGTTTTACTGCTAGCTTTGCAATTATATATATGCAATTTTACGAAAGCCTTCCAAATTTTATTTTCGACTGGTCAAATACAAATTCTATTGCACGAAACCTACCTTCACATTTAACAATGAATACTTCACAAGGTCTTCAAATAAGTTATGAATGGATTTATAACTTCAATCCAATTTTGATAATTCTATTTGTTACAATAGTTGCAAAGATTACTTCTAAATATCATCTACCTAATTCACTATTTTTGGGGCTACTATTAACCATTTTGGGTTTTGGTTTTTGCGGGTTAACAAGGGATGGTTACTTTCTTATTGTTGGTGTCATTGTTTACACTTTTGGCGAAATGGTCTTCAACATAAAAATATATGAATTGATGTCCAAAATTGCTCCAGAAGACAAAAAGTCCACATATTTTGGCATTTTGAATATCAGTTTTACAATTGGATTATGCATTGGTGCAATAAGTGGCGGTTATCTTTATAAAGAATTATCGGAAAAACATCAACTTGCTATTAAATTTATCAACGAACATCTCCATCAAAAAAAAGTAAGCATCGATGAATTCATAAGACAAACAGGAACAACAGAACTACTTTGGAATATTTACCATCCATACATTTTTTGGATTCCATACATTCTATTTGGAATAATTGGGTTAATTTTGATATTTTACTTTAAAAAATATTATAATCCTAAAATAGTCAATAACAAAGGTTTATACTCATAGAAATTTATGGATTGGTATAAAGAGCAAACAGATAGCGATTTAATCAAACAAAAGGAAATTTTACAAAATTGCAAAATTCCAAAGCACATTGGAATAATTATGGATGGCAATGGTCGGTGGGCTATTGAAAATGGTTTGACAAGAACCGAGGGCCATCGCCAAGGAATAGAAAGTGTCCGAGACATCGTAAAAGCCTGTGCTCAAATAAATATTCCATTTCTTACTCTTTATGCATTTTCTATTGAAAATTGGAAAAGACCTTCCAGCGAGGTTGGTGTTTTAATGAGTTTACTTGAATACTACCTTAAAAAAGAAATTAATGAGTTGGACGAAAACAATGTTCGCTTGCTTTCAATAGGGAAAATAAGTTCCTTGCCCAAAAAAGTCCAAAGATTATTATTTGAAGCTATAGAACGAACTTCCAAAAATACAGGTTTGACTCTTACTCTTGCACTAAGTTATAGCGGACGTTGGGACATCGTTCGTGCAACTCAGATGATTGCCCACGATATTAAAAGCGGAAAACTTGAACCCGAAGAGATAACTGAAGAAATTTTTTCAACTTATCTTCAAACTGCTCATTTACCTGACCCAGATTTAATTATTAGAACAAGCGGAGAAATGCGATTAAGCAATTTCTTGCTTTGGGAATCTGCGTATTCCGAAATTTATTTTTCCAAAAAATATTGGCCCGAGTTTCGTAGGAATGACCTTTACGAAGCTATCATAGACTACTCTCGCAGAGAACGACGCTTTGGAAAAATATCCGCTCAAATTCGTTCTGAATCCTCCGACCTAATGGCTGTATCAACCAAACCAAAATTAGCAAAATGAGAAAAACTATTCTTGTGTTATTAACAGTAACAACAATATTTTGTTTCCCATTATTCTCTCAACAACAAAAAAAATATGTAATTGCAGACATTACAGTCGAAGGAACCAAACTTTCCGATCCCCAAACAATCATTTCAATTTCTGGTCTTAATCGTGGCGAAAAAATTACTTATCCTTTCGATTCCAAACTTCAAAAAGCAATTAAAAATATTTGGAACCGTAAGCAATTTTCCGATGTTCAAATTGTTGCCGATAAAATTTCAGGTGAATTAATTTTCTTGGTTATCAAAGTAAAAGAATTCCCAAGAATAAGCGAAATAATCATCCGAAATAACAAAGCACTCTCGAAAGATGAGATTTTGAAGGTAATTAATAAAAATCGGGGTGATATTATCTCGCAATACGAGGTTTATCAAATCCAACAAAAACTCAAAAAAAAATATAAAGAGGAAGGTCGACCTTTTGCTCGCATCGAAGCCGAAATCTTTCCTACAGATACCACAAATTTCTACCGGCTTGAAATTAATATTGACGAAGGTTTCAAGTACAAAGTTAATTCTATTACATTTGTAGGAAACAAATTTTTCGATAACGATGAACTTAAAAGTGCATTCGCAGAAACCAAAACAAAGCACTGGTGGCAATTTTGGCGGTCCGGAAAATTTGAACCTTCGAACTACGAAAAGGATAAAGAATTACTTGTGAAATATTGTCGTAATCAAGGTTTTGTAGATTTTGAAATACTTGGTGATACAGTAATCTATAACGATAAAGAGGAAACGGTAGATATTCAGATTTTTGTCAACGAAAGTAAAAGATATTACGTAAGAAATATTTATTTTCTTGGAAATACAGTTTTTCCAAGCGAAGCTCTTCTTCGACGATTAGACATTGTCAAAGGTGAGGTTTATAATCAGGAAAAATTCCAACAAAATTTAAATGGTAACAAAGAAAATACTGATGCAATGAGTTTATATTTCGATAGTGGATACCTTTTTGCAAGAAATGAAATTCAAGAAATGCGGATTGAACCCGATTCAATAGATTTTTACATAAGAATTTACGAAGGTAATCGAGTTACAATTAGAATGGTCGATATCGTTGGAAATACCAAAACCAAGGATAAAGTCATTCGAAGGGAATTATATACCTACCCCGGAGATTATTTTAATCGTTCTGCAATTATTAAAAGCATAAAGGCTCTTGGTTTATTGAATTATTTCAATCCAGAAACACTTAGACCTGATGTAAAAATGGTCGATAATACAAAAGTTGATATAGTTTATCATGTTGAAGAACGCTCAACAGATACATTCAACGCCTCGATTGGTTTTGCTGGGTCTTTTGGTTTAACTGGAGCGATTGGATTTTCATTTAATAATTTTTCTTTGCTCGAGCCGTTGAAAGGCGGCGCAGGTCAACTTTTCAATTTTAATTTGGAATTTGGTCAAGCAAATAGATACAGAACAATTTCTCTTGGCTTTACCGAACCATGGCTCTTCGACGACCCAACTACATTGGGATTTAATCTTTACGACCAAAGAATTATCTATTCTCCTATTGATTTAAGAAGAACTGGCTTTGGATTAAATGTAGGCAGAAGACTGCGATGGCCCGACGACTACTTTAGAGTTGATGGTGGAATTAGAATACAACGCAACAATGTGGGTTCAGGTTATTCAAGTTACTACCGACCTGGTATATCAACTGAATATGCTATAATTGGTTCTATTTCACGTATAAGTCTGGACAACTTGTTTTTCCCAACAAGTGGTTCTCGGTTTTCTATTTCAACAGATTTTGCTCTTGCTTCACTTGGAATTGGTACAACTGATTTCTTAAAAACTGAATTAAAATTTGAAATTAACCAAACTGTTCTAAAAATAAACGAACTTCCGAGAGTAGTTCTTAATTTAACCTCAAATTGGGGCTATATTACTGGAATAAAAACCGACACTTCAATTAACCCAATTGAATTGTTCTATATGGGTGGAACCGGTTTGAGCAGTGGCTTCCCAGTTACACCCTTGCGTGGTTATCCTGACCAATCAATTGGTCCGCGAGGTGGTGGAAAAGTTCTTGCACGGCATTTCGCTGAATTGCGTTTCGCCATAAGTCTAGATCCTATGCCAATTTATTTCTATGGCTTCGCCGAGGCTGGAAATGTTTGGAGTGACTTAAACAAGACAGACCCATTTAACTTGAAAAGATCTGCTGGTGTTGGTGTACAGCTTTTCTTTCAAGCACTCGGAATTATTGGCTTCAGTTACGGTTATGGTTTCGACAAAGCTGATGATACTGGTCAAATTTCAGGATGGAGATTTCTCTTCCATATTGGACAATAATTTTTTAATTTTGTGTTTTAAAATATTTATGAGTAGTTTTATGAGTTCAAAAGTAATAATCGTTTCAATCTTATTCGGAATTTTTACATTAAATTCTGCATTTGCTCAAAAGAGTACAACCTTGGTTTCTCAAATATCTTTTGGTGTTGTCGATATCAATATGATTGTAGAACAATTGCCCGAAGCCAAAGATGCTGATGCAAAACTTAAAGAAATGCAAAAGCAATTACAAGATACTATACTGAAAATGCAAGATGCTTTGCAGAAAAAATTTGATAATTATTCGAAGCAAAAAAGTGTTATGCCTGCTGACCAACAACAAAAACAGGAACAAGCACTTCAAGAAGAGCAACAGAAGATGCAACAATTTTACAATGAAAAACTAACTGAGATACAAAACAAAAGGGAAGAATTTTTAGAACCAATTAGGAATAAAATCAAAACTGCAATTCAATTGGTTGCTAAGGAAGAAAATCTACAACTCGTTTTCGATAAAGGAAGTTTGCTTTTTTCAGAAGATAAATACGATATCACTTTCAAAGTTTTGGATAAAATTAAAAGAGGGAATAAATAGCGAACGCTTACCTTCTGTTTTTAAAGGGAAAATATGAAAATCTTGAATTTTGCAATTTTTATCTTACTTGTGGGAACATTAAATCTTTTCCCACAAAGAGTCGGATTTATTGCATCTGATGTTATACGCGATAAATTCCCCGAAGCCAAACAAGCAGAACAAAGAGTTCGTTCTGTGGTTGAAGATTGGAAGCGTGATATCGAAGATTTGGAAAAACGTATCGAAAATCTTAAATTCGAAATAAACAAAAATCGTTTAATTTGGACTGAAGAAGAAAAGAAGCAAAAAGAAAAAGAACTTGAAGATTTAAACACTCAATTACTTGTATTTTCCCGAAAAAAATTTGAACCTGGTGGCGAATACGATTTAATAGTTAAAACAATTATGCAACCAGTTGAGGAAAAAATCTATGCTGCTGTTCAAAAAGTAGCCGCTGAAAATGGTTTCGATATAATTTGGGATAAAAGCACATCCCCACTTGCGTATGTAAACTACAAATACGACCTAACTTTAAAAGTTCTTCGAGAACTTGGCGTCGATGTTTCTCAAATGGAAAAAGAACTACAAGAGAAAATAGCAAAAGACCCACGAAATCAAATTAAGGTTGAAACTCCATCATCGACTCGCAAGAAACAAAGAATCAAAAAGGAAATTGAAGAAAAACCGAAAGAAAACGAACAAACTGAACCTCAACAAATTGAACCCAAAAAATAAATTTTATGGAACTGGCTCCACCTAAAACTGTAAAAGATATTGCTGATTTACTTAATGGAAAGATAATTGGAAATCCGAATTCTCTAATCTTTCGATTAAACAGAATTGAATATTCTAAAAGTGGTGATTTAACTTTCTTCTCAAACAAAAAATATATTGATTATCTTGTAAAATCGGATGCAACTGCAATTTTGGTTCCTTTAGGTTTCGAATATCTTAAACCTAAAGAAAACCAATCTTTTATAGAGGTCGATAATCCTTATAATGCTTTTTTCAGGCTTCTTCTAATCTTTGATACGTATTACAAGAAATTTAAGTCATACATTCATCCCACCGCTGTAATTGGAAAAGACTCTCAAATTGACCCAAGCGCTTATATTGGAGCATACACTGTCATTGGAAACAATTGTAAAATCGGAAAGAATTCAATTCTAATGCCTAATGTAACTTTGTACGACAATGTCCAAATCGGAGATAATTGCATTATTCACTCCAATGTTGTTTGCTATCACAATACTAAAATTGGTAACAATTGCATCATTCACTCTGGGGCTGTTATTGGTTCCGATGGCTTCGGATTCATAGAAAACAATGACAAAACTTTTACAAAAATACCTCAACTTGGGAACGTCGAAATTGGCGATAATGTTGAAATTGGGGCAAACACAACAATTGATAGGGCAATTGTCGGAAGCACAATAATCGAAAATGGTGTTAAAATTGATAATCTTGTCCAAATTGCACACAATGTTCATATCGGCGAAAATACTGCAATTGCCTCGCAGACAGGGATTTCAGGCAGTACTAAAATAGGTAAACGAAATCGCATTGCTGGTCAAGTTGGAATTGCTGGTCATCTTAGGACTTCCGATGATGTAACTTTAGAAGCAAAATCAGGCGTAGCAAAGTCTATTGAAGAAAGTGGAGTTTATTTTGGCGCACCTGCAAAAAAGAAATTCGAGGCCTTCAAAGTCCTAATGTCATCAAATGAACTACCGAACTTGCTATTTGAATTTAACAAACTTAAAAAAATCCTAAGAGAAAAATTTGATATTGACTTGTAACACTATTTAACAACTGTCAAATCAACTGGAGTCCCTTTTTTTATTAATTCACCAGCTTTAATACTTTGATGTAATACAGTATTAGGTAAATATGTTTGGTTATCAACGTAAATTATATTGCCAACAACTAATTCAGATTCAATTAAAATTTTTGATGCATTATCCAAATTCAACCCCTCGAGCGCTGGCATTTTCACAAGATTAACTGAACCTTGACTAACCACCAAGTCAACTGTTTTCCCATAGACTAAACGAGTCCCAGGTTTGGGACTTTGAGCAACAATTGTGTCTAAACCATAATTTTCATCATTAACATAAGTGATATTTCCAATGTCAAGCCCAATGTTTTTCAACAAAATTCTAGAATTTCTGATATTTTGTCCAATCAGATTAGGAACTTCAACTTCCTCTCGCCCTTGACTAATTGTTAAATAAACATCTCTTCCTTTTTTGACAACTTGTCCAGCTCTGGGGCTCTGATTGATTACGGTTCCGGGTGGATATTGCTCGCTATACAATTCATTAACTTTGCTTAGTTTCAAATCCATTGAGATTATTGTTTTCTCCGCATCATTTATTTTCATCCCTATTAAATTGGGCATCTTTACGGTATCTTCATTATGAACAAGTATAGGAAAAACAATCTTATCTAAAAATACAATCGTAATAACTACTGTGACAATGAAACCAATTAACACATAAAAATATGGTAGTAAACTTTTTAGTTTTTCGCTTAACATATGACAAAAAAAAGCAAAATTGCAAAAGATAAAAAAAATAACAAAAAATTGTAACAAAATTTTTATGACTATGTTATTAATTTTTGTTAATTTTTAAATTAATTTTTTACTAAATTTGATTTTGTTTTACTAACATTTTAGAGTTAAGGTATGAACAGAAAAGAATTTTTAAAACTAATTTCTTTTTCCTTAGCAGTAGGAACATTAGGGATTGGTTTAAAAAGTTGTAGTGAAAACTCAACCAGTCCCACTAATGTTGATTTTACAATAGACTTAACAAATCCCGAATTTTCTGCACTCAATCAGCCGAATGGATTCATCGTTTATAACGAAATATTGATCATCAATACAGGAAATAACAACTTTATTGCTTTAGCCGGTAAATGTACTCACGAAGGCTACAAACTAGTATTCGATGAATTAGAAAGAAAAGTCATTTGCAACAAACACAGTTCCGAATTTGATTTAGATGGTAAAGTTTTGAAATCTCCTGCTAAGAAAAACTTGCAAAAATATAATATTGAAAAAAATGGAAATCTGTTAAGAATTTTTTCATAATAAATGCAAAGTTTTTTATGTTAAAAAAGTTAATATTTTATTGTTTTATTATGTTAATGTCAACTATTTCAATATTTCCCCATACTGGTTATAATGAATTTGTAATCTTAAATAGCAAAATTCCTTTACTTGATACAACATTAAATTACACTCTAAGTTTCGAAGAGGATGAAAAGTCCAATACAACACAATTACTTCCTGAAAGGATAAGTTTTATGGAAAAATTTTTGTGGGGGAAAAATGGTGCATTTCGCAAAATCGGACTTGCTGGAGACTTAAATATAGAAAATAGACAGAAAGAAATAAAACTAAGGCGGACTTTGCTAACAATTCATCAAACACTGGGAATCCTGACCTGGTTTTCTATGGCTGCTACAGTTACTGCAGGACAATTATGGTTGGATGGAAAACTTGATTCACCAAGTTTACATCGCACATTAAAATATCCAACAATTATTGGTTATTCACTTACTGGATTACTTTCCGTTATAACGCCTCCACCAATTGAAAGAAGAAGAGAGTTTTCCACAATTTCATTTCATAAAACGCTTGCCTGGCTACATTTCGCTGGAATGGTTGCCACCCCTATTCTTGGTAGGCTTATATTATCGAGCACCGACTATTACAAATCAGCCAGATTTCATCAAATAGTTGGTTATTCAACATTTACTGTTTTCTCCATTTCTTTGTTGAGTATTCTTCTTTTTAAATAAGAAAGGTAAAATATGAGACTTTTTCCTTTGCTTTTAGTGTTATATTTTTCTTCTATCAACTGTCTTTTTTGTCAAAATGTTGTTTTGAGCAATGAAAAAAATTACAGCAACATTTCATATTTACTCAAACATCCTGCTCATAATGTTTATGCTACAAGTAAAAACTTCGAAGTAAAAATCGAATACGATAAAGTAAATAATAAGATTATTAATGCAATTGCACGTGTCAAAGTAAATACTTTCGATAGCCAAAATTCAAATCGTGATTCACATGCAATGGAGCTTATCGAAGCATTAAAATTCCCATATTCAAAATTTCAAAGCACTAAAATTGAATATGAAAAAGATTCAATATTCGTTTTTGGTAATCTAACTTTTCATGGATTAACTCGTCCCATCCAAATAAAAGGCAAACAATGGATAGAAAATCAAAAACTTAAAATTAAAGGAGAATTTGAAATAAGTTTGGAGAGTTTTAATGTTGAAAGACCTAAATTATTATTCGTGCCTTCTGATGACATACTAAAATTTGACTTCTATACTGAGTTTATTGTTCAATAAATACTCGAGGAGTTTTATGAAAACTTACTTAAAAACCAAACTTATTGTTTACCAAACTCTTATTCTATTACCGCTAATTGTTTTATTTTCATTCGCAAAAAAAAGCGGAATAACTGGTGTAACTAATTCAAATGCAAAAAGTTGTGGAGAATGCCATGCACCTTCGCCGAGCAATAATATTGTGTTTTCTATTAATTCGGATGCAGACTTAAACAACATTCCTCCAAATACAAGAATAAAATTTACATTAACAAGTTCCTATCCTTCTGCAAAAGTTTCTGGAACTAATATTGCTGTTAAAAATGCAATAAACGGAACACAAAATGTAGGAACGTTATCCCCGGAAATGAATTCTGGACTTAAACTTAAAAACAGTGAATTAACTCATAGTAGTCCAAATAATTGCCTAAATGGTGAATTTACTTATAACTTTTATTGGACTTCCCCACAAAACGAGGGTACATATTATTTGCAAGCAGCAGTTTTAATGGGGAACGGAAATGGCAAAGAAGATGCAAATGATGTTTGGAATTGGATTCAACCAGTTCAATTAACAGTTAAAAATCAGCCTTCAACTGTAAATGACAATACTTCAATTAATTCTCAAAAAAAATTTTTATACTTCGAGCCTTCAAGTGATAAATTTACAATAAACATTCCTTTTGACAAAATTGTTGAATTAAATTCAATTCAAATTTTCGACCTGCAAGGAAAGGAAATTTCCTCTATGAACCATAAATCCCAAGAAATCATTAATACAGAATTTTCTTCAATTCAAGAAATTTTACCAAGTGGTGTTTATTTAATAACTTATAATTTCCTAAAAGAAAAATACATTGAGATATTTTTATTAAATAAATAAAATTATTTTAAATTTTTTTCGTTTTCCCTAATTAATTATTTTGGTAATAAAATGAAAGCAAAATTATTATTAACATCGTTCATTTTACTTTTTAGTTTTGTATTGATAATTTTTGGACAAGGAAAAATGAACAATACAATATATTCTCTCAACTTAACTCTTCTTGATATTGATAAAAAACCCATTAAACTTAGCGATTTCAAAGGTAAAGTTCTACTTATCGTTAATGTTGCAAGCAAATGTGGATTTACACCACAATACGAAGGTTTAGAAAAACTTTATCGGAAATATAAAAACCAAGGTTTCGAAATACTTGCTTTCCCTTGCAATCAATTTGGCAACCAAGAACCTGGTTCTAATGAAGAAATAAAAAGTTTTTGTTCAACCAAATATAATGTAACTTTTCATCTATTCGATAAGATAGAAGTAAACGGAGCCAATACACATCCTCTTTATTCTTTTTTGAAAGAAGCCAAACCAGGAATGCTCGGTAGCAAAGATATTAAATGGAATTTCACCAAATTTCTAATTGACAGGAACGGTAATGTAGTGGAAAGATTTGCTCCTCAAACAGCTCCCGAAAGTATTGAAAAGGACATACAGAAACTTCTCAATTCTAATTAACTAAACCTTGCTAATTTTACAAATGCTGATAAAATCACAATAATTACAAATCCAGCCATCTTTAATCGGTTTAACCGGAAAGTTCTTTTCTTTCACAATTTCATTGAGTATTCTTTTTGCTTGGTTTTTCGAAGTTTTCTTTAAAAATTCAAAAACCTGTAAAATTTCATTTTTTTTCTTCATACTTTCACCTATTCTTGAACCTTGGTGAATGAAGAAAGGTTTGTAGTTCAAATAATAACTCCTTCTTTCACTTTCTGAAATCCTAAAGTCAAAAATCTGATATAGTAGATTTATCTGAAGATATTTATTTATACCATTTTTTTGGAATAAGTCTTCAATAGCCAAAGCATAGAAAGGCATTTGAAATGAATACCCAAGTAAAGCTTCACGCAAATTTTTACAATCACTTTTTTTAAGTTTATAATCAATTACAAGTAATTCAATTTTTTCGTCAGTTTCCAAAATATCTACACGGTCAATTTTTCCACGAAAGGAAAACGAGTCCTCGCTATTGGAATCAATAACAATTGCTTGAAATGAATCTTTCGAATTTATTCCGAACCCCAATTCAAAAAATATCGGATAATACCCAAGTTCCAATCTTTGAAGTTCATAATTCAACCATAGTTGAACATAACCGACTCTACTTGGGTCGGATGAGTAAAATTCCTCGATATCAACTTCGAATAGGCTTATTTCTGTGTCATATTTTTTCAACAAACTCTTTGTAATATTCTCTATCAGTTGAAAATAATATTCTTTTTTGTTGATATCTAAAACTATTGGAATATATTCTTTTTCTCCAATCTTAAATTTCGAACAATTTGGATTTTCTCTTACTTGCTCTTGGGCTAACTTTCTAAAAAAGTTTGAAACAATTAAATGGAGAATTTCGCCCTTATCGAGATTCGAGAGGAAAATTTCAAATTCAGGCAAAGGTTTGGAAATTTTCAGAACCCGGTCGACAAAGAATCGATAAGGACATTTTGCATATTCTTCCAAAAATGAAACCGAAATCGGCTTTGATTTTATTTGGGTAAATCTATATATTGCACTTTCATTCAGTTTAGAATCAACTAATCGATTTTCATCAAACTTGTTATAGTAAAGTTCATAAACATCATTTTGCTTGGAAGTATTGTCTTTCCTAGTTACAATTAATAACGGCGAAATATTGCTTTCAACCACAGAAGGTATTGTAGCAACCCATTCCATTCCATTAGGAATATTCTTTTTAAGTGGTATTTCGCTCAAATCAATCACGAAATCCTCTACTTTTACTCCAAATAATTCACAGAGTGAGTATATAAACGGACTAAGTACAAATTCTTTCTTAGAATCCCGTTTTGGGTAGAAAATATATGTCAATCTTTCGTTTTTATCGAAAAGTTCGGAATTATTTGTTAGAAAAAAGAAAAATTCCAGTCGTTCATTTTCGAAATGCCTTTTTTCGCTTTTTCCAAGAACCCTACCTAAAAACTTTTCTGGAGCATAACGAGAAGGAATTTCCCCATCGATTGCCCCACAAAGAATCATTACTCTGAAAGGGATCCCCCTTGTTTGTTCAATCGTTGTGATATTAACCCCGATTTCTGGCTTACGCGAAATTTGAAATCTTTCGTCGAAAATTACAACTTTAAATAATTCTGAAATTTCTTCAAGAGTGAATTTACGCTCTTGGTAGCGCAAAGAAGAATGGAAAACAAATTCTTCAAGTAATTTCAAAAATTTTGTGAGTGCTCGAGTGTCGCGCTCGACTTCCTCAATCTTTGTTATTTTCTCGTACATTGAACAATTTTGCAAATTTTCGACCAAGTTTGTCGAGACTTTATCAATTACATCTAGTACACCAAAGTTTTTAATGATTCTTTCAACAAAAATTTTGTAAAAATCTTCGAAACTTAAATCTTTTTCTGGGAAATCAAAATAAGAAGCAAAAATTTCAAAGTCGTTTCTTGCGCGTTCAACAGAAAGCCGTTCCATTTTCAAAGAAGAGACTTCCATAACATCAGAGTAATCTTCGGAACCAAGCATTTCTAAACGTTGGTCGATTGCTTTCAAGCGATTACTAAAACGACTAATCCAATATTTTTTCCCATTAAATTCCCTTCCACCAATAATTCGCATTTGTGTAGCAACGAACAACAGATTTTCTACATCGATAGGAGTAGAATTTTGGGGATCAACAAATCGGAAATAGAAACTTAGTAAAACCTTCCGAACATCTTCGAATCGAAAACCCCTTGTAACAACATCAATTGCTGATAGAAGAGAAATTACAAGCGGAGAAGAACTTAACCGAAACCGTTCGGTAATATTTGTTGGAATTCCAGCATCTTGAAAAACCTCCCTAAACAGAGAAGCATAACTCTTTGGGTTTTTAGTTACAATACAAATTTCAGATGGGTTTATTTTTTCTTGTAAGATTAAATATTTACACAATTTGGCTATCTCTTTTGCCTCGACGTACCTATTTTCGACAGCAAAGATTTTAATTTTTTCACTAAGTTCCTTTCGTGTTTGATTCAAACAATTATTGAATAAGTATTTTTTGATGAAATTTGTATTTGAATTGGTATTTTCATCCTTCAAACTTAATGCTAAAAAACCATTCTTCTTAAAATTAATAACTAATTCCACATAATTGCCAAAGAGCGGACCATTGCTTTCATCAAAATCCAAATAAATTGCAACGGGGTTGGAAATTTCTGCAAGGCTATTTAAGAACTTAATTTCAGGGACTTTGAAATCGTAAAATCCAAAAAAGATAAAAGTTTTATTTATTTGAAAATCGGCATTCTTTTTTCCTTTAAGCCAATCAGCAACGTAATAAGTTGCATCAATAATATCGAAATATTCATTCTCTTCTAATTTTCTTTGATAATTTTCAAAAAGTAACCGAGTATCATAAAATTTCGAGGAGTTGACAATAGTTGTATCGTCTTTGTTAATCTCCTTATCGAAGTTGTAAATTGTAATTCCATCTTCTTTTAAACCAAATATTATCTGCGACAGCCATTTGACCAGAAATAATGGTGCCCTATCTTGATTTTCTCTCTTAAAAAACACCAATTCTGATTCGTCAAATGCTTCTTTGAAAACCAAAAACCTTAAAGACTCCGAAAGAATTCGTTTTTTGTTTGAAATATTAACATTTTGGAAAATTTTTCTTACTAACCCTTCGAGATTTGTTACGGTAAAATTTACTACGGGTTTATTATTTATTGAAAAGAATTTCTGCACAAAATTCAAGCGAAAGTTCCAAGCAAGTTGATTTGTAGCAGCAACAAAATAATAATCTGAAACATCTCCTTGTTGGATTATTTGTTCCAAAAGGCTATCAAAAGAAATCCCACCATATTGTTCTTTAAAAATATTGTTACAAACAAGAAATCCCATATGCAACACCCTTCAGGCTCTTGGATGAAATGTTCGATGAACTTCAATTAAATGTTCTTTAGATATGTGTGTATAAATTTGTGTTGTTGAAATATCTGAATGACCCAGCATTTCTTGAACAATTCTAATATCGGCTCCACCTTCGATAAGATGAGTAGCAAAAGAATGGCGAAAAATATGAGGATGCACTTTGTTTTCCAAACCTACAAGTAAAGCATAATTTCTAATTATTTTCCAAATTCCCATTCGCGAAAACTTTTTTCCATTCTTACTCAAAAACAATATATCTTTTGTATCGGTTCCTAATTTTTCAAATATATGCCTACACTTATGTTGGTATTCATTTATCCATTTTAATGCAGTAGAACCAATTGGAACAATTCTTTCCTTCGCACCTTTCCCAAAAATTATTAAAACCTCTTGTTCTTTTAAAACATCTCTTTGCTTAAGATTAATCAACTCTGATACTCTTAATCCACTGGCATAAAGGGTTTCAAGAATTGCTTTATCTCTGATTCCTTTACAATCAGTAGTTTGAACAGCATTAAGAATCTTAAAAACCTCTTCTACAGTCAAAACATCGGGTAAATTCCGCCGTATCTTCGGCGAGTCAATTTTTTCCACTGGATTTGAATTTATCAAGCCTTCATCAATTAAGAACTTAAAGAAAGACCGCAAACTCGAAAGATAACGCGATTGACTTCTTAACGAGATATTTTGTGAATTCACGTAGTTAATAAATTCCTCCAATACTTTTCTATCGATTTCTTTTAAACTTTTAATGTTCTTTTGCAAAACGAAATCAAAGAATTTTTTTAAATCAGTATAGTAAGAATTAGTTGTATTCGTGCTTAGCCCTTTTTCCACTGAAAGGTAAAAAATAAAATCGTTCAAAAGAGAAAAAAAATCATTGACGCTTTTGTTCATTCTCTTTACTGGTGATATTTGTTGGTATTTCCTTATATTCCACTCTTGGGTGAATAATACCAAAAAGTTGACGAACGCAAACCTCTTGGATAGTCTTCAGATCTTTTATTGAAATGTTGGACTCGTCAAATTGTCCATCCAATAGTTTTGACATAATCATTTTTTCAATTGATTGGGAAAGTTCATCTTTACTTTTAACAGGTAATCGGGACATTGCTTCTGCGGAGTCACAAATCATCACAATGGTTGTTTCTTTGCTATTTGGTTTTGGTCCAGGGTATCTAAAATCGGCTTCGTCGATGGGTTCACCATTGGATTCCTCGAGAGCCTTGGCATAAAAATGCTTTATTAGCGAAGTACCATGATGCATTGGAATAAAATCAATTATTCTCGAGGGCAAATTATACTCTTTTGCAAGTTCAATCCCTTTTGTAACGTGCTCCCTAATTAACTCTGCACTTCTTTTGGGTGAAATAAATTCGTGTTTGTTTTCTACATCAATTTGATTCTCTACAAAATATTCAGGTCGATAAAGTTTACCAATGTCATGGAAATAAGCACCTACTCTTGTTAATAACCTGTTGGCTCCGATTGCTTCGGCGCAAGCTTCGGCAAGTAATGCCATTGAAAGGGTATGTTGATATGTACCGGGAGCATTTTCGCTAAGTTTCTTCAGTAGTGGGTGATTAATATCATCGAATTCCTTCAATTTTAAGTCAGAGGTAATATTGGAGATTCTTTCGATGACGAATAACAAGCCATAACTAATGATTGGTGATAAAATTGAATTCAACGAAGCAAAACTGAAAGATTCAAAAAACGAATACAATGGAGTTGCTTTTTGTAAATGAAATGCTATAAGTGGAATAACAATACCAAGTTCTACAAAAACCATTGAACGAAACATTTGAGTGCGACTTTGAATATCCCTAACTGAATAAGCACCAACAACCCCTCCTATCATCAACGCTACAGCAGTTTCGAAATCATTACCTCGAATTGAAGCAACAAGCAATGCAAAGGTAACTGTCGAATAAAATGCAGTTCGAGAATCGAAAACAATTGCAATTAAAATTGAAATTGATGGAAGAAAAATTAAGAATCTAAAAGGAATTTCTAAAGGAATTATCATTGTCAACCAACTTAAGAAGCCAATCAAAATAAAAAGGAAGTTGATCAATCCAAATTGAAAATCATCGGAAAAAATTCTTTTTCGAAGGATAATTAAGTATATCAAAATAATCAAATAGATAGCAAATATGTTTATAAATGAACCTAAGATCATCGATATGTTAAATTGTCGTTCGCTTTTTAACAAACGTACCCTTTCATAGGATTGAAGTTTCAAAATAATTTCTTCGGTAAGTTGTTTACCTTTTTCAACAATCACTTCTCCTGCTTTAACAAATCCAATCGTCTTTGGAACGGACTGCTCTGCAAAACTAATTCTTTGCTGAGTAATTTCATTAGAGAACTCGTAAGAAAAAACGAGGGACCGAGAGGCTAATTCAACAAAAAATTCCACTATTTCAGTTTTGAAATTGGCGTAAAGATTTGTCCGTAATTCATCTATAAAACGTTCCCTATCGAACAAAATTCTTTTGGGTAGGATTTTTTCTAAATTTGAATTAGATGAAACCACTGATATTTCTGGTGTTCTTATATTTTTAACACTTACATCAATTATTCCTTTTGAATAAACGCCAGACGCAAATCTATAAGTTTGTGCTTGTGCTCTTTGTATATCGTTAAGTTTTTCAATCGTCAGATTCACAAAAGCGTTTCGAAATGGGAAATTCGGCATAACTTCGTCGAAAACTGTTTGAGCAAAATTATTCACTAAAAATTTTTTGTAAAGGGAATCAAAACGATAACTGAAAGTTTTTTCAGGGTTATTAACAGAAACAAAAGTCGGTAAAACTTTCTGTCGAGCCTCTTCAAGTTCCTTCAAATATTTTGCCTTACTTTTAAAGATAGGAAAAGAATATTCAGCCACAAGAGTACGGTACGACCAGACCCCACCTTCTTGAAAGGGAAAATGCGAAATATCATCTTTGACATTGAAACGTACAACTTGAAAAAAAGTACATAAAGTAAGGGTTACGAAAACAATAAGAAATTTATACTTTAAGTTGATCTCTGGAAAAAGTTTGGTTTTTTCCTTTCTCCCAATTTTTAATTTCCCAGCGAGTTTTTGATTTTCTTTTACCATAAATTTTTAATTTAACAAACTTGAATAAGGCTAAAATAAATTAGTGAAAACAAAAAACAAAATTACAACTTACCACAAAATAGGAATCATCAATACTGCTTTTATTGGAGATGTGCTCCTTTCAATTTTTCTTTGTCAGGCTATTAAAGATAAACATCCAAATTCGGTAATTTACTTTATTGCATCTCCCAAAATGATAGATTTACTTTCACATTCAAATGCCATAGATAAAGTTTTACCCTACGATAAGCATACTAAACACAAAGGAATTTTTGGATTACGAGAATTAATTAAAAAAATAAAAGAAGAAAAAATTGAATTGATATTTGCACCTCATCGTTCTGCTCGAACAAGTCTGATAACTTTTTTCTCGAAACCAAGGTTTTCAGTTTCGTACAACACATCTTCTTTGAAATTTTTATATAGTAAAACTGTTGAGTATAAGTTTGTTTACCACGAAATCGAAAGAAATCTTGAACTATTAAGTGTTTTCGAAGAATTTACATTTCCGCTTAATTTGCCTAAAGTTGAATTTAAATTCCCCGAAACTGTTCAAAAAAAAATCGTTTCGTTGATAGAAAATTCTTTTGAAAACAAAAATTACATCACAATTGCACCTGGGTCAGTTTGGAAAACAAAACAATGGAAAATCGATGGCTTTTCCTTTGTTGCTAAAGAACTATTAAAAGAAGGATTCAGAGTTGTTCTAATTGGTAGCGGGACCGATCGGCTCCTTTGCGATGAAATTTCACGTTTTTCTGGAGCCTTAAATTTAGCAGGAGAAACAACTTTACTCGAAAGCTTGTTTTTAATAAAACATTCTAGGCTTTTGATTACCAACGATAGTAGCCCAACCCATTTTGCAAGTTTAATGAATACACCGTGTTTAACAATTTACGGGCCAACCATTCCAGAATTTGGTTTCTATCCGCGTTCCCAAAGAAGCAGAATAATACAGATTCCCGAATTAGAATGCAAGCCTTGTTCAATTCACGGATACAACCATTGTCCTGTAAAACATCATAATTGTATGAACCTAATCGATGAACAAGATGTTTTAAAAGTTGCAAAAGACTTACTCAGCTATTAGAGAAGTAAAATCCACTCCACCGAGTTCGCAAATTTTTTGGAAGATTTGTTTTTCAACTGGCATTACCGACAATCGGGATTGCCGTACCAATGGAAAATTTTCAAAATCCTCCGATGACTTAATTTCTTGAAGAGTTACTTTTCGAGGCAATGTTATTATTGGTACTATTTTAACAGCAACCCACTGTGAACCTACATCAGTTGGGTCAGGAATTGAATTCGAAGATGCTTTAGCAATTCCTACAACCGATTTATCTTTCTGGCTATGATAAATAAGTATCAAATCACCTTGCTTAATCTTTGCAAGATAATTCCTTGCTTGAAAATTTCGAACTCCGTCCCAGATGGTTTCCCCATCTTTGATTAACGAGTCCCAAGAATATGTTCCAGGGTCAGTTTTAAACAACCAGAACATATTAATTTTCCAAACTTTTGGCAATAATGTGTTCCATACGATATTTACCAGAGTATTTTACTTTATAGAGTTCAAAAGTATCTACAACAGAATAATAAATTGATTTTGAAGAATCGATTTCTGTGAAACAACTTGGTAACATTTTGATTGTAAATTTATGCATAAAGGGATGTGAATAGGATTCGTTCATCATCGAATAAATTAGAATTACTGAATCTGGAACATTCGAAGTTTTTAAGGATTTAATGATACTCGGAAAAGTTTTCTGAGTCTCTGAACAATTACAACTTGGATTAACAAAAACAATAAACCGATATCTTTTTTCTTTCCAAAGTGAATCAATTAGTCTAGTTGCAGATGAATCAGGTTTATATGCAGAGAATTCGTAAGGAAACCAGTCGTATCCAATTGTGTAGTTCAATAACTCTTGTACAGTAACCAATTTTGCTGTTTTGTCTACATCTTCAATTTCACAGGCCACCAAGACAAATATAAACGTAAGAACGAAACAAATAAAGCATTTAAAACAATTCATTTTTAATCCTTCAGAATATGAAACACAAAAATAAAAAAACAGGGGAATTTCTCCCCTGCTTTTTTAATGGAAATAACTTATTACCGAGAAACCAATCGGATTTTTTCGCCATAAGTTTTGCATTCACCAAACTGGATTGAAAATTCTTTAACTTCGTAACCTTCGGCGGATACTCTTATTGAATATGTTCGTGGAGCACACAAATTATAAGCAACCGCCCAGCCTTCTGAATTAGAAACTGGGTCAGCAACAGTTTGGTCGTGGTAACGAACCAAAACTCTTGCACCAGAAATTGCTGTTCCAGTGGAATCATCAATTATCTTTAGTTTCAAGATTGCTGTGCAACAAGTATCTTGGCTTCTTGATAAATACTTAACAAATTCAAGAGAGTCGTTGCATTCAAGCCCGAACGAAAACTCTTGGGCACGATAGCCACTTTTCCCCATAGATATTGAATACTCACCTTTACAAAGTTTTTCAAAAACTACTCTTCCATTGTCTCCCGAACTACTTACAGCAATCTTTTGGGAACCACGCCACAACCGAACCTCGACACCACTAATCCCTTGATTATTTGTTGAGTCTTTAATGTATAATATTACTTTACCGTTGCAGCAAGTATCATCGCTATGTTCAGATTCAATATATTTGACAACTTCAATTGTGTCATTACATTCAAATCTTAAAGAGAATTCGAGAATTTTGTAAGTATCTTTGTGAATAGAAAATCCATATTCACCCGGACAAACATTTCGAAACACAACAGTTCCTTGCGAAATAGTTTCGCTACGAATCACTGCACCATTTTTCCACATTTTAACTATACCGCCCGATATTAGTTCGTTTGTTGCTTTATCTTTAATTTTTACAATCAACAAACCATTACAGCAAGAGTCGGTTTCGGTTCTTTCCAAAACTTTATTTATGACTTTTTCTTCGTTACAACCCAATTCAACCAAAAACTCAAGCCATTTATAACCTTCCTTTCTTACATCAATAGCATATTTTCCTTCGCAAAGATGTGAAAAAACAACATAACCATCATCATTAGTTTTTGAACTTTGCAATTTTGTTCCGCCTTTCCAAATATTAACTTCAGCCTGGGGAATTGGGTGTCCCTCGGAATTTTTTACAACAACTTTTATTGCACCATTACAACAACTATCGGATTGAACAGCTTCTAGTGTCTTTGTAACAGATTTTTCATCACTACAACCAACTTGTACATTGAACTCAATAGTTTTATAACCCTCCTTCTTTATTACAAAGCCATAAGTTCCTTTACACAATTGCCGGAAAATAACAACACCATCTTCATTCGTTAAATAGTATCCAAGTTGAGTACCATCTTTCCATATTATTACCTTTGCCTGTGAAATTGGATTTCCTTCAGAATTCTTAACTTCTACTCGTACAACGCTATTGCAACAAGTATCGACTTCCATTACTACGGATACAAAAGTGGAATCGTTGCACTCAATTCGAACATTTCTTTCAACCGCCTTATATCCTTCTTTTAGAATAAGCAAACTATAGTCACCAGCACAAAGTTCACGGAAGAAAACTGGTTGGTTTTCGTGAACAGTTAGTGTGGTTAAAAGTTCACCATTTTTCCGCAATTTAACAATTGCTCCATTTAATACTTCACCATTTTGATTTTTAACTTCTACGCCAATAGTACCACGACAACAAGTATCACGTTCTCTTTGACTTAAAAAGTAGGAAAATTCTAATGTATCACATTCATTCAAATTAAATTCTTTTTCAATTACTTGATAACCTTCCTTTGCTATCCTAACCCAATAACTTCCAGGGCAAACATGCTCGAAAACAAGAACTCCATTGTCATTGCTATGCCCTTTACGAATCAAATCCCTACCTCGATTTAAACGAATTTCTACATTACTTAAAGGTAAAGAATCAACAGAATATGTATGAATAATAATTTTCCCGCAGCAATTACCATTATGTAATAGGTGAACGCGAATTTTCTTTTTATCCTGATTTTCTAAAACTTTTAAAAGAAAATCTTCGAAAATTTCAAAATCTGGGTGAAAAATCTTCATTTTCAAAATTCCCAATGGCAAAGGAAGATTCTTCAAATCGAAATTGCCGTTTTCGTCGGTTGTATCGACATAAACTACCTGCTCGGTTACTAAAATGTTAGTTTTGCCTTCGGATACCTTCACAATGTTTATTATCGCGTTTGGGACAGGATTGCCTTGCTCGTCGAAAAGAGTCCCCGAAAAGTTGCTTTCCTCCTGCGTTTGATTAGTTGATTCATTGCAAGACAAGAAAACAAAAAGAGGTAATAATAAAAACAGTAGTACCGAAAACCTTTTCATAAAAATCTCCTAATTATACCACTAAAAAAACAAATAAAACGATTTCGCAAAAAAAGTTACAAAAAAAATTAATCGGGACTGATATTAGTTGAATCGATAGTAGCACCTTGTTCTTTAATACCAAAAAATTCTTTCAACAATTCGCGTGCAATCGGTGCGGCAACTGCTGCTCCGAATCCTGCATTTTCGACTAAAATTGCAATTGCAATTTTGGGATTTTCCCTTGGGGCAAAGCAAACAAACCAGGAATGGTCAGCTTGTCCCCTTGGTGCCTGAGCCGTTCCAGTTTTACCACAAACATCCAACCCTGGAATTCGTATCCCAAAGGCAGTACCCCCAGGTGTATTAACAACATCATACATGCCTTTTTTTACAATTTCAATGGTTTTGGGGCTTATATTAATTTTTTTACTTTCTACTTTGAGTAAAGAAAGTTGATTTAAAAGACTATTTCTAATTGCTCGGACAACGTGGGGCTTATAGTAAATCCCTCCATTACCTATTGCAGCAGTATAGCAAGCCATTTGTAAAGGTGTAGCAGCAATTTCTCCCTGACCAATTCCAAAGTTCACAACTGCACCCGATGGAACCCTCTTCAAATCGCCATATCTTTTCTTTAAATATTCAAGGGAAGGAAAAATACCAGAATTCTCAAATGGCAAATCGATTCCGGTTGCTTGACCAAAACCGAAAGAAGCACCCCACTTGGCTATCCTTTCCAACTGTAACTTTAAAGCAGTTTGATAAAAAAATACATTACAAGAAGCCTGAATAGCCCGAACAACATTAACCATCCCGTGGGCACCATGACAACCGAATGAGCGGTCACCAAACTGAAAAGAGCCAGGACAGTAAAATGTGGAATATTCATTTATCAACCCCACTTCTAATGCGGCAACAGCCATCAATGGTTTTATTGTCGAACCTGGCGGATAACGGGATTGAATTGCTCTATTTAACAAAGGATTATTTGGGTTCGAAATTATTTTTTTGTAATTCTGTTTGAAGTCCTTTCCACTTAGCAAAGTAATATCATAATCTGGTTTACTTACCAAAGCAAGAATTTCGCCATTATTGGGGTCGATAGCAACGCAAGCACCGCGCCTTCCTTCGAGCAACTCTTCTGCCTTCTTTTGTAAATTAAGGTCTATCGATAGAAATAAGTCATCACCATTTTTAACCGGTTGGTCGGCTTTCCCTTCGTTGAACTTTGTGGTTTTGATTCCTCCTCCCAGAACTCCTATATATCTTTTTCCTTTCTGACCACGCAGTTCAATTTCGTAAGTTTTTTCTATTCCTGTTTTACCTACAAAATCGCCAATATCGTAAAAAGGCTCGGCACTTAATTCATCTTTACTAACTTCTTGAATATATCCAATAATATGCGCCATCCGAGCTTGAAGATTATATATTCGTTTGGATTCGACAACAATTTCAACTCCTGGTAAAAGTTCGCTGTTTTCTTGTATCTTTTGGACAACATCATAATCAAGGTCACGTAAGATTTTCACATCTCCAAACTTGTAACTAAAAATATTTTCAAAAATCAATTTGTAAACTTCTGCACTATCAATACCAAGAATATGCCCCAAAAGTCCTGCTCGATCTAGTCTGAAACTTCCCAAAAAAATTTGCAAAGAATATGAAGGAACATTGTAAACAAGTAGATTTCCATTTCTGTCGTAAATGTTACCTCGAAAAGGATAAACTACCTGTGCTTTAACTGCTTGAGTTTCTGATTTAAGTTTGTAAATATTTCCTTCTAAAACTTGCAGATAAAATAGTCGACCAACAAATACTAAGCAAATAAATGACAAAAGGATAATCAAAATCCGATATCGAAAAAAATTCTCTTCCATTTTTATTTATTTTAGATTACAAATTTAAAAAAAGGATACTGAGATTGAAATAATTAGATGGAAAATTCGTTAGTAAAGACGCAAGCTCTTTGAGGGGATGAAATGGCTTCGACGGGGTGAATGAGGTCGGTAGTTGCATACCGTGCTTTGCCGTGGCAGCACGTAAATCCAAACGGCAAACAAAAAATGCCGAAAGCAATTACGCTTTGGCTGCTTAATTAATAAAGCAGCCCATTCATCAGGAAGCTTGCCTATCGGTTTCCTGATGGGTGTCGCAATTAGATAGGCTGGCAAATGGATTTTCGGTTGGTCCATTTGCGACAAACACAACCGATAGCCTTGACGAAACCTGTCGTTCGGTTAACGTTAAGGCGAAGTTCAAAGAACGACTAAGTATGTAGACACTACCATCGAAACACTCCGGACGCGGGTTCAACTCCCGCCATCTCCACACACCATTCTGCTATCTTATTGAAAATTCAGAAGTAATAAGGAATTATTTTCGTTATATTAAAAATATCATAAACTTCAACCCATTGCTTGATTTTAAAAAATCTAAATTTTTGATATTTTTGCCTAAACCAGGAAAATGTTGTTACCCACCAAAAAACTAAAGATCAATTTTTACATTTGAATGAAATTTTATTTATTAATTTGGTTTAATTTATTTAAATTTACAAAATATTAATGTTAATATATTCAATGACAAATCTGAAGGTAATTCTATGACAAAAGAACAAAAATTTTACAATGCATTGCAGGATGTATTTATAGGAGCAAAAATAGAAGGCACTGGCGGATTTGTAAATTTAATGAGAATAAAATCAAAATACTATAAAAAAATTGAGGAAATATTAAAAAAAGATATAGAAGATGCTTTACAAAAGCATCCTACCTTTCGGGATGAACTTTTTGACAAACTTTATTCCTTTTTTAGCCGATATTTTACTGAAAGTGGTTCTATTTATTTTAACTCTACTCCATTTCATAATAATATATATGAAAGAGTTTATACTGATGATAAAGATGTTATTTTATTCTGGAAAACTCAGATGCTTTATTATGTAAAGACTGATAGGATTTTTAAAAGTTTAGAAATAGAAAGTGATGATTTTAAGTTTTTCTTTGATGTTAGCAATCTTGAACATAAAAAAGCAAATGAAAAAAGAAGTTTGATATATGAACTAAAAGAATTAAGAGAAGATAAAACAATTATATTAAATGTCTTTTATTCTGAAAAAGGTAGGATAACAAAGACAGAAGATATTATTAAAGAACTGAAAAACAAACGTATAAATATAACAGAAGAGCAATTAGAGAAAGCATTTAGAATATTTGAAAAGCAAAGTGAAGTAGATTTTTTCATAAACAAAAACGCAAAAGCATTCTTACAAGAACAATTTAAGCTCTGGAGTTATCAATACTTCTGGGAAGGGGCAAAAGAATGGAGTTCTGATAGAATAAATCAGTTACAAATCCTAAAAGACATAGCTTTTAAGATTATTGACTTCATTTCTCAGTTTGAAGATGAACTGGTAAAAATCTGGAACAAGCCGAAGTTTGTTAAAAACTCAAATTATGTGATTACACTGGATAGGATTAAGGAACAAAAACTTATTGAGAAAATCAAGAAGCACAAAAATATCAAAGAGCAAATCAAAGAATGGCAGGAACTTGGCATTGTAGATGAAAAGTTTAAAA
>JBBIUA010000027.1:0-24371 GCA_037440445.1 Ignavibacteria bacterium
CTACAGTATAAAAAACTCCAGCCGGTGTTTTATTTTCTGCTTTGCAGGCAAGCACACAAGACCTGCACCCTACGCAGCGACGTGTGTCTATCACCATTCCATAATGATATTTTCTTTTTACTGGAGTGTCATTTTTACTCTTTGCAAAAATCTTCGATGCTGTGCCCAACATTCCATTACCAACAATTGTTGCTGCAAGTGTTCCAGCACCAATTTTAACTAATTTGGAAAGAAATTGCTCTCGGTTTATAACTATTGTTTCTTCTTCGAACTCTTTATTTTCTTCTATCATTTTTCCTCCATTTTACTTATGTCCTACTTAAAAAGCTACTTGCATTGTCAATTTTACCTTATCTTCGCTAGGTTTCGAGGAATTCGGAAACATTCTTCTGTCGTAATCCAAAATCAAAATGTTCCCATTTCCAAAATTGTATCCAACACCAGCAATAACCCTTTGTTCATTATTATCAGGAACTTCTGTGTTCGGGTCGACAAAGTCGTATCGCCCGATTAGTCTCCAATTCGCCCCTAACTTCAATTCTGCGAATGCTGAATAGCCAGAATACTGCATTGACTTGTAATTTTGATCGACCATAGTCCCGGATTGATTTCCTTTTCCATTTAGATATTGCAAAGTTAGTGTAAAATTTTTATGCTCATAGGAAAGAAAAACATCGTGAGTTGTCCATTCAGGTGGAGAGTTTTCCAAAGAATCAATTTCGGGTTGATTCCCTTTGCCAAAAATTCCAAGATAAGTAATTTGTAAACCTGGGATGAAAGCGGGAATTGGACGTAGTGTGAATCTACCCTGGAAAACTTTATTCTTGTTCTTTTCGGATGCGTGATAACCTCCACCATTATAAATACCAAGGGCAATGCTACCATATTTACCGGGAAATTTGTTGCTGACGGTTTTTTGATATTCCTCGTCTATTTCACCTCCCAAAAGACTTGCAAAAGTAATTCCAAATTCTGCAGAATTAAATACACCAACCCGCTCGATAAACATCGTGCCTTGCATCCTGTAAAGATTTATGTTTTCCTCAAAACAGTGCCAGGTGTTTTCAACCAAACCAAACTGCAAATTTGGTTTCGAAAGAAAGGCAAAATCATTGAACTTAAAGTTGGCATAAAGAAATTTCAAGAAAACTTTAAAGTCTCCTGTTTCATCCTGTCTTGCGTCCGTTGTAAGCCTAAAAGACAAAAAATCGAACAGAGAATATTTGAAAGTCAAAAATGAACGGGAGATATTAAATAAATTGTCCTTGAGTTTCCCGTCGGAAATATTTGCTGAATAAGAAAGATAACTTAAACTATGGACGCTAAGATTTTGGGCATTCTGGGCATACGAAACCTCGCTTCTTGAAGAGATTAGTAAAATAGTAATGAGAAATAAAACAATGAACTTGAAACGACAAACAAAACTACACATAAGACCTCCTTACTTTGAATTTTAATTTAAAATATCTCACTTTTTTCATTTTTCTTTCCTTTAAGTTTTATCATTCAGTAATTTCTTCAATTGATTTAGCCTCTTTTTTGAACTCGTGAATGCCTTTGCCAATTCCTTTTGCAATTTCGGTGATTCGCTTAGCACCAAAGAGTAATGCAATTACCCCAACAACAATTAAAATTTCTGTTGCTCCTAAATTACTAAACATTTTATTAACAAATTATCAACAAAATCTTAATAAAAAACAAAAGCAATGCCAAAGAAATAAACTAAAAATCAAAGTCTATTAAAGTGATTGAAAATAAAACAATTAGGGAATTAAGGTAAAAATGTTTCTGCTTTAATAGAAGTTAATTTATAAACGAAAAATCGTCGAAAGCGACGAAAATTCAACGGAAAAATTAATCGATACCATATTTTTCAATTTTACTTTTCAATGTAGAGGGCGGAAGACCAAGCAGTTCTGCTGCTTTTGCTTTATTGTTGCCTGTTTTAAATAGTGCATTTTTAATTAATTTTTTCTCAACATCTTCCACAATTTCTGTCAAAGATTTATTTTGAGTTGAAGTCAAAACATCAATATCTATCTTATCTAAGATTAATTCTTGCGGGAGTCTGTTAATAGTAATCTTACAATCATAGCAAAGTATTGATAATCGTTCAGCAATATTTTTTAACTCTCTAACATTTCCTGGCCAATGATAATTTTTCATAATTTCGTAAACATCATCTTCAACTTCACATTGTTTTTGATAAGAAAATTGATTTAAGAAATAATTAAACAATGGAATAATATCATCTTTTCGTTCTCGCAAAGGTTTTAGATGAATTGGAAAAACATTAAGACGGTAGAACAAGTCTTCTCGGAATTTTCCTTCTTTAACAAGCATATTCAAATCCGCTTTTGTAGAAGCAATCACCCGAACATCAATTTTAATTGGATCGCTGCTTCCGACTCTTTCAATTTCTTGTTCCTGTAGAACACGAAGTAATTTTACCTGAACTTCAAGCGGAACATCATCAATATCATCAAGAAAAATTGTACCTTGATCAGCCTTTTCAAATCTGCCAATGCGTGTTTTATCTGCACCTGTGAATGCACCTTTTTCGTGACCGAATAATTCACTTTCAATTACTTCTTTTGATAAAATTCCGCAACTGACTTTTACTAATGGTTTGTCTTTTCTTGGCGAATTATAATGAATTAAATTTGCAACTAATTCTTTACCTGTTCCGGTTTCACCTGTAATGAGAACTGTTGAGTTTGATTGAGAGATTATTTTCAGAGTTTCTTTTAGTTCATTAACATAATTACTATTGCCAATGAATGCATCAAAGTTGAATTGATCCTGAAAATAAGTCTGATAATCTAAATTTTTTGTTTGAAGTGATTTTATTTCTTTTATTTTATCAATGATAAGAAGCAATTCGTCTTTATCGAATGGTTTGGTGATATAATCAAACGCACCTTTTTTCATTGCTTCTACTGCTGATTCAACTGAGCCAAATGCCGTCATCATTATCACAAATACATTTGGGTTGATTGATTTAATTTTTGAAAGCAACTCTATCCCATTCATTTCGGGAAGACGAATATCTGAAATAACTATGTCGCAGTTTTTCTTTTTGAAATGCTCGAGAGCTTTAATTGAATTATCAAAATCATTTACAGAATATCCGGCGTCGAGTAAATCATCTTTCAATGATACCCTTAATATTTCTTCGTCTTCTACAATGCAAATGTTTAATTTTTTCATTTTATTTTCCTTTGTGACACTTTGTGAAATCCTTTGTGCTCTTCGTGGTTAATCCTTTTCTCACCACAAAGGAACACTAAGTTCAACACTAAGTTTTAAAGTATTACTCTTTTTATTCCATCTTTAAGATGTTTTACATTAAAATTAACTAACAATCCTAATTTACAACCCGATAGTTTTAAATAAGTAAGAATCTGTGCTAAATGAATTTCTGCGAGTGCATCTACAGATTTTATCTCGACTATGACTTTATTTTCTACAAAAAGATCGAGTCGATATCCAGCATCCAGTTTAACTTCTTCGTAAACTAATGGTAAAGGTTTTTGCTTTTCAACTAGCAACCCTAGCTTTTTAATTTCATATGCTAAACATTCTTCATAAGCACTTTCGAGCAATCCGGGTCCTAAAGCAGTATGAACCTTAAAAGCACAATCTAAAACTTCCTTAAATACTTTTTCTTCATTCATTTTATTTTCCTTTGTGATACTTTGTGAAATCCTTTGTGCTCTTCGTGGTTAATCCTTTTCTCACCACAAAGGAACACTAAGTTTTAAATAATAGATTTACTTTCGTTCCTTTTCCTTCCTCGCTTTCAACAAAAATTTTTCCTTGATGGGCTTCGATAATATTGTAAACGATTGAAAGTCCAAGCCCAGTGCCCTTGCCTGGCGGTTTAGTAGTGAAAAAAGGGTCAAAAATTTTACCCCTAATATTACCCGGAATGCCATTACCCGTATCTTCGACAACAATCTCTACGAAATTATCCTTTTGATTTGCCGATACAATTAATCTCCTTTCAGCATCAGGATTTAAATTCAATTTTTCTTCAATAGAATCGATACTATTGATAAACAGATTTAACATCACTTGCTCAAACTGATTTTTATTCCCTTTAATGTTAGCAAGATTTTTTGGAATATTTTTTGTTACAGAAATTCCCAATTTCTCGATACGATGGCTAATAAGCAGTAAAGGATTTTCAATAATTTCATTAATAGCTAAACTCGCAAAGTCTCCACTTTGCCTTCTTGTAAAGTTTAGTAAATTACCAACAACCTTTTCAATTTTTTCCACTGCATTTTCCATCATAACAAAATACTTCTTATTCTGCTCGATGTTCGAGGGGTCATTTTTAATTCTGCGAATGCAATTCTGTAATCCTGCAACCGGATTATTAATTTCGTGTGCAAGTCCAGAAGTGAGTGTTCCAACAGTTGCAAGTTTTTCAGATTGAATAAGTTTAGTTTGTGCACTCTGAAGATCCCAATAAGCTTTATCTAAACGAATAATCATCTTATTAAAGCGATCTGCAAGAATATCAATTTCATCTTCGGCACGAAGAAGCATTTTAATTTTGTTGAGAAATTTTTCTCGTATTTTAATCTGAGGTAATTGTTGTTTACTTATTTCCGAAAGTTCTATCATATCTGCAACACTTTGGATTGTTTTTATTGGTTTCGTTATAAAATTAGCAAAAGCAAGTGCACCGATAATTCCGAAAATTAAAAACACTCCAACCATAATCCAAAAAACATTAACAGTTTTTTGAACATCTCCCAAGATTGAACTTTCTTTTAATCCAACTCTGACTGTACCAACTTTTCCATCAAGAATCGGAACTGCAACATCAAGAATAAGTTCTTCGTTTTGATCTTTAAGATTGATTAGTTGAGTGTTGAATTCCTGATTTTCAGTTAAACTGTTTGCATTCAGAAGCGGATAAGGAAAATTAATCGGGAATGTGTGAACAACAACTTTTCCTTTATTATCAACTACAAACATATATTCAATATTCTTGTCGATCTCCTTAATTCCATTTATTGTGTTTTGAAGTGTAATATAATCCTCAAATAAAATGGATGGAACAACCTGATGAGCAATGCTATTAGCAATAAACAATGCTCGCTTTTCGGTTTCAGTCTGAAGAGCCGATTGAACATTATTATAAATAAGTATTGAATTGATTGAACCAAAGACAATCACAATAAAAATTATGGCAAGAGAAAATTTCCAGAATAAAGGCAGCTTAAATTTTATCTGCCGGTAATTATTATTTATAAAGTGCATCATCGCCTTCGATGAACTTGTCAATCATAATTTTACTTAAAAGTTCTTTGCCTTTGGGATCGTTGTGAAGATTGAGCATAATAGATTTTAATTTGTTCTTAAGCTCAGGATTCATATCTCTCTGCACAACGAAAGGAGGAATTCCATAATCTTTTGATTTCAAAATAATTCTTGTTGCACTAACTTTTTCTGGTTGAGTGTGTTCTAAAAAATTATAAACAAGCCCATCTACAGTAGCCCCATCAACCAGATTGCGGGCAACAGCTTGGATTGAATAATCGTGTGCATAAGTAAAAATCGTTTTGTCGAAAAACTTTTCGGGATTTGTTCTCTTTTCCTTCAATAAATTTACAACAAATAAATAGCCGGTATTAGAAAGTGGATCTGTGAATGCGAAAGATTTTCCTTTTAGATCATCAAATGTATTAATGGCACTTTTCTTATTAACAATAACATAAGCATTATAAAATGGACGAGATTCAATTACCGGAACAACTAACAATTCAACCGGCAACTCATTTTTCTCCTGAACATAAGCACCTGTACAGATGAAAGCAAAATCAAGCTTTTTCTCTTTCAACAATTCATTCACTTCCCCATAAGTTTTTCTTTGCTTGAACTCAATCGGAACTCCAAGTTTAGATGAGATGTGGTCAATCAAATCTTTGTAAAGATTAAAAGTTTCGACTGGCGAAATCATTGTAGAAATTGCAACAAAGATTTTTTTTCTGGACAACGAATCTGTTGAATCATTTGATGCTTTAGTTTCATCTAATTTTATCTCTTTGATATTACGGTTTGCATCACAAGAAAAAATAAAGAATGAAAAACAAAAAAGTAAAATTTTAATAATAAATATTTTCATATTGAATCTTCAAAATTATTATCACAAATTTACAAATACAATTTGAAAATTAATATTTTTTCCAACTAATATATAACTTATTCTTTAAAGTTAAAAAGTTTATTTATTTTTGATTTGAATAATTTTGATTCAAATTATTACTTTGCAACCACTATCATCTTTGTAACTCTCAAACTTGTCGCTCTTAATTCATAAAAATAAACTCCTGCGGGTAAATCCCTTGCATCAAACACAGCCGTATGCTCGCCCGCGTTTAATTCCCCATCCACAAGCGTTGCAACTTCTCTTCCAAGCAGATCGAAGACTTTCAGTGTTACATATTCGCGCTGTGGGAGGGAAAAGAGAATAGTGGTTGTTGAGCTGAAGGGGTTTGGGTAGTTTTGTTCTAAACCAAACGGGAGCGGGGCTATCTCATAAACCGGTGCTCCGCCAATTCCTCTTCGTTGACGAATCGTCTCTCGTAACAATGGAACAATCCGATACTTTAACGAATCCGTTATGAAATCGTTGTATGTCGTTCGAATGCCAATCGGAATGTTGTAATTTAGAGATATGTTGCAAAGATGCTGCCACTCATCCCAGCGAGCGTCTCGCCGCCATTGCGGGGGAGGAGTGTGAATCTCTCGCCCAAACCAACCCAGGTCGGAATACAAGAATGCTCTCCGCCTGTAGGGCGCCTGCGACGCAATGAAATCCATCTCCTGTCTCGGTGTCCTTCCCGTAATAGGGTGAATGTCCCAGTAGTCGACTTGCCCAACTCGACTTAAGTAAGGATAACACAATGTTCCACCAGCACTTTGAAAGACTTTGAAGTCGTGCCCCCTCCGCCGAAGCTCCTGCATAATCAGTGTTGTCATTCTCGCATCAAGATACGGATCAAGATAACTGATATGTTGTCCATTAATTTCGAGTAAAGAGACGTTACCATCAAAGTAAAGGTAGTCAGCGTTCAGTGTATCGACTTTAGCAGCAAAATGTATTGCAATCGAGTCCGGCAGGGTGTTTGTCCAAGTGAGGCTTCTAAATGTTCCGTTGATAATCGTCTGAGAAACCTGCAACGGATAGCGTGTCGCATAGTATCCGTTGTGCGGAACAACATGGACAAACGAATGTAATCCAACAATCAATCCCACAGCCTTCAGAGAGTCGATAAACAACTTGATGCCGGGCCGCAGTTTGAACGGTTCATCCTGTGACCACCAATCTGACCATAGATTCATATACAGCAAAACGGCATCCAATTCAGTATCTCGGCACAACTGAATAATGTCCTCAGCAGATGCACCGTTCAACTCGAGAAGGAACAAATAGTCAATGTTGTTTTCAGGATTTTCCTTGAGGCTGCTGCCGAACGGATAGTCAAAGTACAGTTCAACTTCTCTGATAATATCCTTCACATCTTGCTCCTGAGAGATAAAGAATGCGAACCGCTGGGTGCGATGAGGCAATCCTGCCATAGGTAGATATCGTGGTGAGATAGCCTGAAGCAAAACTGATGTGTCATTAGGGCTTTCCCAATGTCTGAACGTCCCAGTGTTTGCGTTGGCACCGATGAGACAGGCATAGTAACCGTTGCCAAGGTAGGTGACCTGCTCATAGTCGCCTCTTGTGCTTGGAAGGACTCCCTGCGGAAGTCCAAGAAAGGAAGGACCGAAGAGGCGGATGTCTCCGCAATTGCCTGTAACGTCTGTGAGTTCAAATTCGAGGAAGCGGGTATGCAAAGTTAAACGCATAGTTGCGCTTTTGTCTGGACCGAAGTGAACCGTCACGTCTTTCACCGTCTCAGAAAGCTCTACGATGGAAACCGACTCGGGAGCGTCCCAGCTGCTGTCAACGTTTGCAATACACGTCCAACCTTGAGCCATATTGAATGTTGTATCGGTAGGTAAATAACGACACTCTCGTATACCTGTTGCATACCCGTCTCCACCAACCGTGAAGTAATTAAAAACCAGACGGAAGGTCGAGGTTTCGAGAGTATAGGTTTTTTGTTGTGCATAAAGTCTTAGAAATGCATAGAAAAGAAATATAGAAAAAAATATTATAATTGCAAATTTTTTCATTTTCGACTCCTACAAATATTGATTTGCAGTTTAAATAATTAAAAATAATAAACAATAATAATTTATTAAGAAATTAATTATCTTATAACATTTTTTTGTAAAATTTCATTTTTTAGCAAAATTTGCTCACTTTGCCTTTACCATCATCTTTGCAATTCTTAAATTTGTCGTTCTTAATTCATAAAAATAAACTCCTGCGGGTAAATCCCTTGCATCAAACACAGCCGTATGCTCGCCCGCGTTTAATTCCCCATCCACAAGCGTTGCAATTTCTCTCCCCAGCACATCAAAGACTTTCAGTGTTACATACTCGCGCTGTGGGAGTGAAAAGAGAATAGTGGTTGTTGAGCTGAAGGGGTTTGGGTAGTTTTGAGCGAGCTCTACCCTTTCAGATACTTGTTTTTCGGATTCGCTAACGCTCAGCAAGTTACGAAAATCAACTATGTAGCTATCCACACTGAAGCCATATTGCAGATCTTCTCGCCAATTGCTGCCGAAAAGAATTCGTCCGCCGTCGCGGCTTACTGTGGCGTGAGGTTCTGCCCAGTAATTGCTATTATCTCGATCCGGGGTGTTGGGTGAAAAACGGCGGCTGTGGTGGTGGGCAATACGTTGCACTTCGCCACTTCCGTCCATTTTCACTGCAAAGATTTCATCCTCGAAGGGCAGCCAGGAAAGGCTATCGTCGGTCAATCGTGCTTCACTGTCGAAGGTGCTGACGAAGCACCATCCAGAACGAGCCAAATTCTGGCAGGAAATATGTCCGTCAAATTGCCAAGATAAAGTTAGCAATGAGGTTTCGTCGCCATTGGCTAGGCGACATTTTTTGACAATGTTGTTATTGGTCTCATCATCATAATAAATTATCACCAGGACTTCCTCACTGTTTGCATCTATACCAAGGTCGCTGTGACCAGCACCCAAAGGCTTTTGCCAAAGAAAATTGAGATTTCTATCATAGACCTCTACACCCTCAAATCGACCCTTGTTGCTCGTTGCATAGTCAACAACAACATAATTCCCCAGTGGAGAAATCGAAACCCAATCGAAATCGGTCAATGTTGATGGCAGCTCGAGTTTCGCTACAATACTATCTGCCAAAAGATCATAAACGACAATATCTTTAAAAAAGGTCATCTCGGCTTGCTCATCATAAACTTGGCCAACAAAGGCATAGTATTTGCCATCGCGCGAGATATTTCCTTCCCCACGTGTGTTGATGAAAGAATATTCAGGAAATGTATGGAGTGTTCTAATGCTATTGGTTTGCAAATCATAAACAAACAGCGTATTATCCTGTGCGAATATGAGCGTCGATGGTTCGTTCGGATGCCAAAACACATCTTCTCCTCCCACAGCATCCAGTTCTTGCATAAACTGATAGGTAGAGCCGTCGTAGAGAAGTGTTCGACCATCGCCAGTGAAAAGCAGTAGCCGGGAGGCATCGGCGTTCCAAGCCTGTCGTCTTGAATATTGAGGCACAACGCCGGCGTAACCCAAGGCTCGAGCATTACTTATCCGAATGAGGGTCGTTCCGAAACTGGGATCTTTTGTGTAAGCACCCAGGCTTGGTTTGGAAATAGTTGGCTGAGGGACAGACTGGTGATGTGTCACCCATTGAGCGTAAGCCATCGAGTTCCAATACAACTCGATTAATAAAAAAAGGTTTATTAAAATAGCGCTTTTCATTTAATGAACTCCATTGATTTGGTTTGAATAAATGTGGGGGTCATCAAGCGATAGAAATACACCCCGCTTGGCAAATACCTTGCATCAAATACAATTGAATGCTCGCCCGCGTTTAATTCACCATCGACCAAAGTCGTCACTTCTCTACCTAGCACATCATAAACTTTCAGTGTCACGTGCGAGTGACGTGGGAGCGTGAAGCAAATCGTTGTACTCGGGTTGAAGGGATTTGGATAATTCTGAAGAAGATCAGAGTGCAAGGGTACATTCTTCTCTTTTTCTCCATCAACATAAGTCGTCCCCCACACCAGATTACCAAATGCGGCAAGAAAATCGTACCTCGGGCGCCATGTGGTGTACATGAAACCTCGCACACGAGGCGTCCGCTGGGCAAGTTGAATCCAGCCGATGACATCATTCAGGTTATCAGCGTCATAATAGCATGCCACCAGAATTTGAAAATTATTCTGGGCAAAGAACTGCATACTATTTTCACGCGGTTCCCTTCCCCAGACGGCGATCACTAAGTCGGTGGGCACATAATTCCAAGACCCCGTGAAGTCTCCTTCCACCAGTTCGTAGTTGGCAGTGGCGTTATGATTTGAATCGAGCATGTCGGACCAGATGTAACATTGTATCAGTGAATCGTGCATCCGAAATGCTTGCACTTGCCGTGTGATGCATTCGCCTAAGAGTTGTGCCATATTTCTGTGGCGACAGGCATCGCATGACCCACCCATACGAATTTCATCCATAAAGAGGAATACACGTCGTGGGTGCAACCGATCCCAGAGGCGCCTCGCTTCATCGTTAAAGATATTGTATAGTTCGGGTTCAGCCATACAAGCCGTAATTTGTCCTCCATAAATAACTTGGGAGTGAAACCAGTTCACCCGAAGCAGTTGACCGTTCATAATGCGACTTCCGGGCAATATGTGCAGTGTAGCTGGAGGGCGGTCAACATTTTCGTTGCTGAAGCTTGAATCCACAAGCGGTGCGTAGTCAACTCCTTCGGTGTAGATTATCGAGCTATCATGGTTTGTTACAGTCACAGGCGTTCCCGGACGATGCAACACATTGAGCGGTCCGATTTCTTCAATCACCCAATCATCTATCCAAAATCTCCCCGCAGTTGCACCCCATACTCCCGCGTATAAGCTCACGCGCTGAGATTCCAAGCTATTGAATATCATTGTAATCTTGAACCAATCTGTGGTGCTCGGGACCTGAAAAATACGCTTTGCGAGCCTGCGATTGTTTTCCATTGCAAATGCCATGACGGAGAAATTATCCTGGGGTAGGAGACCATCAGTTTTTAGCCAGATGCTTACCCGGTAGCAACGACGCGCGAGCAGAGTGATCTCTTGCATGATGCGTCCGTGACCGTACGGTGGCATAAAATGTTCCATGCGGAGTGATGCTCTACCGCCATGTCGAACGAGGGTATCTACAAAGCTTACAATACCAGGTTGTTCCTGGAGTTGGAAGCCCTCCAAGGTGTCTCCGTTGAACCGTTCAAAGCCCCCATTGAAAACCCGCACTGATGTATCGGAGACATGTACCGCCTGAATGCCTTGCACACGAAATGGTGCATTTCGAACAGGGAAGCCTTCTGCAAGATTGCGATTATGTGCTAAGATGCGTCCAGCGTACCCTACATTGAAAACCGCGGGGATGAGTTCAATGTTGAGACGATCGCACGCTCTCTTGAGGGAATCAAGACGACGAAAATAGTTAGAGTCTTGTGCTGACAAGTAGTCCAATCGGTCCTCCAGCACTGCCCCATTGTAACCATGCTGGGCAGCACCATCCAAGATTTCCAGAATCTGGTTCAAGCCACTGTCGGTGTTCAAGCTTCTACCCCAAATCCAAACAAGGTGGTCGGCATATGGTTGTGCTTGCACCGTGCAATGGCAGGAGAGTATCATCACTGCCAAGATGATAGGGTTCAACAACGGGACTCTACGCGTTGTTTTCTTCACTTCAACACCTCCATTGATTTGGTTTGAATAAATGTGGGGGTCATCAAGCGATAGAAATACACACCCCTTGGCAAATCCTTTGCATTGAATACAACCGTATGCTCGCCCGCGTTTAATTCACCATCGACCAGAGTCGTCACTTCTCTACCTAGCACATCAAAGACTTTCAGTGTCACATATTCTCGACGCGGAAGTGAGAAGCGAATCGTTGTGCTTGGATTGAAGGGGTTTGGATAGTTTTGGTGCAGATCGACCAAAGCCGGTAGCTGAGATGAATTGTTTCTTAAACCACTGGTCATTTCCCTCGGGTCAGTCTTGATGATATAGAAATTAGCATCCCCAATAGATAGACTATCAAACGGATTCGAATTGGCATCCCGCCAACCAGCTATAATTATTCCGCCATCCGAGGTTGGTATGATGGAGTAGGGATCGTCATTCAGCGGACCACCCCACCAGCGAGTCCATAAAGAGTCCCCTGCGGCGTTCAATCTAAAAATCCACCAATTATCATAATCCAACTGTGGGGTTTGCACACTCTGGGAATAGGCCGCCAGAAAATAGCCCCCATCATCTGTCTCAAAAACACCAAATCCGCCGTCGTAGCGATGATAATCGCCAAAAGTCTTCGTCCACATTGTATCGGCTTTTGCGTCCAATCTTACCAGCCAGATGTCTTCGCTAGGAAAATATTCGTTCTGGCTGGTAGCACCGGTGATGATCGCTCCGCCGTCATGAGTTGCAGCAACATCGAGAAATTTGTTCTTGAGCCCTTGATTGAAACTTACCGTTTTCAATACCTCGCCGAGAGAATCGATTACGAAATACGTGGCAAAACCCTGTTGCAGCAATCCGCCACAATTGGCGGTGCAACTGACCGAAGTGATCAGATAGTTCGTGTTCTGAAAAGAAATAATGCCAGTACCCATATCCTCAAAACCAAAATCATACGTCTTGGTCCACAACGTATCACCTTCGGGAGTTAGTTTCAGCAGCCAGACATCTTTGCCGCCAACCTGGCTGCCATACGACCTGGTGTCACCAATAATCATGTAGCTGCCGTCGCTATTCTGGATAATTTTATTGCCGTTATCCTCTGCGCTGCCACCGATTCTTTTTTCAGTTAGCAGATTACCATTGGTCTGATATTTTAGGAACCAAACTTGTTTGTTAAAAGGAAATTGATATCGGTTTCCAGTAAAAACAAGTTCGTTGTCTTTATTCAAAATAACACAGGTAAGGAAATCCGTTCCCGCACCCAGACCTTGGCTTCCAACTTGTTTGGTCCAAATCGTGTCACCGAAGGCGTTGATCTTGATGATCCAGCCATCCAGATCCCAAGGCAAGCCACCTAATGTGAAACCGCAAATGACAAACTCACCGCCATCGCATTCGACGATATCCCAGGCCAGTTCAGCACGATTGGCTTTGCCGTATTGCCTTTCCCAAGTGGGAATCTGAGCCAGCCCCAGATGAGTTACGGCCAACAGGATGATTGCACAAACAAGTTTTTTCATTTGAAAACCTCCATTGAATTATTAATAAGTAGTTCAAAATATTTTTCTGATATTTTTCATTTCATCAATATCATTTTAATTCTTTGAACAATGTTTCCCGCTCTTAACTGAGCAAAATACACTCCACTTGGCAAATCCTTTGCATCAAAGACAACCGAATGCTCGCCGGGGCTTACTTCTCCATTCACGAGTGTCGCCACTTCTCTCCCTAGCACATCAAACACTTTCAGTGTCACATGCTCTCGTCGCGGAAGCGAGAAGCGAATCGTTGTTGTCGGGTTGAATGGATTGGGGTAGTTTCCTAAAAGAATTGTTTTTTCATTGGGATTGTATTTCGTATTCTCCATACCGCTTATGTTTTTGATAATTGGATTCAACAGCTCCCAAATCGCATTATTAAATTGTATTGGAGCTTCCGTTGAATCGGGGGCATTTCCCATCCTAACTACAACTAACCTAAGGCTTGGAACAACGTTCAAAAATTGTCCGTTCTTACCCAATGCCGAAATCATATCCAATGGTGCGTTGCGAAATAAAGGACCAGGAAAAACAAATTGACTGCCGGGAACCATAAAGGATTTTTTACCGTTAAGCCACCACAAGTAACCATAGGATTCATTAATATTTTGAGAAGTATTTACCATTTGATTAAAATAGTTATCATCGGACATCAAAACTTCGTCGCTCCATTTCCCCCGATTTAAGATAAGTAATCCAAATCTTGCCATACTCCTTGGAGTTGAAACAAATAAATTATTGTAATCCGATTTGATAAATAGTCCAGTTATCCCAGTTTTTGTTCGGATTCTGCTCCAAAAGTATTGATTCAAGTTTTGTCCAGTTGCTTTGTGAAGAACGGAATCGAGAAGCGTATATGGTGCATTGTGGTATGCCCAACGAGTTCCAGCATCGGCAAGATACAAAAGGCAACTCGGAAGAGTGCAGTAAGGGTCGGCAACTCTATCATCTAGTCCAGTGGTCATCGAAAGTTGATGTTTTATTTTAATCAATGCTTCCTTTTCTTCTGGTTCGAATGTCCATTTGCCCAAGTATTTCGAAGTCGAGTTTTCGATTGATAAGTATCCTTCTTGTTGGGCAAGACCAATCAGGAATGCAGTAATTGTTTTACCCGCCGAAGCCCAATACCAAAGTGAATCAACGGTAAAACTGTCGAAATATTTTTCGATTACAATTTTACCTTCTTTCAGTAAAAGAAATGCCTTGGTATTTTTTGAAAAGAGAAATTGGTACAGCGTGTCAAGTTTAGTAGAATCCCAACCCAGTTCGGTAAAGGAAAATTTTTCCCAATAAGAGTTATTAACAGGAGGGAAATACAAATCTTGAGATAAGATTTTGTTTAATGTGAAAAATAAAAGAAAAAGAAGAAAAAATTTCATAGGTATAAAACCTAAACTTTTCATAAGCATAAAATCTAAATTAAAATAGATTAGACTTATAATATTAAGAGAAGTTTAAAAAAGAAAAATAGTTTATGAAAAACAATCAAAAATTCACTCGAGAATAATCAAAATTATTTTTCATAAACTACTTCTTTCAAAGGACATCTTTCTTCTTTAGAGAAACGATGGGCTGATTCCCAGAGTGCATCAACAGCCAAAGCAACATTACGGAAGAAATGGTCTTCGCCAATTTTATAATAGAGCAAGGTTCTTTTCATTGTATCGAGCACATTATCATTTAAGCCTGTAATAAAGAAATCAATACCAGCTTCGCGAATTCTATCCACCAGGGAACCAAGCATATAATCGCCACTTGCATCAAATTCATTTATTGCATTTCCAACAAGAACAACATACTTCAATTCAGGCATATTTGCAATGGTCCGAAGAATAGCATTTTCAAGATAATTAACATTTTTAAAAACCAAAGAGCCATTGTATCGAATTACAGCAATATGCTTGCACTGAGCAAGTCCGAAACGCACACGATTTCTGAAAGTTGTGTCGGGGTGTTTTGAAAGCACAGCAATATCGGGACGCATCCCTCGATGAATATATAAAGCCAATGAAAGAAGAACACCAATAAAAATTCCATAATCAATATGAGGAGCAAAATAAAGAGTCGTCACAAAAGTAATAATCCCAATAATTCCATCGTACTTTTGCGCTTTCCAATCATGAATGAACCCATAAACATTAATTAAACCAATAACAGCAAGAATTATTATTGAAGCAAGAACAGATTGAGGTAGATAGTAAAAAAAAGGAGCGAAAAACAAAAGTGATACACCAACAAACAACCCTGTAATGACACTTGAAACCCCACTCACTGCACCAAGTTGAAAATTTACAGCCGAACGAGAAAATGAACCAGAAACTGGATAACTTTGAAAGAATGAACCAAGAAGGTTTGCAAATCCCTGCCCGACTAATTCTTGGTTAACATTTACAGATTGGCCAAGCTTTGCTGCCATTGCTTTTGCAATCGAAATCGCTTCCAAAAATGCCAAAATTGAAATAATAACAACATATGAAATTAAGTCCCCAATTACATTAAAATCAAAATGTGGAACTATAAATTTGGGTAATCCTTGAGGAATTTTTCCAACAATATCGGCTCCGGAAGTGAATTTAATTGAATATAAGTCAAATTTCTTGTTCCCAACTTTGAGATAATATATCCGTTTCTCTTTAACTTCTTCATTGGAAAGTGAATAAATATTACAAAAAACAAGACTATCGCCAAATTTTTTTTCAACAAATTTCTGAATTTTTAACTGATTGCGTAATTCTCTAAGTTTATCTTTTACTCTTTCGATTTCGAGATTTAAGTTTATTATTGAAAATTCTGCATCGAGGTATTCTTTCGAATATTTGCCACTATTTTCTTCTATTGAATGGAGTTTGTTTGTAAGAGCAACTCTTTGATTTGATTTACTTTGCAAAGAATCAAACATATCATTATATTGTAGCAATAACTTTTTGGAAATTGGGCATGAAACTCGATTTATGGTTGTAAATTTTTCAACATAATATCCTGAATAATATGAAACAATAGTCGAAAGAATCACTGCAATGAGTACATATGGAAGTTTCGGAAAATACTTTTTTAAAAGTAACATTATTAGCAATGAGCCAATTGCAAATGCCACAGTTGGTAGATGAGTAAAAGAAAGAGCATCTCTGATAACAAAATACACTGTTTCATAATGATGTTCACCTTTGTCGGCAGAAACACCAAATATTTTAGAAAGCTGACTTGTTGCTATAATCAGAGCTGCCGCATTAGTAAAACCATTAACTACAGGATGAGACAAAAAGTTTATTAGGAAACCTAATTGAAGAGTTCCAAGAAGAATTTGAAATATTCCAACACAAAATGCTAAAAGTATTGCGTAAGCGATGTATTCAGGACTTCCAGAACTAATAATTGGTTCCAAAGCTGCTGAAGTCATTAAAGAAACAATTGCTACTGGTCCGGTAGCGAGTTGTCTACTCGAGCCAAAGAGTGCAGCAATTATAGGGGGCAAAAAAGAAGCATACAATCCATAATAGGCTGGTAATCCAGCCAATTGTGCATATGCCATTGATTGTGGAATCAATATCAAAGCGACAGAAATCCCTGCAAAAAAATCCGCTTTGAAATATTCAAAACGATAATTTTCAAACCAATTTAAAAAAGGGAAAAAATTATTTAGGATATTTTTCTTCTTTGAATTTCCCAACATCCTTCTTACCAACCTTTTGTAATTAAAATGTCTTTAACCGATTCTTTTAATTTTTTTTCAAGAGAAAGCAAATATTCATTTTCTGACTTATTTATTATTTCAATTAATTCTGCAAGTTCAGCAGGTTTCTCAATCACATCCTTTGCACCAAGTTTGATAGCTTCTACTCCAGTATGTAAACTTGCACGTCCAGTTAGAAGAAATACAAGCAAGTCAGGTTTGCGTTCTAGCATAATTTTCAAAGTTTCAAGTCCATTGATACCTGGCATAGCATAGTCGAGAAAAACTGCATGAAAAGCTTCTTTTTCAATAAGTTGCAGAGCCTTAATACCATCGTTAGCAGTAGAAACAGCAATTCCACGTGATTCAAGTCGCTCGGCAAGAGCCTCAAGAAAATCTTCTTCATCATCAACAATAAGTACTTTTGGTTTCATACTTCACCTTTGATTGGATTAATAATAATAGTAATATTAGAATTTAAACTTGAAGAATCAATTATTCCCTCAATTTCAATCGAAAAGGGTACAGCAATTTCTGAATAGCGCTTCTTAAACAACTCAAACCCTTCTTTGAAACTATCATTTCCTTGAAAGCAAATACATATTTTTGTTTTCTCATCCGAAGTCAATAAGAGATTAATTTCACTATTAAAATTATGTAATTGAATTACCGTCAATAAGCAATCGAAAAGCATTATCGATAACAAAAATGGGTTGGTGGACAAATTTCTTAGACTATTACCTAAATCCTTAATTATTTTTGAGTTTGAGAGTTTTGCAAAGTATTGCGAAAGTTCAACAACATTATTAATAAGTTCAACAACATCAATATCTTGGATATCGCTATCAGAGAAGTGAGTAATACGATTTAAACTTTTGGTTAATAACTTTGTCCTTTCAATTTGATTATATACCTTGTTTATATATTTGACAATTTTATCCTTAAATTCCTTATCGATAGCCCCTAAAGAATTTATTTTATCTTCGATGCCTCCATTTAATTCATAAACAATAGAAATAATATTATTTAACTCATGTGTAAAACCAGAAATTATTTTCCCAAAAATTTTAAAAGTGTCCTTATTGAAATAATCATTCATTGTTGCTACTCCTACCCAAAACCTTGTAAATTTCAAGTATCAATGTTTCCAAACTCACTGGTTTCACTAAATATTGAGATGCTCCCAAAATTAAACCTCGGCGACCTTCCTCCTCGGAACCGTGTCCAGTAAAAAGAATCACATTCATTTGTGGTCTAATTTCTTTAATCAACTTCATCAATTCAATTCCATTTAATGCTTTTAAGCGAACATCAATAATTGCAACATTGTAATTATTTGTTTCAACTGCTTTTATTGCGTCGGCAGAAGAAGTTGCATAATCAGCTTCAAAACCACGAAGTTTTAATCTTTCTGCAAGTAAATCGGCCAACTCTTCTTCATCATCTACAATAAGGACCTTAATACTTTTCATATTTCAACATTAATTTTTGAAAATATTGGTAAAACAATTTTAAAAGTAGTTCCTACATTTTCCTGACTTTCAACTGTAATTGTCCCCCCAAGTTTTTTAACAATACCATAAGTAATAGACAATCCAAGGCCAGTTCCATATTCTTTCTTTGTAGTAAAGAATGGTTCGAATATGTGAGGAAGGTCTTTTTCCGGTATACCCTTACCAGTATCAGAAATTTTTATTTCAACAAAGTCATTCTCAACCCGAGCAAAAGAAATGTCAATTCTTCCATTTTCCGATATAGCCTCTAAAGCGTTGTTTAAAATATTAACAAATACTTGTTGTAGCAACCCGCGGTCAGAAGTAAGGATTATGTCCTCATTCTGCAGATTTCGGACATTGATCGAGATATTGTTAATTATAGCTTCACGATAGACAAAACTCACAACTTCATTAATTAGTTCACTTAAGCTAATTTGTTCAAATTTAGGCTCCATTCGTTTAGCAAAACCAAGAAGCTGATGAGTTATTTTTGCACATCTTTCAACACTTTTGAAAATTGAATTAACACATTTTAAAACCTTATCCTTATTATGGAAATCACCACTTTTCTGAAGAATATCTTGTATCATACCTGCATTTTCATTAATAATAGAAAGGGGATTATTTATTTCATGGGAAATACCAGCGGCAAGTCGTCCAATAGAAGCCATCTTGTTGGTGTATTCAATTTCGTGCAGAATTTGAGCTGTACGCAGGTCATTTTCTTTAAGCAATTTTACAAAGCGGTTTGAACCCCAAATAACAACCAAAAGAATTAAAATTACACTTATTAACAAAAAAAGTACTAACTGGTTTAGATTTTTAAACCAATTTGACATCAAAGATTCAGCATTTACAATTTCGATCAAAATGAAAGGAGTGTTCGAAATATATGAGTAACTTAATAGAATTGATTTTCCCTTGTGGTCCTGAGTTTCAATCACATCAAACTTGTTCTTAAAGAGTGAAATATCTAAAGGAAATTTTTCTAATGTTTTGCCATAGAATTTAGAATTAGTTTGAAGTAAACCACTTTGACTGATAATGAACAAATCCGTATAAGTTTGAACTTCAGGACTATTGGTTTTATCTTTCAAAACTTCACTATTAATTGAAGCACGAATAACAAAGTCCTTTTTTGTAATGCTCGATTTTAAAACCGATATTGCAAAATGAGGAAAGCCACGAAAACCCATAAAGACTTCACTAACGTCAACTTCATTAAAAATAACATTATTAAACCACTTTTGAGATTTATAATTTTTCCCTAAAAGATCATAAGGTCCAACATAATTGATATGTGTTCCTTCATTATCAATAACACCAATATCTACAAATCCACCAAAAGTGTTTCTAATTGCATAATAAATCTGGAATAACTTTCTCTTATCAGATAAATCCTGAACATCATATTTCTGGGCTATATATTTCAACAGGGAAATCCTTTCTTTAATAAAAGATTCAAGATTGTCCCTTATACTCGAAGTCTGTCGCATCAAAGGATAAATAATATCCGCTTGGTAAGTTTTTCTATATTGAAAATAATTTACAACCGTTAAAATGACCAAAGGCGTTATCGAAACAAATGAAATAAGAAAAATTGAAACAAATAAAAGTTTTCTATAATCCCTTTCTGGCTTTTTATAATCGTTACTTTTTTGGGTTTGTTCGTTTCCAATAGAATATTTAAAACCAGTTTTTTTAATGGATTTTTTTCCGATAAACTTTTTCATAAGCTTTTCGAATTGTCTCTGATAGAAGCTCAATATTAACTGGTTTCTCCAAGTATGCAAAAGCTCCCAACTCGAATGCAATATTTTTTTCCAGCTCCGAACCGTGCCCCGTAAGAATAATTACTTCTGTTTCTGGATGTTCTTTTTTTACTCTGCGAAGAACTTCCAAACCATCAATCCCTGGCATTTTTAAATCTAGAATAATAACATCGGGCAAATCTTTGTTCAAACTTTCGATAGCTTCTTCGCCACTATAAGCAACAGCAGTGTTAAATTCGCGGCTTTGGAGTCGCTCCGAAAGTGTATCAACAAATTCAATTTCATCATCGACTAGAAGGACCTTTTGAGGTTTTTCAAGTTTCATTGTCATCGATGATGAAATTGTTATTTCTTTACCAGGAATGACTTCAACTTCCTTAATTTCAGGTCGATCGGGAATCTTCTCCTTTATTTGCTTGTAATAATTCTCCATTGATATTTTGTACTTTCTCAATAAAATAGTTAATTTTCCATTTTTAAAAACTGCATCAATATCTTCACCTTGTTGTAGAAAATGAAGCTGAATTTGTGTTGCAATTAAAAAATCCTTAAACTTTGTTTTTTCAACTTCTATTTTTTCTGTACTTTTACATCGCATAAGTTCAAATATTTTAAAGGCTATATCTTCTGGCTTATATTTGCTCACATCGATGTTGACATCGAAATACTCAGGCGAAAAAGGTTGTCTATTAAGATGATACTTTGAAAATTGATAAATAAGTTTATCAAACTCTTTAATGGTTTTTTCAGAAATATGTAAAGGAACCAAATTATATTTTGCATAGTTCCCAATCCGGTAGGCTCTGTCACAACCTAAACAGACTTTCAAAATATTTTTAACGTTATCAGGGATAAAATATGTTCCTACCCCATAATATATTTTATTAAAGTCAATAAGAATTTCGGCTAAAGTGATTTTCAACACACACAAATGCTTTTTATGTTTTAGTTTATCAAAAGTTACAAAGCCAGAAGATTTAAAAATTGAACTTTTGACTTTGTTCTTATCTATATTGTATTTTTCCTCAAGTTTTTTGAAAACGTCGTCATCAGTCACAAGTTCAAAACCTGTTAATTCTTTAAGTTTCTGAATTATTTTCTCTTCGTTGCATCCTTTTGGGCTTACAATCGAAATAATAAACATATCCAATTAAAAATAACCAAATGTAAATAAGTAATTATTAAGGCATTAATCAAACAAAAAATCAACTCTGAATTCATTGTGTTGTATTTCTTTTGAACTTCTTATCTAACTTCCACATTAATATTATATTTATTTTAAAATTGCTTTAGATGGATTATTTAAATAAAGACAAAATATTTTCCATAAAACTTAAACACACAACAATAATATTAATGCTTCATAAAATAATTTCATTAAGTTACTAAATCAATGAAAAAAACATCTTTATCATCTATTTAAATTTTCATTTTTTCGAAAAGTATCTCTATTAAATTATCAAAAAATACCTCCATTAAGTTATTCATTAAAAAACCTTGCATCTTTATTTAAAACAAACTAATTTTGTTTTTAAAATAAATTCATTTTTATATGAAAGAAAATTTTCTCTTGGCTTTTGGTTTGACTCTTTTAGCAGGCCTATCCACTGGAATTGGAAGTGTGATAGCATTTTTTTCGAAGAAGTTTAGCCCAAAATTTCTTGCAGTTTCGCTTGGGTTTTCTGCTGGAGTTATGATTTATGTTTCCCTAATAGAAATATTTTCAAAAGCAAAAAATTCACTTATCCAAGAATATGGAAACTACTATGGATATATCTTGACCAAAATCTCTTTCTTTGGTGGGATCGTATTAATTGGGTTAATTGATAAACTTGTCCCAACCATAGAAAACCCCCACGAAATTGCGGTAATTGATTCTGAAATTCCAAGCTCGCAGAGAATTGACAACAAGTTGTTGCGTATGGGATTGTTCTCTGCCCTTGCAATTGCTATCCATAACTTTCCCGAAGGTTTTGCAACGTTTATTAGTTCTTTGGAGAACCCTTTTCTTGGAATCAGTATTGCTATTGCAATTGCTATCCACAACATTCCCGAAGGGATTGTTGTTTCCTTTCCAATATATTATGCAACAAAAAACCGTAAACGGGCTTTTTGGCTATCTTTCCTTTCTGGTTTGGCAGAACCAATTGGAGCCGTAATTGGATACCTTATCCTTTCTAATTTTCTTAGTTTTTCCCTTTTTGGAATTGTATTTGCAAGTGTTGCTGGAATAATGGTTTATATTTCTTTGGACGAACTTCTCCCTACCGCCGAAAAATATGGCGAGCACCACTCCGCTATTTTTGGTTTAATACTTGGAATGGCTGTTATGGCATTGAGCCTTATTTTGTTATTACCACCTCCTTAACCTCTCTTCGAGTACCCAGCATCAATTTATCAAATATCTAATCGAGGAAAGGGCGTTAAGTTCAATTAATTTATTGTAAATTATTTTGTGCAAAAGTAATACTAAAACTGAAAATGAATTTTTTTAAGATTGGGTATAATTCGAATTTAACTTTTATAGTTTTTTATGTTTCGAAATGCATATCTAGATTTTTTGGGGTGGGAGAAATAAAATTTGTAAGAACTAACATCTTTGATATGTTGCTATTTGAACGAGAAAATAAAACTCCTTATAGCTGTAAACACCCAATCCTTTGTAAGTTGCGGCAAAAAGGTTTTCATAATAGTAACTTCTTCGTAAAAATTAACTCTAACACATAACCACTAATTTTTAATGTCAATCATCACCAAATGGAATAACTAAATTTCAGTAACACATCCATTGTGCTTATCTGTTCATTTCCTTGAGGATCAGAAGAATCACCTATATTATTATCAAAAGAATACAGAGAAATTTCTGCAACATTTTAAATATAGTAAAGGCTCAAACTTTCCCTGTCAAATTTCGCAACTCAGAAATATTAGTTACCAACCAATTGGCATTACTCTCCTTGATATAAAGTTATCCACTTTTTATTATTTCTATCTATCAATACCTACCTCAAAATATATCTCCTTTGAAGTTGGGTATTCTTTTCGACATAAGTTGTTTTATTATTCCTAACTAAACCGAGTAAAGGGTCCAGGCTTGCAAACCAAAGCACAAAATGAAACAAAACCATAATTTTCATTGTAACAAAAAAGCAATTCACCATTGACAACATTGATTAGTTTTTCCCAGGGACCACTTAATCAAGAACCCAATTCCCCAACTACAACAATAATGTATTCATTAGTCTCGACTCCTCATCTAAAATTTCGAAGTAGTTTCAATAATTATGGTTTATCAGCACGGGTTCAATCGAATAGGAGATGAAATTGCAGAAGCTATCTAAACATCATTTTAATATTTAGCCCTACACCTCGAAAGTGAGGAAAATCTTGTTCTACACCATTTAGATATTTTGTCAAAGAAAAGTATTACTACAAAATGTCATTATTAATTACTTCACTTATAAGCAAGTTATATTCTTCCCTTATTACTATTATCCAAAGTTATGAAATCAACATAGTTCCTAAACCATCTAAAACCAATAATATTGCCAGTATAAACAATCCGTTCAAGGTTTGCGGGTAATATACTATGGGAAAATTAGGATACTAAAAAGATGAACCGAAATAAAAATATTTTTTCACAAAATACCCTCTAATCTCTAATTTCTCATCTTGTCTGTTAGTTGAGTGACTATGCAACAAATTATTAAAACATCCTCGAAGGCAGCGAACTACCGACGACGAACGAAAACAAAATTTTTCGTTACAACAATTCATCTTAGCACCTCAATTATAAATTATAAAAAATATTTGAAAATAAAAAAACAAAATCAGTAGGACAAGCATCTTGCTTGTCCCTTCCTCTTTCATCTACAAATTTATCACATTGTCAAGCGGGACGCTTGACCTACTTGGTTCTTTGTGTTTCCATTTCCAAGCAGCAAGCTTAAACGACGCCGATTATTTTTGTTCTCTTTCTCATGCGGGTAGGTTAAATCATCACTTGATTCTATTGTTTCCTT
>JBBIUA010000028.1:0-21050 GCA_037440445.1 Ignavibacteria bacterium
CCAAATCCAGCCAGTGGAGGTACGATAGAACTAAGTTTTGGAGTTGCATTTGATGGTTGGACAGAAGTAGCAATCTTGAATACGAAAGGGGAGGTGGTGCGACGAGTAGCCACTGGAGATATGAAGGAAGGTGACTACACTGTGCGAATAGATGTAAGCGATTTGTCGAGCGGAATGTATATAGTTGCAATGCAAAGCCAAAGCTTCCGACATAAAAAAGAATTCTTGCTGATGAAGTAAATTGAATATCCTTCAGAACAAAGCCCACGACCCCATCTCGTGGGCTTTTTTGTTTAATTTGTAGATTTTTATTATCTTGAATTCGATTTTTTTCATTATTTTTAAAGATGATGGAATTGATTCAAGAAAAAGGTGTCGATAATAATTTTGTTATACAGAAACTGATTAATGGAAATAAGAGATTTATTAAAGGGGAAATAAGTTATACTCAGCTTTGTGAATTAAGAAAAAAAATTGCCCCTTCACAAAATCCAGAAGTAATTGTAGTGACTTGTAGCGATTTACGTGTATCGCCCGAATTGATTTTCTCGGCTAATTTAGGCGAATTAATTGTTGTTAGAACTGCAGGAAATATTATCGACAGAGTTGCCTTTGAAAGTATAGAATTTGCTATAGAAAAATTGAAGTGTAAAATAGTAATAGTTATGGGTCATACCAATTGTGGTGCCATTAAATCTGCACTAAGTGGAATCAGTGAAAAGTCCAACGATAAGTTAATTATCGGGGAATTACAAAGATTGTTAAATCAAGTTGAAAAGGTTGAGGAATCGGATGAATCATTAAAATATTATGCAAAGAAAAATGTTTACTACCAAATTTCGAAACTTGTGAATAACCCACGAATAAAGTTCCTTGCTCACAACGGTCTCTTGAAAATTATACCAGCATTATATTACCTTGATAGTGGGAAAGTTGAATTTTATGAATTCCCAGATGAATAATTTATTTGAAGAGGATTTTAGTAAAAATAGGCATTTGTTGCCCCCACTTGCTGAAAGAATGAGGCCAAAAAATTTGGAGGAAGTCTTAGGCCAGGAGCATCTTATTGGGGCGAATGGACCTTTGCGGAAATTTTTCGAAAGTAGGAATTTTCCATCAATGATTTTATGGGGTCCACCTGGAGTTGGAAAAACTACTATAGCATATTTAATTGCAAAATACGAAAATTATGATTTTATTAGAATTTCTGCTGTAGAAGCTGGTGTCAAAGAAGTCAAAGAAATTATTAACAGGGCTAAATTTCAATTAAGACAGGGGAAAAGAACCCTCCTCTTTATCGATGAAATACATCGATTCAATAAAGCCCAACAGGATTATTTATTGCACTCGGTGGAACAGGGTTTAATTACACTTGTTGGTGCAACAACAGAAAATCCTTCATTTGAAATTATTCCTGCTTTGCTTTCGCGATGTCAAGTTTATAAATTAAATCCCTTGGACAAAGAAAAAATCACTCAACTACTTGACAATGCATTAATTAAAGATGTAGAATTATCGAAATATAATATTAAGATTTTAGATTATGATAAATTTTATATTCTTTCGGGTGGAGACGCACGCATTGCATTAAATCTATTGGAAATTGTATTTTACCTTTCGGACAAAAGAGAAAATCCTATATTAGTTGACGAAGAGAAAATATACAAAGCATCGCAACAAAAGATTCTAAAGTACGATAAGAAAGGGGATTATCATTACGATACAATCTCAGCATTCATTAAATCATTGCGTGGTTCCGACCCCGACGCTGCTTTAATTTGGCTTGCCAAGATGATAGAATCAGGCGAAGACCCGTTGTTTATTGCCCGACGAATGATAATTTTTGCAAGCGAAGATATTGGTAACGCTGACCCTTTGGCACTTCCTCTTGCAATTTCAGTTTACCAGGCTGTCCAATTTGTTGGTATGCCAGAAGCCCAAATTAATCTTGCCCATGGCGCTACTTATCTTGCTTCTTCTCCCAAGTCTAATGCTTCCTATATGGGATTAATTAATTCATTTGAGTTTGTAAAGAGATTCCCGGAGATAGATGTACCATTGCATTTAAGGAATGCACCAACAAAGCTAATGGAACAATTTGGGTATGGAAGTAATTACAAATATCCCCACGATTTTCCAGAGCACTTTGTTGAAGAAAATTATTTTCCGGAAGGAATTAAAGAAATTCAACTTTATAACCCCACAGAAATAGGGTTTGAAAAGAAAATCAAGGAAAGGCTTGAAAAATTATGGGGGAAAAGATACAATAAGAAAGTTTAGTTATGAATTCAGGGTTTGAAAACATATTAACAGTTTCGGAATTGACACAGAAGATAGCTAATCTTCTAAATAATGAAATCGGTTTTGTTTCTGTAACTGGTGAAATTTCAAATTTTAAACTCCATAGTTCAGGACACAGGTATTTTACTTTGAAAGATGAAGAAGCACAGATTAATTGTGTTTTTTGGCGATCGAAACAAATCAATTTCGAATTAGAAGATGGAATGAAAGTTGTTGCAACTGGGTGGCTTACTGTGTATCCAGCCCGAGGCCAGTACCAAATTGATTGCTTCGAGATTTTTCCGCTTGGTTTGGGTGAATTATACTTAAGATTTGAAGCATTGAAAAAGAAACTCGACCAAGAAGGATTGTTCGATAGTAAGTATAAGAAAGAACTGCCATCTTTTCCATTGAAAATAGGGATAGTTACTTCTTCAACTGGAGCCGCTATTCAAGATATGATTACCACTATTCGTCGGCGAAACCCCTTATGTGTGATTTACTTTCGCGAAACCCTTGTTCAAGGTGAGGATGCCAAATTTGATATTGTAAACGCAATTCAAGAACTAAACCAAATTCCTTTAGATTTAATTATAGTTGGGCGGGGTGGGGGCTCGCTGGAAGACCTTTGGGCTTTTAATGAAGAAATTGTTGCTCGTGCGATTTTCAATTCTAATATACCCATTATTTCTGCCGTTGGCCACGAAACGGATTTTACTATCGCTGACTTTGTAGCCGATAAAAGAGCACCAACCCCGACCGCTGCTGCTGAGTTGGCAACTCCTTTGACTATTGATATGCTTAAAGATGAAATAGATTATATTTATTCTGAACTAAAAAAAAGAATTGGAAATTTCGTTGAAATGTATAAAGACGGTGTTCAATCACTAATAAATTCTTATGGATTTAAAAAAATTGAAGATAGGGTCGGTAATTACAAACAATACCTTGATGAGATTGATGAAAGGTTTCGAAATACATTTTTTCGATATATCGAAAGATGTAAACTCCAAATTGACAATATAAGCCGTAATCTGGAATTATTAAATCCTTTTGTACCACTTGAACGAGGTTATGCACTATTAAAACATAATGGGACTTTGTTAGACAATGATATTTCGCTGATAAAATATAAGACAATTGAGATAATTCGTAAAGATGAAACTGCGGTGGTTAAAATTGCCAAAGTAAATAGACATTTAATTAAGCTTTTGGGTGTGCTTTTTTGTATTCTTCTTTAATTTTCCCTATTGAGATATGTGTGTATATTTGTGTTGAAGAAAGCGAAGAGTGCCCTAAAATTTCACTTACTGAACGGATATCTGCACCATTGTTAAGCATATGAGTTGCAAATGTGTGTCGCAATGTATGAGGACTTTTTTGTGGGGTTTTGGTAAACTTCTTTAGTAAAGAGTTAATTATCCTATAAGCATCAGTAGGAGTTAGTGGCTTGCCAGATTTAGACAAAAAGAGATATTCTTTTGAAAATTCATTTGCTAAAGTTTTCCTTTGATTTATATAGTTACTTAAAGCTTCTTGGGCTTTTTTCCCGATCGGAACAATTCTTTCCTTTTGTCCTTTTCCTAAAACTTTTAAAGTTTTATTTAAATTAACCACGTCGGTGACTTTAAGATTTAGGGCTTCTGATATTCTCAATCCAGAACCGTATAGTAATTCTATAAGAGCCAAATTGCGTGAATCAATGGGATTTTTGGGTTTAATAGACTCGAAAATCAATCTGATTTCTTCTTGTGTTAAGTAAGATGGTATTTTCCGTTCTATTTTTGGTAATGTAATTGTGGAAGAGGGATTTTCGTCGATATAGTCTTTTTTGTAAAGATAATTAAAAAAAGATTTTAAAACAGATAATTTTAATTTGATACTCTTCTTTGATAATTTTTTGTGGAAAATAAATGAAGCAAATCTTTTGATATGTTCTTTATTAATTTTTTCAATTTCAATATCTTTTTCGAGTTCAGAAGATAATAGTCTTTCGAACTGTTTAAGAGCGATAAAATAAGTATTAATTGTTCTTTCTGTAAATTTTCGTTGATTTTTACAATATTCAATAAACAAATTAATTGCATTAGATAGAAACATTGAATTATTCTTTAAATTAAAGTTCAAAAATAAAAATTAATTTTGGGACTTAGTAGCTACTTTGGGCATAAAAATTTGTTGTTGCCTTTGAGGACCGTGACAAACATAACAGGCTTGTTTTTGGGTTAGTTTTTCAATTCCTCCAGGGTGAACAAATTCTAATCCTGTTGGCGAAGAAATTTCTTTTTCAAAAGGAGGTTTTTGGTAGTAAATGATGTGGCAAGTGTTACAATCGTTTGTTATCACTTTGCCAGTAGGGCTAATGTGTTTTCCATCGTGACAACGAAAGCAACCAGGACTGTAAAGGTGACCAATATTGTTTGGATAGTTTTTCCAATTGGCTTTCATTTCGGGGAAATAATTTCGCATATAAATGTTATATAATTCGTGTACAGCTTTTTCAATTTCTTTTTGCTTTTCAACAAGAATTTCCGGGTAATATTCTTTGTAAAATCCATAAATATAATTCTTTATATTTTCGAAAGCAGTTTGACGACTTCGAACATAATTTTCAAGAACCTGGACGCCTATTCTTTTTATATAAGGAAGTGTTTTATCGATTTTACCAGATGATAAGTAAAAATTAATGGTTTGGTTTGGTTGCTTAAAAATATGAGAAGGTCGGTTGTGGCAATCAATACAATCAAGTCGTCTTACTTCATCTTTTGGTGGAGTCTTGGTTTTTGCTTCAAACTTAAAAGAGGTGTCGATGTAAACTGTTTCTTCACCTGTGATTAATGAACGAGATTTGACCCAAGGGATGACTTGCCTGGAGCGGTCTGCAGCCCAATATGAAATTTCATTTGCAAGATACATATGCCAATGAATACCCTCATTGTTTCCAGTTTCAGGACTTCCACCACCAACCTTTATTAACATTGAAATTTGGTATTCGGAATTTTGTTCATCGGAGGTATAAAAATCGTAATTTTTTCTTATTTCGCTATAGAAATGTTTAGGCCAATGACATTGCTCGCAAGTTTCTTGGGAAGGTCGAAGATTTTCAACTGGTGTAGGAATTGGTTTTGAATATTTGTTGAAGATTGTTGAATAAACCTGATAAGTACCTGATAGTTTCGAACGTACAAACCAGTCGGCTCCAGGACCAATGTGGCACTTTACACATCCTACCCTTGAATGTGGCGAATCTTTGTATGCAGTGTATTCGGGTTCCATAACTTTGTGACAAACTTCGCCACAAAACTGGTCGGAATCGGTGTATTCATATGCTTTATATGTGCCAAAGGAGGTGAAAATAAGCAAAAGCAATCCACTTACTGAGAAAACAATGGTTGCAACTTGATGGCGGGGGTTGTTTAAATCAATTACAGGAAGTTGTCTTTTTGTTCCTGCTGAACTCAAAATTCTTCTGTTTTCTTTTAATGCCCCAAAAATTACAAGTATTAAGCCAAAAATAACAAAAGTTGGAAGTATTATGAAAGTTACAATACCGAGATAAGGGTTAGGATTTTCGGAAAAGAGTTCAACAATAATTAAAAAAACAATTATTATGAAACTAAATATTGAAACTAATGCACCGGCAAGAGTTGTCGGATTATAAAAAACAACCGGTAACAGTTTTCGTTTTTTGTATTGTTTCTTTGGTTTAATATAGACTTGTTCGAGTTCTTCAAAAGAAAGTTTCCAACCTGTAATCATTGATTTATAAAGTTCGGTTAGTGTTGAACCAGTAGTTCCCAAATAGATATGCACAAACATAAAGATGCTTAGAATAAAGCCTGTGAGTGTGTGCAAAAGAGCCATTGGCCAAACACCACCAAGTCCGAGAAATTCGTCTGGCGCAAGTTCAGGAAACATTAAGAGCCAACCAGTAAGTATGATTAATGGGACAAAAAATCCCATAATGAAGAAGTAGGTAATTTGCTGAAGAGGGTTAAATTTTTGATTTGGATTTGTTTCAAATGGATGAGGCTCGCCTATGAAAATTCCGAGTAGATAATAGCGTAATTGTAAGTAAATTCTATCAAAAAGTCCTTTTAATTTTGGAATATAATGTTTGTAATTTTTTGAAACAATACTTTTAACGAGAAAGAAAAGATAATTTAAAGATAGCAATATCCCACTAATATTATGAACAATTATAGATAAACGGAAAGGGATAAGGCCTCCTTTGGGGTCAGAATAATGAATGCTTAAGCCAGTAATAATTAACAGAAAAAAAAGTAATGCATTCGACCAGTGCCAAAATCTTAACCAAAAAGGGTAAAGGAAAATTTTTTTCATACTACTTAACTTCTTTTGAAATCAATTTTTATTCATCATTATAGTTTTCTTCTTTAACAGGAAACTTGCTAGGTCTAAAATACCAGCGCAGAAAGATGTGAATTAATAGAAAAGCAATTACAATTCCAAAAATGATAATGCTGATAAAATCAAGATAAATGTTCCTTGTTGTCCCAATTACGTAAGCATCACTAAGAATTGTACCATTTATGAAACCATATTTTTGACGGGACTGTGCTTTTTCGTGCTTAAACAATTTTGTCATTAGAATTGAATTCTTGGAATGACATTCCTCACACTTTTTTACCGTTGCATCTCGTGGTAAGATGTTATGCGAAAGGTTCGGTGGTTCATATGATGAATGACAATCCACACATCTTACGGTTTCCCAATGTTTTTGAAGATTCGGTAACCAGTCATGTGCTTTTTCAAGGACACTCAATTTATACTTTGCCATTAACGTATCATTTGTATGACATTTTACACAAAAAACCATTTTGTTGGAAACAAGTGTGTTGAAGTTCATCTTATTTGCTTGAATGATTCTTTCCTCAACAACTGCCATTGGACTAATTGAATGTTCGCCATGACAATATGTGCAACCAGGCACATCAGGATTCCCTTTTACTAATTCAACTCCATGAACACTGGAATGGTATTCTTGTGTAATTGCAATATGACATTTGCCACAAACATTTGAAACTTTAGTTGGATTTATATTTGAATTTTCAGAAGATGCTTTTTGCAAACTGTGGGTACCGTGGCAATCAATGCATACAGCTGCAAATTTATTCCCTCCCTTTAATGCTTTCCCGTGAACGCTTTTATCGTAATCAATTAAAGCCTTTGCAAATTGATTGTTTTCTTGCTTAATGTGGCAACTTATGCATAAATCTACTTGGTTCAATTTTAATTTGACAAGATCGGGTGTAGAACCAAGTGTAATGGGTTTTTGATGACAGAAGATACAAGTTGGAGCATTAGGATTATTTTTTGAAAGTTCCAAATGGTGGACCGATTTTAAATGGTCATTCTTTTCTTTTTTGTGACAGTTTCCGCAAAAATTGGTGGAATTAATAAAATTAGTTGGTGAATTAGGATTCTTTGGGGATTGTACATTATGATAACCATGGCAATTCTTACAATTCACATCTTCTTTACCCCCCGTCCCATTTGCGAATTTGATTTGTGGATGGAATTGATGTTTGGTAAGAGAATTTTGATGACAAGACAAACAATTAACAGGAGTAATCACTTCTTTATGTGGAATTTCATCAGGATTGAATCCGATATGACATTTTTCACATTTTAAACTTGAATGAACAGATTTTGAGAAAATAAACTTTTTTACTTCCAAAGAAATCTCTTTTCCATTCCTTTCCATTGTAATTGAAGGGTCGTCGTGACAAGATAAACAAGTGGAATTATCTGCAACTTTTTTTTGTTGAGATAAAACAAAGCCTTTTGGGTAGAAGCTAAAAAAAAATATCGTAAGCAACAGACAAAAAATATGGGAGCCACAATTGAGATGGGCTCCCATGCAACTTTTATTTTGACCTTTATTTTTTCTCCTCATTTTCGATTTTGTTATTTTCTTGGTTATGGGGAATAAATATAAGATCAACAATTAGAATTAAATCCTCGTGATTGCCTTTGAAAGCAACCGGGTGGTTTTTGTTGTTGATTTTTTCTTCCTTATGTAAATATTTGATAATAAATTCTTTGTCGTATTCTATTTTAATGCTCGAAAGGTCTGGTGCTTTATTATTTGGAGATTTGTTCTTGGCTTCGATAGAATACTGTGAAAATGCGTGGCAAGTGTTACATTTTGCTTCGATGAATTTTGTTTTGGCGAGTTCTTTGTCAATTTGTACTGCTTCTGTTTGCTCTTTGTTATTTTTTGGTGGTTCTTGTGCAATAATCGCTAAAGCCATCAAAGGTATAACTGAGAGTATAATGATTTTTTTGAGGAATTTGGTTTTCATTCTAAGACCCTATTTGTGAAACAAGTTCATAAAATCAAGACAATTTAATTGTTAATATATTTTTAGTTGAATCAAATTCAGAATGATATGTTGGCAGGTTGCCTACTTTAACTCCTTGAGGATTTGCTACAACAAAACCAGCAGTATATGGAAAAGTCGAGAATTCGGCAAAATGCTTTGGACAAATGAGGTTTGCATCGGGAGTTGATGGAATATTGAGTTCAACACCTTGATGAGGACAAAAAGCTGAAAACACCAAAAATTCTGTTTGGGATATTCTTTTCACAATGATTGTAATTGAAATAGGCTTTTGAAAGACTAACTTCTTTATTGCAGGGAATTGGTTCAACTCTGGATAATCTTTTAGATTTATCTCTAATGAAGACCCTGGGGGAGGTAAAGGTAAACTCTCATCTTTTTCGCAAGAGGTTAAAATAGGATAAACTGTTGTAACAACAAAGCCACTTATGAAGAATGAACCAACATAACGAAGAAATTCTCTCCTATTTTGTGTATTATTTAACTTTTCTTTTCCCATATTCCCACCAGATTATTAATAAAATAAATGTAATTGAATCGCCCACTGAGAAAAGTAACCTTCTAAATGTTCCCGGTCTAATATTCTATATTCTATTAACAAATCGAGAGAGGGTAATAAATAAATATGAGACCCCAAAACCAAGTTGGTAGCATATACTGGATTGTTTTCATTTTTGTCCTTGAGAATTGAGCGTTCAACCCGAACGAAAGGTAGGACACTTTCTAAAAGTTGATAAGTTAACTCAGTGGTAAATGACAAAGATAACCTTGAGTCTTTTTTCTGGGTTCGAACATATTCCCCAATTAACGAAATACGGTCAGGAAATCCAATACCAACAAAGAGACTTGATATATAATAATCATCATTAAAATAAAATGAACCCCCCAAGTAAGAATTCATTCCTTTTATATATTCAGGAGGCGAAAGCATCCCACGTGTAGCAATACCAAAAGAGTTATCTTTGACAATAGGCATAGGATTTCCACTTTTGTCTGGAACTTTAATTATACTCAGGTTTTTCCCGCTAAAAATACCAGCGGAAAGACTTAGCCAAGTTAAACTTTCGTAATCAATTTGAGCCCCCCATTCTGCATAGTCATCTGGAACAATGTAGTGACGACCATAACGGGCAATTGAAGTGCGAACAAACATTGTGTGGTCATCCCATTTTTGTCCAATTGGAGGTTGGAAAAAGCCTACTCGTAAAGATGGAAGATTTTCGCTTGGTTTAAAATACAGACTAAAGGAGTATGGTTGTTGTGCTGGGTATCTTTTATCCTTTTCAAGTTCATATGCTATATTGTAAAAACCTTCCAAGGTGAGCCAATTAGTAGGTTGGATTGCCAGATAAGGCGATGCTTGCATTACCATGTAATCGCGTTCGCTACTTGCTGGACCCTTGGGCCATCGGGCAGACTGGGCTCTCAAATCGAAACCAATGATGGCTTTATCATTTATATATGAATTTCTTGCAGTAAGATTTTCAAAAAATTTCTTCAAACCAATCCATTCGGGATTAATTAACGAGATGTCCTTACGAGAAAGCCAGCCGCCAATGGAACGAATTCCACCCCCTTGAATATTGATGTGGCAGGCGGAACACTTTGTTCCATATGTTTGTAAAATAGAATACTGGGGGCGAGCGAAACTTTCGCCCCCAAGTATCACAAATATGCTTATAACTGCTATTAATATCTTTTTCATTTTCTGTTGCATTGTTAATTAAACAGTTTATTGCAAAGCATTTAATGTATTAACTAGCAATGCTTTAGTATATTTGTAGTTGTGAATTCCATAACTTCTATCTTTAGCAACAAGAAGATAATTCAAAACTGCACCGGCTTCGAGCGAAGAGAATTTCTTTGGTTTGTTGTTTGGAAGTAGGATATACTCACTAAGAACATGTTCCCCATCGGTGTTTCTTGAGACGTCAAGCAACCCACGATCAATAAGCTTTTGCCTAAGTTGAGCAATCAGATTTTTTATTTCTGTGACTTTTCCATCAATATCAAATTTGGTTGTGCCAGGATGACAATCGGCATTAGCACAGGAGGCAACATGTTCGACTTCTTGTCCTTCGGATTCGTAAGTCATTTTGAATGTATGACCGCCTGCAAAAGCTCCGAATGGTTTAGCCATGTGGCAAGTAACACAACCATCTTTAATTCTTACTTTGTGGGGATTGGATGTGGGATACGTTTCGGGTCCGGGAATTTCATATCCACCTACACCAGCATAGATATTTGAATTAACACCATAGTGTGGTCCCCAACGGAAATTAGTAATGTTAATACTGTCGCCTCCAGCAACGGGAGCCGGAGAAACTGGTCGAGCTTGATGGCATTTTGCACATAAATTTCCCGTTCCAAAGTCCACTTCTTGCCCACCATAACGGAATTTAACTGGTGAGGTATAGGTCAAAGCAAAATCACTTGTGTCGTATTTTGTGTGAATATAGTGGCAGGTTCGACAATTTGGACCTGTAGGATTTGGAATAACTGCAAGTGTAGTGTCTAAGTTTGTTGTAAGAGCCTCGCGAAAGCCTTCGTGGGTGTGACAAACTGCACATTGCGTTCGATTAGCAGTTCCAAAATTTTCTCCTAAATAATGCAAGGAATTGTGAAATTGCATTTGCTTAGCTAAAAGGAATGATGAAGATTCATGGCAAACACCACAAACTGCTGTACCAGGGGCTCCATCTTTTCCCGGTGGCCCAGCAGGACCTTCAGGTCCAGTACAAGAAATTATCGCAAAAACAAAAAGTGCAAATGCCAATGATACAGTAATTGTTCTTTTCATATCACCTCCATTTTTTTGAAAATATGATTAGGAAATAATTTGGTAACATATGGACGCTTCAATTTTCTATTATACTGTTTAGTAAAATTTCTCATTATTCATCTATTTTTTAGTATTACAAATTCCAAAATAAGGGAAAAAAATATTTTATAAATAGTAAAAAGTGTGTTTTTTTTGGAAAGATGAATTTTGTAATATTTTGTTGTTTTTTAAATTAACAGTTGTAGAATTGAAAGAATTTCATAATTTGAGTTTGTTTTAGATTAAATAGAAATTTTACTATGATTAATAAAATTTTATTAATATTTAGTTTTTTGCTGATAATTAATTCTTCATTGCTCTCTGAGCCTCGAATTTCTTATTTGATCCCCGATATTGGAGCTCCTGGAATGGGGGTATATATGGAGATAATTGGTCCAGCAAATTATTTTCAAAATTTTGGTCCAGATACAATTTATTTTAATAATGATGATTTTGTTAGAATTTTGTTTGATAATCCGCAAGATACAGAGAAGGTTATTGTTGGACCAATTGGTGTATTTTGGCAAGGTCGAATGATTTCTACCTATTTCTTTATTAATCCTTCGATTAAAACTCCAAATTCAAACAATTGGACTCAACTTGATAATGAATTTAAAATCCCTTTTCGAGTATCAGTTGGTGGAGAACTTTCTAATCCAGATACATTTTATATTGTTCAACCATATTCCTTTGGTAATCTTTTATTAAACAATTTTGTTTTGGGGACTGGTAGTCTTGGCCTGCGTTCTCGAAGTGGTGCAATGATTGTTGATGAGATTACTTTCCGAAATGGTTCGGAATATAAAGTATTTTTAGATAATTCTATATCTTATCCATTGCCAAATCGCTCCTATTTGCCCTTTATATTGCTTTGTAAAGAAAACATCTCTGGTGGTTCCAATACAAAGATTAATGTTAGTGGTGGCGAAAGTAGGGTCCAAAATGGTGGCCCGGGAGGTGGAGGTGGGGGTGGAAGGTTTTGTGATTTTTTGACTGGGAATCCTGGTGAAGATGGAGGGAATGGTTTTACAAGTGGTGGTCACGGTGGTGTTAATAATTTGTTTGGAGGTGGTAATTATAAACAATATGGAAGCGGGACTGGGGATTCAGGCAAAAGTTTGAATGGTGTAAGACCACCAGTTAACCCTGGTGGTTGGGAAGCCTCTGGAGGAGGAACCGGACACCCATTTGGAAAATCGGGCATTGGAAGTGGAGACCAAAGCAACTGGAATGTCCCTGGGGGTTTTGGTGGAGGGACAGGTTCGATTAATAATAAAATGGGTGGTTCGGGTGGTTTTGGTACTGATGGGAAAAGCGAACCATCTAATTATTTAAATGGCGGAAAATCTCATGGAAATGATTTTATTATGCCTATTGCTGGTGGAAGTGGGGGTGCAAGTGGAAATCCTTCTGGTTTAAATGTTTGTTCGGGTAGCGGTGGGGGTGGTGGCGGTGCAATTAGAATTTTTGCAAAAAGGATTGAAAACATATCAATTCTTGCAAATGGAGCTAATGGTGGTTCGAGTGGTTATGGCGCTGGTGGAGGAGGCTCAGGTGGTTCTATTTCAATATGTGCAAAAGAGTTGGCTTCCAATTTGAATCTTTCCACTAATGGTGGGAATGGTGGAGGAAATGGATATTTCCGAATTGATGCTCCCTTGATTTCAAATGTAACTTATTCTCATTCAAACCCACAAATATTTATTGGTTTGTCCACTGATACTACTTCAATAGCATTGAGGAAAAGAGTTATATTGAGAGGTAGCAAAAATCCAGCGTCTGACTCCGTTTTAATTTTCTTAAAATCTGAACAAACAAATTGGATATTGGATAAAGTTGTTTCTGGTTTCAGAAATAGAAGTGATTTCAGTATTGACTTAGATTTACCTGATTCAAGTAAATATTTTTATGTGTGTGCAGTTCAAGATTTCAATTTCTCGGTTGTTGATACTTTCAGATATAGACCCAGATACTTGTTTTCACAAGCAGCTATGAATATTATTCAGCGGGCAAACGTTGGAATTTGCACTGGGATAAAGACCATTGAACTGGAAGGTAAAGGATGCCCAGGCACCGAAATTGCTAATATTGGTTATTTGCAAAATTCTGGCGATGGACCACTAACAATATTTTTCTCAAAAGCTAGATTCGTTAATGATAGTGGATTAGAGCTTGTTTCTCCGCTAAATGATGTTACTTTGCAACCTGGTGATTCAGTTGCTATAAAAATTCGATTTATTGTTCCAAACTCTGGGGTTTCGAATAAATTTGTTGATACTTTGTTGATTGAACTTCCCGAAGATGGCTGGAATCCACAAATATGGAGAGTTATTGTTAGGGTAAATCTTCTTCAATACAATTTTAATGTTTTTGCTCCTGTTCTTAACATTGTGGTAGACACAGTTGATTTTGGTGATGATTGTTTGTTCATTTTAAAAGATACTTCTCTTGTTTTTTGGAATCAAAGTACCTTTGATATTGACTTTGGATTTGTGTTCAATTCAGAAAAAATAATTGTCGATACTGTAAATACTCATTTTCTATCTCAAATGTCTTTTGTTCCTTTAAGAATTGAACTGAAGAATATTGATGAAAATGGTCTATTTTTCGATTCTGTTGTTATCTTCCCAAAAGATTGCCCTTCACTTCGCAAAGTAGTTTATTTAAAGTTTTTTGGTTTAAAACCTTCAACACAGTTTCATTATAAAAATAAGCAAATCGATACCCTAAATCTTGGGGAAATTTGTATTGGTAAAGAAGTTAATGTAGAATATTTTGTTTTCAATAATGGAAATGCTCCTATACAAATTAATAATGTCGAATCTTTTGGTAGTGATGATTTATCCTTTAATTTTAACTTAAATCAGGACATACAAATTTTCGATAGCCTTTTGAATTCTTTGGTTTGTAGACCATCTCAAGAAGGGACTTTTAATGCAACTCTTGTATATAATTTCAATCAATGTGACTATAATGATACTTTAGTTATTGTTTATAAAGGTATTAAAGCAAACTCTGTAGCTATTTCTGGATTTGATTTTGGAATTGTTGAAATTGGTAGTTCCGATACAACAATTGTTGTTATTGTAAATACTGGTAGTGGGACTTCATATTTTGATAAAAGCCCTCCCGATTATCCCCACTTTAAATAGATCGGAAGAGCACCTTCTTTACCTGTTTATTTATATCCTAATGATACTTTAAGGCTTTATTTTACCTTTTCACCAATTAGCGATGAGGTAAGTTACGCAAATTATTTGTTAATTGCCAATTCTAACTTTGGTTGTCCCGATACTATTCGTTTTGAGTTGAGAGGCAGGGGAAGTAACGCAAAAATTTTTGCAAATGTAGATTCTGTATTTTTTGGAACTTTTCCCTATTGTAAATCACGCGATACAATTATTTATGTAACAAACCAAGGGACAACTGATTTGTTAATCAAAAAAGTTTATATTGAACAAACATATAATCCTGAACATTTCATCCTTTCAAATGGTTTTTCTTCTTCAATAATTAGACCAAATTCCATAGATAGTTGTGCTGTAACTTTTGCTGGAGTTAAAGGTGCCCCAGATGGACTAAAAACAGCTGAATTAGTTATAGAAACAAACGATTTTCAAAATCCAGTTATTCGAATAAAACTTTCTGCGATACAAGAGAATCTGAAAGTCAAAATTGTTCCCGATACATTAGACTTTGGTATTTGTCAGATTGGTGATAGCAAAACTAGGACTTTAACATTGATTAACTATGGGAAATATCCCGAAGCCCAAAGAATTAAAGATATCGAAGGAAATAAAGCGGTCTTCGAACCAATTCCATCTGTGGCTGTTCTCTTCCCTGGGGATTCTGTTTCGATAAGTTTTACTTTTAGACCCAATCGTGAAGGTGAATTTTTCGACTCTATGCGTATTGTTTATTATCAACCTTGTCCCGATACTCAATGGGTATACCTCCGAGGCTGGGGGACTGCTGGTAATTTTAAAATTCCTACGAAACTTGAATTTAGAAATGTTTTGATTTGTGCTTTTGATACATTGAATCTTCCAATCGAAAATTTAGGAACAATTCCATTTAGAGTCGATTCTGTGTTTATTTTTGGGACTGATGCAAATAATTTCAGTGTCTTGAATAAATTTCCTTTAATCGTAGATTCAATTTGGTTTTTAAGGATTGTATTTCTTCCAAGCAACGAAGAACGACCCTTTTCTGCTTTTTTGCGTATTTATTTGTTTATTAATAATCAAACTGTAGCATTTGATGTAGAACTTGTTGGCAATAGGGTGCGACCTGTCAAGTTTTCTGTAAATGAAATTGACTTCAATATTGTTGCGAATGGAAGATTTATTGACACAACAGTAAGTATTGTCAATACTAACTCTGATGTTGTTGTTAGCGAAATCTTACCTTTTAACATGCCAAATATTTTTTCGACAAATCTTTCTTTTGACACACCTATACCATCTAACTCATCATTTGATTTTATTTTGACTTTTCATCCAATAGATGAGGTTGATTACATTGATACATTTAAAGTTGTTATTCAGTATTCAGAATGTATCGATACGATCAGGCTGATTGTTAAAGGAAAGGGATTACCTCCTAAAAATATTCTAATAAGTTTGCCAGAAATTTCTTTCGATCCAAAGATAGAAAAAGGTGTTTACCCAATTTATGCTAAAATTTATAATTCAAAAGGGACACTTCAAGGTTTAACACTTCAAGCTACGATTTTCTTTGATTGGAAAGTATTCCATGTTCAGGGGATCAATAATGGCGAAATCATTTCTGATATTATTGAAAATGGTTTAAGGAAAATCACTTTCAGAGTTTATAATGTTGATCTTAACGATAACTTTAAAAAATTGTGTGAATTTGTTGGTGTTCCTCTCCTCTCTGATATTGACTTTGCAAAGGTAGATTTAAACAACATAAATTGGACACCAGATTTTGTTAATATTAACTACGTTGAATTAGGTTCAATTGGAATAATTGTTTGCCGAGAAGGAGGCAAAAGACTTGTGATGCATAATGATATTTTGCTTTTGAGTATTTACAATGTTGAAGAAAATATTGTGTGCCAAATTGAAACAGAAACATATGGTAGGCATTTAATGTGTGTGTATAATATTCTTGGCGATTTGATTTACCAAGGCGAGTTTGTAAATCAAAGTTATAATAAAATTATTAAGCAAATTACAATACCAAGTGACATATTAATAAATGGAATTTATTTTATTAAAGTTTCCAATTTAAATCAAACTATAATTGAAAAATTTGTTAAATAATCTTATGAAAAGTTGTATTTGTTTTTTATTATTTCTGTTGTTAATGATTGAAAGTTCTGTTGGTCAAAAGGAACGCAAACCTTGGTTCTTTTTTGGCGGTGCAGTAGATCTTGGTTTAAATATTCATTGGGCAGATTTTAATAAGTTGCAAGATATTCCAAATTGCTGTCCTAGGTATCATACAACAACTGGAATAGGATGGAATACTTCCATATTATTTCAAAGGGAAATTGGGAGTGATTGGGAACTGCAATTTCGATTAGGTTTAAATAACGAAAGTAACAATTTCAAGGAAAATGAATTCATTGGTAATACTCCAGTTAAGTATGTAACAGACCCTAATCAGATAGTTCTTGTTCCTGTTTATGTTAACCATTTTCTTACTCCAAAACTTTATGGGGTATATTTGGAACCTTTTGTGTTGTATAACCTGGTTGATAGATTGTGGTTAGGCTTTGGCTTAAATTTTACAAATTTTATTCTTTCAAAAGTTGATCAAAAAGAAGAAATTCTGTCTCCCGACAACATAGTTTTCGTTGATGGGAGTCGAATTAGGAATGAATACAACGACCTCGACATACCTTCAGCAAAAAAGTTTTTAATTCGTCCCTCGGTTGGAATTTCATATGACATACCAATTTTTACATATGCATTCATTACTCCAGAAATTCGATTTGCTATACCATTATATAATTTTTCAAATGTAGATTGGAAAGTTTCTTATGTAAATTTTGGCGTTTCTACTCGATTTCCAATTTATCCACCCCCAGAAATTCGTTATTATTACGATACTATTTATGTTCGCGATACTTCAAAAATAGCTGTTTTAGGTTTGAAAGAAAGTAGAATTTATCTTCAAGAATCAAAAATTGTACAAACAAAGAAGAAATCTGTTGAAGATGGATATTTGTATGAGACTTATATTCATGAGAATTATGCTTTGGAAGTTCCGAAAGTCTCTGTTTTAACAACTGATTTACAAGTAATTGGTCGAGGGCGAACAGGGGAAACACAACCATATCCAACATTGATAATTGAAGAGATAGAAACGGAAGAAATGTTTTCGCTTTTGCCATATATTTATTTTCCGGTTGGTAGTTCGGAACTTATAAATACTTCAATGAAACTTTTAACAAAGGAAGATATAAAAAATTTTAATGAAAATGATTTAAATTGGAATACTTTGGAAATCTATACGGATTTATTGAATATCATTGGAAAAAGATTAAAGCAGAATCAAAAAACAAATATAACTCTGACAGGATGCAATAACAATACCGGAATCGAGGCTAACAACCTTGAACTGTCGAGAAAGCGTGCCGAAGCCGTTCGCGACTACTTGGTAAATGTTTGGGGAATAGATTCACGGAGAATTACAATAAAGACAAGGAATTTGCCCGAAAAGTTTACAAATCCTACTTTACCAGAAGGTTTAGAGGAAAATCAGCGAGTTGAAATTTATTCCTCTGATTGGGAGATTTTGAAACCTGTTCGTCTTTTGCGAATTCAAAAGACATCCAATCCACCAATTGTTGAGATTTTTCCATCAGTTGTTTCAGATTCACCTTTGAAAGGTTGGGGAATCTCTGTTGAGCAAAAAGGGACGCAGCTTCGACAGTTTTCTGGGACAGAAATTCCACAAAAGTTGGAATGGAATGTCGAACAGGAACCAATTCCAAAACTTGAAGAACCCGTGGATATTTCCTTCTATGCAGTAGATATTTTGGGACAGAAAGAAGTTTCAAAAGCGAGTTTGAAAATTGAACAAAAAACAATAAAGAAAAAGCGCGAAGAACTAATGGGAGATAAAAAAATTGAACGCTTTTCTTTAATTGTTTTTGATTTTGATAAGGCAGAAATTTTACCACAACATATTCCAATTTTAAATGACATAAAGCGAAAAATATCCCCCAATTCAAAAGTTATTATCGCTGGTTATACAGATAAAATTGGTGAAGCTTCGTATAATAAGGACCTTGCATTTCGAAGATGCTTAGCGGTTAAGAAGTTTTTAAATTTGTCCGAAAACCAAGTCGAATTATTACCAGTTGGCAACGATATATTACTTTACGATAATAATTTACCACAAGGAAGAAGTTATTGTAGAACAGTTCAAATAATAATTGAAACTCCAGTTAATTAATAAAATATTTTATTTTTTTATTTTTTTTATTTTTATATTTTGTTTTTTTGTTATATTTGATTTTTGAATTTTGAAAATTGTTTTATATTTTTAAGTAATAAAAGGGGGTTGCATTATGAAAAAATATTTTATTAATCTACTTCTTGTTGTTTTATTCTCTTCATTTGCCTTTTCCACACCAACTCCATGCGATTTACTAAAAAATTCGAGCATCAAATTTATTGAGAACAAAGGGCAAATTATCGATGAATTTGGAAATGTTAATAAGGAAGTCCAATTCGTTGCGAGTGTCGATTTTGGTCTGATTATTGTGAAAAATAATATTATTTCCTTCGCATTTATTAAACCTCAACAACCAATTAGACCAAGTAATTCAATTAAGGACATTGGTGATGATTTACTTTCTTCTCCGGATGCTGGAGAGAAAATTGTTGACGGTGAAAAACCTGTGACATTCGATATTTACCGTGTGGACATGAAAATTTTAAATGCTAATCCCAATCCTAAGTTAAGTGTAAAGGAGTTGCAACCTGATTATGATAATTATTATCTACCACATTGCCCCAATGGAATTACTTTTGTTCGTAGATATGGAACGGTTGTGTTGGAAAATGTTTACAATGGAATTGATTTTGTCCTTTATGGAAATAAAGAAAACAAGTTTCAATATGATTTTGTTTTGAAACCTGGAGCAAATCCGAAGGATATTGCCTTCAAGTTTGATGGAGCCACCGATGTTCAAGTAACCGAAAATGGTTCGTTGAAAGTTATAACACCACTTGGAACTATTGAACAAGCTCCACCAGTTGCATATCAAGTTTCTGACCTTAATGGTTATGTCAATTCTCGAGACTTACAAGTTTCAGCAAATATAGTTACAAGTAGATTTGTTAAGGGTTCTGATAATATTATTACTTTTTATGTTGAAAACTATGATGCTTCGAAACCCTTAATAATTGATCCACCAACCAGATTATGGGGAACTTACTATGGTGGAAGCAGTACAGATTATGGATATAAAATTTATGCTGATGCAAATGGTAATTCATACATTACAGGATATACTTATTCATCGAATAATATTGCAACAAGCGGTGCCTTCCAAACGACGTTAAATACTACCCCTGATGCCTTCTTGGTTAAATTCAATTCTAATGGTGTTCGACAATGGGGAACTTACTATGGTGGTAGTAGTTCAGACTATGGATGGGGAATAGGTGCTGATAATTACGGTAATATTTACTTTGGTGGTTATACTTATTCTTCAAATGTTATAGCTTCTTCGAACGGACATCAAACATCAATTAGTACTACACCTGACTGTTTTCTTGTTAAATTCGATGCTTACGGTGTTCGTCAATGGGGAACTTACTATGGTGGCAACAGTACAGATATTTGCTATTCCTGTGCCGCCGATGCAAGTGGTAATGTTTATTTAGCTGGATATTATACTTATTCGACTAATAATATTGCTACCTCTAATGGTCATCAAACCTCTATTTCTGGTACTCCAGAAACTTTTCTTGTGAAATTTAATACAAATGGTGTTCGTCAATGGGGAACTTATTATGGTGGTACAAGTTCGGACTATTGTTACAGTGTAGGTTGCGATGGCAACGGAAATGTTTATATTGGTGGGTATACATATTCTTCTAACAATATTGCCACTCCCAATGGACATCAAACTTCTATTTATTCCACTCCAGAGGCATTTATTGCTAAATTTAATTCAAGTGGAGTTCGTCAATGGGGAACTTACTATGGTGGCTCTAATAGCGACTATTTGTCTGGAATGTTTGTTGATCAGTCAGGAAATGTTTACTTTACAGGTTATACTTATTCTTCTAATAACATTGTAACATCTGGAGCCTATAAAACTTCTCTTTCCACCACTCCTGATGCATACGCAGTTAAACTTAATACAGATTGTGTCCGTCAATGGGGTACTTATTACGGTGGTAGAAGTTCTGATTATGGCTATGGAATTGCTGCTGATGGTTCTGGGAATGTTTATGTTGGAGGTTATACATATTCCACAGACGGAATTGCATCTCCTGATGGATATCAAACTTATTTATATGCTTATATGGACGGCTGGTTAGCGATGCTTTCGCCAGATGGTAGTACTCGAAAATGGGGAACTTACTACG
>JBBIUA010000029.1:5000-19319 GCA_037440445.1 Ignavibacteria bacterium
TGCCCGAAAATCAATCCGATACCTTGGAAATTATTAATTTTATTGCAGAAAACCTTGGAACTGATGTCTACTTAAACCTGATGAACCAATATTATCCACGTTTCAATGCTTTTCTATATCCTAAAATTAGCCGAAGTATAATTCCCGAAGAATACAACTTCTACATTGAATATGCTCGCAAAAAAGGTTTTCATATTCCTGAGTATATTTATGGTCAACTATAATTTCTTTCACCAAAAATTGCTGTTCCAATTCTCAAAATTGTAGCACCTTCTCCAATTGCAATCAAATAATCGTTGCTCATTCCCATAGAAAGTTCTTTCAAGGGTAACACGGGAAATTTTTCTTTCGCTTCTTCAAAGATTTTCCTGAGCAAACAAAATTCTTTTCGAATAATAGTTTCATCGTTAGAAAAACTTCCTATAGTCATTAAGCCATTTATCCGAATATAGGAAAATTTAGAAACTTCTTCAATTATCCTCAAAGCATGCTCTGGTTCGCATCCAAACTTTGATAATTCGCCAGAAGTATTTACTTGTATCAAGACATCCACGACTCTGTTATTTTTCTGTGCCTGTCGATTAATTTCTTCGGCTAAGTGTACAGAATCGACCGAATGAATTAAGCACACAAAAGGAATAATATACTTCACTTTATTTGTTTGTAGATGACCAATAAAATGCCAGTTCGGTTTAATATTTGGAACTTGTTTCACCTGCTCATATTTGCTTTTCATTTCTTGTGCATAGTTTTCTCCAAAATCCCTGATACCTGCCTCGAAAGCATTTACAATTGCTTCAACAGGATGAGTTTTGCTGACAGCAATGACTTTTATTTCGTGCTCAATACGGTTCTTCTTCTTGACTATCTCAATATTTTGTAAAATTTCCTTATATTTCTTTTCAATTGTCTCTTTTGAATAATTGGACAACATATTACCCACACCTCTTTTCAAAAGAAATAAAATTAACATTTTTCTTTTTATTTTTGAATTTTTATTATGAGCAGAATATGGATTTGGCACCTATTCCAACTTATATGATTATCCCTTTCGTTCTTATGTTGCTTGCAATTGCTATATTGCCTTTAACCTCACCTCATTTTTGGGAAAGTAATCGCAACAAACTAATAGTCAGCATAGTTCTGGGTATACCAACCGCTGTTTGGCTTTTAATTTCAAATCTTTCCGAAGCTCTTATTCATTCCGTTTTTTTTGATTACGTTCCCTTCATTATACTTCTTGGTGCTCTTTTTATCATTACTGGTGGAATTTATTTGGAAGGCGACCTCGAAGCAAAACCCACTGTGAATCTTGTTTTTCTTTTAATCGGCTCTATTCTTGCCTCATTTATGGGAACCACAGGAGCAGCAATGTTGCTCATCCGACCCTTGTTAGAAACAAATCTTAGGCGTAAGCACAAAACCCACATTGTCTTGTTTTTCATTACTATTGTTGCAAACTGCGGTGGTTTGTTGACCCCGCTTGGGGACCCACCATTGTTTATTCTTTACCTTCGTGGTGTTCCTTTCTTTTGGTTCTTTACATTAGTCAAAGAATGGTTCGTTTGTAATCTCTTCCTTTTGACAACATTTTATTTTGTGGAGAAACATTTTTACAAAAAAGAGTCAAAAGAAGATCTTATAAAAGACCTCGAAGAATACAAACCATTACGAGTTCGAGGAACCTTAAACCTAATTTTCCTTCTTGGTGTTGTACTATCCGTTGCTTTTCTTAATCCATTATATCTTCCATTTATTAAGCCTCACCACGTTAGTTCATTTATGAGAGAAATTTTAATTATTTTTATGGCTGTCCTTTCTTTGGTTTTCACCAAAAAAGAAATACGGAAACTAAACAGATTCAATTGGCATCCCATCGAAGAAGTTTCATTTCTTTTCCTTGGTATTTTTATAACAATGACCCCTGCGCTTCTTTACCTCGAAGAACATGCCCGGGAGTTTGGATTGAACACAATACATTCATTCTACTATGCATCTGGTGCGCTAAGTTCGTTTCTCGACAACACACCTACTGCTGTCACTTTCTATTCTCTTGCTAAAGGATTAATTCACCAACAACCCCATCTTTTTAACGACCCAGTAGTCGTTGGAGGTATTCCCGAACATCTTCTTGAAGGCATTGCTACAGGTTGTGTTTTCTTTGGTGCCATGACATATATTGGAAATGGTCCAAATTTTATGGTTAAAGCAATTGCAGAATACGAACGTATTCCAATGCCCCACTTCTTCGCTTATATGTACCGCTTTTCTTTGATTATTCTATTACCTATATTTATTTTGGTTCAATTGCTCTTCATACATTAAAATTGAGTATTTGTTGACATAAAAATAAACAGTTGGTTTAAAGATGGAAGAACATAAAACTCCAATTGAAGTTGGGAAAAAGCATCGTTATGTATTTATCGATGTTCTACGAGGGCTCGCTGTCCTTTGGATGGTCGAAACCCACGTCGTTGATGTTGTTTTAATGAAATCATACAAAAGCGGATGGTTCTATAATATACTTAACATTTCCAATGGGTATGTTGCTGTTGCTTTTCTTTTTTGTGCTGGGGCAGGCTTTTGGATTGCTGCTACCCGAAAGGCAGAAGATTATCGACGCTTTGCACCTACTTTCTGGCAATATCTTCGCCGTCTCGGACTAATTCTTTTGATTGCCTATTGGTTACATTTCCCAACGATGTCGTTTCAAAGAATGTTCCATTTGAAATGGGAAAGTTGGCTTTCGTTCTTCCAAATCGACATTCTTCAAACAATAGTAATATCTTCAATATTTGCTTTAATTTTGCTTCTCTTAATAAAAAACCTTAACCTCCTTAAATGGATTTATGGACTAATCGCCATAATTGTAACTTTTACCACCTCGTTCGTATGGAATATTGACCCATTCAATTATTTGCATCCATTTTTTGCTGCTTGGATTGCTCGCTTTCCAATTTCTAAATTTCCCTTGTTCCCTTGGAGTGCATATTTCTTTGCTGGTGCATTCTTCACAGCTTTATTTTTCCAAGCAAGGAACAAACACAAATTGTCTTGGTTTCTTTTTCCCTCTTGTTTCGCCTTAATGATTATTCTTTTCTATACACGCAATCTTACAGATTTCTATCCAGGATTCAGAGGCTGGTGGTTAGTATCTCCCTTCCACACTTTGATGCGAATTGCTGGAACTGTCTCTGTTTTTGCACTTCTCTATTTAATCGAAGAATGGTATAAGGAAAAAAGAATTGGGAAAATTCTCCAACTATGTGGGCAAGAATCACTTTACATTTACGTTTTCCATCTTCTTTTGGTTTATGGTTCAATTGCAAATTTTGGAATGCGTTACTATGTTGGTTCGCGCTTGGCTCCTTTTTCAACTATTCTAATTATTATTGGGCTTTGGATTCTATCCTACTTCACTGCTCTTGCTTGGCATCAAATTAAAGCTACAAATATTAAAACTGCTAGTTGGGTGATGGCAAGCACTTTTGGTATTTTCTTCCTGATATTTTTGGTCAATCCAGCCTAATAATCTTAGGTAGTCGAAGACACTTTACTAAATATTCAAATTGATTTCCTCCCTTATTAAATCATGTTGGCTTTGCAGAAAAGTTATATCCTTTTTTTCTTTTGGAAATGCTTGGAATCGCCCCATTCGTTATATCCTAATTCTAACCCAAGGGTTTTTATTCTCGCTACCAAACATTCACCGCAATCATTAGAAAATTCATCAACACAGGGTTTACCTTCGTAAAGAATGTAGTTTCGGCGATATCGAGAAGGGGTTAGCAAAGGCATAACAACATTTGCACCAAACTGCAAACCTTCCTCTCGGCCAAATGGATATAAAGCCTGTAAGGCTGTTGTCGAAGCTATGTTCACATCCTTTAAAGCCAATCGTGCAACTGCAATCATCTTAAGCGAAAGCAAATAAATTTTATGTTTATTTCGAATAAAGTATTCTTGGTATTTCGCAAAAGGTGTTTGAGTGTGAACAATGTACGGACTCATTCCAATCATATCTGCATCAATTTTTTTGAAAAAAAGAATATCATTTGCAAGGTCCTCGATTGTTTGCTCTGGCAAGCCAATCATTACTCCAGTACCTAACTGGAAGCCTATATCTTTCAAGAAATACAAGCATTCAAGTCGATTCTCGAAAGAAATATTGTCGGGATGGATTTTTCGAAAAAGTTCTGGGTTCGAGGTTTCAATACGAAGCAAGTAACGATGTGCACCAGCATTAAAAAATCTTTTATATGTTTGGTAATCTTGCTCCCCAACACATAAAGTAATTCCAGCACCATCGGGTAATGTTTCGCTTTGTGTTTCTTTTTTTATCTTTTCAATAGTTCTACAAAGAAAATCAATGAACTTTTTGTCTCTTCTTTCTCCCGATTGAAGAACAATGGAACCATAGCCACTATCAATAGCAAATTTTGCACATTCAATTATTTCATTCTCTTCGAGCCAATATCTTAATATCATTGAATTGCTTTTGCGTATTCCGCAATAGAAACAATCATTTACGCAGTAATTCGAAAATTCAATTAAACCTCGAAGATAAACCTTTTCTCCAACAAATTCACTCTTCACTTCATTTGCTTTCTTTCGCAACTGCTCCACTTCATCAGGATTTTCCAAAGAAAGAAGATATTGAATATCTTCGAAAGAATAATCTTCTTGTGAAAGAATTGCATTTAAACTTTTCATAATGGAAAGTGACGATTTTACATTTAATTTTGTTATTTTTTGATTGATATGGAACGAACAGAAGCGAGAAAAGAAAAAATTAGAAGAGTTTTAGAAAGGCGACAGTTGGATCTAACTGTTGTCCTGGAAAATGTTCACGACCCGCACAATGTTTCGGCAGTCATTCGTTCGTGCGATTCAGTTGGGATTTACGAGGTTTTTCTTATTTACCATAGCGGGCAAAAATTCCCAGATTTAAGCAAAAAAAGTTCAGCAAGTGCAATCAAATGGGTAAAATTAAATTTTTTCAACAGTGTACAAGACTGCTTTTCAGTGCTGCGCCAGAGAAACTTTAAAATCTACACTACATCCCTTCAAGTTGACTCGGTACCTTTATATGATTTAAATCTGGTTGAACCGGTTGCTCTTGTTTTTGGTAATGAACATTCAGGCGTATCGAGCGAAGCAATTTCGCTTGCCGATGGAAATTTTATTATTCCTCAAGTAGGTATGATAGAAAGTTTGAATATTTCAGTTGCTTGTGCAGTTAGTATATACGAAGCATTCCGTCAAAGACTTTTAGCAGGAAAATATAAAACTCCACAAATTCAAGGGGAAAAATTCAACGAAATTTTTGAATTTTGGTTAAAAAAATGAAAAAACGCAGGTTTCTTCTTCTACTTTTCATTTTACTTTTTTTGGTCTCAATCCTTATTTTCTTAGAACTTTTCACAATATTCTCAGAAAAGTCAAAAAATATTGAGAATTTCATTATATCGTTTGTTGATAAATACTTAATGACTTCTTCATCATATCAAAACCAAGAAAATTGCCTTAACTGCCATCAAATTGAAACTGAATTTATCCCTTTTCATAATCCTAAAGTAATTGGTTGTAGTTCTTGCCACCTTGGTAATCCAAAAAGTGATATCAAAGACATCGCTCACAATGGAATTACCTCTACACCTGGAAATTTATCAATAGTTAACAAAACTTGCGGTAAGATTGGTTGTCATAGTGAAATTGCGGGAAGAATTAACAAAAGTTTAATGAATACTATGGCTGGTGTAATTTCTGTCGATAAATTTGTTTTTGATGAAATACAATATCCAGAAGGATTATTTGATATCAAGCAGATAAAGAATTCAGCGGCGGAGATACATCTTCGAAATCTATGTGCATCTTGTCATCTTGGAAAAGACAAAACTGAAATTTCCACAATTACAACATTGAGTCGTGGGGGTGGTTGTTCCGCTTGTCATCTTCATTATGATTCTCTTGCTTCAATTGAACTTGAAAAGTATAAACAAAAAAGAGATTTTATCCCCAAATATCACCCAGAAATTTCCTTGAAAGTCACTTCAAATGCTTGCTTTGGGTGTCACAGCCGCTCGGGGAGAATTTCTACAAATTTCATTGGTCTGATGGAAACAAATCTTGAAGAAATTCCAAAAACAAATAGCCAAAATTTTGTTCAATTGGAAGATGGGAGAATTTTTGTCCGTGAACAACCAGATGTTCATTACCAAAAAGGAATGGAATGCATCGATTGTCATACTGCAAAGGAAATTATGGGCGATGGAGTGTCCTATCAACACAAGGAACAGCAAATTCAAATTTCCTGTGTCGATTGTCACCCCAAAGATTCAATTAGCATCTCAAACTTTGAAAAGTTAGACCCAGAAAGCAAGAAAATTCTTTTTCTTCGTAAATGGAACCATCTTTACAATTCAAATTTTATTGCATCGAAAGAAAAACACTTAAATTTTTACAATATTATTTTTCGCAATGACTCAATTTTTGTTTTTCAAAAAAACGGGAACAAACTTTGGTTTTCGCCCAAACCAAGCAAAATTTGTTATGAACAGCAAAAACTACACCCTTCGTTAGAATGTAAAACCTGTCATACTCGATGGATTCCACGATGCATTTCTTGTCATACAACTTACAATCCAGAAATTCCAGCATGGGACAATTTGCTTGATAGAGAAACAAAAGGAGGCTGGCATGAAATCGGTGGCAACTTTTCTGCAACACTTCCAACATTAGGAAATGTACAAAATGGCAAAGAAAAGAAAGTTTCCACTTTTATACCTGGAATGATTTTGTTAATTGATGGAAAACAATTCCCGAATAAACCTATCTTAAAACATTCAAGGCTTTTCGCTCCAACTTTTTCGCATACAATTTCGAAACAGACTCCCTCCTGCAAAGAATGTCATTTTAACCCTCTTGCACTTGGTTTCGGTTCTGGTAAATTTATTTTAACAAAAGAAAGTGGTAAAAAACTTTTAAAATTTATACCTTCGTCGGCAACTTCATCTTACGATAAATTACCCGAAGATGCTTGGATTGGTTTTCAGCCTACCAGACGTGGTCAATCTACACGAAGGTACGCCTATTCACTTTTACCACAGCAAATAAAAAGGATTATCGAAGTTGGAGTTTGCTTCGAATGTCACAACTGGAATATGGAAAATGCACTTAATTTGTTTACAAAGAATTACAAAAAGAAAATCAGTTCGAAATGTATTATACCAGAATATTAGATAGAAAATTATTCTTCGCTATGTAATTTCTCTTCTAAAAATTTCAATAATTGCTTTTCAGCATCGAATTGAGTTGGATAAATTTCAAAGATAAGGTTCAATTTTGTAATTTTAAAAAGGTTCTGGATGTAATCGGAAGCACAACAAAGGTAAACTTTGCCATCATTTTTTTCGAACATTGCATTTACAGAAAGTAACACCCCAAGAGAAGCAGAACTTAAGAAGTTAGTTTTTTCGAGGTTGATTATCAAATAATTATTTTCTTTTGCTGAAATTTCCTTAAAAGTAGAGCGTAATAGGTTGATGTCATCAGTTGAAACAAAATCACCTTCGAGCAGAGCTACATAAAATTTACCTTTTTCTTCAATTTTGATGTAGGCCATACATCTTACTTTGATTATTAAAATCAGTAAAACGAAAAACAATAATAATTAATTGTAAATCTTGACCAACTGAAATAGTCAAAATTTTATAAATTCAAATTTAATCGGGGATAAAGTTCATACTACCAAACGACTTATCAAATATAAAACAACAATTAGAACAACGCCAGTAATAATACTCCAAGTAATCAATTTCTTTTCAATTGGTAACAGTGGTTCATATTCTATTTTCTTAATTTCTTCCGAGATTTTTGTTTTTTCGTCCATTATAAACTCCAAATTGACTTTAACTTGATATAGTTGGGGGAAGGACACCGTGGAAGAAAAGCCAAGCAATCAACAAAGCAACCCAAATAATGAAACCAAATAAAGCAATCACATATATAGCAGCAAGTTTACCAATTCCTTCTTCCCAAAGTTTTCTGAAATTCGAAACCAATCCAATTGTGAAAAAAGTTAGAACAAAAAATAGTGTTCGAAAAACATTGGCCTGGTTTGTCGATTGAACTCCAACTCCAGGAACAGTTTTTTGTTCCGTAATGTTAACAACTTTTTCTGTTTGTGTCACTGGGTCGAACTGCTTAACACTTTTATTTTCGGTTATAGTAACTTTAACAAATTCAGGACTGGAAAGCCCAATAATTAAGAAGATCAAAAAAGTGAGAATATACCCTATGACAAATTTCGGGAAACGCTCCCAAATTTGCCGTGCGGGCACTTTTTCGCCTTTATTCTGTCCGCTATTTTCAATGAATTTAGTCCAAATATAAGCCAAGATAAAAGCCCAAATTCCAATGAAAATGTCAATGAATACTTTTACGTTTGTAGCGGTGTTCAACACCCAATCCTTTTGAAAGTAAAGCCCATTTTCGGCTGCTTTTGCTAAAACAAGAGCATCGGCAACGGCACCGCTGGCTGTGGCGGCACCATCGGTTTTAACTGCTAAACCCATCCATGCACCAGCCACAAGCGGGTCATTCCATAAAAACTGCTGAGCCAAAAAAGGGAGTATTAAAAGTTCCACTACAGCAAAAATTACTACAAGCGAAGAAACCATTATTGGAACTACTGGTCGAGCTTTAATTGCTGCCCCAGTAGCAATTGCTGCACTTACGCCACAAATCGAGATACCAGAGGCTAAAGGTGCTGCCCATTCCCGACTAAACTTAAAATATTTTCTCGCTATGAAATAAACGACAGACCAGAATATTAAATACGCCGCAAGGATTGCACACAAGCCCAAGAAAACTATCGAAAAAGCAAGACTTGAGTTTTCGATTGCTTTAATTCCAATGCCTGCACCCATTATCACAATTGCCGTTTTAACATAAAGTTCGGGAGTAATCGCTGGCTTCAATGTTTCGGCAAACTTTGGAAAAATATTGCTTATAATCAACCCAAGTAACAAAGCAATAATGAAACCGGCTTCTCCTGTGAGTTTCAGCGACCAACTTATTCCAAACTTCTGCATTTCTGCTGGGGTTGTTGCTGCTACATTTGCATGATTACCAATAGCCCAACAAGCAAAACTCAAGAAGAAAACAATTGTAAACGCATAGAAAAACTTCAATAGGTTACCGCCCAGAAGCCAATTCCCAAAGCCTACTATTACAAGCATAAAAAGATATGTAAAAATAATTGAAACTGCAGGAGACAAAGATGAATAATTTTTCGACACTGTAGAAAAAGCATTTGAAAGAGTAACCCACATAGAGGTTTTCACTCCCCAGCCAAGCAAATCAAGATTCACGATAACACCAAGAGAAAGCAAAAACACAAATAGACCGAGCAAAAGCGATAACCAATCTTTGCTTAAAAGAGGCTTCCTTTGATTCATTCTTCCTCCTTTATATATGACTAAATACCAGTACTTCCAAATCCACCAGTGCCACGCTCGGTTTCGGGTAATTCCTCGGTTTCTTCCCACTCCACCCGTTCATAACGAGCAACTACAAGTTGAGCAATTCTATCTCCACGATTAATCACAAATTCCTCCTTCCCAAAATTAGCAAGAATAATTTTAATTTCTCCGCGATAATCGCTATCAATTGTTCCAGGTGAATTAAGAGCAAAAACACCATACTTTAATGCTATACCGCTTCGTGTTCGAACCTGACACTCAAACCCCTGTGGCAATGCAATTGCCAAATTCGTAGGAACAAGAACTATACCTCCTGGTGGAATAACAATAGGTTCATCTACAGCAGCACAAATATCCATTCCAGCTGAACCATCAGATTTGTATTCTGGAAGTCCTATATCAGAATATCCCTCCCGCATTCTTTTAATCTTTATTTTCATTTCTAAGTGACAATAATTATTTACATAAATAAAAAACAATCAAAATTCTTTCCAAATTGCCATAAAGCAACGAAAGAATAATATTAAATTAATGGTAAAGTAACAGTAAACTTTGTTCCTTTGCCTGGTTCCGAATCCACATCAATCGAACCACCTAGCAAATCTACAGAATTTTTGACTATCGAAAGACCGAGCCCAGTACCAGAAATAAATTTTGATTCTTTCCCCCGATAAAAAGGTTCAAAAATCAATGGCAATTCTTCTTTGGGTATACCAATACCATTATCTGAAACAATGATTGTTATAGAATTTTTGTCCACTTTTACTTCGATTTCAACCGTTGGGTCGACCTTCGAGTATTTAACAGCATTTGAAATAAGATTAGAAAATATGTGTTGCAAAAGCCGCGGCTCTACTTTTGCTTCTTTAACCGAAAATTTTGTCTTAGAAATGATTCTTGCCTTGTCGTGATAATACAATTCATAATCACGAATCAGACCTTCGAAATAAGGCTTAACTTTTACAACTTCAAATTCAAGTCTTTCGCTTGCTCTATTAAGTCGATTAAACAGAAGAACACTATCAAGCATTGATGCCATATCTTGAATAGCACGAGAAATTCTATGAAATTGCATTTCTCTTTGCTCAGACGAAAGTTGTTCAAAATGTTTCTGTAGAACTTGTGCAGAGAGCAAAATCGCTTGCAATGGAGTTCGATACTCATGGGAAATCATAGAAATAAAGTTCGAACGAAGTTCATTTATTTGCACTTGCTTATCAAGCGTTGCCATTAATTCATTATGATATGCTATCCTTTCAAGATTTGCTGAAATAATCAACACTAACCTCTGAAGTGCAGAAAAAACTTCATCTTCGAACACCTTATCTTTAGCAGAAATAATAATTAATCCAACAATTTTCTCAATTGAACTCAATGGGAAAATTGCAAGATTCTGTTTTGCAAGAAATTCCAGTTGCGATATCAACCTTTCAGGCTTTGCATTTTGAATAATTAACGGCTCTCTTTCAGCAAAAACTTTCCCAAAATAAGTATTTACAAATTTATCCAATGGAATATTTACGGAAATTTCATTCCGTCCTTCGAAAGAAATATTTTGTATTCCAACAATTGTCGGTATTCCATTATTTTCCACCAAGTCAAGATATATTAAATTATCCGAACTGGCAATTTGCAAAGCAACTGGGAACACTACATCCAATAGAATTGGTTTTTCGGTCAAATTTGTAACTGAATTTGCAAGATTTGTCAATCTCGTGTTTACATCGGCAAGGTATTTTAACCTTTTTTCGGTTTCTTTTTGCAACGAGATATCATCGAACGAAACAATAGCACCAAGAATATTTCCTTTTTCGTCTTGCAAAGTAGCAGTATTACTAAGAACAATAATTTCTTTGCCGTCTTTTCGGCTGAACTTATCCTCGGTAGAAAAAACATAATCTGGAATAACATTACCAGTTAATTTCGCAAAGGCAAAAAATGGTTCTTTACCAATTACTTCATCCGAACTAAAACCTGTTATTGTTTCAGCCTTTTTATTCCAAAAAGTAATATATCCATTTTTGTCAGTTGTAAATATTCCAACTGGGGCATTTTCGAGCAAAGTTTTATTGAGATTCAATGCGTTTTGCAGTTCATTCTCGAAATTAACTCGTTCGGTGATATCAATCAATATCCCTACAACTGCAGATTCTTTAAGATCGATTAATTTAATGGGAGCACGTATAGAAATATATATTTTTTCCATTCCACTTGAATCCACTTTCCTTAACTCAAAAGATTGCATTGCGTCCTTTTGCATAATTTCATTGTCCTTTTGGGTGAGAATTTCCACTGTTACGGGATCCAAAATTTCATAAATTTTTTTACCAATAATTTCCGATTTGGGACGCTCGGCGAATTTAGCAAAACTTTCGTTACAATAACGATATTTTCCACTCGAAAGGTCGCGATAATAAATTGGATAAGGAATTGACTCAATGAGTGTTTCAAAAAGTTGAACTTGAATCTCCAATTTATCTGCAAGTACTTTTCGCTCCAAACCTATTGAAATTTGCTCTGCAAGAGAATTCAAATAATAAAGATTCGCTTTTGAAAGTAGAAATGGTCTTCCATAGGAATAAATTCCTATAATACCCAAGGGATTTTCAAAAGTACCAAGGGGCAAAGCAATAAGTATTACCGGTTCTGGATAGTTTTTATTTCTGTGGAAATTTTCAAGGGCGCCGGAATCAAAAACAGTAATTTCTTGAGAAAGAAAAGCATTAACCAAAGGATGCGATTCATCCTTGATATCCAAAAACCTCAGACGTGCATTATACCTATCTTTTTGAACAACAATGTTGAGTCTCTCTTGAAATTCATCGTAAAGAGCAAACAAAAAGTTTGGAATCGGGACAAAATAACTCAAAGCTTTCTCAATATTTTCGGCAATAGTGTAAATATCTTTTTCTTGGTTAAAGGTTTTAAAAATTGAAAACAAAGCATTCATAAAGCCCTTTTTTTCATAATCCTCGGTAACATCACGAAAAATTGCTTGATATGTATTTTCGCCAGAAACAAAGAAGTCGCCGTTTAGGAATTTTATCTCGCCATTTTTGGAGGTAAACTCCGTAAGTAGATTTTTAGCCTTACCTTTTTCTTTCAAATAGATTAATACTCTATCAAAGAATTCTGTTCTAACTAACAATCTTCTCAAATTAAGTTCACTTAGTTCTTCGGGAGCATAACCTAAAATTTCAATAATCGAAGGGGAAGCAATTTCGATTTGTCCATCAAAATTGAATTGTAATATTAATTCAGTTGTGTTTTCGAATAAATTTCGATAACGTCTCTCGCTTTCTTCTAATTGCATTTTATAATTTTTTTCATCGGTTACGTCAATAATAACTCCCTCGAATATTTGCTGATTAGTTTCAGGATCAAAATAGCATCTACCAAAATCCTGAACAAATAAATGCCTACCATCTTTATTGATAAGTTTGTATTCGGCTTTTATGTATTCCTCTTTACTTTGTGTATGTGTTTCCAGAACTTTCTTTCGCTCTTCTCGATATGGGTAATAATCATAAGCATTAGTTTTGAAAAGTTCATCTAAAGTTGTGAATCCAAGAAGTTTAACAAGTTCTTGATTTGCAAATAAGAATTCACCATTTAAATTTGTGCGGTAAATTGCCACAGGAAGTTTTTCCAGAAATCTGCGGGTTTTTTCTTCGCTTCTCTTCAATGCTAATTCCAACTCTTTCATTTCCTCGATTTTCTTAGTTAATTCAAAATTCTGCTCTTCCATTTTCAATAAAGTTTGCCTCAACTCTTCGGTTCTTTCTTGAACTATTCTATCCAAATTGGCATTTGTTTCTCTCAACTCTTCAATTAATTTTTGCTCTTGGGTAATGTCTTTTATTACAACACCAAGGAGAAATTCAGAATCACTAATACTAACTTTAAAGACATAATAGGAAATGTAAAGAATCTGACCATCTTTTAAAATCAATTTGCCAACAAAAGGCAATCTTAATCCGGACAAATCACCAGAATGGAAAACTTTTCTTTTTTCTACTCCCAAATAATTTTTCGTTTCATTTGGTAAAACGAAATTCGAAAATACTATCTCGAAGAAATCTTTCCCTTTAATATTCTCATCTCCTATTTTCAGCATTTTTTTAAAAGCAGAGTTAAACTCAACGATACGAGAATCTTTGTCTACTAAAGCGACGGCAACGGTCATAGTCTCGACTAAACCTCTAAAAATCGTTTCCGATGCTTTTATTTTTTTATGCTCTTTGCAATATTCAGTAACTTCTTGAAAGGTAAAAAGCAATAATGTTTTCCGGTTGTTTGGAACCAAAGACATCGAAGCGATTAGAGATAACGATTTGCCCGAAACAGTTCTAACATCAATTATGCCAAAATCTATCTTCTCATTATTTCCAAATGAAGTATCTTTTTTTATGATTTCTTTTAATCTATCGGTTAAAAGCAATGGAATTATCTGAAAAATATTATTTGAATTTGTTTGAGTTAACTCGAGCAAATCTTTGGCAATTCGATTAGCCTCGATGATTTCACCTTCTGAGTTGCATAAAACTAAACAAGCATCTGTTGAATTGATTAGGGAAGTGTAAAAATTCTCCCGTTCTATTTTTTCCTTTTGTATAACATTCGAATATCTAAGCAATAAGTAGAGTGTAGCAAAAAGAATTAAGTTAGCACCAAAAAAAATTAAACCAAAAAGATAAGGATAAGTTAAAACAAGACTATTCGGTGTTAAAAGGAAAAAGTCAAAAAAAAGATAAACAGACAGCAAAACGCAAAAGATAAACGTTACAAGAGAAATAATTCGATACAGGCTAATTTTTTCCATAATTACATAGCG
>JBBIUA010000030.1:0-19117 GCA_037440445.1 Ignavibacteria bacterium
TCATTAATCCTATTTGGCAATATTAAATTTATTTTACTAAAAAAAATTTTTTTATCCCACTATTTTTTAATTTAATTTTTTTTATATTTGTTTTTTTATGAAATTGACTTTAAGTAATTTACTTAAGATGTTGAAATTAACTATTTATAGGCTATTTTCCAACTTTTTATTGATTGAAAATTTTGCAACTGTTTCCAACGATTTGGTTGGTTTTTATTGTCCAACAATAAAGGAGTAATTATGAATCATTTGATTTCAAACCTCTCTAATTCCTTTCGTTGTGGAATAAGTGTGCTTTGGAGCATACTTGTTTTGCTTGTTTTGGATAACAATGGACTGTTTGCACAGTCCTGTGGCGTGAGCGTCAACCTCATCCCGGTTGGCAAGGATACTATTATGGCCCAAATGGGTCCCGTTGAGCGTTGCATTTATAGGGTAGACCTACTCTGTCAGAGGAACGATGTTGCTAAAGTCTCGATCGTTCCTGTTGTCTCGCAGTCTGCAGTCTGGTTTGCTGACACAGTTGGGGGTGGAAGTGTAACGTGGGCAATTAGCAGTTGTTGTGAACCTCGCGTGATGTTCTTACCGTTTACAGGCAAATACCCAGGCACTTCTCTTCCTTTTCCCTACACGATCGGGCGTGTGTGGATTTCTGGAAGTGCACCTCAGCCTGTAACTATCTACTTTGAAAATCCGAACGGTCAACTTATCTGCTCTCAACAGGTTGTTGGGCAGTGCGGCAGCCAGGGCGGGACCCCGCAAAGCGGCGGTTGCCTTGTGCAAACCATAACGGTGAGCACGGGGTATGACCCTGTAACAGGTAGCACCATACCAATCGGGAGTTATGATCCCAATTGGATTGTTGTCTCCGACCCGATTGCAGGAACTAATGAGCCTCGGCCATCAAGTGTAATTAATCTTTGTCCAATATCGGGAGCGTGGAGTTCGCCTATTCTAGGTTCACAGTGGATTGCAGTTTACAATAGTCCATCAAATAGCACCAACGGAGTTTATGTTTTCAAACGATGTTTCTGCATAGAGGGTCCAACGACTGCTACTGCTGTAGTTGACCTCAAAGTTCTAGCTGACGATGTTGTGGATTCCATTGTTGTTTGCGGTCGAAAGCTTACAAACCGAACTCAAAACTATACACACAATTGGTTTGTCTCTCCCCCGCGAGAATACCGCGATACATTACAACTGCCTGGCGGCTCCTGTTGTATAGAGGTGTATGTGAGAAATACACACAATATGTGCTTTGGTCTCGATATTTCAGGCAGCATTCAACAGCTTCCTACACTTGCTCCAACTCTTCTTGCCGATACCTGTTGCAGCGAGAGCAAATGTTGGATAATTGGGCAAAAATTCCACGACCTCAATTGCAATGGAGAGATTGACCAAGGTGAGCCCCCGTTGTCTGGGTGGCAAATCAATGTAGTTTCGGGTTCCAACACATACTCGGCGACAACCGGCAGCGATGGATGGTACAACATTCAAGTTCCGCCGGGCACTTATACAATCAACGAAGTACCCAAGCCAGGATATCAGCAATCTGCTGGTGGTCCATTTGTCGTGACTTTGACGCAAGGTCAAGTAGTGCAATACGATTTTCTCAACTGCACTGCACCTCCGCCCTGTGATACTCTTGGAACTCCAAGACTCGACAGCTCCTGTTGTCAGTTTACCATTCCAATTTTCCTTGCACAGGGATCAGGAATCCCAGGGGTCAGTAGTATTTCGTGGTCGCTCGCTGGTGGAACGATGGAGTCTATTACACCACTGCTTGGTTGTCCAGGAACGCTGACACCACCTAACCCTTATGGAACGACCAGTGGCACGATTACCTTCTCACCACCATGCACTGTCAATCCGCTCAATTTGATGATGGAGGTTTCTCCAACGACAGCATCAGGTGCTGTGACGCTCTACCTGGCAATAAATCATGGTCCTGACAAAGTATGCTACGACACGGTAACTCTCCGCTGTACGCGAGCACCGATTACCCGCTGCGATAGTCTTTCTGTTGCTCCCTTCAATTATGTAAATCTTCAACTTTCAGGACGAACCTTTACGATTTTCAATCTTAAGCAACCAGCCTCACCCATTCAGGAGGTGCACATCAGCTTTAGCCCGACACCACCGTGTTCGTCGTCAGCCACACCAAATGGTGATTGGAACGGTGGTCAACTGGTAGTTGACGGAAGTAGCCGCGTGTGGGGTGTTGCTAACAGTGGAAATCCGAAGTACAGTCTTGTCAGCATGGCGTGTCCACCCTCGACTTCGGCTCCGCAAGGGCTAGCTGCAAGCAATAAAGTTCAATTCAACCTCGGTATAGATATTACTTGTGGTTGGACTGGAGATGTTGTGCTAAAGGTTATCCACTGCGATGGCGATACCTGCACACTAACTTATCCAAATTGGTGTGCCAAGCCGCCGAAACAGTGTTTAATAATAGATCCCTTCGATCCTATCGGTTTACCAATACCGACAGGTCGTGCCCTTGCAGTAGCTCGGGTATTGGAGGTAGTCATAGACACCGCTCTTGTTCCGGGTACACCTGAGCTGCACGCCTGCAACGCAACAGTTGTCCCAACCTCGCCAGAGTGGGAAGTCATTGGCATTAGTGTCGAAGATGAGCTCACGAGAGAGGAACGCGAGTCGGGTCGGTATCTTCTCTGGGGTAGTGGTGCTAAGCTAACAAAAGCAGATGCAGCGCGGACAGGTTTTGTCGAATTATTGCCGTGCAAGCAAGATCCTCTCCCGCCTGTCAAGCAGCCGTGGATTTTGCGTGCAATTCTTGGCACGCGCAATCCTGAACTCCAGCGGGATACACCAACTGTGCAGATTACCTTCTACGATGCCAATGCCAACCCGATCGCTCTGGCAGAAGCGAAGGCGACGATGAAGGTAGATATCAGTTCCACGCCTGAAGAAATTCGGCAGCCGTTGGGCAGCTCATCGCAGATTTTGGATGTTGTTCCTAACCCTGCCCAAGGAGATGTTCGCATAGTCTACTACCTAACACAGCCTACCGATGGTACGTTGGAAGTCTGTGACCTTCTCGGTCGTTGCTTGCTGCGGATACATTTACCAATACGGGAGGAAGGCAAACATTCGATGCTTATAAACCTAGATAATCTCCCTGTTGGTTCGTATACAGTTCTGCTTCGCACTTCAATTGGTATTAGTACGAAACAGTTAGTAATCGTTCGTTAAGATTAATGTTTGCTGCTTTGGGGGTGCCTTTGGGCACCCCTTTTTTTGTTGAATTACGATTTGCTTTTAGTCAATTTTATATCAAGTGTTGTAAAAATGGTTACACATCATGACACATTGTGTGAATATTGTTTAACAAAGTTTTTAGTTCAAAAATTAAGCATACCAATTTTTCAAAATTATTTTTCCTGAGTTTAAATATTTTAATAGATTACCAATTTTAATACACTTTTTATATTTTTGAAATTTTGGTACAAAATTTGTTTTTTTTATGTTGTTTTTTGTTAAAGGGGTTGAAAAAATGTCAGCTTTATTGTTTTTTCAATTTTTGACAATAAAAAAGAGATTTCTTTCAAGAGTTAGAAAAACAAATTTAACCTATCATTTTATGATTAATACTAATCTTAGAAGCATTCTTTGGATTCTGTTTCTCACGCTTTTTTCTTTTAATTTGCTTGCCCAAAAAATACAGAATCTTGTTATCCCAGCAGATGGAAGTATTGTATTATCGGAAAAAACTGATACTTCAAAGACGTATGTTATAACTGTTGAGGGGGTTTATTCTATGTGGCCACATGAGGGTACGACAGAATGTTACGGTGTTGATGCAGCCTATATTTATGATGTACCTAAAGAAGAAATGGAAAATTGGAGGTGGCCTCCTGATTCTATTGAGGTTCCTGGATTGGGTAAAATACCATTTTTCGTTTTGCCAAAGTGGGTAGGCGATCCTCAGCTTTTTGAGGTTCCCCCAAGGCAAATTTCAGTACCTGAATTCAGCATAAGCCTTAGAAAATACACTGGATTTAGAATTGACGGGGAGCCTTTGCCTAACGTAGGTTTTAATTGGATTAATCATTCATATACTATTGAAAAGAAAGGTACAGGTGAGCCATTCTCATTTCAAATTTTAGACTCAAATTATAATATATTAATGGAAAAAATTATTCCAAGGTTTGAAGACAACTGTGGGTATTTAAAAGTAAAAATTGAAGAAAGAGCAGAAGACACACCAACGGTTGAAATATGTGGAATTGAAGGAATATGTGATTCTAATGGTGTTCTTATTGGCTTACGAGTTTGGTCAAGAATATTTGAACAAGATACTTCAAATCCAACAGGTTTAAAAAACATTTTAAAGAGTGTCAATCCTTCCCAAATTAGTGTTATTGAAAATGGAGTTTTTAAATGTGATGTTGATATTAAATGTGAAAACTTAGAAGGAATAGCCGTTGGACTACTTGTTGATGTTTCTCCGAGTATGGATTTAAATATTAGGCAAGGTGATTTTACGAGAAGAATCGATGCTACAAAAGAAGCTTTAAAAAAGTTCGTATCGACCTTATCAGAAAAGGATTCTGTTTTTTTAATGAGCTTTAGTTCCGGGGTTTATTTGAATCAAGATTGGACTAATGATAAAACTCAATTGATTAGCCAAATTGATAAACTTGATACAGTTCCATCAAAAACTGCCCTTTTTAAAGCAATAATAGATGCTTTGGATAAGATAAATCAAAGTTCTTTATCTGCAAGGTATCTTTTAGTTTTGAGCGATGGTGCCAATACTGTTCCTTACCCAGAGGGTTATCCAGATGATAGTATTTATCTTAATAATGAGATTTTAAATGAGATTAAAAGAAAATCGAATAAAATTCCTATTTACTTTGTTGCATTGGGATTTGGTAAAAATGATACTATTGGAATTCATCAACTTGAAACAATTGCGAATAGCACTTTTGGTAAAGTTAATTACATTTATGATGAGGAAGGCTTGAATTCAATTTATAGTAACTTTAAAAGTATCATTGACGAAAATGCATGCTGTGAAATATATTTCAACATCGATCCTTGTCAAAAGGGTGAAAGAAAGTATATACGATTGCTATTCTCACCATCAGACACATTATTATTAACAAAGGTGATTTCATTTAATTGCGATACTTGTTTAGTTGTGAGTTCAGTAGATATTGGGGAAGGAGATATTCAATCAATCCAAGATGTAAATGTTTATCCAAATCCAACGAGAGATATAACCAAATTTGAGTATTCAATTTCAAACCCTGCAAGTGTAAAATTAACATTAACTGATTTAAATGGGAATGTTATTAATGATTATAGCACATTCCATGAGATACCTGGTAAATATTTTCAATCAATTGATCTAAAAGAACTTCCGAATGGTACATACTTTTTAAGTTTATTCATAAATAATAAGTTACTCACTAAAAAAGTCTTAATTTTGAGGTGAAATATGAAATCATTTATTTACATTTTTTTATTTGTCCTCTTATTATTTAATGAACCTACTTTATTTTCAAATTGTTTGATTGAGTTGAAAGTATTAAACGAAAAAAATATTTATCCAGGTTCAAGGATAATGCTTAAACCAATTAATAATTATCCTTTGACTGAAAATATTGAAATTTATATTAACGACTCAATTAATATCAAAGCTTTTGAATTAAAAGATAAAATATTAAGTTTTTTCATACCAACTTTTTTAAATGAAGGGACCCACAAACTTTATATAAAAGAAAAACTTTACGAGGATTGTGCTGAGTTAGAAATTAATTTACTTAAACGACCCGAAAAGCCGGATACCTTAAACCAATATGATCCAGATCCTAAAACAAATCTTGGTAAAGAAGTTGACTATTCTAAAAATAAAAAGAAAGTTTCTAACTATTCTAAAGTAAAGAACCGCTCGGGTGGCAGTACAAATGAGAAAATTGAAGATTGTGATAAATTTCATGTTATTGATGGAGTTTTTACTGATTCTGTTGGTTATGGTGCAACAAAAGAATGGTCTACAATTACTCCATTGATTGGAACCTTTTCAAATCTTTATTTGGATTATTGCCCAAAAACAAGAATATTGTACATAATGAATGACTGGAAATTAGGAAACGGAAACTATGATTCATTAACCTGTTATAATGAATTTGATTTTTCAACTGCTGGTGGTGCCGAAAATTGGAAAATCAGAATTTACAATTCATTTACTAAAGGAATAATAGTAACTTTAAATGGTAGAGATGTATCGAAAGACACAAACGTTATTGTTGCTGGTAGATTCGGATATGATAAATCACTTTTGGTGGATTCAAATCATACAATGTGGGAGTTTGGGGTAAAAGCAAATGGAGGCTTATTTATAATGAGAAGGTATGTGGATGAAGTTGGTGTGGTTGAAGTAAAGCCCACTGTTCAATTAGTTTGTGATGAAGATGGATATGGAACTATCCCTGAACCCAATATTATTACTGGATTTTTGGATAATCAAGGTAGCGAATTGAGAATTTCTGATAGGTATATTCCTTTGCATGGAGTTGCAGGTTTAGTAACTGAGCCTTATTCTTTCGGTGGTCAATTGAGAAAAGATACTGCGGTTATTTACTCAAGTAGGGATATTAAAAAAATTATTAATGTGTGTAAAAACAATCATGTAATTGATGGAAAATTCACTAATGAGCCCGGAGCAGAAAATGAATGGATGGGTACCGAACCTGCTCGGGGAATGTTCTCAAATTTATATGCAGAGTATTGTAATGGTAAACTATTCATTTTAAATGATTGGAAATTGGGTTATGAGGAACCTGATAAACAAAATTGCTATAATCTATTTGAATTATTTACTGGAAATGGTAAGGAGCATTGGGGAATTTATGTCTTCCATGATAATACAAAGAAACCACTTGTATTTTTAAACGGCGTAGATGTAACTAGTGATACTTCGATTGTAGAAGATGGAAAATACGGTTTTGGCAAATCGCCTGAAGCTGATTTTGAGCATACAATTTATGAGTTTGCAATAAATGCAAGTGAAGGTGATTGGCACTTATTTCTTTGTGATCCTGGTCCTTCAAGCTTTTGTGATTCTGATCCTAATTTACCAAGAAAATTTTCCGAAACTTTAAAATTTCAATGTAAGACTTGTGAAGTAGCCAATAACGAAATTAGTGCGTATTATAATGATACAGCAAAATTTAGCATAAATTATGACGATCTTGATTTTCTTTATGGCAACAAATTTAAATTTAAAATTCGATATGATAATAAATTATTTTATCCTTTAATTGAGAATATATACACATCAAATGTAAGTAGATTTGATAGTTTTAGGATTGAAAAATTTAATGATGGTTTGATTGAAATTGAAGGATTCTCTAATAGAAAGTTATTTACAAGTCCAGATTTGATATCATTGGAAGGGTTAATATTAGCGGGACCAAGTAAGAAATTAGTTTTGTCTGGAAATTTGCTTTTGGGAAACAAAGTGAGGTATATGAGAGAATTTGACATTCAACCAATTGAAATTAATACTGAATCAAAATGCCACCTAACAAATAATTTGGTATTTGATAATACTTTTAATATTTTAAGTTTATATCCAAATCCAATTGATGATATGTTATTTTTTGAAATAATGGCCCAATACGATGCTAAATTATCTTTTGAAATTCTTAATTATCGAGGAGAAACTCAATATTCTTTTGATGATAATTTTGTCCCAAAAGGAATTAATAATTTCAAATTTGATGTTAGTGATTTACCCTCCGGTTTGTATTTACTTAAAATAAGTGATGGGTTGAATTGTAATTATCGTAAATTTATTAAGAGGTAATGTAACCATGACAACTTTTAAATTACTTTCGATTGTTTTTTCTTTGACTTTTTTGTTTAATGATAATATTTTTGCATATGATAATAACAATTTTAGCCCGAGAATTGCCATTGGAGCTTCAATATTACCAAATGTGACTTTCAATTCTGGCAAATATAAGGCTCTAAATACCAATGATATATGTTGTAATGACTTAAATTTCAGCAATGATAAATTCGGTTTAGGTCTTGAAATAAACTTGAAAGTATTGTTGAATAATATGAAAAATATACCTTTCTTTGATTCTTTGTCATACAACATCACAAGTCAATTTATTTTGCATTTTAATGAACTTTATGGTTCAAATTTTGAACCAGTGAGAAAGGTTTTTTTCAATAACGAATTAACTAACTTGATAGAGAAAAATGAAATTTCAATCAAATATTCTTCTCTATTCTGGATAATAAATTTTGAGATTGGAAGTTATTATGATTCCCTTAATTTTCACCTAGATCTGTATAAACCCAAATTTTACTTTTCACTTGGGCCTGTTATCGGAATTTTACTAAACAGTCAATATGAACAAACTCTCTCAATTGTTAAACCATTAGGCTATTTTTATTCGAATGGAAAAAACGTAATAAAGAAGAGCTTTGACAAATTTGAAAACCTAAGTTCGCTTACTTTTGGTTTTAATATTGGTTTTGACATTTTCTGGAATTTTTATCAAATTTTTCAAAAAACTTGGTCAAAAAATTTTGATTTAGGTTTTGGTTTAAGGTACATTTATTTAGTTTCTAATATTGTAAAGTCCCAAAATATTAATAATTCTAACTTTGGAGTAAAACTGAATTTTCTTTTTACTTTTCCCGTTAATACAAAAAGGCAATAATAGTTGGCTCTCTTGTTTAAAGTTTCGAGTAGTTAAACAATTTAATCTTTTTATTATCTGATGAGCAAAATAACTTACTATTTCATGAAAAACTTAAAACAAAAAAATCCAAAAAGTGTTTACAGATTTTTTTGTTTTTTTTCTTGAAATATTTTAATCTTGAAGGTTAGAAGAACTTTCTTTCATTTTTGGGGTGAACAAAAACCAAATAGCTGAAATTATCGGAATGGGCGAGAAAGCCCCAATTTATCCACAAGAAACCGAAGAATATCAATTTCAAGAGAATCGCCGGGTGGAAATTGTGTTCCTGTAAGTTTTTTTGAATAAAGTAATGCGCATTTTGAATGCACGTTTATCTTTTACAATTTTGCAAGGGGCGTTTGCCCCTTGCTTTTTTGTATAAATGGTTGTAAATACCTTGCAATGTTGATATTTAGAGTTGAGGATTTTTATTCATAAAGCAACATATATGATACAAATTACAGAAAAATGAGATATTTGGGTAAAAAAGATTTTTTTGTCTTAAAATAATTTTTAAAAGTTTATTTTTTTTTATAATTTTGTTTTTTAAATAACTTATTGGAGGTTTGAGGTGTTTAATTGGAAATTTGCTTTTGTTTCTGTTGCGTTTTCCTTGATTTCGCTTGGTTGCAGCGGAGGAAATTCTGAAAATGGAGATTTCACAGTAGTTAAAGATGTAAAAATTGGAGCATTTGATCCTCAGCTTGCTGCTAAAGGAGAACAGATATTTAAAATGAAGTGTGTTGCGTGTCATCAATATGATAAACGTTTGGTTGGTCCGCCGTTGGGCGATGTTGTAAAGAGACGCAGTGCTGATTACATTATTAGTATGATTATTGCACCTGAGGTGATGCAAGAAAAAAATGATACTGTAAAAGCCTTAGTTCAAAAATATCTGACCAAAATGACCAATCAAAATGTATCCATTGAGGATGCAAAAGCAATATATGAACATTTACGGCAGGTTGCCGGAATGAAATAATATATTAATAACAATATGGGAGGATTTATGAAAGATAAGTTCCTAATTGCATTTTCAGCAATAGCAATTTTGTCTATTGCTGTTTTTTTCTTTGGCTGCCCAACTGGGAAAAAGAGTGTTGTCGAGCGTGATGCAGCTGAAAAAGTTTACATAGCGCCCGGCCAATACGATGAATTTTATGCGTTTCTTTCTGGAGGTTTTAGCGGTCAAGTTTCAGTCTATGGTATTCCAAGTGGTAGATTGTTAAGAATAATCCCTGTCTTTGCGGTGAATCCCGAAAATGGATACGGATATTCCGAAGAAACAAAAGCGATGTTGACAACTACCCACGGTTTTATCCCTTGGGATGACTCGCATCACCCTGAGTTATCACAGACCAATGGAGTTGCTGATGGACGTTGGCTTTTTATTAATTCCAACAACACACCAAGAGTTGCTCGTATAGATTTAACTACTTTTCGCACAGTTGAAATAATTGAAATTCCAAATAGTGGGGGCAATCATGCTTCGCCCTTTGTTACGGAAAATACCGAATACGTTGTTGCTTCAACACGATTTAGTGTTCCAATTCCACAAGAAGATGTAACAATCAGTTCTTATGCTGAAAAATTTAAAGGCACACTTAGTTTTATTAAAGTTGATCCACAAACAGGAAGAATGAATATTGCTTTTCAAATTCTTATGCCAGGTTTCGATTATGATTTAAGCCATGCTGGAAAAGGAAAATCTCATGGTTGGTTCTTCTTTAGTTCTTATAATACTGAACAAGCCCATACATTGCTCGAAGTTAACGCAAGCCAAAACGATAAAGACTTTATTGCAGCAGTGAATTGGAAGAAAGCCGAGGAATATCTTGCACAGGGCAAAGCGCACGAAATACCAGGTGTTCATTATCATAATGTATTCGATGAGAAAAAGCAGACCGCCTATTCCGAAGTTATTGATAATGTAAAAGTTTTGATCCCCGAAGAATGCCCCGGGCTCGTTTACTTTATACCAACACCAAAATCACCACACGGTTGCGATGTTGACCCAGAAGGTGAATACATAGTTGGAGGCGGTAAATTAGCCACCGTCATACCAGTATTTTCTTTTACCAAGATGTTAAAAGCAATAGAAGAAAAGAAATTTGACAAAACAATTGATGGGATTCCAGTTTTAAATTACGATGCCGTTTTGGCTGGTGAAGTTCAAAATCCCGGGCTTGGACCTTTGCACACTGAATTTGATGGAAAAGGTTATGCCTACACTTCAGTTTTTATCTCTTCAGAAGTTGTTAAATGGAGTTTGAAAGATTTTAAAGTTGTCGATAGAATTCCTGTTTATTATTCGATTGGGCACCTTTGTCTTCCAGGCGGCGATACAAAAAAGCCAACTCCGAAGTACCTTTTAGCTTTGAATAAAATTACCAAGGACCGTTATTTACCAACGGGTCCAGAATTACCGCAAGCCTGCCAGTTGATTGATATTACTGGCGAAAAAATGAAAATGTTAAGTGACTTTCCCACAGTTGGCGAACCACACTATGCTCAAATGATTTCTGCCGAAGTTATCAAGGACAAATCTGTTAAAATTTTCAAACTTGAAGAGAACCAACATCCTCATAAGATAACAAGTCCAGAACAGGCTAAAGTAATACGAAACGGGAAGGAAGTTCATGTGTATATGACGGCAATACGTTCCCACTTTACACCTGATAACATTGAAGGAATTAAGGTTGGAGATGAAGTTTACTTCCATGTAACTAATTTGGAACAAGATTGGGACATCCCACATGGTTTTGCCGTTTTTGGGTCAACTAATGCAGAACTTTTGATTATGCCTGGTGAGACTCTAACTTTGAAATGGACACCGAAAGCGCCTGGCGTATATCCTTTCTATTGTACTGATTTCTGTTCTGCATTGCATCAAGAAATGCAGGGATATGTACGAGTTTCGCCTGCAAATGCAAAAGTGGAGTTATCTTGGAATAAATAATTGTTTGGGCTGTCAAGCGTATTTCTCAACTTGACAGCCTTTTTATTTTATTTCCATTTTTGGGGTCAAAAATGAAACTATCTACATTATTAATGGTTATTGCAAGTTTAATTTTAATTTCTGTTTATTTTATACCTATTTGGTTCATTTCCCTAGACGCACCACAATTCCCCGAAGGACTTGGATTATATATTTACATAAATGATATTAAAGGCTTTAAGCCTAATGATTTAGAAAGTTTGAATACATTAAACCATTATGTTGGAATGAAAAAGATTGTACCAAGTGAAATACCTGAATTCAAAATAATTCCTATAATTCTTGGGTTTTTTATTGTTTTAGGTTTAGTTTTTTCTTTTATGAAAGTTAATTGGTTGAAAATTTTGTGGGTTGGTTTGGTATTATTGGGGGCAATTGTGGGTGTTTTCGATTATTATCGATGGGGTTATGAATATGGACATAATCTTGACCCGAATGCAATTTTGAAGATACCCGGTATGGCTTATCAACCGCCATTAATTGGGGGTAAGCAATTGCTGAATATTTATGCCTTTTCTTTCCCTTACTGGGGTACTGCCATTATTATTCTTTCCTGTATACTGTTTATTGTTTCTTATTTCTTTTACAAAAAAGAGATGAAAAATGCTTATAATTAAAAAGTTATCTAGTATTTTTCTTTTGTTTTTTTTGATATCTTGCTCGCGAAGTCAACCTGCACCAATTAATTACGGAATTGATGCTTGTGATTTTTGCAGAATGACAATAGTCGATCCAAAATGGGGAGCCGAAATAATTACCGATAAAGGGAAAGTGTACAAATTTGATGTCGTGAAATGTATGGTGGCATTCTATTATTCAAAAATTGATACAAATAATATTCGTTCAGTTTGGACAATTGACTTTGCTAATCCCGGTCAATTCATTGATGCAAGAAATGCTAATTATATCCTTACTAATCAATTTCCTTCTCCGATGGGTTTAAATGCAATTTCTTTAAAATCCTACGATGACGCAGTTAAAATTAAGTTGCAAGGTGATTACCAAAAGTTGAAATGGTGGGATGTTGTTAACAAAGTTAAGAGTGATATTCTTGAATAAATTTCACTTTTGTTCAATTCTATTTTTATTAATATTTTTGTTAAAAAATTCAACAAATATTTTATCTGCATCTATTGTTTCTTCAAAAAGTGATTTATTTTCAATCAAAGAAGCAATAAAGCTTTCGAAGCCATACGATACTATTATTATTAAAAAGGGAACTTATAGTGAAAGCAATATAATAATTGACAAACCACTGACGATTATTGGTGAAACTGGAGTAGTTATTGATTGTGCAAATTCGAACTCAAATGGATTTTTAATTGTTTCCGATAATGTAACAATTGAAAACTTAACCATCAGAAATATTTCCGTTAGTTATGTATCCGATAACGCGGCGCTTAAATTCCAAAAAACAAAATATTGCAAAGTTTCGAGGGTGACTGTTGAAAATGGTTTTTTTGGTATATACCTTGCTCAATCAAGTGATTTTACAATATTAGATTGTAAATTACTTGCCATTTCACGAAAAGAATCAAATTCTGGGAATGGAATTCATTTGTGGTACTGCTCCAATGCATTGATTGCGAATAATATCGTTGTAAATCATAGAGATGGCATTTATTTGGAATTCGTTAAAAATGCACTATTAAAAAATAATAAATGCTCGAACAACCTTCGTTATGGTTTGCATTTTATGTTTTCTGACAGTTGTTCCTATACCCACAATGTATTTTCCAACAATGGGGCTGGTGTGGCTGTAATGTACACGAAATATGTCCTTATGGTGGAAAATCGCTTTGAAAATAATTGGGGACCAAGTTCATACGGTTTGCTATTGAAGGATATTCGAGATAGTTATATTTCGGGAAATATTTTCGAAAAAAATACGGTAGGAATCTTTATGGAAGGTTCTAACCGAATTTTATTCGAGCGTAACAACTTTTTTCGTAATGGTTGGGCACTTCGAATTACAGCAAATTGCGAGAAGAATACCTTTCGAAAAAATAATTTTGTTTTCAATACATTCGAGGTTGTTACAAATAGTAGCCAAAGCGGAAATTATTTCTTTTTGAATTATTGGAGTGGATATTCTGGTTATGATCTCAATAAAGATGGCATAGGTGATGTTCCATATATTCCTGTAACTTTATTCTCGATTATTGCTGAAAGCAATCAAGCAAGTTTACTTTTGTTGAGAAGTTTTTTTGTTGAACTTCTTGAGGCAGCCGAAAAAGTATTTCCTTCGATTGTCCCTAAACTTTTGGTTGATAATTCGCCTTCTATGAGGATTTGGAAATGATTGATTTGAAAAACGTTTCAAAGAATTATGGAAAAATTAGAGCTTTGAATGATGTAACATTATCTTTTGAACGAAATAAAATAACTGCAATAGTTGGACCTAATGGTTCTGGTAAAACAACGCTTATTAAAAGTATTCTTGGTTTGGTTAAAATTGACAAGGGAGAAATTTTCTTTGATGGTTTAAATACAAGCAAAAGTATAGATTATCGAAATAGGATTGGTTATATGCCTCAAATTGCTCGATATCCTGAGAACTTACGAGTAAAAGAAGTAATTGAATTGATAATGAGTTTGAGAAATATTGATGATTTTAATGCTCCAAAAGATTTGATAAGCCTTTTTAAATTACAACCTTATCTCGATAAATTCATAAGAAATTTGTCTGGCGGAACTGTTCAAAAAATTAGTGCAGTAATAGCAATGATGTTTAATTCCGATGTATATATACTTGATGAACCAACTGCGGGATTAGATCCTATCGCTGTTGTTGAACTAAAAAACTTAATTCGAGAACGTTCAAATCAAGGCTCAACTTTTTTGATAGTCTCACATCTGTTGTCAGAAATCGAAACTTATGCTGAAAGATTGGTTTTTATGTTAAATGGAAAAATATTAATTGATGATGGTATTCAATCTTTTATTCAAATCACAGGCAAGGAAAATCTTGAACAATCGATAATCTATTTACTAAAGGAACAAAATTATTTTTTAGAATATAATGGATACAACTTATAAAATCGTCAAATTTCAGATCCAAAATGTTTTTCGTTCCCTTTGGCTTATAGTTTATGCAATAGGTTTATTTCTAACTACGACTTTGATAATTTACTTTACAAACGATAGTTCAAAGGTTGCAATTAGTTTGCTTTCAATTGTTCTTATTTTGAACCCTCTAATTAGTATTTTTTTTGGCGGAATATACGTATATAATTCTCGCGAGTTTATCGAATTAGTATTAACTCAACCAATAGAAAGAAGTTCATTATTCTTTGGTTTATTCTTAGGTTTGTTAGTTCCTTTCGTACTTGTTTCCATTGTTGGGATGGGTGTTCCTTTGTTTTTAAGCAGTATAGTTGATATTCCTTTATCGTTAAATATTCTTGCAATGGGAATCCTTGTTCAATCAATTTTTGTTTCTTTAGGAATTTTTGTCACAGTGAGTTTCCCTGATAAGCCCTTAGGGTTAGGTATTGCTTTTCTTGTTTGGTTAGGATTATGCTGGATTTACGATGGTATAATACTTTTCATTTCTTTTGCATTCCAAGATTATCCACTTGAAAAGTTTCTTCTATTCTTGACAATATTGAATCCTATCGACCTTGCAAGAATTACAATTCTTACAAAGCTCGATACAGCAGCTATGCTTGGAGTGACGGGTGCTATATTCAAAGCATTTTTGGAAGGAAGCTTAGGTAATTTTATTGCTTTTTTTATGATTTCCTTATGGATTTTTTTGCCTTTAATTTTTTCTTATCGAAAATTTATTAAAAAGGATTTTTAGTTTCATAATTATATATGTTTATTATCTTTTTTTTGGCAATTGATTCCAAAATTTTCTTTTAAGTGTTTTATTAAAGTATAATCCATTTTCGTAAACAATTGTTTTAAACTTATTCTCTATAGTTTTGAATGATTGGATTCTTTCTATTTACATTTCTTTTTGGGTTTTTAAAATAAAAAAGGGGAGACAATTTGTCTCCCCAAAACGAAACAGAGTACCCAAGAACTTTATTAATACTTGTCTTGGTAATTTCGATAGTTACTCGAGCGAGAGAAATTTCGCTGAGGTCTTTCCTGTTGTTTTGCCTCATTAACCAAAATGTTCCTGCCACCGAATTCTTTGCCATTAAGCTCTTGAATTGCCACTTTGCCCTGCTCAGCGTTCATTTCAACAAAACCGAAGCCACGCGAACGACCTGTTTGGCGGTCGCGTACAATACGAACAGATTCGACTTCCCCATACTGGGAAAAGAGATTCTCAAGTTCCTCTTGTGTAGTAGAGAAACTGAGATTTCCAACATAGATATTCATAAAAAGAACCTCAAAAAATTAATAATAAAACCTAATCTCCTTTCTTTAACTTCTGAAGAAATTAAAGGAAGGATTAAATCAAAATTAAGAAAAAAATATCATAATTAATCATAAACATAAAAATTAGTTTTTTTTGTATTTTTGCTTTTGATTAATTCCGAATCCCTATGGAAATCCCTTTTTTCAGTGTCATTATCACAACTTATAATCGAAATGAACTTATTCAAAGAGCAATTAACTCTTTGCTCAATCAATCTGAAAGTCAATGGGAAGCTATTATAGTCGACGACGGAAGCAATGATAATACTTATCAATATTCTATTGAAATTTGTAAGAAGGATGAACGTTTTTGTTTTGTTTATCAAAGCAATAAAGGTTCGGCTTTTGCAAGAGAGATTGGCTTGAAAATTTCTAAAGGAAGATATGTTACATTTCTTGATTCCGATGATGAGTACGAAAAAGATCATTTGCAGCTTCGCAAAAGAATTTTAATAGAAAATCCGTTTATCGATTTCTTGTATGGTGGATACAAAGTGATTGGTTCCAACTTTGTACCCGATTTGCACAATCCAAATAGATTAATACCCCTGGATGAATGCGTTGTGGGGGGTACATTCTTTATTCGTAGAACTATTTTAAATAAACTTGGCGGGATTCCAAAGCTTGAATATGCCGAAGATGCTAAACTTTTTGAGTTAGCAAAAAAGGGAAATCTAATAATAAAAAAAGTAGATTATCCTACATACATATATCATCGCGACCACGAAAATTCACAAACAAAAGTATTCTTAAATGAACAAAAAGGATAAGGTAAGACAAATAATTGATATTTTGGAAAAGGAATTTCCCAATGCAAAAATTCGGCTAAATCATTCAAATGCCTTCGAATTGCTAGTTGCAACAATATTATCTGCTCAGTGTACCGACGAAAGAGTAAATTCTGTAACAAAATTACTTTTTTCAAAATACAACTCACCCGAAGAATTTTCTAGACTCAGCACCAGCGAATTAGAAAAAATGATTTACTCCACAGGATATTATAAATCCAAAGCAAAATATATAATACAATGTGCGAAAATTATCGAAAATCAATTTGGTGGAAAAGTGCCATCTGAACTTGATTCACTACTTATGTTACCTGGGGTTGGCCGCAAAACTGCTAATGTCGTTCTTTCCCATTCTTTTAACAAACCTGCAATTGTAGTCGATACTCATGTAATAAGAATAACTAATCGTTTGGGTTTGGTTAACACCAAGGACGCCCTTAAGATCGAATTACAATTGATGAAGTTAGTACCAAAAAATAAATGGGTTATTTTTACTCATTTACTAATTGCTCATGGCCGTAAATATTGTATTAGCCGTTCTCCTAAATGTAGTATTTGTCCAATTTCCTCCTTTTGTGATTTTTATCACAAGAAATTGTAACTTTTGTAATTTATGTTTGTTAACATTGTTTTAATATTGAAGATTTATGAAAAGTTGTTTTACACTATTAGCAACAATTTTGATTTTGATACAATTTAATCCATCATTTGCAAAGATAGAAATTGTTAAAGATAGTCGTGGCACGGATTTTTGGTTGACTTTTCTTCCTAATTATCATAATAATTATTATGAAAATAATGCAATATTACAATTCGGAGATTCACTTTATGTTTTTATCGCCGCTGCTGAGCCAACACGTGGGAAAATTGAATATTTTGACCAAGAAGGTGTTCCGTATGAGACTGAATTTGAAATCACCGACCCAACGAAGATGTTTATATTTAGTGTGTCAAGTTATTATTTTGAATTGAAAGGGTTCAACCTTAGTGGTAATATTACAACTATAAATGACCAAAAAATTCAAACTGAAAAAGTTGCTTTAAATTCATTTCATATTACCTCGGAAAAAGAAGTTTCTGTTTATGCTTTAAATCAAGCAGTAACTACTTCGGATGCTTTTTTGGTTTTACCCACTGATGTTCTTGGTAAAAGATACTTTGTTCTTTCTTATTTTTCTGATGGAATAGAAGATATTAAGCCAGTTGCCGTTAATCCTAATACTCCATCTCAATTTGCCATTGTTGCAACAGAGGACAGCACATATATTACACTCTATCCAAAAAGTCCCACTTTCAGAAATGGTTCGAAAATTCAACAATTGCTTTTGGATCGTGGTGAAGTTTATTTGGTTCAAGCCCAGATTTCAAGGGGCAATCTGAATAGTGACCTTACTGGTACTGAAATTATTGCTTCAAAGCCAATTGCAGTTTTTTCTGGACATCAACGCGCAACAGTTCCGGTAACAGTTCGCAATTCTGTTCCTGAACCTTCAAGAGACATTTTGATTGAACAATTACCTCCTGTTTCTACTTGGGGGAAAAATTCAATCGTTATACCTTTCGCCAAATCACAAATTGAAATTGACTATGGTTATAATATATATAGAATACTGGCTGCTGAGGATGGTACCGATATTTTCGTCGATGGCAAGAGAATTACAACTTTGAACCAAGGGGAATATTATGAAGGCGTTCTCGATGCTCCTCATTATATTTCTTCCAACAAACCAATACTTGTTGGTGGTTTCAAAAAAACTTGTGGTTCTGGTTCAAACTTTCTTGGCGATCCATTCCTAGCCATAATGCCCCCTATTGAGCAGTATATGGATGAATATCGAGTCATCAATTCTCAAGCATTTGAGTTTAGAAAAAATTCTTATGAAAAGGTTTACGAAGAACAATACATTTCAATAATTATTCCTCAAGTATCTTGGCAAAGTTTCAGGATTGATGGTGCTTCGCTTGCTTTGTCCGATATTAAACAAGTTCCTAATAGTGATTATGTTTATGCAACTATTAGAGTCAGTGATGGGGTTCATTATTTATGGGCAGATACTGGTTTCGGGGTAGTAATTTATGGATATGGCGGTGCCAACTCTTATGGATACATTGGGGGAAGCAATTATCTCATTTTGAATTACCTTGAACCTCAAATTACAACCTTACAGAGTGACACTTGTTTTGTTGCAAAAGGAATAGCATATAAAAACAGGCCCAAAGATGCT
>JBBIUA010000031.1:0-14395 GCA_037440445.1 Ignavibacteria bacterium
TATGCTAAATAACGATTGGCCTTACTCCCAAGGTATTTAAGAACGGTTTCTTGTTTTAAAAATACACTAATTGCACCAGAAATGAAAAATGCAGGAATTAAACATAAAAGGACGTGTTCGCGTGCATACCATTTGGCAAGTTCCAATGCCTCGAAAATTGAATTATCAAATCTTTGGGTGCCTATAGGCAAAAAGTAGAATAGAATAAATACACAGGCAAAAATTATTAATGTTTTGATTTCCTTTTTCCAATCCATTTTCAACTCCTTGTTATAATTCAAGTGTTTAAGAACTATGAACAGAACAAGCCCTTTGCGCTTTTATCTTTTCAACTTTCTCTTTGTCTTTAATAATTATGGTATCGTTTGAAATTATGTCTAAAGTCTTCGTTAGAATATCTTTCTGATTCTTGTCTAAACTGTCCCAATCAATAGAATAATAAATCCATTTCTGTTCCTTTCTTCCCGATACTATTTCGGCTTCCCGAAGAATTGCTAAATGTTGCGAAATAGTAGCCATAGAGAAGCCAATTACCATTTTGATTTCGCAAACGCACAACTCTTCGTTGCTCAAAATTGCAACAATTCTAAGCCTTTGCGGGTCTGCTAATGCTTTCAAAAATTTGTTAACTTCTTTTAACATTTCATCATTTAGTTAAAAAACAAAATTATGAAATTTAATTTATTTATTCTATTTATTTTTAAAAATTTTCGATTGAATTTCTTATAATAAAAAGTTTTTTGTAATTTTCTTTTTGTTTATCTTTAAGTTTGTTTTTTGCAAATAGCAAAAAAATGATGCTTTATTGGAGCGATATATGAAAAAATTTGTCTTTGTTGTATTATTGTTTTTTATTACTGCTTCGATATCTTTTTCTACTGAATATCTTGACTATCCATTTTCAAATCGGGTTTCTTTTGGACTTGGAATTGCGGGAGGTCTAAATTTCCATAGTGCTAATTTCAAAGGGGTTGATTTTCCGAACATCCCAAGTTGTTGTCCCCGTTTCGAAACTGGTTTAGGATTCAATTACAACTTTGCTCCCTTTGTGTCGATACCGATTAATTCAAATTTTTCACTTCAGTTTACTGGGGGTTGGGCAAATTTAAGTGCAAAATTGACTAAAATCGAGAATGTGTATGTTTCGACTCAGCAACAAGAAGGTATTTGGGGCGAATTTGAGCATTCGGTCCAATCAACGCTTAATTCTGCGTTTGCAAATTTGAATTTATCATACAGGATTACACCGCAATTTAGAATTTTTGGTGGTTTTCGTTCTGATTTCCTTTTGAAAAAGGATTTCGAACAAAAGGAAGAAATTGTAAGTCCATCTTATGGAGTTTTTGTAATCGAAAAGACAAGAGTAAGAAATCACACTAAAGGCGAAATACCTAATGCGAATAAGATTCTGTATGGTTTAGTATTGGGTTCAAATTATTGGCTCCCAATGAATGAAAGCAGTACTTTGTTCCTTGTTCCAAATGCAAGTATTAACCTTCGTTTGAATGATGTCTCTTCGAACAGCGAATGGAAAGTATATTCTTTTTCTGCTGGATTGGATTTAGTTTTTGCACCCCGAAAAGTCAAAAGAATTCCGCCCCCAGTTTCACCTCCAATTATTCCACCATTGCCTAATTTTCCAATGCCACCAGTGGCTCCATATCTCGAGGCATCGATAAAAGCAGTAAGTTTGGACGAAAAAGGTAATGAATTACCAGTGACTATTCTTAAAATCGAAGAGTTTCTTTCGACAAAAATGCATCCTATTTTAGGATATATATTTTTTGATGAAAATTCAGCAGAAATTCCTAAGCGATATAAGTTGTTAACTCCAGAGGAAACAAAATTGTTCAATGTTAAAAAACTTTATGGTCTCGGAACTTTGGATATATATTACCAAATTTTGAATATTATCGGCAAAAGGGTATCTCAATATCCACAGGCAGAACTTACAATAGTTGGATTTAATAGCGATCAAGGACCTGAAAAAGGAAATATTGAACTTTCCCGACGCAGAGCCGAAGCAGTTCGAAATTATTTGGTGAATGTTTGGAAAATTGAACCAGAAAGGATAAAAGTCGAGGCAAAAAACATACCAGATAATCCTTCAAATCCAAATGACCCCGATGGTATTGCCGAAAATCGTCGTGTGGAAATTTTTGCCAATATACCGCAAATTTTTGAACCTCTAATTGTTGAAGATACTTTGCGTGAAGTTAATCCACCGAAATTCCGTTTCAAACCCGAAGTTAAAACCCCTATAGGGGTTGAACGGTGGCAATTGATTACTTCACAGAGTCAAGGAATTATTAAGGTTTTCGAAGGTCAAGGTGATATTCCTAAAGTGATTGAATGGGACGTTGCTACCGAACAAAAAAACGTTCCTAAACTTGATGAGCCTCTAAAATACAAATTAGTTATTTTGGATAAGGACAATAAACAATGGGAATCCCAAACTCTTGAATTACCCGTGGAAGTGATGACAATAGAAAAAAAGATTTTCGAACGTGTTGCCGATAAACAAATAGATAGATTCAGTTTGATTCTGTTCGGTTTTGGGCAATCGACAATTACGGGAGACAATTTGAAGATTGCTGAAATAGCAAAGAAGAGAATCAAACCAACTTCAACTGTTAAAATCGAAGGATTTACGGATAGAATTGGAAACGAAAATGTTAATCTTGAACTTTCGCAAAAGCGAGCAATTGAAACTGCAAAAGTTCTTGGTGTCGATCTTCGTTTTGCACGTGGATTAGGCGAGACTCGTTTACTTTACGATAACAATCTTCCAGAGGGTCGTTTTTATTGTCGAACGGTCAATATCGAGATTGTAACTCCTATTGAATAAGAGTGTTATTTTTACTGGAAATTTGGAGGAGAAAATGAATAAATTCAAATTATTACTCGTTTTAAGTATATTTTTCTTATGTTGTAATCTTGTTTTTGCTCAAAGAGTCGAAATTCAAGAGGTATTCCCAGAATCTTATCCTTCTATTCTTTTGGAGTTCAAAGTATGGGACAAAGATGGAAAAGAAATAAGAGATTTCTCTTCGGCAGATTTTGAAGTTTTAGAGAATTCTATCACACGGGCTATTCAAAGTGCTATGTGTCCACCAGAAGGACAAACTAAATTTTCCCTGATTTTGACAATTGATATTTCTTATTCAATGTCTGAACCAAGTACTGTCCCAGGAAAAACAAAAATTGATGTTGTTCGCCAAGCAGCACGCAACGCAATTAAAGCTTTACCAAAAGATAGTAGTCGTTGGGAGGCTGCTATTACACTTTTTGATTACGAAAATGTTCTGGTTCGAGATTTTACGAATAGCAAATGGTGGCTTAATAAAGGTTTGGATACTGCTATATTTGCTCCCAGGGGGGGAACGGATTACAATGCTGGTTTTCTTTACGATTGGCTTGGTAAACCTGGTGCTCTTTTGGTCGCACAAAAAGCCAAGTATAAACCAGTTGTGATTTTCTTAACCGACGGTAAACACGAAGGACGTTCTACTCCACCACCAAGTAGGGTAAATGTTTGGGTTTCAGAGATTCTCGATTCTGCAAGAAAATATGATGTGACGATTTATGCGATTACTCTTGGTTTCGATGTTCCAACTGAATTGAATTCGATTTGCTCTGGAACTCCATACGGAGAGGCTTATCAAAGTGTGCCAAACGATCAAGAACTTGGAAATTTGTATTCAAATATCTTAAATACTATTGGGACAATTGGGCCCCCTGCACCCTGTCGTATTCGTTTTAATTCAGATTGCAATGCTGGAAATGTGCAACTAACTTATAAACCTTTTGCAGTTTTTGATACTTTTTCATATAGCGTACCTAATTCAATTCTACCAGCACTTGATGTTGTAGATAGAGATATCTCTTTCATAAATCAATCTTCACCTTATCAGGTTACCCTTAAAATCAAGGCTCGAAATAACTTTGTCTTGGTGAATCCACCTGGAGTTACTTCCCCTGATAACAATGTTTCAGTAGTCGATTGGGGTGGCGCACCACCACCATTCCAACTAGAAAAGGATTCCAGCAGAACAGTTAAACTTTCTATCACTCCTTATAGCGATTCTGCATTCCATTCATTTTCGTTCGATTTTGTTACTTCTGCTTGCAATGGAAACAAACTTACAGTTAAAAGTGGATGGATATACCCGCTTGATGTTGATTGTGGCTCAGGAGTTGTCGGTCAAACTAAAAATTTACCTCAACAAACGATTTTCTGTAATAATTGGATTGAACCTTTAACTATTTATTCAATAAGTATTATGGGTGGCGACCAAGGTGATTTTAAAATACTTGGTGGAACAACAAACATTACCGTTCAACCTTTGTCTTGTTTGAAATTTGATATAACATTTACTCCGTCGGATGCAACCAACCGAACTAGTACAATAGTTTTTAATACCAATAAAGGAAGATTTGAATCGAGAATTTTTGGGAATGGGAGTGGTTTTCCAGAAATTTCGTCGATTAGTTCTTTGAATTTCGACACTCTTGATTGCAAGAAGAAATCAATCGATACAACCATTATTATTAAAAACACTGGTGCATTGAATCTCGACATCTCCAAATTTGAAATTACTGGTTCAAATGCTGGTGAATTTTCTTTTATTCCTGCTAATCCTGGTTCTGTATCTATTCCCCCAAATGGCGAATATAGTTTTACAATTAGATGTAACCCTATTTTGAAAGGAACTCTTACTGCAGACTTAGTTATTACAAGTAATGCAAAGAATTTTCCTGTATATTCAATTCCCTTGTCAGTTTTCAGTGCTGATTATTCATTTACAATCACTTCACAGAGTTTAGATTTTGGTGTTCTTTGTCCAAACGAAGAAAAGTCCTTAGATGTTCAAATACAGAACACTGGAAATATCGATTTGATACTTGATATGAATATTGCATCTCCATTTAGTGTTCAACCAACTGGTCCAATAACTATTCAGCCATCTTCTTCGCAAACGATAAAGGTCGTTCTGAAAGCTCCTTTAGATGGTAATTACAATGGTGATTTAAAAATTGTGGATTCGTACTGTCAAAATACCGCAGCAATAACCCTTAGCGGGATAGTTTTGATGCCCAAAGTTGAACGACAGCCAATTGTTATTTCAGGGGTTGTTGGTGTTGCAAAGGACACAGTTATAAGCATAAAAAACATTACAAATAGACAATTGGTGATTACATCTGCCTATTTTACAGACCCACAAGTTACTGTTGCTTCTCCAAATTTACCCTGGAATATTGCCCCAATGTCTTCAATTTCTGTTACAATTCGATATTTGCCACAAACTTCGGGTGATTTTAATGCTTATTTTAAACTTGCTGGAGACCCTTGCAACTTCAACGATTCAATTCTTATTACGAGCAATCCAATTGCCTCACGCGCCGAAATTGTTGTTGAAAACCATACAGGCTTAATTGGAGAACTTGTTACTATTCCTGTATTGATCAAGAATGGTATTATGCTCGATAAATCTGGTACAACCAAAATTCGCACGAATCTAAACTTTGACCAATCTCTACTTCGATTCGTTTCGGTTTCGCCAAATGTCTCAACTACTATTGGTTCAAATTCTATTTTGTTCGATAACATTCCATTTACACCTACAACAAATGTTTTGCTTCAAATAACTTTTGAAGTATTGAATAGTGCAGTATCGAGTACCGCACTTGACATAAATTCAACTGCAACTATTGATGGATTTATTAGTTTTACCGAAGTTGATGGATTATTCGAAGTTCTTCCATCTTCCGCAGAAATCTCGGTTGGAATTGTAGAAGCTAACACTGGCGAAGAGTTTGTTTTGCCAATTTATCTAAAAAATATTAAAAATTTGACTGATTTCCATCAAAGTATATCAACAGAACTTGTTTTTAACTATACTTTGATGGAGCCAATTGGTTCGACACCTCGGGGAACTATTGAAACAGGAAATAATCGAGTTGTTATCAATGGTTTGCCAGTTAAACCAATTAATAGTGAACAAGCCATAGCACTTCTGAAATTTAAAGCAAAATTGGGAAATGATACTTCTACTGCAATTTATATTCAGAATACAAAAACTGCAAAAGGATTTGTTTCGTTCACAGAAAAACCTGGCAAATTTACTCTTCTCGATGTTTGTAAAAGCGGTGGTTTAAGGCTTTTTGAACCTAATCCATCACCAATTTTCCTTGTTTCGGTGAATTCAGGAAGTAATACGATTGAAATAGATTTCGACCCACTGGAAATTGGACCTCACAAAATTGTAATCTCGGATATTTTTGGTAATAGTGTTTATTCCTATTTTGTTGAAGTTGACCAGCCAATTCAACAAAAAGTTCATTTTTATGAGAATTTATTAAGCGATGGAATTTATTTCGTTAGAATAGAAGGACCAACAACAGTTCGGACTCAAAAAATCTATTGGATTAAATAGAATATTATTCATTTGGTTAGTAAATTTTGATTTCAAGCGCATCCATTTTTTTGGATGTAAGATATAATTTATTAATTAATTATTTCTAATGGAGAGTTTGGTTAAAGATTTTTGAAAAGATATACGAAATTTCCCCTCAATCTGACACCCGAGAAAAAAGTTTTTATCCTGCCCTGAAAAGATTTCTTGAGAGTTATTGTAAAAGTTATGAGAAATCACACATTCGAGTTGTTACAATGCCCAAGAATACCGAAGGTGGCAATCCTGATTTTCGGCTTTGGGACGGAGAACAGCATATCGTAGGGTATATTGAAGCAAAAGAACCAACTAAAGAACTCGATAAGATTGAAGAATCAGAACAATTGAGAAAATATCGGCAAGTTTTTCCAAATCTAATCCTAAAAAATTTCATTGAATTTAGGCTTTATCGAAATGGGGAACTACTTGAAAAAGCAATCATTACAAATCCTATTGTTTTTCAAAAATTGAATGCAAGACCTTCGTACAAAATTCTGAACTTTTTTGTGGTTTATTAGAAAAATTCTTTTCATTTTCTAAACCAAGAGTCTACGATTCGAAAACTCTTGTTAAAGAACTTGCTAAACGGACAAAGTTTTTGAAAGATGTTATTGAAATGGAATTGAAGAAGCCTAATCAAGAACAAAATACTTCGATTAAGGCTTTCTACGAAGCATTCAAGGAGTATTTGTTGGGGAATATCAAGAAAGAAGAGTTTGCCGACTTATTTGCTCAAACTATTACCTATGGTCTTTTTGCTTCAAGGTCTCGTTCCGCTGAAGGTTTCAACAGAAAGATTGCATACGACCAAATTCCACCTACACTTGGTATACTTAGGGATATGTTTAGATTTATTTCACTGGAGGAGCTTCCTGAACAAATGGAATGGATAGTAGACGACATTTCGGAAATTCTTGCTATTACCGATGTTAAAAGAATATTCGATGAGTGTTTTCAAAATCACAAAGGGAACGACCCGATTTTGCATTTCTATGAAACCTTTTTGAATGAATATGACCCTGAAACAAGGGAAAAGAGGGGAGTTTATTATACCCCTGAGCCTGTGGTATCATACATTGTGCGGTCAATAAATGAATTGCTTAAAACGAAATTTAGTTTATAAGAGGGTTTAGCAAACAAAGGAATTACTATTCTCGACCCATCGGCTGGAACTCTCACTTTTCTTGCCGAAACTTCAAAAGTTGCACTCGAAGAATTTTCAAAAAATTTTGGAACAGGTGCACAAGATAGTTTTATTAGTCAACATATCTTGCAAAATTTCTATGCTTTTGAATTGATGATGGCTCCGTATGCTATTGGTCATTTGAAAATTTCATTTTTAATGGAGGAACTTGGATATTAATTGAAGCAAAACGAAAGATTCAAATTCTATCTTACCAACACACTCGAAATGAAGGAATTGGAAAGTACAATATTACCAGGCTTGGCTTCACTTTCCAAAGAATCCAATTTTGCTTTTAAAGTTAAAAAAGAAAAGCCCATTTTAGTCATACTTGGTAATCCCCCATATTCTGGGCATTCAGCAAATAATTGGGAATGGATTAAAAATGAAATAAAAGAATATTATCAAATTGATGGAAAGCCATTGAAAGAAAAAAAATCCAAAATGGCTACAGGATGATTATGTGAAATTTTTCCGTTTTGCTCAATGGAAAATCGAGCAATCGGGTGAAGGAATTGTTGGATTTATTACAAATCATAGTTATCTCGATAATCCAACTTTCCGAGGAATGCGATGTTCGCTTATGAGAACTTTCGACGGAATTTATATTCTTGACCTTCATGGGAACACAAGAAAAAAGGAGCAAGCCCCCAATGGAATGAAAAATGAAAATGTTTTTGATATTCAACAATGTGTTGCAATTACTCTGCTTCTAAAGAAAAGGAAACGAGAGGAGTTCGGACTAAACAAAAAAAGGGGTACAAATTCGAGATGTAAAGTTTTCTATGCCGAACTTTGGGGAACAAGGAAAGAAAAATACGATTGGTTACGACAAAATTTTATCAAAACAACAAATTGGAAAAAGGTTCAGCCTAAACACGATTTGTTCCTTTTTGTTCCATTGAAAGATGAACTTTCAGAACTTTATAACACATTTATAAAAATTACCGATATCTTTCCAGTTCATAATGTTGGTATAGTAACAGCCAGGGATAATTTTGCAATTGCATTTACAAAAGATGAATTGCAAAGAAAGATTCATAGATTTATTGATTTAAATCATCCCGATGAAATTGTTAGGAAGGAATTCAATTTAAACGATACTGATAAGTTTAAACTTTCTGAGGTTCGACCGAAAGTCAAGAACAATTCGAATTGGAAGAAACAAATCCTTGAAATTCTATACCGTCCTTTTGATTTTCGATGGATTTTCTATAACGATGATGTCATCGAGAGACCACGTAAACAAATTATGAAACATATGCTGCCGGGCAAGAATGTCGCACTTATTACAATTAGAAGATCAAGAAGCACTGGAATCTGGAAATTCGCTTTTGTTACCAATAAAATAATTTCTGGTGCTACTTCAATTTCTTCTCTTGATATTAATTATCTTTTCCCACTATATCTATATGTTAATGATGAGAAGCCAAAGATGAAATCGGGTCACTTAACCTCTTGGATTATTTTTGAACCTAAAGAGAGATATCAAACCGGCAAACCAAATATTTCACAGGATCTATTCAATCGACTACAGAAAAAACTAGAATTATCATTAACACCCGAGATGATTTTTTATTATGTTTATTCAATATTGTATTCGAATATCTATAGGGAAAGATTTGCTGAAGTGCTGAAAAACGACTTTCCAAGGATACCTTTTACTAATGATTCTGATTTGTTTCGCAGACTTTCACGGTTTGGAGAAAAACTTGTAAGATTGCATTTACTTGAATCTGATTTAAAATTGAAATCTGTTTCTAAATTTCAAGGTAAAGGAAGTTGCAAAGTCGAAAAAGTTGTTTTCGACAAATCTTCGAATCGTTTGTATATCAATGATACTCAATATTTCGATGGAATAAACTTGGTAATTTGGGATTACCAAATTGGTGGTTATAAAGTGTGCGAAAAGTGGCTGAAGGAAAGAACAGAAAAAATTTTATCCCTGAATGATATTACTTTGTTTTGTCAAATTGTTGCTTCTATTGCTGAAACAATAAAGATTCAATCGGAGATAGATAATTTATTTCAGAAAGTAGAAGAAAATTTATTTTTTTGATTAATTTTTCTTAAATTAGTTTTTTGTCTTACTTAATAATGGAGTTTCTATGAAAAAATTCTTCTTTGTTCTTGCATTGATTACTCTTTCCGTTTTTTATAACGGATATGCACAGCGCGGCAAGGCATTTTCAAAAATGCAAATTGGTGGCGATATAGGCTTAGGGATTCCAACGGGTGATTTTGCCGATGGGGCGAACACAGGTTTTGGAATTAATGGAGTTTGGACATATTTCTTCCAACCCGAACTTGCACTTACAGGAAGCATTGGATATTGGTCCTTTGGTGCCAAAGGTAGTAGCGACATTGCAAAGGCAACTTTTTCAACTATTCCACTAAATGTTGGTATTCAATATCGTTTTTCTGCCTCGGGTTTTAAACCATATATCGGGGCGGAAACCTTTCTTTTCTTTAATTCAACATCTGTAGAATATTTAGGTTATAAAAGTTCAGATAGTGAAACCAAGTTTGGGTTTGTTCCACTTGTTGGCGGAGCCTTTAAAATTGCACCGAATATAGAATTCCGCGTTACTTTAAAATACACCATAATTTTCACAGATGGTTCAAATACTACCTATTTGAATATATTAGGTGGTATTCATTTCAATATTTAGTGTAGCGATTATTAAATTATTAGCCCAGCAATTGTTGCGGTTAAAAGATTTGTTAATGCTCCGACCACCATTGCTTTAAAGCCAAGTTGCACTACCTCGTTGCGTCGATCTGGGACAAGAGCACCAATTCCACCAATTTGGATTGCGATTGAACCAAGGTTTGCAAATCCGCATAAAGCAAATGTAGCTAGATCTATTGTTCTTTGCGAAATTGTACCGTTTCTAATCATCGTGGCAAGGTCGGCATATGCGATGAATTCGTTTATGCTGACCTTTGTTCCTAATAGACTTGCAAAGATTTTTGCCTCGGATGGTGGAACTCCAACTATATATGCAAATGGCAAAAATAGATAACCAAAAATTTCTTTTAAACTTTGTGGGAAATATATTCCAATTGGTTTTAGCCAAGTATGTACCAATTGAAGTCCTGCATCCAGAATTGCAATCAAAGAAATAAAAGCGATTAGCATTGCTACTACATTTATTGCAAGTTTCATTCCATCGCCTGCACCTTGGGTTATTGCGTCCAAAATATTTTTAGTTTCTGGGACAGAAATTTTTTTAACTTCTCGAATATCTTTTACCGAACTTTTCGGTTCAATAACTATTTTAGAGAGCATAAGGCTACCCGGTGCAGAAATCAAACTGGCGGTAACCAAAATAACGGGTGAAATTCCCATTTGGATGTATGCAGCCATCACTCCACCAGCGATTGTAGCAAAGCCTCCGCACATAATTGAAAACAATTCAGAACGAGTTGCATTTCCTAAATAGTGTCGCACCAAAAGTGGAGCTTCGGTTTGACCCAAAAAAACATTACTTGCTGCCGAAAGAGACTCAACACCACTCGTTCCCATAGTTTTGTTCATTACCCATGCCATTGCGTATACAACTCTTTGAATTATGCCGTAACGATATAGAATTGAAACAAAGGCAGAGAAAAAAATAATTGTCGAAGAAATAATTATTGCAAATTGATATCCAAATGTGTTTTGAAATTCAGGTCTCGAAGCATTTCCAAAAACAAATTCAGCACCTTTTTTGCTGAAATCTAAAAATTCTGCAACTCGGTCTCCCATCCAGCGAAATGCAGACACTCCAAAAGGGACATACAAAACAAGTAGGGCAAAAGCAAATTGCAATAATAATCCCCAAAAGACTACTCTAACAGGAAACTTTCGCTTATTTTCCGAAAGCAACCAGGTAACTCCAAAAATTATAAAAATTCCACCAAGACTAAATAATTTTACCCAAAACATAGGCATCAAAAATTTAATTAAACTTCAAATGTATGGAAAACCTCTATAAATGAATTGAATATTGTTTCAAAAAAAGAAAAGTCAAGTACCAAGTTGCCTTTGCCAATTGATTAATGTTGAATTACAAATTTTTGATAAATGCTTCCTTTAAATGTTTGTATAATCAAAAAGTAAGTACCAGTAGGCAAATTCGAAATTTCGAGTTCAACGGAATTGCTTGTTAGATTCTTTGTTGAAATAGAAACTTTATTATTTCCCAACAAGTCGTAAACTGCAATGTAAATTGTGTTTTCAGGAAATGAAATTCGTATTTTGTCATTTGCGGGATTTGGTGCAATTGAAATTTCTTCGTTGCTTAATTCGATGGAATTGTAATAGAAATCATATGGCTCTGACATTTCGGATACACAGCCGTATTCGTTCGTTACTTGGACGTAGTATAATCCTGGTTCTGTTACAACTAGCGAATCTGCGGTTGCATTAGGTATTGGATCATCGAATAAATACCATTGATTACCTTTTTTAGTACTTGAATAAAGAACATATCCAACACGCGTAATTGTTGGCTTTTCGGGTTTAGGATTGATTGAAATTGGAATTATTGTTGAGTCTGAACATTTCCCATTTTGCAGAATTTGGAATAGTTTAACTTTGCCCGTGCCAACGTTATTCCATTGAACCGTAATTGAATTGTTTGAAGTGTCAATATTTAAAATCTCGCCATTTTCAACATCCCAATTTGATATTACGCCAGGCTTTGTGCTTCCAGTGTATGTTTCAATGTCGAACTGACATACGGATGCTTTCCCAGAAACCACGGGAGATAAATTTTTATAAATTCTAATATTTTTTCGATTGTCTGCCCCAATTATTGCTGGACTTGTCGATACTACACGAACGCGGTAAAGTATCCCACTTGGGATATTATTAGGAATGCGACAAATTATTGTTCCACTGGTAGTGCTTTGTATTCTACCAATTTCGAGGGGATTGGTAAATTTTCCATTGTTGTCCGATAATTGAGCAATAAAGTAATTATCAGAATTAAAGTTTATCGTAGCCAAATAATCAACGGCAATTTCATTCCCTGTGCAATATTCACCTTCGAAAAATGTTGAAATTTCATATTCTTTTCCATAGAAAACTCCATTACCCCAAGAAGCCACGAAGAACTCTCTTGATGGAAGAGCAACAATAGATGTTGTAAATTGGTTGAATAAACCATCGTTTACTTCTTCCCACGAAGTACCACCGGTTTTGGAACGAAGAACACCTTTCCCATAGGTTGCGGCATAAATTACATTTTGCGGGGATACAATTATTTTGTAGATAGAATTGTTAGTAGACTCATAAATTTGAATCCAGTTCACACCATTATTCGTCGATTTGAAAATCATACCGTTGTTGGTTCCAGCATAAAGATTTCCGCTCGAATCAAGGGCAATTGTGTTGATATTTGTATTGTTTTTGAAATCTGCATCCACTTTGCCCCAAAAATCGAACATTTGGGTCGCACGATAAAGTCCCGAAGTTGTACCAACAAAAACAAATCCATCGTTTTTTGCAAGGATGCAGTTTACACTTTTATTTTTAAAATCGTTTTGCATTTGTGTCCAACTTCGTCCGTAATTAGTAGAAATGAACAAACCGCTGTATAGCGTCCCAACAAGTAACTTCCTGTCCTTTGTAATTGCTAGAGAATTGATATAAGAATCTGTTAATCCGTTGTTTGATGGTTCCCAAGTGTTTCCTAAATCGTTGCTTCGATACACTCCTTCGAGAGAACCAAGAAAAATAGTATCTTGTACATTAAGAAAAGCAAAAATTTGTAGATTCAGCAATCCATTGTTTTTTGCCACCCAAGAGTTTCCTTTATCGGACGATACGTATACACCTTTGTCATAAGTTCCGGCATATAACCAACCGTTCGGTCCTATATGCACAACATTGATGTTCCCTGTTAGTGAGAAATCGGTTTGTTGCCAAATTAAAGTTTGTGCAAACAAAGAAGAATTGAATAATATACACAGAAATGCAATTAAGAATAAAGAAAACTTTTTCATATATCCTCCATTATTTAAGTTTCCCATCTTTTGAATCTTGATATAACATACTATGACCAGGGTCAAGATACATAAGATTATCGAAAAGATTTCTGTCGGAATAATTGTTGAAAATTGTTGCAAGTGTTTGATAATGCGTATCGAAAAACAATTGTATGAGTATACTCGATTCGACAATTTTTTCTCGTTTAAATTTTGCCATTTCTTCGATTACTTTAGAGAGGTTTGCCAATCCTTCTTCTTTATTGTATTCAAGTTTATCGATTCCATCGACATAGAACGAAAAGATGAGTTTTCGGAAAGGATAATATCTTGGGTCGGTTAACTCCCGAACAATGTTGTATTTTGAATATGTTCCTGGTTCTACAAAAGTTTCGAATCCTTCGGCTTGTTGCGAAGCACCGAGCTGCAATATATTCTTAGCTTCTTGAAATGAATTGTTCCCTCCAAGTTCTTCGTAGCTATCTTTATCCATTCCGATAATTAAATGCATATAGAAATCTACTACGGAAGTAAAATAATCAAATCTTCTTGGGTTGTATGTTAGATTAGCACCATAAGAATATTCAAATTTCCAGTTTGTTTCGGTAATTTTTAATGTTGGTATGGTCATTTGTAAATCATTTTGCGGATTATCAATATATCTGCGTGAGACTACAATCATTTTTGAAGCATATCGATTGTTGCCTCCGGCAGTAAAGACAATGTTAATATCAACAGGGATTGGCTCACCTGCCCATTCTTCTTGGGTGAATTTTTGACT
>JBBIUA010000032.1:0-12078 GCA_037440445.1 Ignavibacteria bacterium
CACTCCTTTTTATTGGGGGAATTTCATATAACGTTTCCAACATATACGAAGTTGCTATCGATTGGAGTAGTGTTCTTAAGGGAGAGGATCTAAGCACGATGCGTATGTATTGTATCCTGTTGAATTTGACGCAAGAGTTGTCAGCTATATTTTTCATTCTACTTCTCCCTTATATAAACTTTTAGTTGCCATCCGTAGAAAAATATCTTATTATCTTTCAATTTCTTCGAATTTTCTTCAAATGCAGGCATCACACCCTTAAATACTTTGATTCCAGTGTCTTTTTTTTTAGTTTCTTTTTTTACCCAGTCCATAAATTTAGTCAATTGCTTTATTGCATTTATCCCAATTATATTGAACTTCTATTCAATAACTTACGGATTGCCTTGTTCGTCTTCGAAAAGTAGATTAATTCGACCAACAAGTGTATCTAATTGCCTCCTTTTTAACCTTAGATTTTCTCCAATAACACTTGGATTCTTCTCGATAAATTTTTCAACATCTTTCTCAATAATCTCTGTTGCCTCGTCGGTAGATGAGATTGTATCAACACCTCCTCCTTCTTTTTCAGATGACTTATTTTCTTCCAAAAAACTTTTACACCACTATCGGTCAATTTTCTCCAGGCTCTTGTTGCAGAACAGAAAGTTTGCATCTCTGTTTTTCCTTTCGAAAATTTGATGTTTAGGGTAAGTTTTTCTGCATGAGTTTTATCGAAAATCAAGCATTTTTTTAGCATTCTTGATGTTATTGGGTCACCAAATATTACAAAATCATCATCTTTATCAGTCCTTTCACCCGCTAAAAATTCTGAAATATGTGGGTTTTTATACTTTGCAAAAATATTTCTATCTTCAATTACCCCAGCAGTATTCAAAACGCAATCTACAGCATAACAGGTAGTGATATGTTTCATTCCACCAATACTTGTGTGAAAAAAAAACACCTTTTTTCAAGGCTATTTTTCAGTTTTCTTACTCTTGTCCTGATATCACTGTAGGTAATTTCTTCAAAAAGTGGTTCAGGGTGGTTAAATAAATGCGCATACGTAATAATTAGATTCATGTTTTTTCCACCTTTTTACAGCATATTCCGAGTTTTTTTAATCAAACATCATTCCATCGCAAAATACAAAGATATTATTTTTTTTATTTCGTAAATTACAAAAATAATTATCCTAATTATTTATGTGTGCAACTTTTGATTATTTACTTATAACTTTTGTAGAACAAAAGGGGTGATCCCTATGTAAAATCAGGTCGACAAAACAGTAACTTTGGTAGAACAATATACCTTCAATTAATTATATTATTTGCTTTATTTCCAAAGTTCTTGTTATGAAGAATATTTGTTAAGTTTGTCCGATTTCACTATCTTATTTAATCCATTGAGCAAGCAAATGAATTGTATACATATAAATCTGGTGTCCGAATGAATAATATAAGCAAAGCGATTGTTTGATAGTTGAAATACTTTTGAAACAAAAACAAATTAACTTCTTAACCAAGATAAAGAGCTATCAACCCGTATTTTTTGGGGTTTTGTTTCAATTTTTGAAGATTTTTTTAAATATTGCTGATTCCACTGGGCTGTTTTTTTTCTCTTCCCAATTTTATTTACCGGTGTTGTTTGTCATAAATTTCATTTATCAAAGGCGGTTTGTTTTTTGAAATCGACAACTGCGTTAATGGTTTTCTAGATTCTTATTCTTTTGAAAACTTTTACGTTTTGTTCAACTTTGTTTGATATATTATTGGATTGCTTTCCCCTTAAAATAAGTGAAGAACCGTTTTCCTTGAGGTCATTTTTGACAAACATCAAATTATTTGTTTGCGACAATTTCTGTCTGTTAACGTTTTACGATTTTCCTCATCTTGAAATTGCAATTTTTATTAAAGTCCAGTAGTTTGAAATGAGAAAATCAATTTGTGAAAACTTTTGGCTGATAAGAATAAGTCTATAAATTCTTGAACACCAAAGTGGATTTCTGTCAATTCCATTAACTAGTTTTATGAATGATAGTTCATTACAGTTTCTGTAAACAGATTGTTTATGTTTCCTTAACAAATATTACAGCTATTTCTTACAACTAACTTTTCGTTTTTTTTTGTGCCAATGCCATTGTTCCAATAAGGAACATAAAAAACAAAACTTAAAACTATTGCTTTCATTGAACAACCCTTAAAATTGTTAAAAAACTTATTTAATTTCTTTGGTCACTTCTCCGCATTTAAGCATAGAACTGCCAAAGTATGGATTTTTGATTTCTTTTTCCTTGCTCAACCAATCTGCCCCTTTGTTATTATTTGCCATTGGGCAATGTTGCACGTAGATTGTGTAGTTAAGAGGTTTGAATATGTTAGTCATTTCAATCATCGTAGTGGAAACCGATTGAAATGTCTGGCGGAGTTGCTTTATGTCGGAAGAATGCTGAACGTGTTCCAAAGTCTTAAGTAATCTGCCCTGAAAATCCATCCAAACCATATGAGCCTCATCTTTAAAAAGTCCCATTTCTACCTTTTCCAAGGCTAACTTAAATTTTGTTGCGTAATTTCGGGCCTCGTTGAAATTATCGTTGGCGAGAGCATCTTTCCACTTAAAGTATGCGTTATAAAGCGGTTGCAAAGCCTTTTTGACTTGGTTGTCAATGGACATTGCTTTGGATTTAGTTGACTTAGGTTGTTCCCGGTAACTTTCGTTCGAAACATTACTCTCAGTAATTGTTTTCCCGTGATTATGTCCGGTCGTAGCCTTACCACCCTCAGGGCTCATCATACTGGGTTTTCCTGCCAATTGTGCAGCAGCATCAATGCTGAAAGTGCCGTTTACAGCAATTTCTTCTCCTTCCATTAAACCTTCTTCAACAACATAACTATCTCCTAAAGCAGGACCCAATGTGATTTCACGCATGGTGAAATAAAAACCTTGTTCCGAATGTATCTTTACATACACAACCGAGCGTTTACCTGTCCACATTACTGCAGTTTTAGGGATTACAATTGCCTTTGGTTTGTTAGGTAATTTTGCATACACCAATCCCGATGCAAACATTTCGGGTTTCAGTTTGTAGTTTGAGTTGGTATACTCCACTCTTGCTTTTGCTACTCTTGTCTTAGGATCAATTACAGGGTCAATAAATGTAATAGTACCAATAAACGATTCGCCTGGCAAAGAGGAAACTGTAAATTCCACTTGATCACCTTGTTTTATCCAATTTAAATCCGATTCATAAACATCAAACAACACCCAAACTTTGGAAAGGTCAGCGATTTCATAAAGAGTTTCACCTTTGCGTACATAGTCCCCCAAATTAATTTTTTTGGAGATTACATATCCTGAGACATCCGCTGTTACAGGGAATTCATTCTTTGTCATTCCCGACTTTAGTATTTCTTCAATTTGCTCATCCGAAAGTTTCCAGTTTTTTAACTTTTCTTTTGCGGCTAAGAATAGTTGAGGTTGCTTTTCGGCTATTTTCTGTGCCTCAAATAACTCTTCCTGAGCAGTAACCAACTCTGGCGAGTAGATGTATGCAATGATTTGCCCTTTATTCACAAATTCGCCAGTGAAATTTACTAACAATCTTTCTATTCTTCCAGGAATATGCGAAGATTGCGAATAAATCAAACGTTCGTCGGATTGTACTTTTCCATAAAGGTAAATTTGTTTTACAGGATTCATTTTCCCAACAACTGCAGTATGCACTTTTGCTAGTTCCATAGCAATAGGCGACATCCTAATTGCCTTAGGGTCTAAAATTGCATTTTGGTTTTCTTTCAACGGAATTAAGTCCATGCCGCAAATAGGGCATTTTCCAGGATTGTTTTGACGAATTTGCGGGTGCATGGAGCAAGTCCAGATTGTGACTTCGTTTAGTTCTGTTTTCAGATGTTCATTGACCAGGTTAGAATTATTATTATTCAATCCAAAAAACAACCATCCGGTCAACAATCCAATAAAAAGTGTTCCTGTTGCAATAATTATTGTTTTTTTATCTTTAATTTTCATTTTAACCTCCTATTTTAATACAATTTTGATGTTAGGTAATTAATTTTTGCAACAGCGATATGGTACTGAACCAGGGCAGTTGCTTTCATTTTTTGGTATTTCAACAACTCTTGTTCCATGCGCAGAACTTCTACGAAATCTTTCCCAGAATTTTCATAGTAAGCGAATAACAGGTTTAACGATTGCTCCGAGATATGTATTTGCTCCTGATAAAGCGTTATTTGTTGCAAGAGTTGTTGAATCTCAAACCAAGTCATTTCATATTCGGAAATAAGATTATTTGTTAGTTCTTGCTTTTGAAGTTGATAGCTTTCCTTTAGAATTTGGGCTTCTTGCGCCAATGCATTGTATTTGGACCGAAAGATTGGAATGCTTATGCTTACCATTGGCATAAGAACATTTTTACCATTATCAGGCATAGAAACATCACTGCGCTCACCAACTAATATATAATCCAAACCAATACCAAATTTGGGCAAACCCAATTTTTGTGCAACAATTTCTGCTTCCTGGCTTGCCTTAAATTTTAAATCAAGTGCTTTTATTTTTGGATTGTTTGAAATCAGCGAGTCTTTTCTATAATTATCGGGGAGTAGTTCCATTCTTAAAGTATCACTAATCTGCACTAATTCAGTTTCAGAGCGATTTAAAAGCTTATTGAAAGAAGTCAACAAAGGTTTTTCTCTGTCTCTCAAAATATTGAGATTTGTTTGTGCATCTTTCAGCATAATATCCACACGAAGCACATCCACCATTGTTCCAGCTCCGTTTTTAAATTTCTGAGTGGCTATAGTTTTATATGACTCCAATAAACGAATATTTTCTTGCTCAATACGAATTAAATCTTTTACTTCGTGCAAAAGATAATAAGCAGTAGCAACTTGAAGAAAAAGTTTGTTACGAGCATCAATAAAGTTTTGAAATTTTTCTTCAGCCATTAAAGCAGCCACATTGCCCTGCGCTTTCAAAGTACCAAACCAAGGGAACATTTGTGTTAACGAGAATTTTGCCATCTGAGGACCAACCCTTGTTTCCACTGGAGAAATAAAATATCCAAAAGAAAAAGTTGGGTCGGGCAATGATTTCATCTGAGGCACTTTTTGTAAAGCGGCTTCGTATTCTTTGTAAATAGCCTGTAAACCCGGATTGTTTTCTGCAGCAACTTTATAAAATTCGTTCAGTGTTTGAGCATAGCATAGGCTACAAAACAAATGCAAAACTAAAAGAAATTCAAAATATCTTATCATGGCTTCCTCTTTTTAAGTTTATACTTTTCACGCAAGCAATAAAGTGTAGGAACAATGAAATATGTAATGGCAGCAACAGTCATACCCCCAAATGCTGGGATAGCCATTGGTACCATTATATCCGCCCCACGGCCTGTTGAGGTAAGCACTGGAAGTAAAGCGATTATGGTTGTTACGGTAGTCATTACTGCAGGTCTTATTCTTCGTTCACCTGCTTCTACAACTGCTGTCTTTATTTCCTCTAATGTTTTTGGACGGTTACGCTCGAAGCTTTGGTCGAGATAAGTTGCTATTAGAACTCCATCATCAGTAGCTATGCCGAACAAAGCAATAAAGCCAACCCAAACTGCAACGCTCAGATTAACGGTTTTCATTTGAAAAAGCTCACGGATATTTGTGCCAAAAATAGTAAAATCAGCAAACCAGCCTTGTCCAAAAAGCCAAAGCATGATAAATCCACCGCTGAATGCCATTGCTATCCCGGTATAGACCATGAGTGAAGTCGTTACCGATTTGAATTGAAAGTAGAGTATCAAGAAAATGATTAAAAACACCAACGGTATAATAATACTTAAACACTTTTCAGCACGAATCTGGTTTTCATAATTTCCAGAGAACTTGAAACTTACTCCTGCAGGAACAACTAATTCTCCGGAATCAATTTTTTGCTGAATAATTTTTTGTGCATCATTTACAACATCAACTTCTGCAAAACCATCCTTTTTATCAAACAACACGTAACCAACAAGAAAAGTATTTTCACTTTTAATTACTTGTGGTCCACGCACATACTCTATGTTCACTAACTGGCTTAGGGGTATTTGAGTCCCAGTGGGCGTTGGAATAAGAACTTTTCCAAGCATTTCTGGGTCGTCCCTTAACTCTCTGGGATACCTGACTCGAATAGGAAACCGCTCGCGTCCTTCCACAGTAGAAGATATTTTCATACCCCCGATAGCATTTTCGATGGCTTGTTGTACGTCTTCCACGTTTAATCCATAACGAGAAATTTCACTGCGGTTGATTTTCAAGTGGATATATGGTTTACCAACAATCCGGTCAGCAAAAACTGTTTCGGGTTTAACAGAAGGTACTTGTTTTAGTATATTCTCTAGTTTCAAACCAAACTCTTCGATGGTCTGAAGGTCCGGACCATAAACTTTTATTCCCATTGTAGCCCTCATACCTGTTTGTAACATAACCAATCGAGTTTCAATGGGTTGTAATTTCGGAGCCGAAGTAATACCTGGTATATTGTTAGTTAACTCTATTATCTCATTCCAAATATCATCGGGTGATTTTATATGCTTTCTCCAGTTTCTAAAATAATTTCCATTTTTATCGGGAACTAGTTCGTCTGTAAAAACGTTCTTTGTTAATAATTCGTCATTACTGTATGCTTCCCCATTTTTCAATAGGAAGCGACCAAATTTGTCAGTTTTGAAGCGTTTACGATGACCTTTGTCATCAACAACATATTCAGGTTTGTAATTGATAAGAATTTCGTACATCGAAACAGGTGCAGGGTCAAGTGCGGATTCCACTCTGCCCATTTTACCCACACTGAGTTCCACCTCAGGAATGTTCGTTAGCAACATATCTAACTGTCCAACGACTTTTCTATTGAAATCAACACCTGAATGTGGCATTGATGTAGGCATGAGCAAAAAGCTCCCTTCATCCAACGAAGGCATAAATTCTTTGCCCATACCGGGGAATATATGATTAAGTCCAGACCAAACAATAGTAGTGCGAATGTTCAAACCTATAATGTCAGCTCCCTTTGCTAAAAAACCAAAAATGTTTGAAAAACCAAGCCAGATATTTAAACCTAACAATAGCAGGAGGCCTGGAATCAGAAGAAATTTAACTTTATTATTTAAACACCATCTCAAAATCCTTCTGTATGAAAGTTGTAACATTGCAAATGCTCCTAAAATTATCCCGACCAACAAAGCCACAAAAATAAAGTTAAGGAACAGACTTTTCCCTGCTCCCAACGGTAACCAGTCCTTTGCCAAAAGCCAAACAACTCCAGCAACTACTAAAATCAATTCGATATTATCTAAAGTTTTGCCCAAAATAGATTTTTTAAAGAGCCACTTGTCTTTAATTAATTGCTTAACATAAAGAATTATTCCAAATGAAATCAACAAAATACCAGCCCAAACAACATTAATGAATAAACAAATAGTTCCAATTGCAATAAAAAATATATTAATCCACCTTTTATGACGTGGATTATTAATCTTAAAACCAAAAAGCCAATTTGCCAGAGAGGGTAAAATGACAATCGAAACTATAAGGGCTGATACCAGTGCGAAAGTTTTTGTAAATGCTAATGGACGGAATAATTTGCCCTCCGCTTCTTGCAGAGTAAAGACAGGGAGGAAACTTACAATAGTGGTAGAAACAGCGGTAAGAATTGCTGAACTAACTTCTGCCGAAGCATTATATACTGTTGTTATTAGCTTTTGTCCAGGTGGAGCCTCTTCCTTGTGTTTGAGGATATTCTCGCACAAAATTATTCCCAAATCGACCAAAGTCCCAATAGCAATAGCAATTCCAGATAGTGCTACAATATTTGCTGCAACACCAAAATATCGCATAGCAATAAATACCATTAGTACAGCAATAGGCAATAAGGTTGATATGATAAATGATGCCCTTAGGTTATATATCATTACTACTATAACCAATATGGTTATGAGAATTTGTAGCGAAAGGGCTTCTTCTAATGTGCCAAGTGTTTCATGAATCAATTTAGAACGGTCGTAAAAAGGAACAATGGTCAATTGACTTTCAACTCCATTAGTCAATGTCTTTTTGGGTAAGCCAGGCGAAATTTCCTTGATCTTTTCTTTAATATTATTAATAACCTGCAATGGATTAACTCCGTAACGTGCAACCACAACACCGCCAACTACTTCGGCACCGTCTTTGTCGAGTACACCTCTTCGTATTGCTGGACCAAGTGTTACTACGCCTATATCTTTAATCCGAATCGGAACATTATCTTGCACAGCCACTACGGCTTCCTCAATATCTTCGACCTTTTTTACATAACCTAAACCACGAACAAAGTATTCTGCTTGATTTATTTCGATCGTATTTGCCCCTACATCACGATTCGATTTCTGTACAGCCTGAATCACCTTGTGTAGTGGTATATTGAAAGCTTTTAGAGCATTTGGATTTACATCAATTTGGTACTCCTTAACATAACCACCTACAGACGCCACTTCCGAAACACCCTCAACTGCATTCAACGCATATTTTACATAGAAATCTTGAACTGTTCGGATTTCGTGCAAATCCCAACCACCAGTCGGATTGCCGTCTTTGTCACGGCCTTCAATCGTGTACCAAAACACCTGCCCCAATGCAGTTGCATCGGGTCCCAATGTGGGTTGCACACCATCGGGTAAAAGCCCAGATGGAATTGAATTTAATTTTTCCAAAACTCGGGAACGTGACCAGTAAAAATCTATCCCTTCATCAAAGATGATGTAAATACTGGAAAAACCGAAAATAGAGGAACTACGAATGGATTTTACGCCTGGAATACCCAAAAGATAGGTTGTTAATGGATATGTTATCTGGTCTTCAATGTCTTGAGGTGAACGTCCATTCCATTGTGTAAAAACAATTTGCTGGTTTTCGCCAATATCTGGTATTGCATCTACTGGTACTGGATCAGATGGTAAGCCATCAATTTGCCAGCCAAAAGGTGCTGTGACGATTCCCCATACTACCAGTATAGTGAGAACAAGTATTGTTACCAACTTGTTTTCTAAAAAATATTTGATTATTTTATTTCCCATAATTTTATGATTTTTACATTAATAATAAATGTTTTATTTGTGAAAAGTTCCAATATCCATACTATAGTGAAATAAATAGTATGGGAGCGAGGTTTATTTAAATATTAAATTAGGAAAGTTTGCAACAGCACTTGAATGTCTTTCTCTATGGGAGGAGAATGATATTCAGGGTAAGTTTGATGTGGATAGTTTGTTAATAAATCCAGATTTAAAGTAGCATAAACAAATACATTAGCAAAAACATTTTTAAAAATTACTGGAACTTCAACCTTTTCAAATTCGTTAGTTAATTGAACAGTTTGGTATTCGTTTTTACAACAAGGTGCTTTATCGAAATTGATTTCGTTTGAATTTTCAGAACCATTGCAAGGTTTTTCCATCTCCATCATTCTACAACTCAAATGGGTTTCGCCCAATATTATTTTTGATTCAACAACTTTGCCTCCGCAATAATGCCTTCCTATGGTCAGGTAGGAATGACTTACTAAAAGGAGTAATCCTAAAAATATGGCAAAGACTTTTTTCATTACGTAATAAAAGAACTCAATTTAAATAATCGAAAAAAGGCTAAAAATATTTTTTTTCTATAAATATTGTCATATGTTTTTATAAGCCCGATATAAATTTTGAAAACATGTTAATTGAAACTAAAATAGAAATAACCGTTTTATACTAAAATAAAACTTGAGAGTTGGCAAAAATTACAATCGTTAGGAAAGATGAGGTTCTGATGGTTGTTCTTAGGCTTTGGCAATGGGAATTGACAGAGATTATTAAAATGCAAAGCGTCGGTATACCTCCAAATTTATTTATATCATATCATTTCAGTTATCAATTTCAATGTCGGGTTGTGGCTATCTTTTTCAGCCTAACTGCTAACTTTTGAGTGTATGTGTCTATTTTTATGAATATAGCCTATGTTAGGTGTAGTGCTTTTTTATTGTTCTTCTAGTGTAATGGATAATCTGAGTTTCATAAATTTTACATTGGGAATTACTTTCAATGCAAATTCCAACTGCATGTCCTTTCTTTCTGCAACGATAATTCCTGAAACTTTTTGTCCGTCTTTACATAGTTCTTCCTGTGTCCAACCCATATAACGCAAAATTTGTCCAATGGTTTTGTCGGTTGCCTGCCGTTTTATTTCAATAATAACAAAATCCCCTTTTTCGTCAACGGCAAGAATATCCATTATTCCAACAGTCTGTGTATCATATTGTCCGTTTTTGGGGTTTTGTTCTTCTTCGTCGAAGTATTTTAATTTCGGGAAAAGACGGTGAAAATTTCGGTGTAACAAACTTTGATAATGCTGGACTTCTAATGCTTCAAACTTCTCTTCTTCTGCCTTTTCCGTAATTGGAATCCTTTCACCGTGTGTTTCAGTTGGTTCTTTCGGAAAAGAGTGGTAGAGAAGGTGGGCGAATTCAAAATTATCAAAAGTCCTGTTCGTTATTTCTTCAAGTTTTTCTTTGACTTTTAAGAGTTTGAAATTATTTTCAAGATAAAGGTCAAGTCCGGTATTCTCTGTGTCAAGACGGTTTGAAAGTAACTTAGAAAGAAAATGGTCTTGGTCGTTGAAAATTGGTAAAAATATTTCGGGGTAGTAAATGCTTAATAGTTTTGGAATAACAGTCCTCCCAGTTTTGAAGCCATTAATTTCTTTTGAAAGTTTGGAAATTTGGATAAGGTCTTTTGAAAAAGTCCCGTCCTCTTGGTAAGCAGTTTTGCTGTCGATAGAAGTGACTTTTTGAATCAGGGCTTTAATTTTTTGAAAGTCCGTTTCGTAGCCGAACTTATATTTTGAACCTCCTTTAATGCTACCTAGTCGTATCGTTCCCCATTCCAGGTCGTAAGCCATACAACCTTGTTTACGTCCATGTCCGGCAAAGTAATCTTCTTTGGTCAAATTATTGATAAGGTCTTTGTTGTAAGTTGCCAGAAATTTTTGTCTTAATGCTTCCAGTTCTTGACTGTCTTTTTCTGTCCACACGAAACTGTCAAGATGGGATATTAATTGTTCAATTGCTTCTTCGTTTATTATCGTTTCTGACAATTTTTCCTCGATTTTAATAAACTTGCCCAAATTCAAATTTAACTAAATTTTTGAAATGTTATGTTAATTATTGTGTTAAATTGTCTTGATTTACATAAAATTATCTATATTTGGATAACTCTGGAAAAGGACTACCTTGAAAGTACTAAAATTCTGGTTTCCAACTCTTTCTCGAGGAGAAAATTAGGATGTGGAAAAATAAGTGCTGAACTGCCAATCTGTTGGAATATCCCCTGAGCCGTTTAGCTAAATTGCTACTTGGCATGTATGCCGAAGATTTTCGTAAACTTTGCAAACTGATGTAAATTAGGTTGTTGCCAAAGTTTTTTATTCCTTATCATTCTTTCTGATAACATTAATGGGATCATTTATCTTTTGTGCAAAATCATCAAAATTATCAAACCAGTATTGTTTATAATTTTCTAATACATTAGCAATGCCTTGCTTTGGTTTTAATAATAGTTTTGTATTTATAGTAAATCCGTTATATGAAGAATTTCTGATGACCTTTTGTCCATCTTTTTCCATTTCAAATATCCTGGAATAACCGTCAATCTTTCTGTAACCATCCGTGTGTTCTGTTCCTTTTGGATCTATAAACAAAATTGTATAATTATTTCCCTTTGTCAGCCAGAATATAAAATCCGGTTTAAATTTATCAATTCGGTTTGTTTTAGGATTGTAATAAGGTATATATACATTGTCTAAGGTTTCATCTATTTTTGAAAAATACCACCAATCGTATTGTTTAAAGATATTGTTTTCTTGATTCAAATAATTTTCCAGTTCATTTAAAAAGGTAATTTCACTTTTGGTTTTAATAATATGTTGAATATAATCGGCAGTTTCGCTTTCTGATAATGCCAAGGGAATATAATAATGATTATGTAAGAGTTTGATTTTTAACTTTTCGTTGGTGTTATATTGTGTTTCAGCTTCTTTTACA
>JBBIUA010000033.1:0-7989 GCA_037440445.1 Ignavibacteria bacterium
AGGGAGACAAAATATTTTATGTTACCCGAGCGGTATTCTAACTCTAATTTTAATATAGTTTTTTTGCACAATGATAACAATAATGTTTTTGTTGGGGTAGTAAATTATGATAACAAAAAGAACAATTGGTCCGTTGTTTTATTGAAATAGTTTATATGGTAATAAGCTCAAAACCAAAGTTCTTTGAAAAATTTTTAAAAATTAATTATTTTTGTTTAACAAAATTATAGGTGGAAAAATGAAAAAGCTAGTAATGTTTTCTTTCGTATTTGCAATTATTTTTGCAAATCATTATCTCTTTGCTTTAACGGAAACTGTAGTGTATGGAGATATAGATACCAATTGTACCACACCTTTAGGACCCGGTTTTTGTTGCATTCCTTCAAGCAGTATTTGTATTATTTGCTATTCAGTATTTCCCTTCGAGCAGCAACCATACCAAGAGCATATAGGTTTGTTTATTCCATATAGTTCTCCACCGCAAACAGGACAAGGTTTCACCGATGTAAACGTCCGGCAAACACAATTAACAGGTGGTGTTCTTAAATTTGAATATGTTGTTAACCCGGAGAATGTGATGATTAATAACTATCAAGAATGGAAGAGCTTTATGCAGAATAAGTTTAAATAATTTCGCAAATAGGGCTGTGGAACTTAAAATTCCACAGCTTTTGGTTTTTATGTAAATTTTTAAATAAAGACGGGAGAGAACAAAATGAAAAAAGGAATTATTTTTTGCTTGTTTATGTGTTTTTGTGCGATGCAGGTCTTTTCTTTTAAGGGTTCGGTGAAACTACAATTCGTTGGTAAATTTTTGAAACCGAAAGATGTCGTTATCAAGGGACCCACTTGTGTTTTAAGTAAAGATGGTTCACTGTTTATGCTACCATACTCTCGCTTTGCAACAACACAATTGTATGTATTCGATTTTAAAAAATTAGAGTTTAAACAGTTATACCAATATCCCGACGAGGCCAAATATTTTTATATACCTCTCAATGATTCTGTCTTTGAAACTAATTTTGCCAAAAATCCTTTAACTTGTTACCCTTGCACTTTCTCCTTTAAAGGAATAATTACCGACAATAGGAATGGTAATATTTACGCTTCTGTTGTTACTTCTAGGAAAGTCAATGATAGTAGTATAGCATCCTCTGCTCTTTTCTTTCGTTTGGATACATTTAAAATATTTGAGCTTAATTCGGATGAAATTTTTCTTTATGGCTATGCAGGCAAATTCATTATTATTGGGGATACTGTAATAATCGTAGGCAGCATAAATAAAGGTAAGATAGATGAATATTCTTCATTATGCTTTTTTAATATTAATTCCAAAAAAGTAACGAGAAAAGCGGATCTAAGACAGATAGAGAAAGAATTGAATGTTAGGTTGAAAGGTAAAGGGGGGTGGCTTTATAATTATCTTGGTAACAACCTTATTGCAATTTACTTGTATTCCCAAACTCCACCAATAATAATCAATCTGAACAACTTTAACCACTCATATTTGAAATACCAAGGCAAACTCGGTTCAATCAAGGATGGTAACTTTAGTTATTCAACTGACAATAACGGTGATACAATAAGAACTTTCCTTCTAAAATTTATTCCCAACGATGGTAAAATTGTTCTTGTCGGTGGAAAAAACAAAGGGACACTACTTGACAATTTTGAACTTCAAGAAATCTATCTTCAATACTATAACAAAGATAATTTGAATTTAGAGAAAGAATTTGTTTTAGAATTTCCTACACAGAAAAATTATCAATTTTTTGATTGTTTCACAGATCCCAACGATAAATCAAAATTATATTTCTTGTTATATACCAAAGAAAACGATCTTGACCTTTACTATACAAATATTGAATAAGTGAAAACTGGGAAAAGCAAAATTACCCAACTGGTTTCACATAGCGCGGTTGCGTTGGTTCTCCCGCAAAAACAAAAGGCGAGAGGGAAACCTCTCGCCAGCCACACACTCCACGGGTTGCAATTGCAACCCAGAAGCGGTTACAAAATTAAGAAATTCGCATTTAAAAACCAAAGTTCTTTGAAAAAATTTTTTAAAAGTTAATTATTTTTGTTTAACAAAATTATAGGTGTTAAAATGAAAAAGCTAGTTTTGATATATTTTCTCTCAGTTGCTACAATATTTTTGATTAGTAATTTAGAGATTATTTCAGGCACAAAGACACAAAGCCCTGGACACTGTAGCGTATATTCAGTTGTTGGTGGTGTATTGCGTGGACTAGGTATTGATGTCGGTTATTGTGAAGTAACCTGTCCTCCACCTTCTACGCCCCACTGCAAAAGTGGGTTCTTTGGGGTTGATTGTCACTGTGATCCCGGAGGCCACCATGGTATTCGAAGTATTCCTGATTGGATAAATCAGCAGGCACTGGATATTGCAACCAATTTCATAGCTTTTTGCGAAAATTATGGAACCACGAATATGAGTAATTTAGCAGGGATATGTAGGAATGTTTTATTGGCAGTGCAAAATAATGATACGAATTCATATAGTTACTGGGAGGATCAGTTTGATACTCAATACGACAACCTTCTTGCTGAGGAAGTAACTGCTATTGATAATTGGATTGCAAACTATCATTAATGAATTTTGCCCGGCAGTGGGAAATCACTGCCGAGGTTTTAATTAATATTTAAGATTTAGAAGGGAGATTAAAAATGAAGCTTTTGTTTCTATTATTCGGTCTTATTAGTTGCAGTCTTGTTTTAAAAAGCGAAACCGTTATTTCAGGAAAGATTTTAGGTTATAACAAAGAGTTAATTCCATTCTCAGATTTGTGTATTTTAAAATTTGCCAAAGACACTATCATCGAGCATCATTCTTCTAACAAAGGATTGATAAATTTTAAAACAAAATTAATTGGTTATTATAGAATTCGATTCACAGGAACCAATCACAGAGAATTTGAAATTCCTTTTTTCTTCCGCGATGCAAAAGATACCTTTAATTTCGATGTTCAGTTAGAACCATTTTATTTCCCAACACCACCGGATAAAATACCTATCATTGGCAATTTCAATGACTTCGATTGGGATAAACCCATTTATTTGCAAAAAGGCTTGAACAATATTTATTCCGGGCTTGTCAAGAAAAAGAATCCAAAAAATGATACAATTATATACCAAGTAATTACCAATGACACTTTAAATGGGGAACCCGTTTGGCGAAGCATTAATGGAACCCAAGGGAAATTCCATAAGCTCGACTACAGTTTTAAAGATTATTCCTCGTTTATCATTGAAAGGGGTGGTGAAGTTAAAATCCAATTCGATTTAAACCAATTTCCAACAAGGAAAGTTGCTCCAAATATTAAAGTTTTGAACAAAAATGCTAAGAACTTTGAATTAATATATGGATATTTAAAAATACTTGAAAGCAGAAATAGATTCGAAAAAAAGCAGAACGAAATAGCCAAAAGGTATAAAAGTAAAGGAATTACTAATTTCCTGAGCAATACATTAGATAAATTAACATCGAAAAGTATTAAAGAAGTAATATACTTCGAGATGGATGATACTTATAAGTCATTTAAAAATTCTAAAGATTATTATACGCGAGAAATGTTTGCACTCGAATATATACGTTATGTTGGTTCATTATTGCTATTGAAATACTCACCATATATCGGTTGGTTGAAAAGCATAGAAATTCAACAGAACAACCTTAATCAAGTCTTAAAAAATATAAATCTGCGATCTCCCTTGCTATCTTCTGATAATTTCTTTCACGAAACACCGAAATTGTATGCCCTTGTTCTTTGTCATTTAAATCAGCCAAAATATTTTGGCTTTCTTGACTCATTGGTTGATCATTATCCTTCGGAAAAAGTAAGCATTGATGTCCTCGATGCATGCATAGAATTTTACACTGCTGTAAATAAGAATGAAGAAAGGGCCAATTATTATTATCAAAAATTACTTGCAAATTTCCCATATAGCGAAACTGCTTCATATTATCGAGGGAAAATGGGGCGAAAAATAAAAACGGGTTCAACTTGTCCCAGCTTCGTAACAAATTCATTGTCGGACACAACTCGGAAATTGTCGTTTTCCAATTTCAAAGGAAAATACCTTTTAATTGATTTTTGGAGCACAACTTGTGGACCTTGCATAGCGGAATTTCCTATTCTTTTGGAAGCATATAAAAAATACAAAACAAAAAATTTCGAAATCCTGAGTGTTTCTTTGGATGTAGATTATAACAGAGCCTTGAATTACGTAAAAAAGAATAACGACAAATTACCTTGGTCCCATGCGGTTGAAACAAAGAGCTTTCAAAGTAAGATTGCAAAAGACTTCGGTGTGTTGGCTATTCCCTTTCCAATATTGGTAGATCCGAGTGGTAAAGTCATTGCAACCGATATTGAGGTCCGAGGGAAATATCTATTGAATAAACTAAAAGAAATATTTAAATATTGATAATGCTTTTTTGAAATTAATAGTATTAATATCTTTTTATTTAGTTTGTCTTCTTACCTTTGCGGCTCAAACGCGGGTTGTGTTTGCAGTGGCACAATTGGCGAACCCTTGCTCAAATATTTCAAATTTCAAATATTCCGAATTAATATCATCAAGACAAAAAATTAAAATATTCAGCATACGCAGGATTTGATTTATCAAAAAGGAGCAGAAACGCAAATTGGTAAAACCAGTTTATTTTGCTGCTCAATTTTAAAATTTAAGTAAAAATAACATCTTTTAAATATTCTAAAAATTAACATAACATACCTTTTTCAACTGTCCCCTATCCTTATCGTTATATTTCATAAAGGAGTAAAGAGGATTGCCATTTTAATTCCTAATGTTGTAAACTTTATAATATTGAATTGAATTTCCGCTAATAACCTTTAAAAAATAAATACTTTGTGGTAAATCCGAAATATCGAAAAACAAATTCTTTTCGTTCCAAAAGCCATCGAAGAGGACTTTCACCCTGTTTCCAATAATATCGAAAAGTTCAATTGTAAGTTTGTCTGGTGTTGGTTTCAATTCTATTTTGAAAAAGCCATCAGTTGGATTTGGCGATACAAGTAAATTATGTTTACTATTCTGCTGTTCGACTGATAATTTATATCCAATAATATCACGAATTAAAGGCAAGTCAATTGAAACAAGAAATACAAAAGAAGTATCTTGATTAATATTTCGAGTACCAGCAATTAATATATCTCTATTTGGTGTAATAGCTAAAGATCTGACCGCACCAAAATGACATTGGATAAAGAAAGTATCTAATAATTTACACTTATGGTTGAAAACTGCAAATCCTATTTCATTATGATTCAATGACCTGGCTGAAACTACAAAACAAGTATCGTTTAATCTTAAAATTGTATTTGCAACCACATAAGGAATTCCAATTCTTTTAAAATCAAAAGAATTAACATTCACCAATATCAAATAGTTTGGAGGGGAAAGAAATATTAATGTTGAATCATTAATTAATTCAAATCCACTAATAATTTCACTGCCAAATGAATTATTATTATACATTTTAAAATCAGTGGAATAAGGAACTCCGTTTAATTCAAAAATAGCCTTATGAGTAATGCTTTTGAAGTGGCTTTCTCCATTATTTTGGTCAGTTATCCACTTAAAGAATTCAAGGTGGGCGCACAAAAAACTTACTGGTTCTCCCCTTTCATTAGGAATAGCAAAGTAATTAAAATACCAACAAATCTCCGAGTCTGTCCCTTCTGGTCGATAGAAATGGGTATTTTCAAGTTCTTTTCGCCAAACAATATTAAAATTTAAATCTAAGATAGTAAAAAATAATATATATTTGTAGTGCCTATAAAAACCAGAAGGCATATGAGTTTTACAATCAAAATCATAAGAGTAAGATGAGAAATAGATTTTACCTCCTTTAAATCCAACGTTAACTATGATTGCACTATCGGGGTCGTAAAATTTTTTTATAATATTTCCATTGAAATCCCACACCTCAAAAAAATTTTTAGAATAATTATATGCAATAAAATACTTGGAATATTGGTTCATCAATATTTTATTATAGGCTTTCTTTTTCTCCCAAAGAACATTACCATATTTGTCCAACGAAAAAAGAAGTTTTTCTGTTCGGACAATAATATTTCCATTTGGAATGACAAAAGCTTCCGCGTCTGTTTCCCCTACACTTGGATTAAACATTAATTCATTATTGAAACCTTGAATTGAAGATAATGGTGTATTTAAAACGATATTTTTCGAAGTCTCACTAACATTTTTCATCCCATAAATTTTTAACTTAACCGTATATTTTCCCCCAAGAGAATAGTAATGAATTGGGTTAAATTCTCTGCTGGTGGTTCCATCCCCAAAGTCCCAAAATAGGGAATCAATTGCACCAAGCGAGGTATTATAGAACCTAACTAAAATAGGGCAAACCGACTCGTCGGCTTCATATTTAAAATCGGCAGTGAGATTTGGCGAAAAATCACTAAATCGGACGCAACAAATGTTTCATTCCCTTTTTTAGCCGTTAAAACCACCTGATAAATTCCAAACTTATTGTAAATATGTTTTGGTTGCCATTCAGTTGATTTGCTTCCATCCCCAAAATCCCACATAATTTCATCAAACTTCCCAGAGGAATAATTCAAAAATTCCACAGTATCGCCAACTAATACTTCTTTGGGATTAGGTATAATTTGCAACTTCGGAGGAATTTCTTCGAAACCTGTTTTATATCGATAAATCTCATTGATATTTGCAAAATAAAGGTATTCATCGTTTGTAGACAATCTCAATATATTGATTGAACTACTCGCAGGAGTTTCAATTGCTTCGAGTGGCACTAATGACTTCGCAACATATACATAAATCGATTTATTAGAACCAAGGAGAAGCAAATCTTGTTGAAAAGAATTAATCATACAGTCCACTCTTCCAGAAAATTTAATAAAGTTTATATATTTCTTTATTTTCCTCTCATAGAGCCTAACTGTGTCATTGGTTTTAACCCAAACCAAAAAAGGTTTCTGAGAAATTGAAAAAAGTTGAATTTTTGGTTTGTCGCCCCCAAGTGGTATATCGATTGTTCTCCCAGTATTCAGGTCGTATAAGAAGAAACTCCAAGTCTCCTCAGAGCGATAATTACCCCCTATTCTTGTCGACAGAATACCCTAAATCTTCCTATTGCAATTTTACTGAAGGGATACATTATAATTGTTCCTCTACCAGAAGGTACTGAGGATATTTGAACAAGGGTATCTTTTTCTATTTCATATAATGTTAAAAACCCAGTAATATCTATATCGTAAGCTTCCCAGGCTTCGAAATCCACTTAAATAAAAAAATATTTCTCAGATAATTCACAATCAATATTAAACTTTACAATAGACCCTGAATATTCTGGAAATTTGTAATCTAATTTTGCAATTAAAGAATCTATATTAATATCCTTAATATAAAAGATGTATCTTCCATTACCTTCAAGAATTATGGCATAATTTTTGGCATCGCGTCCAATTTTGGCAGAAAGAAAAGTTCCTTCCGAATAGTGGGCATTCCGAAGTTCACTGCTCCAAACAACTTGACCAGTTTCAATGTCTATTCGTTTTAAAGTATAGTTTGTGTCCAAAACATACAAACTCTTTGTCGAGCACAGACCTCAATTTGTTTGATAACCGATTTAGAAAATGTTACTCTTTCGAAATTACCAACCCTTTCCCATTGTGAAAAAATTTGCAAAGGATTGAACAATGCCAATATAATTGATAGGTAAAGGCACTTATTCAATTTCCCTCCAAAAAACCAAGCCTACAAAAATAAATTAATAAAAAATTCATAATCTTATTATGTTTTTGAAATCTTTTGGTTTACCTTATCACTACTACTTCCGCCGTCCTTACCTCCCCGCCAATCATTGCTCGAACTTGATATAATCCGCTGGTGATTACATCGGTTCTTAACTTCATAGTTTGTTTACTCTCCTTTAATATCCCTTTCGTTTCGTAA
>JBBIUA010000034.1:0-6945 GCA_037440445.1 Ignavibacteria bacterium
AAAAACCAAAGTTCTTTGAAAAAATTTTTTAAAAGTTAATTATTTTTGTTTAACAAAATTACAGGTGTTAAAATGAAAAAGCTAGTGATAATATTAATCATTGGGATTTTGTCTTCGTCCCTGTTTACAACGGAGTTATCTGCCTACTATAAAAGAGTAGCAAAGGACGGTAGGGATAACGGGCCAGGTGTTCCCCCAACTTATAGTTATGTCCGGGTTATTCGAGATAAAGATGTTACGGATATTTGGTGTGAACACGCTGGAGCAGAGCAATGTCCATATAATGTTGTAGGACCAGGCCGTGATCATTCGCCAAAAACTGAAGCTGAACAATATTGCGTTGACTATGCAATTGAACAAATTAATCAGGGCAATTTAAGCGGGAGTTGGACTAATCCCGAGAACCAGTATACCGTTGAGTGGCAAAAAGTTGGTGTAGATGTTAACATTAAAGTTTGGGGTCCCGGCGAATCTATCCCTGAGTAATGAAAAGGGGGCAGACTATCTTCTGTTGTAGTCTGCCCTCTGAGTTGTTACCTGAAAGATCGAAAATAAAGGGAAGAAGATGAAAAAAGAGATTATTTTTGAATTTGCCATATTAAATATTGCTTTATTATTTTGTTCCAAACCACAAGGAAAAAATTCGTTTTTTGAGTTGGATACAATCATTACAATACCGAATAAGTATATTTCCGACGTAAATTACAGAATAAATTCCTTAAGTATCAACGACGGAAAGGTTTATGTATATCTACCAACAGAAAATGATTCGTTAATATTTTTTTATTATGACCTCAAGAAGCGGTTTTCAAGTTACCTAATCTTTGATCTATCATGGCTAACCCCACCTTTCGAAATTGCTTCTCCTACTTGCCAATCTTTCTTTGTAGATAGCGCTTATGTTTACTTACATTTTTTCGAAGGAGTGCTTCTTTTCAAAAGGATTTCTAACAACACATTAGAGCTAACTTTTGCAAAAGAACTTGTTAATCCTTCCGACTATAGAACATACATTCATAATTATGAAAAATCCTGGTTCGATAAACAAAGCTTCCGCATTTATTTTGCAAGAAATTATAATCTATTGGTTCCTATTAATGATTTTAAAAAAACCGAAATTACAATTTTCGATATAAATGAAAACAAATTTGTTAAAACTATCAATCCTTACTTCAATTGTATTGAGTTTACACATTTTTCCCCTCTTGAACTGATTGATGTTGGAAACAAATTCATAGTTTTTTCTCAAACTGTTGAATATCAAATTGAAATTTACGATAAAAACCTTAATAAACTATTCGTAGCCAAAAGAAATCCAAATACTTGGATTCCAACGGATACAACAAAATTAGTTACGTTAAGGAGTAAATATGACACTTTGCATGCCTCGACAATAATTAGAGAACTCGATGACTATGACAAACCGGGTAGTCGCATAAAGGTAATTCGATTCATTGACGACACAACTTTTGCCGTATTCTACACTGCATCAAACACAAATGAAAAAATCTCCAATGTTAGTTATTTTGACTTATGGACAATTTCAAAGAATGGTTTACAATTAATTTTAAAGGACATAAAAATATCCCCCCCAAGCCTAGACGACAATTGCGATATTTCTAACTATCCTTTTTACCCTTTGTTTAATCCACCAATCTTTTACTATAATGAAGTAGTGTCGATAGCTACCGGTTCGTCAGCAGAAATAATGTTTCAGCTAGGCAAACCGTATGGACAAATAAAGAAAGAAAGCAATGAGTATATTATAAAAAATGATTTAAATTCCCTTATTCAGTTTTTTAAGTTTAAGTTAAAATAATTCTATGGTTTTTATTAAAAATGTTTGTATTATTTTATTGCTCTTTTTATTCAACTGTGGAACTGGATTTGTAAGATTAGATCAATTTGAACTAACTGATATTGCTGGTCAAAAGTATCCCTTCGTTTCGGTTGCAACAAAGCCTTTTTTGGTAATTCTTGTAGAAAAGATACATTGCTTTGAGTGTATAAAGCAACTTTTATCCGAACTTAGGCAGCATTCAACCGTAGAAACCTTCAATGTTTATATTGTTTACCAAACCGATAAATCTGTATTAAACAGGAAATTTTTCGTCAAGCGATTAAAAAAATACATCTTTTCATCTGTTCAATTTGTTTTTTCCGACATAAACTTAAAGAACGATATTTTTGCATATTTTCAGGTTAAAGGAAGTCCATCGGTTGTGCTATTTAATAAAGATGATTTAAAATTTAATTCATATTATTCCTATAATAAATTATTTGACGAGCGTGGTGTTCTACGCCCAAAAATAATTGATAGTGTTTTATCTGTCCTATCATTAATACGATGAATATTTTATTATTTTTGTTTAACAAAATTATAGGTGTTAAAATGAAAAAGATATATTTTGCTAATTATACGTTGACTATAATCTATTTAATTTTTTTCATTATTACTGCTTGCACCCAACCAGGAGACAAAAATCCGAGTTACTTTGAACCACGAAACACATCACCAAACTGGGAAGATACTTCCATTCAAAATAATGTCGGAATATGGCACAATGAAGGTTTGGCATATATTCAAAGCTATCTTAATACTACAGAGAACGATTCACTAAAAGTTTATGCGAATGACGATTATTGGGTGTATGAAAATACCTTTGTCGTTGGATTCAATTTTCTTTCCACAATTCCTGAATTAAGTGAAGTAGGAATCGACACTAATGGCTTGTGGAACCTTTATATTACCCTTAAATCTGTTTGTTTTGATAGTAAAGAAACAAAAGAGTCCTTAATACAATTATTCGACAGTTTAGTTACAACCATTCAGGAAAGTCGGTTTTATGTGGAGTGTATTGAGGTGATAACAAATATAGTAGAATTAGAAAACTACAATGACTCACTATTGGAATATTTAAATTGGGTTGAACAACAACCAGGACTAACATTGGATCAGAAACATTTTGCAAGGTGCGTAGTCAGTGTAGCCAGAGCCTCGAGATATTACTGGGAAAACAATGGATTTAGTACCCTCATTAAAAAGCAAGATATGAATAAAATTCAAGGCATAATAGGCTGGCTTGCAGCAGCAGACCTCATCGGGGCAGGAGTTAGCGTTTTTTTGGACTTAACTGATGGGCAACCAAACGATTCCTGGAAAATTGCTGGAAGAGCAGCTGTTGTGGGTTTAGCAACAAGTATAACTACATGGATAGGTGCAAAGGTAAAGGGATAAAATTAAACCTTGAATTCGATTGTGTAAGTCAAACAAAGGGTTATACTTATGCAATTTCTTTTTGAATTAGCAATTTTAAGTATCACTGTTCTGAGTATTGGATTAAGTTTAATATTGATAGTTAAACGTTACTTCCCCGAAGAGATTTCGTGTTTTAGCAAGATGGATAGTGCACAAAGTAAGAATTTGAAAAAACGAGCAATTGTCCTATGGTTATTGATTTTTGGTGTTGTACTTCCACTTTCTAAAAATATTACGAAAATCATAATAGATTTTATTACCCTAAACGAATAAAGATTTTTGTAATTTATTAAGCACCAAAGAGTTAACTTGATGGAATATTCAATTATTAAATGAAATAAAAAACGGGAGGAAACAAACATTGGAAAAGCAACACTACCCAACTGGTTTCACATAGCGCGGTTGCGTTGGTTCTCCCGCAAAACAAAAGGCGAGAGGGAAACCTCTCGCCAGCCACACACTCCACGGGTTGCAATTGCAACCCAGAAGCAGTTACAAAATTAAACAATTCGCTTTAAAAAACAAAAGTTCTTTGAAAAAATTTTTTAAAAATTATTATTTAATTTTGTTCAATAAAAAGAAAGGTATTAAAATGAAAAGGTCAAAAATGTTTTTTTCGTTCTTTATTATATTTTTCTTATTAATGTCATCAGCAATAAGTAATTTATTCGGAGGCATATTTGGGACTATTCGAGACGTTCAAGGTGGCAGAAAAGACTCGGATGGGAAAGTAAAATATGACTACGTTTACACCGATGATGGATTTTTCTTCGACTACATCAAATGTAGAGGTGCTGGCTATGAAATTTGCCCTACAAAATTACTGATTCAATGTTGTCCAGACAAAGAACAGGCTGTCGATGAAGCTTTTACCTATGCATTTACTCAAATTTCTGGCGGTAACTTAGTAGGTATAGCAAACTTACAATCTGGTCTTACTGTGAAGTGGCAATCCGAGGACATTGATGCTGCAACTTCAGTAATAAAAGTTTGGAATACCGGCGAGGAAGAGCCTCAAATTCCTGAGTAATCTTGTTGTCAAAGGGAGGTGGCCATACCAAGCCACCTTCCTAATCAATTATTTTATGAGGGGAATTATGGTAAAATACTTAAGCTTAACAAACATTCTTTTTATAATATTTGCTTTGTCTTGTTCAAACAAGTCTGAAACTATTACGAAAAGTTATAAACTCTTCGTCCTGGATACAATAGTTGAGACGGGGATTACTACATCAAGTCAAGAAACACATTTCGATAGGGTACCTTTTGATGTATATGGGGGTTGCGTGTATTACCTATGGTTTGACGAACGAAATAATTTATCAGTTAGTAGGTATATGCTGACGGACAGAAAAGTGTCCTCTGTTTATGTAAGTTATCCAAATGACATTGATTTAAAAACAAGTTTAATCTGGGATATTTCTGTTAATAAAGATTTTTTTCTGATTCTGAGTGCGGATGCAGTTGTTGTGTTTAAATTTATAGGAATAGATACATTAGAGTTTTTACAATCCATTTCATTAACAGAGCCTTTCACGAAAATAGTCTTGAATAAAGAATCTCCTTATAAGCTATTCCTTTGCAGATGTTATAATTACAAAAGACCAGATTCGAACTTTGCAAAGGTAAAAATCTCAGTTGTTGATTTTCCAAGCCTTCAGGAAGAGAAACATATATCCCCAGAATTTGATGCCATCGAGATGTCCCACTTTTTCCCCAATTTATGGTATGATGTGAATCCATCCGGTAACTTAATTGCATTCGCAAATACTTTGAAATACAAAATATTTATATATGATTCTAATTTAACTTCGAAGTTTACTTTTTATACAGCAAAAAGTAATTGGAAAAAATTAGAACTCGATTTGAAAAAAGTTGACGAGAACAAACCAGCAAAAGAAATTATCAAATTATTAGAACCTTACGTAAAAAAGGGTTTTAGTAGAATAAGGAAAATTCACTTTATAGATGATTCAACACTTATCGTGTTTTACCATAGTGATGCGAAAGTTCGAGGGATTGGATTCTTTGATTATTATGATATCTGGCGTATTGGACGAGATACATCTAAAATCATATTTGAAAACTCTACCGATGTTTTGACCCCAAATTCAGAAATAATTGAAAAACAAAATTTTCCACTATTCGGCATTAGCAATAATTTAAAATTTGACAATGGTTATGCAGTCTCTTTAGGGATTTTTGCCTCTTATGATGTTATTTTTAATGAAAAAATATCCTATCAACAATTGTTGAGAACTAATCTTGAGAAGTATTATGAAAATAATATTCCAACTTTCCAACTATTTGTCTATAAGGTTTCAATGTATTAAAAGTGTATTTATGACATTTAGTTTAATAGTTCTTGTTTTTTGTAACTCCGAAAAGCAAATAGTCCCCTTTTATGATTCAAATGATAAACAAATAAATGTTTTTGATAATAAAGTTAATTCTATTGTTATGCTAATTTTATTTTCAAAATACGGATGTTATGACTGTTTAAAACAGTTAATCGACAGTTTAAAGTTCAAGAACAAAGCTACATATATAGTATTGCCGTTTACTGAAAATGTAATATCTAGAAAAAATTTTAGCATCAAATTAATCAGGGATTTTAAATCCATTCAGGTAGTTTTCGCAAAGTCAAACAATTTAGTTATTCCATTTATTCAAAAAAAAATATTTTTTGAGTATTCCACGCCTACTTTGGCTATTGTTGATTTAAAAAATCAACACACATATTATTTTGAATATTCAAACATTTTTGATTCTGAAGGGTTACTAAGGACCAATACATTAACTTCCATTAACAGAATATTAGAAAAAGGTGATTAGAGCTTTGGTTATTATCTTATTTTTTTTCCTTTTTTCCCTTACCCTTGCGGCTCAAACGCGGGTTGTGTTTGCAGTGGCACAATCGGCGAGCGACGACTGGAAACAAGGCGAAACTTTTGCCATCGAGTTTGCACATTCGCTCGACTCCCGCTATTCTTTACGTATCGATACGTTTGTCCTTTCGTTGAATCTGCGATATGCTATCGGTTGTCGTTACTACAAAGACGATAAAACTGCAACTCCGTTTGTTTTGCCTACCGATAACGAACTCTTCGGCGAAGCCTTGCTCAAATACCCCATAGGTTGGCAAATCGACCCATACATCTCGGCGAACTTCCGAACTCAAATAACCGAATCCTTCCTCGTGGTGAACAACCAGCGTAAGCCTTCTGCCAAACTCTGGGACCCGGTGGTTTCGCAACAGACCGGCGGGTTTACTTTTAGTAGTTCTAAACCAAATTTTACTTTTTCCACTCGTCTTGGATTTTCGTTAAAGCAAACACGAGCATATTTCTATACACAGATGAGCGACAATCCGAGGACACCGACGATAAAAGAGCGATATAAGAGCGAAACAGGGATAGAATCGAAGACAGACTTTTCGCTTTCGTTCGGAGTGAACTCCCGCCTTGCTTCTGCATTAGAAATATTCGGGACATTCGAAGGGATAAGGCGATGGACAATGCGATTTCGAAACGACTTGCAGTTTACTTTATGGAAAAGTCTATCGCTGTTTGTTCAGACAGAACTTGCCTACGACGAACGGCAAAAGTTTGGGTTGCAATACCGCCAAAGTCTTCGGCTGGGCTTCGCCCCAGTGTTTTGAAATGGTGAACTGTTCCCTCTACTCA
>JBBIUA010000035.1:0-4721 GCA_037440445.1 Ignavibacteria bacterium
GCCATTGATATACAGTAAATAGTTTTAGAGGAACATCCATTAAAACAAGGATTGAAACTCTAATCTAAAAACAGCCATTGATATACAGTAAATAGTTTTAGAGGAACATCCATTAAAACAAGGATTGAAACGTTCCTCTCAACGTTGACGATGCCTGGTGTTCGTCGAGATTTAGTGCAATAACATACGTCAAAGCAAGGATGCAACAAACAAGGTTCGGGTAAATAGCAAATTCTTTTTTAGGGTAACTATCGAGGGTATAGTTGCAACCAAAATGAATTGTAAAGGGTCTAATGTAAAATAAAATTTATAAAAATCATTCGTAATGGAGGTCAAAATGATATAAAAAAACTCAAAAGGCTTTATGATAATATTTATTGGTATACAAAGAATGGCTATGCGGTTGCCTTTTGGGGCAATTTAATCGATAATAAATTTGCCCTACCAATTCTTTGGTTTTGGAACTTGCTGGGTTATATATTATACCTCTCCTTTAGACTTCTGATATTACCAGCGGTCACGTGGATAATAACTATTTATAAAACAATAGATAACTTGCTGGAAAAATAACGAATTATTTTCTGATCATTATTTTAAAACAAAATCCATTCTACATGAAAATGCGAGGTGTTTTAAAGCTACACTCACCAAATCAAAGATTGGAATAGTGAGCAAAGAGGTTTTGATGGCTTTCAAGACCTACTCTTTTCCTTATAAACTTATTTAATGAGGCAAAAATGAGGTCAAAAAAGTTAAAAAAACATTATGAGAATATTAAATGGTATTTAAAAACAGGCTTTGAGTCTGCCATTTGGGGCGACGATGTTGCCCATGAAGCAGGCCAATGGTTCCTGTGGTATTGGAACCTACTTGGTTATTTAATATTTCTGTTAATCCGTACATTAATAATACCAGCAATTTTGTGGTTAATTTTTGTCGAAAACATCTTCGGAAGTTTATTATGAAGTTCAAAAAACCAAATCATATGTTTATCTAATAGCCAAGTTCATTTCCTTTGTGATTCGAAGTTTCAGAGTAACATCATACAAAACAAATTTACCATAATTTTGTTTTTTTCATTGTTTCGTTGATTATGAATTGCATCTGCTTCTGTTTTCCTCTAAGGTACTTTTAAGAAAAATAATGTGAAAGTATTGTTTGTGTTTTGTCTCCCTGCTATCTGCATAATGTTTTTTATGACTTGATAATTATTGCGATTAAAGAGGTAGTTGATAGTATTTACTTGAAAATCATAATTGGGAGCAATTTGGTATGTTCTTCAGTAATGAAGCGGATAAAATAAATTCCTGTTGTTAAAGAATTTTCTGGTCGGTTGCTGAAGTCCAATTGTATTGTATGTGTGTCGTTTGTAAGTTCTTTATCAGCAATGGTTTCAATCAATTCCCCGAGTGGCGAAATAAGTTCGATTCGTACCAAGGTAGGTTTTAACAGAGATAAAATTAAAATTGCATTCGAAATGATAGGATTAGGATAAACTTGGAATGATGTATTCTGGTTTTGGTTCCCTTCCACTTGTGCTGTTGTTTTGGTGTCCAAAAGAAAACCCTCGAATCTTCCAGTTAAGGCATTAAAGCCGTATCCAGCAATATACCGAGCATCTGGGGTTATTGAAAATGCCTCGGCAAGGTAAGAGCCATTAGGAAGTAAGTCCTTGTACATATTATTTAAATCTTCCATTATTCCACTATTATCTTCCCATCGAAAAGCATGTTTTGTGTTGTCGTCTATTTCTGATGAACCAACAACTGTGTAGCCGGGTTCAGACACAGCATATGCGACACTGGATTTTTCACCAAGGCTACCTATAATTTCAAAAATATCATTTGGAAAACATCGAAAAGCACGGGGATATTTTGTGGATGCAACCATTTCTCCAACGACAAAAGTGAAATATTCTGTTCCAGAAACGCCATATGCAATGCTCCAATCTTCGGTTCCTATTAATTTTCGAAAGCCATATCTTCTATCCCAAATAAAGGCCCTGTTAATTGCTTTACTATCTTGGGCAAAGCCAACCACGACTTTGCCATCTTTTGAAATATCGTTTGCAACACTTGATTTGCCTCCAAAGGTTCCTAGTTTTGTTAAGCCGCTATCTTGGCTCCAAATAAAGGCATTTGAGATTTTTCCCAAATGCAAAGAGCCAACTACAACTGAACCATCTCCCGAAACTGCTTTTGCAATAGTTTCTTCGTATTCGTGTGCAAAATCTGCAATCTTTTCATACCAAAACCTTGTATCCAACGAAATGCTCGAAATTCATTCATAGGGGAGTGGGCTGTTCCGACTATCACAGAACCATCGGAAGATACACCATAAGCAATGCTTTCTGGTCCTCCAAGTGTTCCGAGGTCTTCCATACCGTTGGTGGAAGTCCACCGAAATGCTCGCCTTTTATTTGTGGAATCTTTTGCCCAGCCTACAACCACAGAGCCATCGCTGGAAATATCCAATGCTTGGCTTTCGTTGCCGCCCAGAGTTCCCAGCCAAATAATGCTTTGTGCTTCGATATTAATGGAAGCACCTAATTCCACAAAACAAACTAAAAGAATTTTAACTAACCAAATTCCAATTTTTTTGAATTGATTTTCAATAATATTGGAATGAGAAAAAGGAATGAATGATTTGATTTTCCCTCTCATCGTTTTTATTCCTTTTTTGATTTACTAATTTAAGAATTTTTTAAAAGAAAAATTTTATTTGTTAGTTCTTAAAAAATTTATCAATAAAACGTTTTCCAATTTTAATAAAATATAATCCAGAAGCAAAACCACTTATATCAATTGGTTCTTTGTATTCTATGTCTATCAATTTAGTTCCAAGGACTGAATATACTTGAACAGGTTTGCCCTTCAAATTGTCTGAAACTAAGATCAAACGATTGTTTTCGAGCTTGAAAAAAATAGGGGAGTTTGTGTTGGAATAATTGACAGAACTGGGTGTTTCCCATAATATTCGAGCCACATATAATTTGAACCTATCTTTATAGCCAACTCCGATAAATTCATTTTCATTCAAAAAATGTAAATGGATAAAACTTGTTGTATTTTGTTCGATGTGTTCGTAAAATTCAAAATCTTCGAAATTGCGGAAATCCTCATCAATTCTACAAATATAGACCCTATCTTTATAGCCAAACGAACCTATTGGATTTTCAGATGCATCAATTAGGGTTGTTCCAAATGCATAGAGGAAACCGTTGGGAGCTCGTTCAAAAAACTCAACTCTTATTCTTAAATTCTTATTTGGAATTGGAAATTTGTTTATTACCTCTCCTTTTTGATTAATTTTTAGAAAATAGCGTAATGAATAATCATCGAAAAATAATTCGGCTAAAACAATGTAACTATCATTTTCGGTTTTAATTATTCCTTTCCCTGAAAAGTTATAGGCTTTTTGTTCAATAATTTCAAGAGGGCACTCAATTTTTTTTATGATATTTCCGCTTGTGTCTACTTCTAATATTTGGAGTATAGAAATTTGTTCTTTGTCAAGATCTTTACGCAAAAGCAAAAGGATATTCCCATCCTTTGTAATTCTGGAATCAAAAAGCAAAAGGTTGTCACCAAAATTGGCAATTGTATCGTAGCCTTTTCTCCAAACAACTTTACCAAGAGTGTCGAAGTAGGTAATAATTAGATGAAGACGTGTTTCCGCTTTATTTTCATCCACTTTAACAAAGTTGTATACAAACGGATGATAAAATTTATTGTTTATGGGCAAGGAAGCCCAAAGGGCCGAAAAACTCTGAATTAGAAAGGAAGATATTTCTTTTTCGTTACTTTTTGTTATATCATAAGGAATGTTTAGTTCCATTAAGTTTCCCTCCTTGTCAATGTTTAGAACCGCTGGGACAAAGCTTGCTTTTGATTTAGCATTAGGTCTTCCCCAACCGCAAAAAATTCGGTAACTAGAATTAGTTTCTTCAAGAACAGTGGGATAGAGCATATAATTTTCTGTTTCATACTTGTAATAATTTAATAAAGTTCCATTTCTATCATATTTAAAAAAAGATGGGCAAAAGCAAGTGGTTGTAAGATATTAGTCGAACAAAATCACAATGTTAGTGTCCGAATCAATTATTGTTGGTATTAGAGAAAGTACAGCAGGTTCCCCAAGTTCCGTATTCTCTTTCCAAAACAATAGTTTGGGAGAATGCGAAAGTTGAAATGAACAATAATGCCAAAATTAAGCGAACCATATTTACCTAAAAAAGTTAAAATAATTTATTATTTGCAAATTGAACAACTGAAATTTCTAACTTCATTTTTTTCACTAAAACAACGGGGACCGAGCGAGTTTCCCCACCGATGCCTATATTATCTCATACAATCACAATTTTATCCAATAGCATATTAATCTTTGATACGAGTTAGTTCCCACTTATAATATTTTGTTTTCTCCGGAGTTCTATGTTTGCAAAGTATTTCCAGAAAGCCTATTTTATATTTGTAGAAGAAAGTCATTTCAATTTTGTCCGCTACAAGCGTATTGTCATTATCAAGATAGAATTCGTCGAGCGATGGATCGTTCGAAGGTCGAATAAATTTCCATCCGTGAAGCGTTGTTGGTTTAATGATTCTGTTGAAGAATATTTTTGCTCCAGTTGCTTTGTGTCTTTCATTGTTAAGAGTGAAATCCTTACTGGTTTTATTTTTCGCGCCTTTCCATTCTTGAATAAACATTGCAGGTGCTAATAC
>JBBIUA010000036.1:0-1057 GCA_037440445.1 Ignavibacteria bacterium
GCCGCGTTGGTATTGGTACTAATGAACCCGACTACACATTACATATTTATAGTGCAACTAATCCTCAAATTGGTCTTTTTGGCATGGGGGAAGATGCAAATGTTTATGGAACTTTATTTGGTTTAACCGCAAACGATTTCGATTTCTACATTCAAGATGCTGGCGAAAGCACAATTCCTTTCCTTATCCAAAGAGGTACAGGTAATATTGGGATTGGTATTCAAAATCCCTCTGATCATTTGCATATTCGAGATGGAGCCATAAGGGTTGACTACACCGATAATCAAAGAAGTGCTCGAGTAACTGCTGATGGTGGTATTGAATTATATCGAGGAAATTCTGCTCCAAATTCACAAGTTAATGGATACATTGATTTTAAGAATAGCGAAAATGATGATTATGATTTCAGATTGACTTATAATCACTCGCTTGGTACAAATGGTGGTTTTCAATTCATTAGCACCACAAATGGAATGCCGTCAACAGAACAAGCAAGGATAACAATTTTAAATGAAAATGGTAATGTTGGGATTGGAACGACATCTCCAAGTTCAACTCTTTCTGTAAATGGTTCCATTGAGAATAAAGTTACAATTGTTACATCCAACCTAACATTGGATGGTACACATCACACTATTCTTGCAAATTCTACTTCTTCGATTACTATTACTTTGCCTTCGGCAAGTGTTTCTACTGGTAGAATTTATGTCATAAAGAATATAAATACAGGAATTGTTACAATAAGTGGTTCTATCGAGGGTTCTTCATCAATGACACTGTATGAGAAGCAGAGTGTTGAATTAGTTAGTAATGGCTCGATGTGGGTTGTTACCAGTAGTTACCAACCTGTTCCGCCTATTGGTTCGATAATTGCTTGGCACAAAGATTTCTCTAACACGCCTTCTTTGCCTTATGGTTGGGTTGAATGTAATGGACAAACCTTAAATGATCCAGCAAGTCCATACCATAATCAAGTTATTCCTAATTTGAATGGGGACCCAAATGGAGCAAATTCACCAGGACTTTCCGAAAAAGTTGGTATGTTCTTGCGCGGAGG
>JBBIUA010000036.1:1086-5170 GCA_037440445.1 Ignavibacteria bacterium
TCAAGGGCATAAGCACAATTTATCATCGGATGCAGTAAATGGTAATCTACAGATTGATAATAATGGAGTTTTCAACCAAAATAATGCAAATTATATTCTTTCATCGGCTACGATTTCCGTAGAAAACCCGACCAGCGATGGTACGAACGGTACTCCACGGACTTCCAATGAAACAAGACCAAAAAATATGAGCGTTGTTTGGATAATGCGAGTAAAATAGAATCTAATTATGCTTAAAGATAGATTAAATATTAAGAAACAAACGATGAATAGCTTGATGAAGGCTGTTTTGGTAGTGTTCCTGCTTTCATCTATAAATCTTTATTCGCAGTTCTATCTTAACTCCAATTCAAATGTTTTTCTTTCCTCCAATGTTGTTTTACAAGTAAATACTGATTTGAATTTGTCAAATGGAAGTACTTTAACCCAAAACGGTTCAGGAACAATTTATATTACTGGGAATTGGACAAATAATGGTGGAACTTTTAACCCTGGAAATGGTTTTGTAATTTTCGTTGGAAATGGTAACTCTATCATTGGGGGAACCTCACTTACCGAATTTTATAACTTAACAATTAATAAAGGGTTAATATCGGCAGTCGTTTTTTTGGAAAACAATGCGAATGTCCAAAATGAATTTCAGATTCAGAATGGTATCTTTCGACTTGGCAACACAAATTTTGTTCGTTTGATTGTTTATGGTGATGCTACCATTGGAGCAAATGGCATTTTTGATGTGATAAATTCTTTTCCATCCGCTTTGGATACTGTTAAATTTGCTAGCAATTTGCTGATAAATGGTACGTTGGACTTTAATCTCTCAAATGGTAAAGTTTACACATTTTTCATTGGCTCAGGAAATTCTATTCTTGATGGAACTGGAACAAAAAATTTCTACGAAATTTTGTTAAGAAAAGCCAGCAAAAACAATTTGGTTACTTTCAAAAGTAGTTTCAATGCACCAAATGGATTCCTTTCTCTCGATACAGGTACTCTGAAAATTGAAGGAAGTTTTTCTTTTTCGAATACATTCTTTAAACCTGTTTCTGGGACGGGAGATTGTTATATTCAGAAGGAAGCTAGCTTGTGGCTTGATAATCCCAATGTAACCATCCAAGGGCAACCTCTTGCTGGTAATTTATACTTGCGTGGCGACTTGAAATTAACACAAGGGACAATCAATGTTGGTTCCACCGGGGAAAGTTCTCTGATTTATGATAATTCATCACCAAATAAGTCTACTTTAACAGTAGAAGGGGGACAGTTAAATATTTGGACAAGATTATCTCCTCAAACATATGGTTCTAATTTGATTGATTTTACCTTTTCAGGTGGAAATATTAATGTTGGCACAGGTAGCCAAAGTACAGCATCCTCCGTTGGAATGTTCGATATAAGTGCAACAGGTTCCACAGTTAATTGGAGTTCTGGCACACTTGAACTTCAGCGTACTGCAATAAACTCTGTTGCCGATTATGTTGTTTTTGCTTCAAGTTACAATGTTACTGGTGGAATTTTAAAAATTAATTCATCAATTAGTGGACAGACTTTCGATATAAATACCACTGTTCCTGTTTACGATTTTGAGATTGTAGGAACAAATGACCCGATTGCTCGTCTTGTTTCGAATAATTTAACTGTTTTGAATGACATTACTTTTGCTGGGTCTGGGAATGGGCGTCTTAATGCAAACAACCTTAATATAACCTTTGCTGGGGATTGGAATAATAATTGTAGTTCATCGGATGGCTTTACCCCTGGTACTGGAGCAGTAATTTTAAATGGTTCTCAAACACAAAGTATTGGTGGTACACAAACGACAAAATTCTACCATTTAACCATAAATAAAACTGGTGGAGATGTTGAAATCGAACAACCAACTCGTGTTAATGGAAATCTCCGAATGCTATCGAACACTCGAATTGATTTAAACAGTAATGACTTGACTATCGGTTCAAATGGGCATATTTATTCCGACAATGGAACCAGCGAAGATGTGATTACTTTTAGCGCCAGTAAATTTATTATTAATTCAGGAAGCGGTGGTGATCCACTACTTGGGGCGAGACTTATTCGAGAAATATCACCCTCTGCTACTTTGCCGCTTTCTCTTCACTTTCCAATTGGTACTCCAAGCCATTATACACCTGCGGTTATCTCGCTTCAAATTGGTGGCGCAACATTTGGTTCAAATCCGTATATTTGGGTAAAACCTGTACCGCAAGAGCACCCCGAAATTGAACAAACAGGGAAATCATTAACAAAATATTGGGTTATTGGAAAAAACGATATATCTATTAATAACGATGGTGCATCAGTAAGGTTTTATTACCATACAGACGAAGTTCAAGGAACAGAAAGTTCATATGCAGTTCTTTGGTACAACCCTTCTTACAACGACCCTTCTGGTTACTGGCGAGTTAATCCAGGACAAAATAACTATGTGGATTATAATAATAACTTGTTCTACTCTCTTTTGATAGATGAAATTACTGGCGATTGGGTGGCAGGGGAACCCGAAGCTACTCAATTAGTATTTTACAGCAGGGCAAATGGCAATTTTAATGACCCAAATACTTGGTCTTTTGGAGGTTTTGGGGGTTCTCCTGCGGATAAAGCCCCAAGTAAAAGGACACATCGCGTTAGAATTCAAAATAATACAGTGACTGTTACAGGTAATATTCCACCTTTGAACTTAATTTCTGTTGAGGATGGAACAGATGGACGCCAGCCTGGAAAACTTACCTTTACTGGTAATTATACTGCCCAAGGCGATACTTTTCGACTTGAGCAAAACACTACATTAACGATTACACACAGCGATGGAGTTTCTGCAGTACCAAATTCTACAGGTTGCATAATAACCGATGTTAGAGCCTTTTCCTCCGATGCTGTTTATGTATTTGCTGGTACCAGCAATCAAACAACTGGCGATGGTTTGCCAAATACTATTAGAAGTTTAATTGTAGATAAGTCCGGCTCTTCATCTGTTACTCTTAGTAAATCTTTTCAGATAAAAGATTCGCTAGTAATCAATGATGGGATTCTTGACCTTTCTTCGTTTAGTATCAATGGACAAACTTCTGGTCGAACGCTAACAATGCGTGGCGGCGAGTTGATTATCCGGCAGAGTTTTCCAAGCAATTACCTTGCCCCTACGTTTTCGGCTGGTCGAATAACTTTCGATGGAACAGGGAATGTTACAATTCCGAGTTCTGGTTCTAACCCCGGAGTTAATCGTTATTATGACTTGAAAATATCTGGTAGTTCGCGTGCGGGCAATGTTTTGTTCGAAAGTTCCGGTGAAATTAGAATTTACAATAGTTTAGATATTTCGAGTTTAAATTTTGCAAATAATACTTATCGATTTTTCACAAATGGCTCGACAGTTCGTTTTTGTAAAAATGGTGGGACTCAACTAATTCCACTAAAGCCCGCTTCCCCTTCCGATACTGTTGTTTTCCTTGAATATTACAATCTTATTATTGATAGTGTTGGAACGAAACAACTTTCTTCCAATGGTTCTCCCACCTTCAAAGTGCTTGGCAATTTGACCATTGATAACGGCGCTACATTCTCTGCCAATAACTTTAATTTGGAGGTTCAAGGCAACTGGGTTAATGCAAATGGTTCGATTTTCCTGCCTGGTAGCGGAACAGTAATCTTTAGAAATACAAATTCTTTGACTACTAAAACCATCACCGTTAGGGATACTTCAGATAATCCTTTTAATAATGTCTTAATTGCTGGCACAGGAACCTATCAAGCCTTGGACAACATTAAAATTCAAGGAAATTTCAGGATTGGTAATGGTGCAACCTTCAAGATGACTACAAACTATATGTCACTTTATGGAGATTGGATTAATTCTGGAGGAACTTTTGATTATGGTAGTTCGACAGTGTCTCTTAATGGGTCAAATACACAATATATAAATAAAAGCTCGGGTAACGAAAGTTTCTACAATTTGATTATTAATAATTCAAACAATGTTGATGCATTTGGGGTTGGAACGTCTGGAAATGGAATAATTGTAAACAATAATTTAACATTAACAAATGGAATATTACGTGCTCGTTCTGGG
>JBBIUA010000037.1:0-2932 GCA_037440445.1 Ignavibacteria bacterium
CCGTGCATTTCTTTTACAAAAAACTTTCGGAAAGTAATTAAAAACAGAATACCCAAGAAACCACCAAGCATCGAAGCAAAAAATATCTGGAAAAACGTTGCATTAAGTTTTAAAATATATAAAGCAGGTATTGTAAATACAGCACCTGCTACAATAACCCCCGAGGAAGCACCAATAGACTGAATAATAACATTTTGACCAAGAGCCTTTCTTTTCCTTGCAGCAGCGGAAATACCAACAGCAATTATTGAAATCGGTATTGCTGCTTCCATTACTTGCCCAATTTTAAGACCGGAATATGCAGCTGCAGCCGAAAAAACTATTGCCATCAATAACCCTAAAAAAACTGAATATGAAGTGGCTTCGGGAAATTTGTATTCAGGCTGCAAGATTGGACGATACACCTCACCAGGGCGAAGTTCTCGGTGTGCATTTTCTGGTAAATGAATAGAATTGTTTTGAGGAATTTGTTCCCCAGCCATAAAATCTCCTTTTTTAGTTTAATAATTTTCTACCCAGATTTGAACTAAATTGATAAGAGTTTCAACAGTTTGATTCAAAAAATTAACAGATAACCATTCGGTCTTACTATGAAAATTGTTCCCACCAGTAAAAATGTTTGGAGTTGGCAATCCCATCTCGGTTAGTCTAGCCCCATCGGTTCCGCCTCGGATTGGTTTCCAATAAGGTTCGACACCACTACGGATAGCTGCTTTCCAAAGATTCTCCAACACGACAGGATGTTTTTCTAAACCTTCAATCATATTCCTATATTGATACTTCGTCTCCAAACTTATCTCTGACTTCGGAAACAACTGCTTAACCTCGTCAATAATTTGTTGCAAAAGAACTTTTTGTTCTTCTAAACCAGAGGTTCGAAAATCTCGGAGAAGTAATTTCAAAGTAGTTTTACCTACCCCACCTTCTAATACATAAGGATGAATATATGGTTCATAGTCTTCGGTAGTCTCTGGAGCCATATGTTTAGGTAATCGAGTGATAATTTCTCCAACAATCCGAATAGAATTAACCATTATCCCTTTAGCAGTTCCGGGATGAATATCTCTGCCCAAAATAGTAATAGTTGCTTGGTCGGCACTAAAAGTTTCTTTGTTTAATTCACCAGGCAAGTCGCCATCGACAGTATAAGCATATTTAACATTAAACTTGTTAATGTCGAGGAACTTAGTTCCATTACCAATTTCTTCGTCGGGTGTGAAACATATCCTTATTGTACCGTGGAGTATGTTTGGGTTTTCCATCAATGTTTGCGCCAAGGTCATAATAGCGGCAATTCCAGCTTTATTGTCCGCCCCAAGTAAAGTTGTACCATCGGTTGTAACAATTGTGTGCCCAATACATTTTTTCAAATTTGGATTTTCGCTGACACGTATTACAATGTTTGGGTCTTTTGGCAAAATAATGTCTGAACCATCATAGTTTTCAATAATTTGTGGATTAACATTTTCAGCAGTTACTTCGGGAGAAGTATCAAGGTGGGCAAGAAATCCAATATTGGGTACTTTTCCATAAGATGGATGTTCAATGGGAATGTTAGATGGAATTGTTGCCATAACATAACAATGTTCATCAACTTCAGCATCATCGATGCCCATTTCCTTAAGTTCACTGACAAGAAGATTAGCCAATTCAAATTGATTTGGTGAACTTGGTGTAGTATCCGATGATTCATTTGATTGAGTATTGATTTTTACATATTCTAAAAACCTTTCTAATGCTGTTTTACCCATGTTGCATCTAATTAAAAAAAACAAAATTAAGAATTTTTGAATATCGACAATATTTTTAAAAAAGATTGAAAAGATAAATGATATCTCAGACAGGTAAATGCTTCCACCGTCTATGAGTCCAAAGCCAAAGTTCTGGTTGTTCCCGAATAACATCTTCAAGAAGTTTAACATACCTTCGAGTAAGTTCAAATATTCCTTCCTTGTTAAAATCTAAATCGCTATGGTCAATTTCAACCAGTTTGACATTATAATAATAATTTTCTCTACGAGCAAAACCAACAATAATAGGAACATTGTATTTTAATGCAAAATATGCAGGGGAATCGAATGTCGCTGCTTTTCTTCCAAAAAAGTCGACATATATATCGCGGTCTTTAGTAGCACTTTGGTCGGCAAGCAAGGCAACAATACCACCACTTCTCAGAGTTTTAACAACTTTAAATGCTGCCTCATACATCGACACAACTTTGTTCCCTAACTGAGTTCGATTACTATTAATTACTTTATCCAACACATAATTCGACAAAGGCTTTACAACAATGAGAACTGGTAAATTTAAATAAACATATACAGAATAAGCAAGGAACTCCCAATTCCCATAATGACCAGAAAGAAGTATCACACCATTGCCTTGCTTGAATTTCTCGAGAATTAAATCAATATTCTCGAAACGAACATAATCTTTAATTTTTTTTTCATCCAACCATTTTAAAGCAAGGAATTCAGCAAATACTATTCCCATATTTTCAAATGTCTTGCGAACTGTTTCATTCACCCACTCTGGAGATTTTTCGGGAAAAGCAAAGGTAAGGTTTTGAATGGCAATTCTACGACGTTTTTTTTAAAAAAAATGTAAAGTTCTTCCGAGAACTTTTCCTAATGAGACTCTTTTATAAGGGTTTAGAAAACTTGAAATCCAACCTATAAACAAAACAATAAATGTTTCTATCCAGAATCGAATCTTCCGGATCATCTGATTAATAACATTTTTTGGATTCTTTCTGTGTTAGTTCCAGTAACAAAATCTGTATACCAATTTTCATTGGTTATTTCATTCATTGCTGTAGAATGAACAAGAAAGTAATTTCCATTGCCTAACAAATCAACAAAGTAAAAGTATGCGCCACCTTGTAATTCACTATAGAACCAAACTTCGTAACTTCGTCGGTTCCCTTCTCTGG
>JBBIUA010000038.1:0-2116 GCA_037440445.1 Ignavibacteria bacterium
CTTACCACCCTCAGGGCTCATCATACTGGGTTTTCCTGCCAATTGTGCAGCAGCATCAATGCTGAAAGTGCCGTTTACAGCAATTTCTTCTCCTTCCATTAAACCTTCTTCAACAACATAACTATCTCCTAAAGCAGGACCCAATGTGATTTCACGCATGGTGAAATAAACACCTTGTTCCGAATGTATCTTTAGATACACAACCGAGCGTTTACCTGTCCACATTACTGCAGTTTTAGGGATTACAATTGCCTTTGGTTTGTTAGGTAATTTTGCATACACCAATCCCGATGCAAACATTTCGGGTTTCAGTTTGTAGTTTGAGTTGGTATACTCCACTCTTGCTTTTGCTACTCTTGTCTTAGGATCAATTACAGGGTCAATAAATGTAATAGTACCAATAAACGATTCGCCTGGCAAAGAGGAAACTGTAAATTCCACTTGATCACCTTGTTTTATCCAATTTAAATCCGATTCATAAACATCAAACAACACCCAAACTTTGGAAAGGTCAGCGATTTCATAAAGAGTTTCACCTTTGCGTACATAGTCCCCCAAATTAATTTTTTTGGAGATTACATATCCTGAGACATCCGCTGTTACAGGGAATTCATTCTTTGTCATTCCCGACTTTAGTATTTCTTCAATTTGCTCATCCGAAAGTTTCCAGTTTTTTAACTTTTCTTTTGCGGCTAAGAATAGTTGAGGTTGCTTTTCGGCTATTTTCTGTGCCTCAAATAACTCTTCCTGAGCAGTAACCAACTCTGGCGAGTAGATGTATGCAATGATTTGCCCTTTATTCACAAATTCGCCAGTGAAATTTACTAACAATCTTTCTATTCTTCCAGGAATATGCGAAGATTGCGAATAAATCAAACGTTCGTCGGCTTGTACTTTTCCATAAAGGTAAATTTGTTTTACAGGATTCATTTTCCCAACAACTGCAGTATGCACTTTTGCTAGTTCCATAGCAATAGGCGACATCCTAATTGCCTTAGGGTCTAAAATTGCATTTTGGTTTTCTTTCAACGGAATTAAGTCCATGCCGCAAATAGGGCATTTTCCAGGATTGTTTTGACGAATTTGCGGGTGCATGGAGCAAGTCCAGATTGTGACTTCGTTTAGTTCTGTTTTCAGATGTTCATTGACCAGGTTAGAATTATTATTATTCAATCCAAAAAACAACCATCCGGTCAACAATCCAATAAAAAGTGTTCCTGTTGCAATAATTATTGTTTTTTTATCTTTAATTTTCATTTTAACCTCCTATTTTAATACAATTTTGATGTTAGGTAATTAATTTTTGCAACAGCGATATGGTACTGAACCAGGGCAGTTGCTTTCATTTTTTGGTATTTCAACAACTCTTGTTCCATGCGCAGAACTTCTACGAAATCTTTCCCAGAATTTTCATAGTAAGCGAATAACAGGTTTAACGATTGCTCCGAGATATGTATTTGCTCCTGATAAAGCGTTATTTGTTGCAAGAGTTGTTGAATCTCAAACCAAGTCATTTCATATTCGGAAATAAGATTATTTGTTAGTTCTTGCTTTTGAAGTTGATAGCTTTCCTTTAGAATTTGGGCTTCTTGCGCCAATGCATTGTATTTGGACCGAAAGATTGGAATGCTTATGCTTACCATTGGCATAAGAACATTTTTACCATTATCAGGCATAGAAACATCACTGCGCTCACCAACTAATATATAATCCAAACCAATACCAAATTTGGGCAAACCCAATTTTTGTGCAACAATTTCTGCTTCCTGGCTTGCCTTAAATTTTAAATCAAGTGCTTTTATTTTTGGATTGTTTGAAATCAGCGAGTCTTTTCTATAATTATCGGGGAGTAGTTCCATTCTTAAAGTATCACTAATCTGCACTAATTCAGTTTCAGAGCGATTTAAAAGCTTATTGAAAGAAGTCAACAAAGGTTTTTCTCTGTCTCTCAAAATATTGAGATTTGTTTGTGCATCTTTCAGCATAATATCCACACGAAGCACATCCACCATTGTTCCAGCTCCGTTTTTAAATTTCTGAGTGGCTATAGTTTTATATGACTCCAATAAACGAATATTTTCTTGCTCAATACGAATTAAATCTTTTACTTCGTGCA